>CAMYJO010000001.1 GCA_947258755.1 uncultured Gammaproteobacteria bacterium
GTTAATTCCTGTTTCCACAACATTAGCCCGGCACCTTGCCTTTTAACGAGAGAAATGTTGCCTGCCTGCTCTTGATGCATCGGAATTCCCACTAACGGAGTGCCTGAATGAATGGCTGTCTGCACAGTGCCAGCACCACCGTGCGTAATCGCGATATCTGCCATCGGGTTCACCAAATGCGCAGGTACATGCGATTTGAAAAGAACCTGATCGGAGGAGTCGCTATTATTATCATCTAGAATGGTCGTTGTCACGATCAGAGTCCGCAAGTCAAGTTCACGGACAATATCAATTATCGCACGTAGAACTTTGGGTGAGCCTGATACACCCATCGCACAGTAAAGTTTGGTTTGAGGAGTGTCGAAGTGCTCCCGCACTTGCTTAGACACTTCACCGGGAAGTCGAGCGTAACATGGGCCACCGTATCTGTACTTGGGTACTTTGTGAAAGAATTCAGGATGGACTGGGCAATAGTTCTCAAGCTCTTCCGGGCTGATTCCGAGAATGGACGGTGTATCCATTACCAGCGTGAGATCCCCCGCCATGAAATCGAGTGTGCTTTTGTATTGAGGCAAACCCAATTCCAATGCCAGTTGATTGAAGGGCTTAATCCAGAGGCGCGCCCTCGGCATTACCCAATTCACAAACCTGTCCATTGGCAAATGGTGAAATAAACTTACTATACTCCCACCTGCAACGGCAGGTGCGAACTCCGCCATCTTTCGATCAAAAAATGGTGCCGTCCAAGGGCCTGGTTGTTGTACAATAATCGGTATCCCTGCTAACTGAACGGACAAATAAGATGGAAGATTCCATCCGATAAGTACAGCATCGGCATTTACCTGGCGTAAGGCATCGGCTTCTGCTGATACATACGCTTTCAGTTCTTCGTAGGTAAAGAAGCTACTACTTAATGACTTGCTGCCCTCTCCCCGGTTGTATGTCATATATTCGTTCGCACGTTCCGGCGACATGGCAGGAGTGATCGAGACAAGCTCAAACCCCGCCTCGCTCGCCAACGATTCATAGGGCCCACCGTGACTAAAGAAAACCACTTCCTGTTCTAGCTTACGGAGGGCATTAGCAATTTCGATCAGACGGGAGACCTCTGAAAGATAGAAAAAGTGTGGGAAACAAATGATTTTCATTTTAAATCTATAGATCTCCGTAATATGATGCTATTGCGCTGCATAATGCCTACATAACCGGCAAGCTTGCCGCAGGCCTGTCTTTTAGGCCGTAGCTCAAGGTTGTCGGGTTGATGTGATGGTTAGGCATTTAGCACCCTTTTCCAAGCAGTACGAAGTATATTATTTACATTGTTTTCGATATTTTCTCCATGTGCGAGAATTACTCGCTCAGCATCCCAACTAAGTATTTTGTTTAGCCCAATTTTAACAATATTTTTTTCACCCCAACCCATTTGATATTCTGGTGCTGCCTTTGGGTTGTTCCACATCCTAAAAATATATTTCCACCAGAATTGCAATAATAGGCCTGCTTTATGACGATAATCGTCTCCAATATTTTCTAATAGATCAACCAGAATGAGTGTCTTCGATGGTATGTGTAAAAATGCCACCTCCCAAATATACCTTGTCCCTTGTATGAGCGACTGCTCTAAAACCCCTTCCCACCTCGGATCAGGTTTAGCACCTAAAATCCAGTCAAATTTTACATCTGGTCGCTTTTTTTCTAATCCAGGACACAAGAATGTTTCAGCGTTTGGGTATTTCTCCTGAAAATCAGTAACAAATAAATGATGATAATTTCCAGGGGCTATAATGAACTTAACTACACCAAGAGAATCAATCTCCTTTTTTATAGAATCATCTATTCTACAGGGATCGTGAATTATTAATTCTCCATTATTCAACTTTATGATGGTAGTTCGGGCAAACAAATCCATACCACCAAATCTTATAGGATACTCTAGCATCCATATTTGACCTTTTACATATTCAGTGAGCTGTCTCATTGATATCCGTTGTTAGTGCCTCAATATCCACTTAACTGACGGAGGTACACCTGCACCGGCGACCAGCTGAAGTGTTTGTTATGCCATTTAGTGCAACCATCTAAATGATTTAATAAGAAACTCAGAACCATTTCCAATTATGCACTCTCCATGTGAAATAATTATATTTGCAGGTTTCCAGTCAAGCATTTTATCAAACGTAACCCTGGCTTTGGCCTTTCCAAAAAGAAAACTCAGCCTCCAATCTATCGGGGTTTTTCCATTAGGCGATAATATACCAGTAAGCCATGCAATTGGTTTTTGCCACCAGTTAAATGCTGTCGAGTTAAAGTTTTCTATTAAATCAGTTAGTATTAATGTTTTTGAACTTACATGAAAAAATACTACTTCTTCCATGAGCGGGCTACCTTGAAATATTATTTGCTCTATTTCATCTTCCCATTCCTTTTCCGAAGAATTGGTCAATTGTTTTGTAAAGTTAATATCATGTCTCTTCTGCGCTAAACCAGACGCTGCATAGCATTTTGCATCCGGGTATACGGATAGCCATTCAGACAAAAACAAGTGATGAAGTTTGTTTGGTGAAATTAAATATTCTACTTTACCAAGCTCTGCTAACTCTTCTTTAAGTGCTTTATTTAATTTTTCTGGCGAATGTATCCATAAAGAGCCATTCCGTAACTGAATAACAGTCATTCTTGTAGAAAATGGGAACCCATGAAAGTTGACAGTATCTCCATCATAAACCCAAATATTTTTATCTACATTTTTTAATTGCATGGGTATTCCTACTTAGGCATAACTGTAATTATAGGACAAATCGTCCAATAACATTCGTTTCATCGATCAACTTTTTTTCTTCTTATTGATTGTGAATTAACACTTCATGTCACTCAACATCCAGTATACAAATGGGCAAAAGAGACAGGTTGCTATCTATCATGCATATTTACTAAAAACAATATCTTATAGAACAAAGTAGAAATCCCCGGTCGGCCACTTTAAGTCGATAGCAGCCTATAATTCATTATGGCTGAAAGACCAAGAAAAACCAGGGCATTCAAGGCTGGGTAAATTGTGCAAAAGCAGATTTAAACACCTCACTGCAGACGGCGAAGAAATCGGTAGCGAGCCGAATGTTGGATGGATGTGAAAATTAGCCACTCAGATCTACCACCTTACATTTCCTCTTCCACAAAAGACTTTAGTTCATTGGCGAAACCCAGGCCGGCTTCCGCATAGATATTGAAAGTATAGCCGACACCAATAGCCTTCAAAGCTTCTTCCTCATCGGGGTATTTAGTCGTAGCAGCGATGTGACCATGGTAGCCCAAATCTTTGAGTCGTAAAGCTGCATTCATATTGGCTTTATGCGTCGGCAAGGTCAGCAATACCCATTGCAGTCCGTCGAGCAACTCGGGCGCACGGACCCAGAAATCCGGGTTCGTTGCATCCCCGCGGACCACGTTCCTGCCCGCTGCACTGTGCTGTGTTGCCTTCTCCTGTTCGATTTCAACGCCGACCAGGCGGCCCGGATAGTCCGGTTCCATCGCATTGTAGGCTGCCGTGCCCATACGCCCCATACCAAACACCACCACTTTGATGTGCGCCAGGTCCAGGTTCTCTTCGCCGAATAGACGCTTCGAGCGCTCGAAACATTTCAGCCTGGGTCGCCATGCATGGTACAAGCTGTCTCGGATATTGACCAATGGCGCTGAAAGGATGAAGGAAATCGATATCACGACGGCGAACACCGCCAGCCATTCTTTCGGCAACCAACCCGCCGAGACTGCAATGGCACCTACGATCAAACCGAATTCACTATAGTTCGCCAGGTTGAGCGAAGTACGCCACGAGGTGCTGGCCCTGAGGTAGAACAAGTTGAACAGACCGAAGTACAATGACACCTTGAGCGGCAGGAACAGGATGAACAACAGTGCAATCATCAGTTCGGTCCAGCCAGGCACAGCGGTCATACCTACACTTAGGAAGAAACCCACCAGGAACAGCTCCTTGAAACCGAGCAGTGCTTTTGCCAGCTCGTTAGCCTTGGGATGGTTGGCGAGCAGCATGCCGAATACCAGCGCACCGACATCCTCTTTGATACCGGCCAGCTCGAAGATATCCGCGCCGACCAGTGCCAGTGTGATACCGAACAGGATCAACAATTCACCATGCCCCACCCTGTCGAGCACCCTGTATATCAGGAAACGCAGTGGTATCAGTACGACCAGCGCCAGCGCCAGCGGAGTTGGTAATTTGCCTATCGACACGGCGATAAACACCACCGCCGCGATATCCTGCACCACCAGCACACCAATCGCGATCCGACCATGCCTGGAATCAGTCGCACCGAGTTCATCGAGGGTCTTTACTGCGAACACGGTGCTGGAGAATGACATGGCGAAACCGATGAGCAAGGCGGTTTCAGTATCGAGGCCGGTCAGCAGCGGCAAGCTGGTAAACGATAGCAACAGCAACATCGCGGCCATCAGCAACGTCACCACCACTATGTGCAGGGTCGCCACGCCCCATACCTCGGGCCTCGCCAGCGACTTCAGCTTGAGCTTGAGCCCGATGGAGAATAGCAGCAGGGTGATACCCAGGTCAGCCATCGCATTGAGGAACTCGCCACCCTCCGCACCCAGCGCGTTGAGCATGAATCCGGCCACCAGGAAGCCGACAAGAGGCGGCAAGCCCACCACCTTTATCGCCAGACCACAGAGAAAGGCGATAGCTATCCAGAGCGGGTCACTATAATGAATTGAGAGTAATTGTGGATCCATAGTACCCCGGCGAAATATTCACTGAGTCACAATATGCGCTAACAGTATCTGGATTACTCCATTCCATTGCAAGTGTATCATTACTAATGGTAACGCGCAGGCTACAATAAATACTAGCCCAGGTCTGCCCAGCGCTTTCCTTGATGCTACTTCAAGCTGGAATGGCGCGTACAAGGCATTTTCAGGATATAGCAAATTGGCAGTTTATACTTGTATTTTTCCATTGATACCAATTTCACACTAATGACTGTGGAGCCTCTGATTAATTCGAAATTCTAGGTCATTGCGAGTACCCTCTGGGGCATAAACTACGCGCGGCAATCTGTTAAATAGAATCTTGTAGTTACAGATTGCTTCGTCGTTACTCTCCTCGCAATGACTAATTAATCAGAGGCTCCTTGCAAATAACACTATGACTGTTATATCAGCTTGCTGCAAATTTCAGGCGCAGCAGCTTATGTAATTCCATTGCTACCAACATCGTCAATGCGATTGCCAATAACTCCAACCAGTGCGATGGACTGACCGGCTTGATATTGAGGACATCACTGATCCATGGGGTATACATCGCGCCAATGTGTATCAGTTATGCAGCCAGGGTCCCCATTAACAAGATCGGATTACTGAAAAAATTCATACGCAAAACCGAATGCGTTTCCGAACGACAATTGAACACATGCACATTCTCGAACAATACCATTAGTAGCAGCGTGCCGTTACGCGCTTCATCGAGATTAAATCCTCTATGCAACAACCACTGGAAAACGATGAATGCCAAGACGCCAATCGTTATCGCCGAAATCAACACTCGCTCTATCATCAGACGGTTGAAGATCGACTCTGCCGGCGATCTTGGTGGATGCTTCAGCTCATCCCCTTCGGCAGGCCATTCAATAAAAAAAACTGGGTCAGAGAACAATTGTTGCCAATATTAGAGAATATTGTTCTCTGACCCGGTTTTTCCTGTCCACGCGATGCTTCATCCAGTCGGTATAGTTCGAGGCGCGTTGACCTTTGTCGATAATAAAGGACACCTGCCGGCCACACTTTTAAAATGGCTGTCTTTATTCTATTTATTTCTATCTATGTGGCGCACAAAATACTTCTCTAGCTCAACGAGAAATAGTACTGAGGAGGCGACTAACACAATACGCAACCATATAGTGAAGTCAATTGCCGTGGTGCCAAATAAGGATTGCATAGGTGTAAAATAAGTAAAAGCCAATTGAAAGATGGCAAGAATAGCAATGGCAATCAGTACATAACGATTACCTGTTAACCCTGCCCGATTAAATACCGTTGCTGTAATATAACGAGAATTGAATAGATAAAAAATCTCGAACATAACCAGTGTATTTACAGCAACCGTTCGTGCATGCTCAATACTGACGCCTCGCTCCATTTCCCAAAGAAAGAGTCCGAATGTTCCACTCATCAGAATAACGGAGACAAAAGCAACACGCCAAATAAGATGAGGAGTCAACATCGCCTCATGGGCATCACGTGGTGGACGCCGCATCACATTCTGTTCTGGTGGCTCAAATGCCAACGACAACGCTAATGTAACAGCCGTCACCATATTCACCCAGAGAATCTGAACAGGCGTTAATGGTAGCTGGTGAAAACCAAACAAGATGGCAACCAGGATAATCAGTGCCTCGCCACCATTGGTCGGCAAAATAAAAAGAATAGCCTTTTTGAGGTTATCGTAAACAGTGCGCCCTTCTTCCACGGCGTGAGTGATTGAGGCGAAATTATCATCGGCAAGCACCATTTCAGCGGCTTCCTTTGCTGCTTCTGTGCCGTTGTGACCCATAGCAGTACCTACATCGGCACGTTTCAAGGCCGGAGCATCGTTTACGCCATCACCCGTCATCGCCACAATCAAACCCTGTTCCTGCATCAGTCTTACTAAAAGCAACTTGTGCTCAGGATTGACACGCGCATACACATCAACATCCTGCACGCATTGTCGCAACTCGTCCTCACTCATTAATTCCAGTTCTTGTCCGGTGAGTACGTCTTCGGCATTAGTGAGTTTCAGTTGCCGGGCGATGGCCCGCGCTGTGGCACCGTGATCACCTGTGATCATCTTTACGCGAATGCCTGCCATGCCACATGTTTTCACAGCCTCAATGGCCTCCTCGCGAGGAGGGTCGATCAAGCCAAACATGCCCAACATAGTCAAGCCATTTTCCACATCACTGAAACTAAGCTCCATCTGCTGACTTGATACTGGCTTGACCGCAATGGCCAGCACCCGCTGCCCGCTTTCTGCCATTGCCTCAATACGCGCCAGCCAATGATCTTTATCCAGTGGTTGATCACCATCAACAATCCTCTGATGAGTACACATCTCTAACACACGCTCAGGCGCACCTTTAAGATAGATAAAAGCGTCACCCATGTGACTATGATGTAGAGTCGCCATAAAGCGATGCTCTGATTCAAAAGGGATGAGATCGGTGCGCGGGTAGTGCTTGACCTCTACCTCAATATCCAAACCCGCCTTTAAACCTGACACCAGCAACGCACCCTCCATAGGGTCTCCATAAACTAACCATTCACTATTATTCTGTTCCAATGAGGCATCGTTACAGAGTATTGCTGCACGCAGCACCTCCAACAGAAGGGGGCGCTCCTCTGGTAGTACGTCTCTGTTCGCAAGAGAAACCGCGCCGTGCGGATCATAGCCCGTGCCCCCAAGCTCAAACAGATTGGCGGTAGTTGCAATTGCACGAACAGTCATTTCATTACGTGTCAGGGTACCGGTTTTATCTGAGCAAATGACCGTCACTGCCCCCAAGGTCTCGACAGCAGGAAGTTTGCGAATTATGGCATTTCGCCGGGCCATACGCTGTACACCCATAGCCAGTGTTATGGTCATGATGGCGGGCAATCCTTCGGGAATCGCAGCCACTGCCAGGCTGACAGCAGCAAGAAACATTTCTGCAATGGCGTAATCGCGTAGAAATACGCCGAATGCGAAGGTAGCTACAGCGATCACCAGGATGGCCACAGTAAGCCAGCGACCAAACTGGGCCATCTGGCGTAATAGCGGCGTTGTCATAGATTCCACTTCCGCAACCAATGAGCTGATATGACCAAGCTCCGTTTGCGCGCCGGTCGCCACCACTACCCCTGCCCCCTGGCCGTGCGTAACAAGGGTGCCTGAATGGGCCATGCAGCGGCGATCACCGATCACGGCTTCTTGAGCGACAGGATCGGTGGTCTTTTCCACGGCTACCGACTCTCCCGTCAAGGCCGATTCCTGAATTTGCAGTCCCTTGATCCGGAACAAGCGCAGGTCTGCCGGCACCTTATCGCCTGATTGCAGCAGGACGATATCACCGGGCACTAATTCTTCTGCCGGGACCGTCAGTTGTCGGCCATTACGCATGACCATTGCGTTCGGAGAAAGCATCTGTCGTATTGCTTTCAAAGCATTCTCGGCCTTGCCCTCCTGTACGAACCCGATCACTGCATTAATAAAAACTACAAAGAGGATCACACTGGCATCCACCCAATGTCCCAGCATGGCTGTGACAGCACTTGCAATAATCAATACATAGATCAGCACATTGTGGAATTGGCAGAAAAACCGTACCAGTGGACCCCGTATTTTTGCTTCGGGAAGCTGATTCGGCCCGTGTTTGGCAAGTCTGTTAGTGATCTCTTCTGTGGATAGACCGTCCGGGGTTGTATCAAGCGATTCTTGTACCACTGTAGCGCTTTCGGAATGCCAACTTTCGAGTGTCGAATCCAGGGCAGCTGACTGATCATTTAGCTTCCTGAATGCCTTATGTGACCGGCGTGTGACCACAGCCCCAACAATAGCCAGAATGATTATCATGACAAGGGCAATCAACCATTCTATGACCGCAATATCAAAATGCCATGTAAGATCATCATTCATCTGAATACCTTTTTCATAGGATAATTTTATTTAGATTTGGAGTAATACGATATCACCGATGACCAGCTCATCGGAATCAATTTCATAGGTATCGGCATCACGCAGTACTCGGCTTTTTGAGGTCACCAGCTGATGCAAGGCCTCGGCTGCCTGTTGGGCCGAGTATTCCTGGAAGGTGCCGATGATGGCGTTGACAAGTAATACCGCGGTGATAAAGCCGGCGTCTGACCACTCCTGGATGGCGACGGATAACAGTGCCGCAGCCACCAGCATATAGATTAAAGGACTGGCAAACTGGTGTAGAAAAATTCTACCAATACCCGGAGGCTTAGCCCTGGGCAAAGTATTGGCACCATCACGCTGTAAACGCACAGACGCTTCTGTCGTTGATAAGCCTTGAGTGGAACTGTGCACAGCATCGAGCACATCTGCTGTCGATGCCGCATGCGGCGCGATCAGCGGGTCGACGCCTGCCCAGTCTGGTTTTATTGAATGGCTATCGGCCTGCATAGGTTATATAAACCATTGCGCTAACAGATGGCGTAAGCAATCATCAGAACAAGGATTTGATCTTGGCTTCTATCTCAGGATGGGCAAAGTCACGACCACCTGTAGCGCGATACACAACCCTGCCTTGTTTGTCGAGAATATAACTGGAAGGCAGGCCCTTGACGCCAAATGCAGCAGACACCTTACTGTCAGGGTCAAACAGGATAGGAAATGTCGGGATGGTCTTCAACTGCCCCATGAATTCGAATACCCGCTCTTCATCTTCCCATTGATTAATGGCCAGCATCACAAATGGCTTTCCCTTGAGTTTCAGATAGAGCTTTTCCAGTGACGGCATTTCACGGATACACGGAGGACACCAGGTACCCCAGAAGTTAATCAACACCACCTTACCCCTGTACTGTTTTAGTGTATGCGTATCCTCATCCATATCCAGCAATTTAAAATCAGGTGCAGGCATTGGCTTCGCGAGTTGCGTGAGCTTGTAATCATTGATCGATGCCTGCTGCTCGGCTGCAGTAGCATTGATCGGCAATAATGCGGTCAATAGTAAAAACAGATAACGATTATGGTGTCGCAGGCTTAACAGGCGCACATTGCATCCCCTTGATTTCGTGGTTATAGGTTTTTCCTTCACGACTCCATGAATAACTGAGATCAAATTTTTCTCCCGGCTTCAGTGCGATGGTAGTGAAACCCTGCATCCAGTCACCTTCATCAAAGGTCTGCGCATCAGCCAGTAACAGCCAGCGAAATCCGACACCCTTGGCGCTCCACTCTTTGATCCATTCTGATTTCAGTTTGAATTTGTGCTCGACACCGCCGCCAGTGCGTACGCGCCATTCGGGCAGGCGATAGGATACCGGTGACTTGGTACGATTTTTGACAATCGTACCGAACATACAATAACGACTAATCTCCTCAACCACATCAGTAGGCAGACCACGCGCGAAAAATACCGCACGTGCATAATCCGCATTCACCTGCACAAGCTCCAGACTAAAACCCTGTTCATTCATTGTCCATTTAGAAGGACCTGAATCCGGATTCTTGCTGCGCTGCTCAGCCGACATGGCTATACAGGAAGCCATTAGTAACGAGAAAAAACAAAGGATGGTACGCGTCATAATATTTTCACATTCAATGAGAAATGCTACTGCCTGATGTTATCGCTGTTCGCTGATAGTAACAAGCTATCGATAGCCGTTACTAATAACGAATATTGCTTTGTTCAGCAATAACACGCGACTGAACTATAAAATATATAGCATTAGTTGATTTTGCTACCTAAAAAGATGATAACCTTTATACCCATGGATCATCAATACATTACGCTTGCGCATGGCAACGGCGGCCGTCTGATGCGAGAACTGATTGAAGAAATCTTTGCCCGCCACCTTGGCAACCCGGATTTGAATACTCATGCGGATGCCGCCAGCCTGGCACAGATCAATGGCGAAATCATGATGACAACCGATGGCTTCAGCGTCCAGCCGCTGGAATTTCCCGGTGGTAATATCGGCTCTCTGGCTGTGCATGGCACCATTAACGACCTGGCCGTAGCCGGTGCCAAACCACTATATCTAAGCCTGAATGCCTTTATCGAAGAAGGCCTGGAGATTGCCTTGCTGGAGCGCATCATCAGTAGCCTGGCAAAGGCCGCCAGTCAGGCAGGGGTGAATGTTGTTGCCGGCGACACCAAGGTGCTCAGACGAGGAGAAGGCGGCGGCCTGTATCTTGCCACCACTGGCATCGGCGTGAAATGTATTTCCAACCTGAGCATGGACAGGATTCACCTCGGCGACCATATTCTTGTCAGCGGACCCATTGGTGATCACGGCACTGCGGTCATGCTGGCGCGTGAACAGTTCGGACTACGCGGCGACCTGCAATCTGATGCCAACAGCGTACTATCACTAACACGAGCGCTTGAAACTCTGGATGGCTTGCATTTCATGCGCGACCCAACGCGCGGTGGACTGGCCTCTGTCTTGCACGAAGTACATCAGTTTAGTGGCCTCGGCATACGCGTTCAACAACATCGCATACCGGTACGCGACCCGGTCAATGCCGTTTGCGAAATGCTCGGCTATGATCCACTGCAATTGGCTTGCGAAGGACGTGTCGTTGCCTTTGTTGACCCTGCCAGTTCAGAACAGGCTTTAAGCCTCTGGCAGAACACAGAGGATGGCGTTGATGCCGCTATCATCGGCTCTGTAGACAGTCAACAACGGGTCATCCTTGAAACCGAGCTCGGCGGTGAACGTATACTGGAAGAATTAGAAGATGAACCTTTACCACGAATTTGTTGAAATGAACATGGCTTGCTTTTTGAGTCTCGTCTGAACAGCAAATAACAGGCTAACTTTTACCCGACCCACCCTGCATTTTAGGTAATGCATCACACACGGCCTGATAGAATACTTCGGCGTCGCAAGACCCGTCACGAGCGGCCCGGAAACCTGCGGCTACGTGCGACTTCGTCTGCGTATCCTGTCCCGCATGCAAAGAGATGACTGGAACGAGACTGGCCGACGGGTCAGATTTAAGTTGCGCAATCATTTCGTCGACGCTCTTTTTCTGCATACTTGAACCAAGCATGACAATATCCGGACTGTACGACCTGATCAAACTGAGGCACTGCCCTGTATCTGTTGTTCCTATAAAATCCAAATCCGGCCTACTGATGACCAGGCGACGGACAAGATCCTGATTCATCATGTTATTGTCAACATACAACAGCGTACAGCGCTGCTTGTTGGCAGACGTTTCCAGCGAAGAGACCATGCGCACACCGATAGTATCAGTTTGAAGAACAGACATGGGCAACTCAATCTTGAATTCCGTCCCGACCCCCTGCCGACTGGATACATGTATTTGACCCTGCATTCTTTCAATCAACATATGACAAATGGAAAGGCCTATACCAGCACCCTGGTTTTTATATCCGCTGAGATGCATGTCGGTGAAAGGAATAAATAACTGATCAAGTTGTTCCTCGGCTAAACCCACACCGGTATCACGTACCTGAAAGCTCATGAGTCCATCGGCATGATGCGTTTCAATATAAACATCACCACCCGCCTTGTTAAATTTAATGGCATTACTAAGCAGATTGCTAATGACCTGCTTTAAATGCAAGCTGTCTGCATCGACCATCAATGGCTCACCCTTATCGTAATTAAAATGCAGACTGATATTTTTCGCATTGGCAGAAGGCTTAATCAACCTGATACACTCATCACTGAGCTTATGTATATCAACTGGGGCAATAATCATCTCCAGACGACCGCTCTCAATGATCGATAGTTGTAAAATATCTGCGATCAATTGCTGTTGATATAAGGCCGCAGCATACAGGTCTTCCAGGTTTTCTTGCTGATCTTTGTTTAGCCGGGTCTGTCGCAACAACTGGGCAAACCCCAGGATTGCATGTAATGGCGTACACAACTCATGATTCAGTCTGGACAGAAATTCAGTCTTACGATGATTTAGCTTTTCGAGCTCCTCCACTTTATCCAATAACTGCAATCTATTAGCCTTCTCTCTGTCACGCTCGATCTGAAAACTATGTTCAAGATCCTTATATCTGGATTGCAGTTCATTTATTTTTTTCTCGGCCATAGCCAGGTCGCTGACACTATCTTGATCAGCACCTATATTGAAATGTTGCGCAGTCATTTTAACGCCTCCTGAGCCTGACGGACGATGTCGATAAATAAATATCAATATCGACATGATAATTGACACAAGCACTGCTAAACCAACAAGCCATGGCATCACCACTTGACGCCATTGTGTCTGCACTGAATCAGAAGGGACATGGATTGACACGAGTGCATCCAGCGATGGCACATAGGAGAAAGCAGCCAACTGTTGTTGACCAGAACGAGATCGGTAAGTACCACTATAATCCTGACGATTGGCAAACAATTCCGCTAGCCTTGCCGGATTTTCACTGCGGTCAACACTGCCATTGAATTGGCTACTGTCTGCATTCTGGCCACGTGTATCCATTATCGCCCTACCCTGCTCATCCAGCACGGATAAATAGGCGCCATGATAGGGGCTGCCGGCCCGCCTCCACAAATCATGCAGATGCATTAACACATCGTCAGCATGAATCTGTTTTGAATTTAGTTCGACATAGGATTTATACGTATGCGTCAGCGCCAGATTACTACTATTGATTTGCGACAGCATGGCACTGCGGCCGCCCGCATATAAAGTGTATCCGAACAGTAATACAGCAACGATGCCAATGAACGTTATCAGCAATAGTTTTTTTCCTGTCCCCTGTTTAAACACTTCGCGCATAAGCCTCTCAATCCTGTGCAGACTATTCGGATAATTAATTAAATTGTTAGTCACGGTAAACACGTATCCAGTCAGAACTCCTGCGACCTGAAGGTGTAGTACATAAGACAATACAAAGTGATGGATATTTGCGCTAGAATTGTCAACAATGATCAAGCTTGGCAAGTAGCGCATCCGGATTGCTGAGATTGCCTTACTGTTTTTAGTTTAGTGACTCGAACAAGACACAACCATGTCTTTGGGACTGAAATGACAATCGTTAACATTCACAAATTAAATGAGGGCGTAAAAATGACATTTCTTTACATTTACCCTGTTTACTTTACTGTGGCATAACACATGGTCAAACCTTGCAAAACACTTGTCACACAATACGGGGCCTCACCACAAGGTCGCGTGATTGTGGTTGATATCAGCAGGCAATTATTAAGCCTGTATCAGGATGATAAATGTCTACATAGCTGGCCGGTATCGACCTCGGCACGCGGTAGTGGCAACCGCATGGATAGCCTACAGACACCCCTCGGCGCACACCGCATAGCCGAAAAAATCGGTGCTGACAGCCCGGCCAACACAATCTTTAAGGGACGACAGGACTGTGGTGAATTAGCCAATATTACTCAACGGCCAGAGCCAACAGGCGAAGACCTGATTACCAGTCGTATTCTGTGGCTCAAGGGTATCGAGCCTGGCAAGAACCTCGATGGCGACGTCGATAGCCAGCAACGTTACATCTATATACACGGCACGGCTGAAGAAGGTCTGATTGGACAAGCGGTATCACACGGCTGTATTCGTATGCGCAATGCGGATGTGATCGAACTGTTTGCACTGGTCGACCCGGAAACACTGGTCTATATCACCGATTAGCATAGCGCGACATGCCCGACCACTTAACGACCATGATCAGTGCGTGCCACTATTTCTGCAGCCGTAAATAATACCCTCCGCAAAAAAAGCCAATAGAGACATAGCCCTAGCGGACTATGATGAATCCGGCCGTGTCACATGCTAAAATGCTCGCATCGAAAATATAGAGCTTATATAGAAGTTATGGATATAACCCTAAATGGCGAGCAACGTCAGCTACCGGATCATTTCACTGCGGCCCAGCTGGTTGATTTACTTGAGTTAAGCGGCAAGCGCATGGCTATGGAGATTAACCGTGAAATTGTCCCACGCAGTACCTTCGCCGAGCATGTCATACGCGCGGGCGACCAAATTGAGATTGTCGGCGCCATTGGTGGCGGTTAATCGACGACACAGGATCAGAGACACATGAGCACACAAATACAACAGCAAGGCAGCGCCAGCAAAGACCCCCTGGTCATTGATGGTATTGAATATCAGTCACGACTGCTGGTCGGCACCGCCAAGTATGAGAATTTACAGCAGGCCAAGCAGGCCATCGATATCAGCGGCGCCGAGATCATTACCATGGCAGTCCGACGTACCAATCTTGGTCAACAGGAAGGCGAACCCAACCTGCTCGATATCCTGTCGCCGCAAGACTACACCTACCTGCCCAATACCGCAGGCTGTTACAGCGCCGATGATGCCGTGCGCACCTGTCGTCTGGCACGCGAACTGCTCGATGGCCATAGCCTGGTCAAACTCGAAGTCCTCGGCGATGAAAAAACACTGTTCCCGGATGTCGCAGAAACCTTCAAGGCCGCTGAAACTCTGATCAAGGAAGGCTTCAAGATCATGGTCTATACCAATGACGACCCGATTGCCGCCAAGCAGCTGGAGGAAATGGGCTGTGTTGCGGTCATGCCGCTGGCGGCACCGATCGGCTCCGGCCTCGGCATACGCAACCCGTACAATATCGCCACCATCGTTGAAAATGCCGGCGTACCGATCCTGGTCGACGCCGGTGTTGGCACAGCCTCGGATGCGGCCATTGCCATGGAGCTGGGCTGTGACGGCCTGCTGATGCAAACCGCCATTGCCGGGGCCAGGGACCCATTATTAATGGCATCGGCAATGAAAAAGGCCGTACAGGCGGGACGCGAGGCCTACCATGCGGGACGCATCCCGAAGAAGCGTTATGCGACCGCATCTTCACCGGTGGATGGTCTGTTCTTCTAGCCGTAAAATAATCTTACTGGTTGAAAAACAATGTGTATCACCACGAAGGCGCGAAGTCACGAAGAAAACACATTCTGGATTTCCGCTCCTATTACGAAGGGGAGCATGTCTGGCAATGCCCTTCGTGCCTTAGCTGTATCGAATCATGTTCACTACCCAGCATGAGTCAAACTAAACACCGCCCCATCCGCAGTTTTGTCAAACGTGAAGGCCGCATGACACAGGCTCAGCAGCATGCGCTTGAAGAACTACTTCCCAAGTATGGCATTGACGGTATTACTACCGTGCTTGATATGGATCAGTTGTTTCCGCGTCGCGCGCCGCGCTACCTGGAAATCGGTTTTGGCATGGGCACTTCATTGATTCAAATGCTTGAAGGCAATCCCGACAAAGATTATATCGGCATCGAAGTACATCGCCCTGGCGTTGGCAGTGTACTGATTAAGGCGGAAGAAAAAAAACTACAGAACCTGAAAGTTATTAATGAGGATGCCGTGCAGGTATTACAGCAAGCGATACCTGAGAACAGCCTGGATGGTATCTACCTCTTTTTTCCCGATCCCTGGCCAAAAAAGAAACATTGCAAGCGGCGTATCGTGCAGCCGGGCTTTGTCGAACAGGTGCGCCGTTGTCTTAAGCCTGACGGCGTCTTCCACATCGCCACTGACTGGGAGGACTATGCCCAGCATATATTAAAGGTCATGTCGTCAGCACAGGGGTTCAGCAACAGCACTGCTGACACACTCTATGCCGATAGGGGGCAACGACCTGAAACCAAATATGAACGGCGCGGTGTTGGCCTCGGGCATCGTGTCTGGGATATTGTTTTCAGGAAAACCGATAGCTAATCTGGCACTGATAGAGCCCGCCTACATCAGCCATACGGGTCTTGCTTGTACTGCTGCTGGATCGCCTCCACCTCAGCCTGATTATCGATCAGTGCGTACACACAGTCCTCGTCTAACTTGCTATTCAGCTGCTGCATCAACATCTCGAAGGCCTTTTCATTGGTCCAGGCCTCTTTATAAGGGCGCACACTCGTGAGTGCATCAAAAATATCGGCCACCGCAACAATACGCGCCTCAAGTGGAATCGCGTCACCCTGCAAGCCTTGCGGATAACCACTGCCATTCATGGCCTCATGATGGTATTCGGTTATATTGCGCAGGATATTGACATACTGAACGTCCTCAAACCCGAAATTGGCCAATAGCCGGTCGACCATTTCCCGACCCAACACTGAATGTGTTTTCATGATCTCATATTCTTTTTCAGTCAAACGGCCGGCCTTAAGCAGGATGCTATCCGGTATGCTGACTTTGCCTATATCATGCAGCGGCGAGAATATGGCTACCTTTTCTATATACTCATCACTAAGATCGTACTTACCGGCAAGCTTTGTCGCAATCAGGCGAGCATAGCGAGACATCCTGTCATTATGTGAACCCGTATCCGGATCACGCTGCTGCACTATTTCTTCTGTCGTTTTCAGTGCCGCATTCATAGCATAGGCACAGCTAAGCTCATTCATGACCATCAAAGAAATCATATGCCCGAACAGGTCCATTTGATGAAGTACCTTTTCTTCAAAAACATTTGCATGGATAGAATTAAAAAACACAAAACCAAAGAAACTACCATGCTGATAGACCGGCATCGTGTAGCTGGCTGCAAACTTCATCTCTGCGATGCACCTTGTATGCGCATGACGGCCTGCGGAAAATATCTCCAGGTCATTAACCACTCGCGGCCTGCCTTGCTCCAGGATTTCGAGCAGTGATGGAGAATCCTTAAGGCGGGCACGGTAATGCCTGAGTATATTTTCGCCATGACAGCTGGCGACAAAGGTTTTCAGCTCTTCGGTATCTTGTTCATATACTGCAATAGCGATGCGATCGATAAAATCAAAGGTGGTCGTAATGACTTCATGGATGCTGGTCAACTTGTCCTGCAAAGTCCCGTCATTATTCAATACCGCCAGGCTGTCCTGGTAATCGAACAGTTTTTTCAACATCAATTTTTACGCCTTGTTTATTATCGTCGATTTACTATAGATAGCGGCCCCGGCGGGTCAATTTTAAATACCCTCTGCTGTAAACGTGAACCGGGTCTCTGTCTGCATGTGATCCAGACAAGCCTTTCCCTGTATTCACCTTAAGGTTTACAATAGGCCCTGATATTTGTGCGTTTTCCGCTTATGTCTTTGTTATTATTGAATATTGTAAAATTCCAATGGGTCATGAGCAGCGCAGAGCCATAAAATAACTAGCACTTTTCCTTGTCTGGATACGGTAAAAAATGGTTCAATACGCAATCTTGTGGATCGGGCACGCACTTTCGATTGAAACCGATTTCAGCTTGTTAATTAAAAGCAGGCATCCAGGGTCATTCATAGAACAAGACGATACATAACCTGGTAGTGACAACGCTCACTACCTGTACAGATTTTTTATTTTTATGCTTAGGAGTTAGGAATGTCTAAAAAACATCCCGTTGTCGCAGTCACTGGTTCATCCGGTGCCGGCACCACTACAGTTAAGGTTGCATTCGAACATATTTTCAGACGTGAGGGCATTAATCCGGTTGTTGTCGAGGGCGATAGTTTTCATCGCTATGACAGGGCAGCCATGAAAGGTGCTATCGAGGAATTTGCTGCTAAAGGCAAGCAATTGAGTCACTTTGGTCCAGATTCCAACCTGTTTAACAAGATCGAAGAACTGTTCAAACAATACGGCGAATCAGGAACCGGCACCAAGCGTTACTATTTGCATAGTGAAGAAGAAGCAGACGAGCATAATGCCCGCCTCAACACTGAGCTTGGTCCCGGTCAGTTCACTCCCTGGGAAGATATTTCGGCCGGTAGTGACCTGCTTTTTTATGAAGGACTGCATGGCGGCGTCGTCACCGAAGACGCGAATGTTGCCAAGTATGTTGACTTGCTGATTGGTGTTGTACCTATCGTCAATCTGGAATGGATACAGAAAATTTTCCGCGATAATGCCCAGCGTGGTTATAGCGCCGAGGCCATCGTCGATACCATTCTGCGTCGTATGCCAGATTATGTAAATTACATCACACCACAATTTTCGCGCACGGACATCAATTTCCAACGTGTACCCACTGTCGATACATCCAATCCATTCATCGCGCGTGATATCCCCACGCCGGATGAAAGCTTCGTTGTTATTCGCTTTCGCGATCCAGCGAAATTCAGTGTCGACTTCCCTTACCTGCTCAGCATGCTGGATAATTCATTTATGTCCAGACGCAATACCATTGTGGTTCCGGGCAGCAAAATGGGTTTTGCCATGGAGATTATTCTGGCGCCAATCATTGAACAAATTTTGGCGGAAAAGCGACAATCTTAATCAACATCCCGTTAATTCAAGGGCTGCTTAGGCAGCCCTTTTTTATGCATATATTATTCCCTCACACAGTACAAACTGACCGATGTATGATGCATTAAACATTCTGTCACCGACTGCAACTGGACATCGCCCACGGCAGCAACATTAAAACCATCCTATTCAACAACGTAGATAACATTACCAATATTTTACTGAAATAATCTATTACATATCCTTGCGTCCACATAAAAATTCCGACTGTAGTGATAGGTTATCGCTACTATAGTTTTTTCAATATTTCACTTGAAGAGTGGAACAGTTGCCTCTATACATTAAAGAGAACATAACCCATTTTACCAACAACACATCGACAGACGTTCCAATAACAGGTATAGAAAATGACTTTGGAAATGACACCGAATGTAGGTGACTGGTATCAAAATGCCAGCGGCGAATCCTTCGAAATCGTTGCCTACGATATGAGCCGGGGGCTGATAGAAATCCAGTACTTCGACGGAACCATTGAAGAAATTGATGTGGATTCCTGGCATGAACAGTTTATGGTCGCTATCGAGCCGCCGGAAGACTGGTCTGGATCGATGGATATGGACAGGCAGGACTATGGTGTTGATCTGGAGGAAAATCAACACTTGAATTTTGAGAATCCCCTGGACACCTTTGAAGAACGTTAGGCTGGGCACTGCAGTAGCCCCGTCCAAATTCTTATAAATTTATTTAATGATGATGCGAAAATTTCATCTTATAGAAACAATCTATCAAAACAGCGCCGTATAACCGTCATCTAGTTCATCAACCAGCGCCATCTCTACTATACTGACTAATAACAATACGCATTTCTCTACACAGACATTTTCTGGTTATTCCAGAATAGGAGGCTAGCATGAGAAGACGGCTGTATTTCCTTTTACCAAACAGTGGCACCACCCGTGAGATCGTTAATGAGCTTTTATTGGCCAGGATTGACATCGGCCATATCCACGTCATGGCCCGCTCCGGCACTTCGATGGGAGGCCTGCCCGAAGCGAATATCATGCAAAAAAGTGACCTTGTGTATGGCCTTGAAAAAGGACTGCTCATTGGTGGCTTTACCGGCATTATTGCCGGGGTCATTGCCACCTTATTACCCACGGTCGGACTGGGTGGCGGCGGCCTGATACTGGCCTGCGCACTCGCAGGTGCGGCTATTGGCGCCTGGGCATCCGGCATGATTGGCAGCGACGTCATCAATAGCCGGGTCAAACCATTTGAGGAAGCCATCGAAAAAGGTGAGTATTTGCTGATGATTGATGTCCCCAAGGACGACGTCGAAAAGATCACGCAAATGGTCAAAAGCCATCATCCCGAAGCGCATCACGAGCAGGTCGACCCGACCATACCCGCGTTCCCCTGAGCGCGGCCCATGCCCCCTAGGTGCCTGGATAAACCGGGCCTGATTCACAGGCCCGGCACTTAAACCCTCTCAAATCAGGCGTCTTTTTCCTTACAATTAATATTATTGTTAATTGTTAATTAACATCTGATGAGTGACATCCTATTGTTTTATATGATATTTATTAGCTTGGTGTATTAGAATTTCCATATTTATTCAAATTGTGATACAAAAGAATTGAACTGACAAGTAGTTGCCGGTTCTAAATATTCAGGTAAGGCCGCCGATATAGAATATATGGATTTGATACAATTTGGAGGTGAGGCATGATTACAGTCTACGACATGACATCAGGCACACTTCGAAAGGAATTCGAAGAAGGTCGTCAAACGGAGCGTTCAGAGCAGCCAGAGCAGCATGAAGCACTCTATGCTCCAGCAGCAGCACAACTTCAAGAAATTGAAGTAGCAAGCCCTAACAGCCGCGATACCCTGCCAGAACACTTGCTGGGCATCCAGGTAGAAGACTTCATTGATAACATGAAGTAACGCCGGGCTGACGCAATGTCGGCCCGCCCATTGTAACGACCTAGGCGGACTATTGATCGGCCGACGGAACCCCATTCCCATCAAATTCCACAAGCAAATTACCGCGTAACAGCTTGAATGGCTCTTTTTTCAAAGACTCGCCTTTACAAGGCCCGGAAACACACAGGCCGTCCTCAATCCTGAACAAGGCATGATGAGTGGAACACTGAATATGTGTTTTATCCAGGTTTAGGAATTGCTCAGGCATCCAATCCAACGGCGCGCCGGTATGCGGGCAGCTATTCTGATAGAGGACTATCTGAGCGTCCTTGCAAACCGCAAAGACCTCTCTGCTAAAGCGACCATCGGCAAGCCTGAATGTCCTGCACTCGCCATCACCCAGCTCAGCAATGTTGAGCAAGACGGTTTCTTTTTTCATTGCTGCTCCTCGACAACACCTGCGAATCCATACTGCATACACTTCCTGGCCGCCAGTTTGCAGGCAGCTTGTAAACCCTGCTGACACTCAAGCCCGCTTAAATTTGCATCTATGACGCCGGCATTAAAGGCATCACCTGCACCGACCGTATCAACCACTTCGATATCCTGTTGCGCCTGTGCATGTGACAACATACCCTGACGATCTATGGCATACGCCCCGCCCTTACCCCAGGCGCAATAAAGTACGATATCGGGGTGTAGTCTATGCATCTCACCCAGGAACGCGCTCGCATCATTAAAACCCGCATGCTGTGCATAGCCTTTAGAAAAAATCAGAATATCGGCATAAGCAAACAAACGTTCTATATCCTGACGTGGTTTTTCGATCTCGATAGATACCTTGTTCGGAAAGTTTGATGCTCGCATATACTCAAGCATCACGATCGTTTGTTCTACATTACGGCCTTCGAAATGCAGCCAGTCATACTCATTGATATCAACAGACTTAAAATCGGCAAAGGAATATTCACGTACATCCCGGTAATGCACAATACTGCGCTTTCCTGAACCCTGTGCAAGGGTGATACAGGACAATGGTGATGAGGATTGATGCTGTACAACGGCATGATCGATATTGATATCATTTTTCATCAGGTCATCACGAATAAAGTCAGCGTATAGATCATCTGCCAACACCCCGGCCCAACTGCATTGATAGCCCAACGCCGCAAGCAGCACCAGGGTATTACTGGCATTACCGCCACGCCTTATCGACTGCTCCTGCGCGCGCACTTCCTCATCTTCACCCGGGTAATGCTCTACCGTATTGATGATATCGACTGTGGCTATGCCTACTGCAAGGATCTTATTCATAAGGGTTTTATAACTTGAATGCTAAAGGCCTGCTATTTTCTCAAGGCCATAGAGGATGTCAACAGCATTCTGCCATCACAGATAAGAAAGGAAGAAATTGAGGCGCTTAGCGCAGCAGATACTAACGTGAACGTACTACACGGAAACCAATCTGGTCCACCGCCTTATCAGCAGCGAACTCGCTACGCACGCTGGCTCTGATCTCCTCGATAGGACTAAGATAAGAGCCGCCGCGGACAACATGCTGACTACAGCCAATTTGTGACCAGCTGCTGCCATCATTTGGCGCGCCTTCAAAGTTCGGACGATAACAATCAGTGACCCATTCTTTAACATTACCAGACATATCGTGCAAACCCAGTGTACTGGCCTTAAAGTTGCCTACCGGGGCTGTACTGACACTATCCCATTGACTGCCACAATCGAAACAATTTGCGCGATTGGATATATACTCAGCACCCCACCAGTATTTTTCTTTCGAGCCTGCGCGCGCAGCATATTCCCATTCAGCCTCACTGGGCAAGCGATACCAATGCCCTGTCTGGTCCGACAACCAACGGGTGTAGGCCATTGCATCTTCCCAACTCACATTGATGACCGGGCGTTTACCACGACCCCAACCATTATCAGAGGGGAGGGGCCGGTCCGTATCCTCAGCAAAACGATCATACTCATCAAAACTGACTTCATATTTCGCAATTGAGAATTTTCTGAGCGACACCTGGTGCTGCGGTCTTTCATTAAAATGTACAGAATTGTCCGGACTGCCCATTGTAAAGCTACCTCCGGGCACACCTACCATGACCGGGCCATTCCCACCAGATTGCAGAAAATCGCTGTATACACGAGTAGGCTTCAGGGCTTTTTGTTGCGCACGGCTAACATTGATCTTTCCGATATTTTTCTTAGCTGCAGCAACTACCTTCTTCGGAACTATCGGTGCAGCATTCGGTTTACTATTAACCTTGGCAATAGTAGATGGTTTAACACTAGAATCTGTTTTAATTTTAGCAACAGCTGGCTTGTCATCTTCTGTCACTGCTAACGTATCATTGCTGCGACTTTCCGCGTTCATGACAAAATACCAGTACACAGCACCGGCAGATAACAGTGAAAATAGCATCACCAGTATTAGCGTCATCATAGTGTTACTTTTACGTACCACTTTGGCGCCATCAGCATTAAACAGGTTCTTATCAATATCGGGCAAGTTAAACAGGGTTGAATTTTCCTGTAATACAGACTTACTGCCTTCTTCTTCAACAGCGGAATCATTGCCTGTCGGTAAATGCCCGTCTCTTACCGCCTGTTCTTGCTGCTGATAAAGCTTCTGCAACTCATCGCGCAAGCGCTCATTATCTTTTCTTAGCTCACTGGATTCGCCCTCGTGTCCTGACTTATACTGCTCCAGTTGATTTTCCATATCATGCTTGAGCTGCTCCATTTTTTTATTAAAATCCTGCTCCAGGTTTGACTGCTTGAGCTGACGTATCTCTGCCTCAAGCCCCTTGATCTTGACCTGTGATTGCTCCAGTTCAGCCTGGTTATCCATGTCATGTTCAGTAATACGCCAGGTCTTCTGTTCTTCTCTTAATTTTTCCAGCTCAAGTTGCAACTGCTGAATCTGCGCTTCCCCTGCTTGTAATGACTGCCGGTAATCGTCGCATTCGCCATGCAACTTCCCCATCTCCTCTTCCATGACCTTAAAGGCAGACTCAGCATCGCTACGCAGGGTATTTTCATTCATCACCTGCTTTTCATGCTCAATCAATAAATTGTCTTTTTCCTGCAGACCCTTTTCCAGTCCAAGGATGATTTCCTTGCTTTCAATTTCTGACTGTTCAAACCGCTCTCTTACTAATTTAAGCTCTTCCTCCGCTGCCCGCCTTTCCTTATCAGAGTCACCATCCTTATGCTTATAACTTTCCACTTCCTGTTTTGATGATAGCAACTCATCCTGCAAAATCATTAACGCTGTTTCTTTTTCAGCAAATGCAGCTCGCAATGTATCCAGCTCACGTTGCACTTCATCACTCTCGCTGGATTTTTCTGCCAGCACACTGGAATTTTCCAGTAATTTATTCTCGGCGTCATCAAGCGAGTCTCTGAGCAAGCGCAACTCATCATGCAAGGCTTCATCACTCGCGCCCGATTCCATTTTTGTATTAATCTTAACGAGCTCTTCAATACGTTTTTGCGCTTGCTGATATCTTTCATCAACCGCAGCACGTTCGATTTTTTGCAGCTCTAGTGCCTGACGGTACTCTATTATTTTATCTTCTTGTTCTTGCTCAGAAACACCATGCTGTTCCTGCATGGCTTGCAACTCATTATTGAGTGCCTGCAAATCTGTTTCCAGTTGCTGCCTGACTCCCTGCCCCTGCTCCAGCTCCAACTGGTACTGCTGCACCTTCGTATCGAGTTGCAGTTTGGCACTTTCGGACATTTCTAATTTGTCATGGACTGCGCGTAATGCCGCCTCCAGATCATTGATTTTTGCCAGACTTTGCTGACCCTGCTCTTCAGCATGCGCCCTCTCTGCCAGTAACTTCGCCTCATAATCCTCAACTGTGCTCTTGAGCTTGTCTAGCTCCTGAGCCTGCTCTTCATTTATTTTGTTAGAGGATGATAACTGCGCTTGTAAATCAGACTCCATTGAGCCCTGTTGTTGCTTTAAGGCCTCGTGCTCAGATTGCATAGCACTGAGCTTTTCCTGATGCGACAGGATTTGCTGCTCTAAGGCTTGTTTTTCAGCCTGGTACATTGCCTCATAATCAGCAGATCTTTCCTTAAGTGCGTTGACCTCTGCATCCAACAGTCTGCGCGCATCTCCATGCTCGGCCAATTGCGACATCAGCTCTGCCTCGCGCGCCTCACTATCTTTTACCGTGGACTGCAACTCGGATTCCAGCTTGCTGATTGATTGCTGATATTCCTGTTGCTGCTGAGCAAACGAACTTTTTTCACCATTAAGAGTCTGCAACTCGGCCTGCAACTGCTGCTGTTTCTTTTCCAATTCAATGGTATGCGCGCGATGCTCTTCGCCAGCTTTCGCCAACTCAGCTTCCAGGGCCTTAATATTTTCAAGCCCGTCACCCTTTTCCAAATCCCTTGCCTTCTTCAGGCTAACGAGATTTGACTCGGCTTCTTGCAACTGACTATTGAGCACATTAATTTCTGACTCGAGCTTTTCGCGCTGCTGCTCTGAAGTCTGCAGCTTGTCTTGCATTTGACGAGTACTTTCCTTGCTTTCACCAAGGATCGTCTCTTTTTCATCTGCGCGCTGCTTTAATTCTATTTCAAGCGTTCCAATACGGGCCGCAGAAGACTGCAACTCTTTTTCTATACAGTCCTTCTGTTCGCTGACTTCCCGCATTTGCTGTTGTAGGTCCGTTGTTTCCTGCAATCTGGCTTGGCTTTCCTGCTCGATCTTTTCCTGTAAAGATTCCACCTCAGCACTTCGTGTTGCCGTACCAGACTGCAACTGCTCGACTTGCTGACGCTGGCCTTCAAGCGCCTGATTGGCTTCGAGAACCTTATTTTCAAGCTTTAGCTGCGCATCTATTTTCTCCTGCAACTGATCTTGCAATGTTTCCCGTTGCTGCCGCTCTTGTTGCAATTCACGCTCAAGGCCAGACTTGCTATCTCGTAGTTCATTCAGCGACTCACGTAACTTGCCAATTTCTTCATTCAACGATGCCACACTGGCATTAACGTTTTCACCCAGCGCTTCTTTTTCACGCTCGATAGTCTCAAGTTTCTGTTCTAAATTATTTCTTTCAGATTTCAACCCAGACATTTCTGTACGCAGGGCTTCCAGCTCACTTAAACTGGTATTATGCTGTGCTTGTATTGCTGCCGAATCTGCCACAGCACTGTGAAGCTCCTGCTCCAGCGCTGCTATTCTCTGCTCCTGTGTTTTTAGGGTTTTTTGTGCATTTTCGTCTGACTGCTGGGCAGACATCAGGACTACGTCTTGCTTTAGTGCGGCAGCTTGCAATTCCTCTAATTGCCGCTTAAAACCACCCGACTCGACCTCCAGTTCACGCAACCCATCTAGCTCATCTTCCAGGCCCTTAACCCTGACCTGCTCGGCGCGCACGGATTCAAGTGTCTGCTCGAGCTCCGCCTCCTGTTGCGCTATTTTCTGCTCTGATTCCGAAATTTTATTTTTCAGTGCATCGACTTCGGTAGACAATTCACTAACATTACCTTCCAGCTTGTTTTTTTCGTTTTTTACTTCATTCAGCTCTTCAAGCAAATATTTATTACTGTCGTCTTCTTTTTTTGCTCTGTTGATATCGATAACTTCTGCATTTTCCGCTTCTTTTTCCTTGATAGGTGCGTAGTTTTCCAAAGGCACATTACTGAGCCCATCTTTTAACACATGCGCATCTATACCAAACTGCCCCAATAGAAATACAGCACTGGTACTACGCCTCCCGGTATCACAATAGGCGATATATTCTTTATCTCGATCAATGGAGGTTATTTCACTACGAATAGCTGCCAAAGGTATATTGATGCTACCCTCTAAATGGGCATTGCCATATTCACCCGGAAGGCGCACATCCAGGAAAATGGCGCCATTTTCAAGTTTCTGTATCGATTCCTCATAGTTTAGCTGACTTAATAAGGGCGCTTTCAAAAGTTCGTTAAAATCTTTTTTCGCCAGGCGCATCATTTTTCCATTGGTCAACATCGTAACCGATGCATTACGCTTGGCTCCAGACAACAGGGATTCCTCACCGAAGCTATCACCGTCCTTCAATTCTGCCAGCTTCACTTCGCGCGCGTTGGCTGACGGCTTGCGACTGACGATACAAGTACCTTCTTTGATAATGTAATAAAAATCGCCTTCATCGTTTTGATTGACGATCACTTCACTGGCCTTGACCTCAATCTCCTCCATTCGCATGAATAGTTGCTGCAGGTTATTGGCAGGAAGTTTCTGCAGCAATTCAGACTGCATCATGCGCGTCATCCAGTCCTCATCATCGGACTCGTAATCATCAACTGCATAACTGCTTGTCTGCTCATAGGCCAGCATCACATCCAACAAACCTGAATCGATGCTTACAATCGTACAACGACTTTTAGCACGGGCGCCGAGTTGCCTGGGTTGTTGTGCCGCAATCGGATGCTTGGCTTCCTCAGTACCACCCTCGATAGTCAACTTGATATCACTGCCATCGACCAGGGCGATCTCGCCTGCAAGGATGAAGCAGGTGGAATTGTCCCGCTCGCCTTTCTTAAATAAATATTTTCCCGGCTTCAGCTCAAGAATAGTGGCCTTCTTCGCCAACTCCTCAAAATGCGTCGCTGACAGGCCATTTAATGGCACTAGGTTTTTAAGCGATTTCTTATCCGCCAGTTTTGGCACTGCACTCATGTAGGATTCCAGTCTGATTATTCAGCCCCAGGACCGCGCTGGTCGCAGGGGACAATTCACTAATATCTCATCCGCAATGCGCACTTTATCAGTGCGCGGGGAAAGGTTTTGCATACTGATTACTTATATTGATTTAACGGCCGCAGGACGGTGAATATTTAGGGCCTTGGCGGAAAAACAAGATCACGTCACACTTCTTATCTTTTACATTAAATTATGCATGGAAATTGGGCTTTTTCGGCATATTTTATGTCACAGGCAAAAAAAAACCCGCCACATCTGTGGCGGGTTCTTTTAACGGAAACCATTTATTTGATCTTGGCTTCCTTGTACATCACATGCTGACGGACAACGGGATCATATTTCTTGATCTCCATCTTGTCTGGCATGGTGCGCTTATTTTTGGTCGTCGTATAGAAGTGCCCTGTACCTGCACTGGAAACCAGCCTGATTTTGTCTCGCATAATGGGCTCCTTATACCTTCTCGCCGCGGGTACGCATATCAGCCAATACGGCATCAATACCCAGCTTATCAATAATACGCATACCTTTGGATGATAGGCGCAGGCGCACAAAGCGGTTCTCGCTTTCAACCCAAAAACGATGGGTATGAAGATTGGGCAGGAAACGCCTTCTTGTTCTGTTCTTGGCATGGGAAACATTGTTTCCACTCATCGGCTTTTTGCCGGTTACCTGACATACTCTGGACATGACTTTATTTCTCCAACACTAAATCGATTCATCATCAAGATGAAGGCGGGCAATTGTACAGATTAACACAGAAAGATACAAGCATCGAAGCTCTTATATCTATAAAACAACAGCTTACGGAGTAATTTCAGACCTGCCCGCGTTCTGCCAACGAGATAGGCTCGCCATCACCGATGATAAAATGGTCAAGCAGACGAATATCCACCAGTGCCAGTGCCTGTTTCAGATGGCGGGTGATCTGAATATCGGCCTCGCTGGGCTCGGCAACGCCGGAGGGGTGATTATGCGACAAGATCACCGCTGCTGCGTTCAGCTTCAGGGCCCGTTTGACCACCTCACGCGGATGCACGGTGGCGCTATTTATCGTGCCGAAAAACAGCTTTTCAAAGGTCAAAACGCGATGACGGTTATCCAGGAACAGGCATGAAAACACCTCGCAATCATAACCGCGTAACTCGCAGCTGAGATAATCGCGGGTCTGTTGCGGGTTTTCCAGCACAGTGCCGCGGCGCAGACTCTCACGCAAATGGCGGCGGGACATCTCAAGGATAGCCTGTAGTTGTGTGTATTTGGCCATTCCGAGCCCAGGAGCGCTACAAAACTCACTATAATCGGCCTGTAATATCGGCCCCAGCCCGCCATACTGACTAATCAGGTCACGCGCCAGGTCGACGGCCGACTTACCGGCAATGCCACTACGTAAAAATATGGCCAGTAATTCGGCATCTGACAGTGCACCTGCCCCCTGCTGTAACAACTTTTCGCGCGGCCGTTCGAATTCCGGCCAGTCCCTGATCGCCATACACCCTCCTTAGCGTTTGTATTAGTCATGACTGCAAGCTACACCCTCACTCACCGGTCAAGCTTAGCGTAGACGCCACCTTAAAAACAGCTACTTGCTTAGTCATGATTTTTTCTAGAATAAAGATATCCTAGCTCTGATCACGGCCCAACGCTATTGTTCCGAAGCCGGTAATGCTACAATCTGGTGACATGAATACTATATATAACAAGCGCATAATCGTTGGAATCAGCGGTAGTATCGCGGCCTATAAGAGCGCCGAGCTGACCCGGCGCCTACGCGATGCAGGTGCCGATGTCAGGGTGGTCATGACCCGCTCAGCGACAGAATTCATTACCCCGCTGACCCTGCAGGCCTTATCCGGTAAACCGGTGCATACGGATTTAATGGACGCTGATGCCGAAGCGGCCATGGGACATATCGAATTGGCCCGTTGGGCCGACCTGATCCTGGTGGCCCCGGCCAGCGCGGCCTTTATTGCCCGTTTGACTAGTGGCGATGCCAGTGACCTGCTCAGCGCCCTGTGCCTGGCCTGCCAGGCACCGATAGCGATTGCCCCGGCCATGAACCAGGCGATGTGGAGCAATGCCGCCACCCAGGCCAACATCGACACCCTGAAGCAACGTCAGCTAAACATTCTGGGCCCTGCCCAGGGAAGCCAGGCCTGCGGCGAAACCGGACCGGGGCGAATGCTCGAAGTCGAGCAACTGATCACGTCTTGTGCCGAACTGTTCCAGTCTGGTGTGCTCGCCGGCCGTCGAGTTCTGATCACAGCAGGACCCACGCGCGAGCCATTGGATCCCGTACGTTACATCAGTAATCGCAGTTCCGGGAAAATGGGCTTTGCGATTGCCGAGGCGGCCGCCGAGGCCGGTGCCGACGTCACCCTGGTAGCTGGGCCGGTGCTGTTAAACACACCTGAACGGGTGACACGTGTAGATGTCGAGACTGCCAGTCAGATGCACCAAGCGGTGCTCGAACAGGCCAGCGCCTGCGATATATTCATCGCCACTGCCGCTGTTGCTGATTATCGCCCCGGCCTGCAAGCGGTCAACAAGATCAAAAAACAAGCTGAGGAAATGCAGCTTAAACTGGTTAAAACCCAGGATATCCTCGCCACTGTCGCTGCCCTGGAAACGCCGCCGTTTACGGTAGGCTTTGCTGCAGAAACTGACCGCCTACTGGACTATGCGCGCAGTAAGATGGAACGCAAGAATCTGCACATGATTGTCGCCAACCCGGTCGGCCCAACTCAGGGATTTAATCAGGATACAAATGAACTTGATATTCTTTGGCCAAATGGTCATATTCACCTTGACCTGGACAGTAAAAAAACACTCGCCAGAAAACTGATCACTATCATCGCTGAGAGAACGAATGCAATCGATACAACTGAAAATACTGGACGCAAGACTCGGTAAGGACATACCACTCCCTGATTACGCTACTGAGGGTTCGGCTGGCCTCGACCTACGCGCATGCCTGGACAAACCGATGCAAATTCAGGGCGGTGAAACCCAACTGATCCCCACTGGTATTTCTATTTACATTGAAGACCCGTCCCTATGTGCGATGCTGCTACCGCGTTCAGGTCTGGGCCACAAGCATGGGATTGTTCTCGGCAATCTGGTCGGACTGATAGATTCCGATTACCAGGGTCAACTATTTGTATCCTGCTGGAATCGCGGCACAGACTCTTTTACAATCGAAATCGGTGAACGCATCGCGCAAATGGTTATTGTCCCGGTCGTGCGTGCGCATTTTGAACACGTCGAAGAGTTTACAGAATCGCAGCGCGGTACCGGTGGGTTTGGGCATACCGGGCGGCAATAAAAGACTAGACTGTGCATAGGCAAACAGCCTACGCCCTTTTCTTTCGCCAGGAACAGATAAATCGACTATAATTTTACTGACATAATAACGACAAATTGAGCACTGAATCAGGATAAATATCATAATGAAGTCAGGATTAAAGCGCGGCCGCAAAGACAAGAAATTGAAAAAAACCAGCAGCAAATTTAAAGCTAAATCAGGCTCTACCAGTCTCGAATCCATTTTTTTGACGCTATTCATCGCCATCAGTGTTTTCCTGTTTGCCGGCGCCTTTATCGTCTATCAACAACAGCATGGCAAAATTGCGAATGCATTAGATGCCAGCAAACTGCAGCTACTCGATAGCTATTCCCAACAAATTCAACAGAGCATGAATCATTACATCGACATCATGGATCTTGCCGTCAAGGAACCCGGCCTGCTGCAGGCCCTAGCTAATCAGAACGAAACTGCATTACATCAACGTGAAACGCTACTGGAGTATATGTTCCCAGCCGCATTACGCGTTAGAATACTGCCGCCTGATTTTGATGAAATCGATAACAGCATCAACCCGCCTATCAGTTACTCATGTCTCGATCTGTTGCATAAATCACGCACCGAAGGCAACTCCGTCGCAGAAGTCCACCTGCTTGGCAAGCCCGAACAACACATCGACATTACACGAACGATTAAAGACAAAAATAATACATCCCTAGGCGATCTTTTACTGACCCTGCCTGTGCAAACCATCAAGCAATCGTTCAAGCAAATCAATTTTAGCGGGGGGCTGCTGCTGCTCCAGCAAACCAATAGCCGCGGCCAAACTATCACTATCGCCAGTCGCGGCAACAATGAAAACAAATCCGGTAAGGCCCCTTTCAGCAAGCCCGTTAACAACACTTTACTCAGCTTTGCCTACTGGCCTGATCAATCCTCTGGCAGTGTCTCCGAGAACGACACCCTGATGTATTGGGGTATTGTCGCCGCCATTTGGTTACTGTTCAGCTTGATATTATTGTTTATGTACAAAAAGGCTTATAAGGCCCTGTTAAATGACCAGGTCATGGTTATCAAACTGGTCAAGGATATCCAGCAAGGCAGTATGAGCAACAAGTATCCTATTGCACTTAAAAATTGTCTGGGTGCCATGGAGCAGTTACGCATGATTGCCGGCCAGATGACCGGGCTGCGTGAAAAAAATAAGGAGCCATCAAACCAGGATGCATCGACATCCCAGCTTTCAGCCATTGACACAAGTAGTAGCGATGCCCTAGAGGTCCGTGAGTTAGGCGCCGCCAGCATGGAAACAGATATCAGTAGCTCTATTTTCAAGGCCTATGATATCCGCGGCATCGTTGATAAAACCCTGACACCCGAGGTTACCCAGCAGATAGGACAGGCCATTGGCAGTGAGGCACAAGACCAGGGGCAGGCCAAAATTGTGGTCGCACGCGATGGCCGCTTATCTGGCCCGGAGTTGAGTGAGGCCTTGATAGCCGGTCTACAACAGGCTGGCAGAGAAGTTATCGATATAGGCAGAGTGCCGACACCTGTACTGTATTTTGCCTGTCATTACCTCGGCAATGGCTCCGGGGTGATGCTCACCGGCAGCCACAATCCACCTGAGTACAACGGCATGAAAATGATGCTCAGCGGTAATACCCTGCATGGTGATGCCATCATGGCGCTAAAGGATCGTATTGACACGGATAAGCTGATTAACGAACAAGGTAGCCTGCAAACTATTGACGTGCTTCCCAGTTACATCGAACGCGTCACCAATGATGTCCGGCTCGAACGTCACCTCAAGATTGTCGTCGATTGTGGCAATGGCGTTGCCGGCGAAGTGGCACCGCAACTATACAGTGCTTTGGGCTGCGAGGTCATCGACATGTATTGTGATGTCGATGGCAACTTCCCCAACCACCACCCGGATCCGAGCAAACCGGAAAACATGATGCCCCTGGCGCGCGCTGTCACTGAACAGGGCGCCGATCTGGGTCTGGCGTTTGATGGCGACGGTGACCGCCTCGGCGTCATCGATTCCGAAGGTAAAATCATCTGGCCCGACCGTTACCTGATGCTGATGGCCATGGATGTACTGACTCGACAGCCCGGTGCACAAATCATCTATGATGTGAAATGCACCAATCATCTGGAAAAAATTATTTCTGATCACGGCGGTCAACCGCTGATGTGGAAAACCGGCCATTCCCTGATCAAGGCTAAAATGCTGGAAACCGGCGCGCAGCTGGCCGGTGAAATGAGCGGCCATATCTTCTTCAAGGAACGCTGGTTGGGTTTTGATGACGCCTTATATGCTGGCGCCAGATTGTTGGAGATCGTGTCAGCTGAAATTGGGAGTAGCAGTAAATTATTTGCCTCCCTGCCGGAAAGTGTCAGTACGCCTGAGCTTAATATCAGTATGAATGATGGCGAAAATTTCAAATTGATGGAGCAACTCAAGTCCAGCGCCCATTTCCCCGGCGCACGCCTGATCGATATCGACGGTATGCGCCTGGAGTTTGAAGATGGCTGGGCCCTGGTGCGAGCCTCGAACACCACACCTTCCATAGTGTTGCGCTTTGAGGCCAATAACGCCGCTGCGTTGGGCAGAATACAAGACCTTATTCGTTCACAACTACTGTCCATTAACCCCGAACTCGACCTGCCGTTCTAACAGCAGCAGTGTGCCAATGCCGTTTGCCTGCATATAGCAGATGGCATTTAAACACTTATATTTCGGACAGGACTTTCCAGCACATCGAAACAGGGTCATAATGTCAGCATTATTCTCAACCGAAAACTGATCCAGTCATGTCATTAAAAAGTAAAGAAGCCATGAATTTTGCCACGGTCCTGACCGAGGCCCTGCCGTATATCCAGCGTTTTAGCGGCAAGACTGTTGTCATCAAATACGGTGGCAATGCGATGATCGATGCTCAGCTAAAAAAGAGCTTCGCTCGTGATATTACCCTGATGAAGCAAGTCGGCATCAAGCCGGTGGTTGTCCATGGTGGCGGTCCGCAAATCGGTGACCTGCTGAAACGGGTCGGCAAGGAAACAGAATTTATAGACGGCATGCGTGTTACCGACAGCGAGACCATGGATATCGTTGAAATGGTTCTCGGTGGCCTGGTCAATAAGGAGATCGTTAACCTCATACATCGCCATGGCGGCAATGCGGTGGGACTGACCGGTAAGGATGGTGACCTGATTCGTGCGCGCAAGATGATACTGTCACGCAACCCGGATGTGATCGATGTACCAGAAATTATTGACCTTGGTCATGTCGGCGAAGTGGACAGTATCGACCCCGAAATAGTCAATATGCTAAGCGACGGTGATTTTATTCCGGTTATCGCACCCATCGGCGTTGGTGAAGACGGCTTCTCTTATAATATCAATGCCGATTTGGTCGCCGGAAAAATGGCCGAAATCATGGGTGCCGAGAAGCTGATCCTGCTCACTAACACCGCGGGCCTGCTCGACCAGGAGGGTAAGCTACTGACCGGCCTGGACGCCAATCGGGTTCAGGCGTTGATAAAAGATGGTACCATTCATGGCGGCATGCTGCCGAAGATACGCTGCGCACTGGATGCTGTCAGCAGCGGCGTTAACACGGCCCATATTATCGACGGCCGGGTCGAGCATGCGGTGTTACTGGAGCTGTTCACCGACGAGGGGGTCGGCACCTTAATCAAGGGATAGCACAGGGCGCCAAGGCGCGCCCTGTAGAACGCGGCGGCGTTTGTTACTCTCCAGTCATCTCCTTGTAACGACTAATATAGGCCGCAAATTCTGTGCGAATCTGGCGCTGCTCCTGGCGTTTTCTATTAATGTATTGATTGGTCTTGGCGATCTGCTCATGCAGGCTATTAACCTGATCCAATACCGATTGCGGGATCGGCTTCGACGCCCTTTCATAGTCGGCAGCGCTACCGCGCGCTTCCTTCAGTTTGGCATCTTGTGCCTTGCGGTTATCGAGCGCATGCTGGATCGATGTTTCTATGGTCGCAACCTTGGTATGGCGGGCGGCGATTATCTCATCGACGCTTTGATAAGTTAACAATAACACCCTGTCCCTGTTGCGCTGTAACTCCTCCTGCCGTCTTTGCTCTGCACGAAGCCTTTTCAGCTCCCGTAGCTCTTCCAATTCCGTCCGAGTCTTGCTGCGCTCGATGGTCTCGATGGTGCGACCGGATCGATCCAGCTTCTTTTTTTCTTGCGGGGCATATTCAGGTGGCACATGATCACCGTAGTGCACCTTGCCTGCAGAATCGACCCAGCGATACATAGCCGCCTGAGATGCATAGGGCACCATCAGCAACAACACAAAACTATATACAAAGACTCTCATAACATACAAACTCTAATTTTAGATACTGCTCTCGCTCGGTAGTTCCACAAAAATTATAGCGTAGATATCTGACAATATAACATGGACTATAGTTCACAGCTGCTTTTATTCATCATATCCCTGATAGCCAATGTGTTTTCCGCTTTTTCCGGCGGTGGCGCTGGCCTCATACAGCTACCGGTATTGCTATTTCTGGGCCTGCCATTCTCGGTTGCCCTGGCGACCCACAAGGTCGCCAGCGTCGCCCTCGGTATTGGCGCTACCCTGCGCCATCTTAAGGAAAACACGCTCGAACGCCGCTTTACATTATTCATACTCGCCACCGGACTGCCCGGTGTCATCGTCGGTGCCAATCTCATTCTGAACATCCCTGATCAGTACGCCAAACTGGCCTTGGGTATCCTGATCATGGGGCTCGGCATTTATTCCAGCCTGAACCGCGAGCTGGGACAACACTATCAACCACAACAGCGAGACGCCTATGGTTATGTTATCGGCGGCCTGGTGCTTTTTTTAATAGGCTGCCTGAATGGCTCACTAACTTCTGGCACTGGACTGTTTGTGACCTTATGGCTGGTGCGCTGGTTCGGCCTGGATTACAAGCGTGCCGTCGCTTATACCCTGGTTCTGGTAGGTTTGTTCTGGAATGGCACCGGTGCCCTGACCCTCGGCATACTCACCCGCATTCAATGGGACTGGCTACCGGCGCTATTACTAGGCTCGCTATTGGGTGGTTATATCGGCGCCCACCTGTCGATTACCAAAGGTAACAGACTGATTAAAAGGACCTTTGAAATCATTACCATCCTGCTTGGTATCAAGCTGATCCTCGGCTGACGGGAGCCTCAGACACCATAATTTTCACGGTATTGCTGAATCGAGGCCAGCGCCTGTTTCTGTCCCGGTAAAAAGGTCAGATACGCGATCAGGTCATTCAGGGTGACAATATTGGCGACCGAGACCCGATATTGCTGCTCAACCTCCTGAATCGCCGATATCGGTCCCGTACCCTTTTCCTGCCGATCCAGCGAAATCACCACTCCCGCCAACTCAGCGCCGGCGCCATCCAGAATGGCGACCGATTCACGGATCGCAGTACCGGCCGTGATCACATCGTCGATCACCAACACCTTACCCTTTAACGGTGAACCGACGATACTACCGCCCTCGCCATGGGTCTTGGCCTCCTTGCGGTTGAAGGCATAGGGGACATCACGCCCATGGCCATCGGCCAGTGCAATGGCCGCACTCGCCGCCAGGGGTATGCCTTTATAGGCTGGGCCAAAGATCATGTCGAACTCGATACCGGAGGCCATGATCGCCTCGGCATAGTAACGGCCCAGGCGTGCCAGGCTGGCGCCAGTATTGAACAGGCCACTATTGAAAAAATACGGACTGACTCGCCCCGATTTCAGCGTGAATTCACCAAAACGCAATACGCCGATATCGATTGCAAATTCGAGAAAATCCCGTTTGTAGTCCTGCATCTTTTTCACCTTGATGTAATGTTAACTGCGGCCATCAATATACTAGAGGCAGGTAAAAGGGTAAAGGTACAAGAGGAAAGTTAAGAAAAACACTACTGACTGTTTTATCGCGACCAAGGGACCGTTTTATTATTGCTTCCAAGGCATGCTTTGTTAACCGCTACCACAAACACAAATAATCAAGACCAATGATTCTAATTCAGTCAGGCGATAGCCCACACCACCCATTGCACCTTTAACCTTGTATCTGAGCTGTAGGAGCGGCCCTTGGCCGCGATATTTGAGTCGCCAGGGGTGAGTCGGTAGTGGTTAGAAAAAGACTAAGAGACCCTATCCTGTTTTACCTCGCTACTAGCCACTAGTAACCCGCTACTGTTTTATCGCGGCCAAGGGCCGCTCCCACAAACACAAACATTAAAGACCACAAAATCTATTTAGCCAGGCGATAGCCTGCGCCAGCCCTTGTATCTTGTATCTTTTATCTTTAACCTGCTCCTATGAAAATCATAAGCGCCAACCTCAATGGCATTCGTGCCGCCGCCAAGAAAGGCTTTTTCGACTGGATGAAACGACAACGGGCCGATGTCATTTGCATCCAGGAAACCAAGGCCCAGGAAGACCAACTCAGTGACAAGATTTTCCACCCCAAGGGTTATCACGTTTATTTCCATGACGCAGAAAAAAAAGGCTATAGCGGTACTGCCCTGTACTGCCGCCATGAACCGGACCGTATCAGCTTTGGCCTCGGTTGGGATCATTGCGATACCGAGGGTCGTTATATCCAGGCCGATTTTGGTAAATTGAGCGTCGCCTCACTGTACTTGCCATCCGGCTCATCCAGCGAAACACGGCACAGCAACAAACTCGATTTCATGCGGCGTTTTGCCCTTGAGCTGAGAAAAATGCGTAAACAGAAACAGGAATTTATTATTTGTGGCGACTTGAATACCGTCCACAAGGAAATCGATATAAAAAACTGGAAAAGTAACCAAAAAAATTCCGGTTGCACTCCCGAGGAACGCGCCTGGCTTGATGAAGTATTTGGCCCCATCGGCTTTGTCGATTCATTTCGGGTCGTTAACCAGAAGCCCGATCAATATACCTGGTGGTCAAACCGCGGTCAGGCCTGGGATAAAAATGTCGGTTGGCGTATCGACTATCAGATCACCACTCCCGGGCTCAAGGACAAGATCGTCAAGGCGTCCATTTATAAAAACAAACGCTTCTCCGACCATGCGCCACTGATTACAGAATATGATGTCGATATCAATAGCTAAAGCCGCACACGCATCTACACCAGGTCAATGCAGGCAATGCATGACGGTCGTGTGTGGCTGCGAAAACGGGATTTTGTACGTTAAGAAATATGTGCAGAGAATAAAAAAGTAAGGACGGGCTGATCCCGTCCTTACGCTTACATCATTATGCTGCTGTCGGCATTGGCGTATAATTACGCAGACTTTTGGCAAAGTCCTGCAGGACCTTGATGCCCGTGGCCTCGGCCTGTGTACACCATTCCTTCAATGCCAGAACCAATGTTTCATGATTGGCCGCCGCGCGCCCCCAGACATCCTGTAACTGCATACGGAATTTATAGACTGTCTCAAGCTCACGGTTAGTGCTCAACACCTGATCGAGCTCAGACTTTGAGGCTTCATCCAGCTGCGGGTACTCACGCACCAACAAGGTTTTTGCCTTGCGTAATGCCTTCTGACAAGCACCGTCATTACAGGTCTGTTGGCTCAATACCGGCAGTGTAACCTGCTTGGCATAGTTGGCCATGACATGCAGACGATTGGCGAATACGGCCTTGATCGTTTCCAGATCGATGGTATCGCGATTGACATCCAGATGCGGTTTTGGCGCAACCTTCTTGACCTTGACCAAACCCAGTGCGGACAGGACCTTGATATACATCCAGCCGATATCAAACTCCCACCACTTCATGGAAAACTTGGCTGAGCTTGGGAAGGCATGATGGTTATTGTGCAGTTCTTCACCGCCAATCCAGATACCGAGTGGCCACAGATTGGTGGCCGCATCCTGAGTCTCGTAATTACGATAACCCCAGTAGTGGCCCAGGCCATTAATCACACCGGCCGCATGGAACGGGATCCATATCATTTGCACGGCCCAGACGGCAATACCGGCAACACCAAACAGCAGGATGTCAATTAGCAGGTTCAGGTAGATACCTCCCTGCTTGAAACGGGTATAGACCTTGTTCTCCATCCAGTCATCCGGCGTGCCGTGACCGTACTCGTCAAGGGTGCGCTGTTTTTTGGCTTCTGCCTTGTACAAAGACACACCATCCCACAGTACCTTGTTGATACCATCGATCATCGGGCTGTGCGGATCATCTTCGGTTTCACATTTGGCATGATGCTTACGGTGAATAGCGACCCACTGTTTGGTCAGCATACCGGTGGTGGTCCACAACCAGAAACGGAAAAAATGCGCGAGCACTGGGTTCATGTCCAGTCCACGGTGGGCCTGATGGCGATGCAAATAAATGGTCACTCCGGCAATGGTGATTTGTACCAATACTAGTGTGACCAATACGATCTGCCAGACGCTGAGTTCAAGGATACCTTGACTCAGAAAAGTTAGAATTTGATCAAGCATTCGGGCTTACTCTCTATTTTGATTAACATATGAAACATTGTGTTCATGAGCTAATGTTACTTGGTGCAGGCATAATATAGTATTCATGATACCCATGTCCAGTACAGGTTATTCAGTCAGTTGAAAAAATACCCGTTAAATCAATTACTTTTAATAATCTTACCTAGCCATGACCTGGATCAAATATGCGGCCATTAGCGATAATTTCAAGTCCTGCTCAGCACCAGGTTAGCAAATTCGTCTTTATAGCATTGCCAGCCCGGGGCGACATAAGTCGTTGAAACCTCTTCCAACACCAGCGCTGGCCCGTGCAGGTATTGATCGCAACCGAGTTCAGCCCGCCAGTACACCGGCACCGCAGCGCTAATGCCTGCCAGTGCTACCTGACGGCAGGGCTCGGCCCTGGCTGCCTGTGCGCAACCCGGCAATACCACATCCGGCTCAGGCCCGGCGACCGCTACCCGGATATTAACCAGTTCGATAGGCTCGTTCAGGGCGTGGCCGTAGATCCGTTCGTGCTGCGCATGAAAGTCCTGCTGGCACTGAAGCAAATCCGCCGCATCCGGATCGACATCGACATTCAGGTAGTAAGACTGGCCGATATATCGTAGATCCATGCTGCATGTCACCATCATAGCGGCCGATTGCAGCCCCTCTTGATCCATTTCAGCAGTGCCATGCTCGATAAGTCGTTGATAATAGCCGAGCAGACGCTGCCGATTTAGGTCTTGCAGGGGCATGGTCAGGGTTTGCGAGTAGTGCCGGCTCATGGGTGCGACCAACATCCCCAGTGCCGATAACACCCCGGCATGCGCTGGCACCAGCGCCTGCTGCATTTGCATGGCCTCGGCCAATGCACACACATGCAGACCACCGGCCCCTCCGAACGAGGTCAGCACATAGTCGCGTGGGTCGCATCCACGGTGCAGGGAAATCACCCTGAGCGCACGCACCATATGTTCATTGGCCAGATCGACAATCCCCTGCGCGGCTTGTTCGGTGCCCATATGCATCGCCGTTGCCAGCGTCGACAGCGCAACACGGGCGGCCTCGATATCGAGCTGCATACGCCCGCCGAGAAAGGCATCGGCCTGGAGTCGCCCGAGAATCAGATTGGCATCAGTGACGGTGGGACGCTCTCCACCCTGACCATAGCAGGCAGGCCCCGGACTCGCACCTGCGGATTCCGGGCCGACATGCAGCATGCCACCATCATCGAGATAGGCGATTGAGCCGCCGCCGGCACCAATGGTATGCATATCAACCATCGGCACTGCGACCGGAAAATCACCAATGCTGCCTTCCGAGGTCAGACTGATGCGCCCATCAACCAGGGCCACATCCGTTGACGTGCCACCCATATCAAAGGTCAACAGGCGTGCTTGCGACAGCTGCTTGCCGATATGTTGCGCCGCCATCAATCCACCAGCCGGTCCGGATAACAACATGTTGACTGCCAGCCGACCGGCCTTGGACGCGCTGACGGTACCGGCAGAACTCTGCATCACAGCTACGCGTGCAGGTGTCACGGCCTGTTCAAGCCGTTGCAGATAACCCTGCAACAAAGGCCCGACATAGGCATTCAACCAGGTGGCGATTCCGCGCTCATATTCCCTGTATTCGGGCAATACCGTCGATGAACAGGCAACAAACAAATCATCCGGCAAGGCTGCGGCGATACGTTGCTCAAGACTCGGATCCAGATAGGAAAATAACAGGTTCACAGCCACCGCCTGTGGCTGTAGCTGTTGTATTTGCGCGCATAGCGTATCGATATCTTCGGCCGTCAAGGGCTCCAGCACAGCGCCTTGCGCCGACAAGCGCCCACCCGTCTCCAGACAAAGTTCGGCAGCAACAGGTGGGGATGTTAACGGCGGTTGCAGATCATAGAGTGACTGACGCGCCTGCCGCCCGATTGTTAAAATATCGCCAAAACCACGATTGCCAATATATACCGTGCGCACACCCCGGCGCTGTAATACGGCATTGGTGGCCACAGTAGAACCATGCACAATCTGCAATTCGGCCAGTGATAAACCCAACTCGGTAATGCCCTGCAAAATGGCTTGCTCGGGAGCCTCTGGTGTCGATAGCACCTTGTGCACTCGGACCTGGCCGTTCTGGTAGTGGATAAAATCGGTAAAGGTACCGCCGGTATCAATCCCGAGCAGTGACGACACAGTTCCGGCCACGATCTTTGGCTTCATATAATGCCTTGTCCGCTCGTTCAAACAGACTCTCTGCAGTATCAGAACTCGTGGCCCCAGCCAGCCCCTGACTAAGGGTGATACTAATTTCCTGGCCATTGGCGTTATAGGGAGCGTCAGCGATATGCGCGCGTATACGCTCGGCAATCTGCTCGGCCTGCTGACGACTTTTATTGATCAGTAGAATAGAAAATTCCTCGCCACCGTAGCGGCCGACCATATCGGTACCACGTAGCGACTGGCGGATACGCGCCGCCACACCCTTAAGCATGTAATCACCGGTGACATGCCCGTATTCATCATTGACACGTTTGAAAAAATCCAGGTCGGCCATAATCAGGTAGATGCCATGTTTATGTTTATCCAGATCAACCAACTCCCGCTGCAACCTCATTTTAACCACCTCGCGGTTGGGCAAGCCGGTTAGTGCATCGGTATTGGCTTTTTGCATTAACTGCATACGATCAGAGTGAATATTCCTGATTGAGTCCTCTAGATTGCTCACGTGAGAATCATGATAGGCCGTTATTGCCAGTGACATATCGAGACAGGAAATACGCTGAGCATAGCTCATCATCACCTGACGTTCCGCGTCATCAGCGATGACGCTGCAAATAATGCGAAGAAATATTTCCTGTAATATCCGGTACGCGGTCTGGTACAGACACAAGGACACACCCACCTTGAAATGCACCCATCCTATTTTCAGGCGCGCCTCAAAATAGGCCTGTGTATTAAATGACCTGCCAAGATTAGCCAGATACTCTGTCTGCGTCTTTTTCAGACCGGCCAGATCGACACGACCTTTGTGAATAATATGCATGAATTCCGGCTTTCTCATCAACTCGACATAAAACTCGTCGACAATCTGCCCCAGCGAGGGATGTATGATCAAGTCCAGAAAACGTTCGGAATATTCGAGTTCCGTATCGCCCATATCCGTCAATAGCAGACGTTGCTCAATGGCCTCCTGGTTGAAGCCAAACAACGCACAATACGGATATTCTTCATTCATGGTTACGTTGTCATCGTTCATTATTATTATGTATAGGCAATTAACACTAATTCAATATAGCATATGAAAGCAGAATCGGGTTTAATTGATGTTCAGCTTAGCAAGAAAACAGACATGCCGGAACTACCTGAAGTCGAAACCACGCGCCGCGGCATTGAGCCGCATCTGCTCGGCCAACAAATTACACGCATTGAGATCCGTAATCGTCAGTTACGCTGGCCGATCAGCCCGCTGTTACAGAACGAGGCAAGCAAGGCACAAATCCACTCAGTCGGGCGGCGAGCGAAGTACCTGCTAATTGAAACCAGTCACGGCAGCATGATCATCCACCTCGGCATGTCCGGTAGCCTGCGCATTGTCGATAGCACCTGTCGCGCTGAAAAACATGATCATGTCGATATTGTATTGGCTAACAACAAGATCATGCGTTTCAGGGATCCGCGTCGTTTCGGCGCCATCTTCTGGACCCGCAAGGACCCATTGAAGCATAAGCGCCTGCTGGGTTTAGGGCCGGAGCCCTTGGAGGATGACTTTAACAGCGACTATATGCTGGAACGGGCGCGTGGCCGTCAACAAGCCATCAAGACCTTCATCATGAACGGCAACATCGTCGTCGGCGTCGGCAATATCTATGCCTGCGAGGCACTGTTCCTGGCACGCATCAATCCGAAAACAGCGGCCGGTAAACTGTCGGCGGCACGCTGGCAAACATTGGTCACGGCCATTAAAACGGTATTGAACAATGCCATCAGCCAGGGCGGCACCACACTCAGGGACTTTACCGGTAGCGACGGGCAACCCGGGTATTTTGCTCAGTCGCTGAACGTCTATGGCCGCGAGGGTGAGGCCTGCCCAGGCTGCCAACGGCCGTTGCGCAAGATCACGCAGGGGCAACGCTCAAGCTTCTATTGTAGCCACTGCCAACGCCGCTAACAGCTAATTATCTATATAAAACAGCTTGTTAGCCAAATATCGAGTAAAATGCTATGATACCGGCAGTGTATGATTCCAGTATTGAGGTTCCCAAATGAGTTCAATTCCGTTCGACAGCGGCTCTGATGTCAGTGCCTGCGCATCCAATTCACCGTTTGCACTGCAGGTTCTGGGTAACAGTATGGAGCCCGAATTCAGGGATGGCGCCATTATCATTGTCGATCCCAGCGTGCCATTACACCATGGCGCCTATGTCGTTATCGATTATCAGGGAGAGACCACGTTCAGGCAATTTATCGTACGCGATGACAAACATTACCTGGTCGCCCTGAACGACAACTATCCCGAAGTACTGATCACTGAAGAATATAATATCCGAGGTATTGTTTCGCAACAGGCCCGCAGTCGTAAACTGGGCATTAAAAAAGCAATTCATTATCTTAAATAAGGCATGGCATTATAGCCACATAGGCGCATCTCAGCGCGGACAGCGTCATAACATCCATTGCGCTTTGATCCAGATCAATAATGCTATGTAGTAAATACTTTATCTTGATTAATGAGAAAATTATTAAAGAGGTAAATAATGTCCTGGTTACGATCACTGTTTATCACTGCAATAATAGCAGCCGGCATCGCACTGGTGATCTGGCTGGTATCCATGATCACCGGTGAACAAAACTACCTGATGATCGGTTTATTGATTGTCGTATTTGCTATTGTGTGGTTCTGGGTTCATCGCAGCATGAATGATCCTGAACTGGACCCCAAACATCGAAAGCACTAGCTCATACACTAACGATCAGCATTGCTCCCAGGGCAAACCACGGAAACGCCAGCCGCCGACTGTACTTCGTTGATGGTGTTCATCCAGCTCACCTTCAAAGCCTTCGCCGACATGGTAGATATTCTCCAAACCATCCTCGATCAGCTTATGACCAGCCTCTTTGGAACGCTTGCCACTGCGACATATCAGTATAATCGGCGCACAGTCATCACCCGGCTCACAGGCTACGCCGCCAAGCATTAGCTTGCGAATGTCGGTAGCGAAATGCGGGTTCACAACCCAGTCCGGTTCATCGATCCAGGCTACGTGCACAGCACCGCTGGGATGACCGACAAACAGGTACTCCATTGATGAACGTATATCCACCAACATGGCGCGATGATCTTCCTGAAACATGTCCCAGGCTTGTTGCGGCGTCAGCTTGCCAAGTTTGTCATTTTCGTCTGTCATTCAATACACCCTGAAGTAATACGCGATTTAAGTGTAGTCCGCCGCATTCGATATCTCAAATCAGGATTTACCACGAAGGCACAAAGAAAAAATTTTCCTGGTCATCTTCCGTTCGGCCTGACGCCAGGGAGGATTTGCCCTGCAAGTATTGGGCTTTCACCGTGCCTTCGTGGTGCAATGTCTTTTGTTTAATTATTATTCCCACAAAAACAAAAGGCCCCGAAACGGGGCCTTGATACGAAGCTTAAACAGGAAAAATCAGGCGACTTCCTCACCCTGCAGTTTCTTGTATTTCTCCATCAGCTCATCTTCGTTCTCGACATGGTCAGGATCTTTAGGGATACAATCGACCGGGCACACATCGACACACTGCGGGGTGTCATAGTGGCCGACACATTCCGTGCACAGGTTAGGATCGATCTCGTAGATCTCATCGCCCTGGGAAATGGCGGCATTCGGGCATTCCGGTTCACACACATCGCAGTTGATGCATTCATCGGTAATCAATAATGCCATTGTTTACTCCTGGCCCCGCTGGGCGATCCATTACATTCTTCGACTAATTAAACGTTATAACTGAGTATATTAGCGCATTCTTCTATTTAATGCAGCCCTGACTTTTTCGTGGACAAAATCCGATATATCCCCACCCAGGGCCGCTATCTCCTTGACCAGACTGGAAGAAATATAGCTGTATTGTTCAGCCGGGGTCAAAAACAGGGTCTCAACGGCCGGTGCCAGACGCCGATTCATACCGGCCAGCTGGAATTCATACTCGAAATCCGATACCGCCCGTAGTCCACGCAGGATCATGCCGGCATCATGCTTTTGCACGAAATCAACCAGCAAGGTGTCGAAGCTGTAGACCTCGACATTGTCCAGACCAGCCAGCACCTCCTGCGCCAGCTGTACACGCTCATCAGCGGAAAAGGCCGTGGTCTTGGACGGATTGATGGCGACGGCGACAATAATCCGGTCAAAAATACGAGCGGCACGTTCAATCAGATCGATATGACCATTGGTAATTGGATCAAAGGTACCCGGATAAACGGCGACTGTATTTTTTGTTGTCATCTTTATGCTTGCTTTGCTGGAACAGTTGATCGTAACAGATAATAACTTACCTGGCCCGCCTGCTTATGCTTCAAAGGCTCCCAATTTGGCGGCAATTCGGCCATTTCGGCATGACTTTCGTGTTCCATATACACCAAGCCACCCGCTTTCAGACATTGCCGCTGGTCGATAACACTAATCGCATCGGCTAGCAGTCCTTTGCCATAAGGCGGGTCAAGAAAAATGATATCAAACACCTGGTCACAGGTTTGCAGGTAATCAAGGGCATCACTATTGATCAGCCTGACCCGATCGGCAGCATCCAGCTTACGCAGGTTCTGCTGCAAAGCGCTGTATACAGCACGATCACGCTCGACCAGGTTGACCGCTGCAGCGCCCCGGGACACAGCCTCAAAACCGAACGCGCCAGTACCAGCAAACAGATCCAGACAGTGTGCTCGCGGCAAGTAAGGCTGCAGCCAGTTAAATACGGTCTCGCGCACACGGTCCGGCGTTGGCCGCAAACACTGTGAGTCTGGAAACTCGAGCTTACGCCCACGCCATTCCCCGGCAATGATGCGCACCTGGTTTTGCCGCCCGGCGCTCGCTTTAGGCATGAAGCGCTAGCCTTCGCCACCGACAATGACCGTCACCATACGATCCGTATGCAGGCGCCGACGTAGCGTATCCTGTATCTGCTGTAGCGACACGGCCTCGATATTTTTATTGAAGTCGTCGAGATAAGTCAGCGGTAATTTGTAAAAACTAAGCATCGCCAAGTAACCGAGGATCTTTTTATTGCTGTCGATACGCAGCGGAAAGCCACCGGTAATATTTTTACGTGAGGCCTGCAACTCCTTTTCCGACATACCCTTGTCTACATACTCACTAATAGTCTTACGCAACACCTTCAACCCCTGTTCAGCCTGGTCATTACGGGTTTGCATGCTTACTTGAAAAATCCCTTTACGCGCCAGTGGTGAAAAATAGCTATAGACACTATAGGAAAGACCGCGCTTCTCGCGCACCTCGTCGCTCAGGCGCGACACCAGACCACTGCCACCGAGGGCATGATTGCCGACATACATGGCAAAATAATCCGGATCGCCACGGTAGTTACCAGGATGCCCCATCAGGATATGAGTTTGTGTGGATGGGTGTGCAATGCGGATAAGCTTGGCCTTTTGCAGTTCTGCCACCATGGGTAAGGGCTTGGCTGGCGCGCCGACAGCAACCTTTTTCAGCAACCGTTCTACCAGGGCTTCGGCGGCCTTGCGATCGATATCTCCGACAATGGCCACACTGGCATTGCTGGCAACATAATAGCTGGCAAAAAATCGCTTTAGATCTGCAACCGACATTGCCTTTAAAGTGTCCTCGGTGCCATTCGGCATATTGGCATAGGGATGATTGCCATAGACAGCCTTGTAAAAAATCCGCGAAGCGACACTTTCCGGATTCTGTTTTTCACGCTTCAAACTGCTAAGATAACGCTTACGTTCGCGTTCAAACACCTGCTTGTCAAATGTCGGCCCCGACAAGATCAGAGCCATGGTATCCAGGGCCGGATCAAGCCACTTGCCCTGTGACAAGCTTCGCAACTTCAACCACGCCATGTCGCGGTCAGAACCGCGACTGAATTCCGCACCAACACCTTCGAAGCGTTGCGCAATCTTGGTAGCATCAAGGCTACCGGCGCCCAGGTCGAGCATATGATTGGTGATCGATGACAATCCGGATTGCTGACCGTCACGCGCACTACCGGCATTGAAGGTGATTTGCAGATCAACAATCGGCAATCCCGGCGCATGCACATAATACACCTGTGCACCGCGCGCACTCTGCCAATGCTGTATCTCCGGCGCCGCCTGCGCGGCGGACATAAACAGCGACACAGCGGCTAATAAAATCGCCGTCAGAAACCTAGTGCTTTCCATGCTGACCTCCAGTGGTTTTTTTAGCGCTGGATTTTTTATCCATAGGTAATGGTACCAATTCTGCAATCGTTAGATGATCTTCAATGAAATATTTACGCGCAACTGCCTGTACCTGCTGCGGCGTTATGGCTTGTACCTTATCAACATACTCATCCAGGCGTTTCCAGCCCAAACCAATCGTCTCATACACACCCGTTTGCATAGCCTGATAAAAAATTGAATCCCGCTCAAACACGTTACTAGCGACGACTTGGGCCTTAATACGCTCCAGCTCCTCAGCGGCTACCGGTGTTTTCTGCAATTCTTTAATTTCCTTTAGCACGGCCTGCTGTGCCTGTTCAATGCTGTAGCCCTGCGCCGGTACGGCCTCCAACAGGAACTGTCCGGATAAGCGGCTGGCGAGGCTGTAACCGGCACCGGTACTGGTCAGTATGCCCTGATCCCTGACCAATCGGGTCGGCAGACGCGCACTGCTACCACCATCAAGCACACCGGCCAATACCTCGAGCGCATAGGCCTCCCATTCATGCTCAGCGACGTTCAGTGACGGCACTGCATAACCCATCAGCAGATACGGCAATTGCGCCGGCATCTTCACCTGAATTCGACGCAGGCCCTTCTGCTTCGGCTCGGTTTGCGGCTTCGGCGCCTGTAGGTTTTTGGATGGTTTCAGCGGTGCAAAATATTGCTTGGCCAACTGGTAAACTTCCTCGGGATCAACATCACCGGAGACGACCACGGTGGCATTGTTGGGGGCATACCAGCGTTGGTACCAATCTTTCAGATCGTCCACGCTCATACTTTCAAGGTCTGCCATCCAGCCGATCACCGGGGTGCGATACGGACTGCTTAATTGAGCGACGGCATTAAATTGTTCATAGGTATAGGACTCGGGTTTGTCTTCAGTGCGCAGACGTCGCTCCTCCATCACCACCTTAACTTCCTTCTGAAATTCTTCATCGGTCATCTGCAAACCACGCATGCGATCGGCCTCGAGTTCAAAACTAACCTTAAGACGGGATTTTTCCAGGCGCTGGAAATAGGCGGTGTAATCACGACTGGTAAAGGCATTTTCACGGCCACCATTGGCTGCGATGATGCGTGAAAATTCACCCGGGGCAAGCTTGCCGGTACCTTTGAACATCATGTGCTCGAGCACATGTGATGCGCCGGTGATACCATTATATTCATAGCTTGAACCCACCTTGTACCAAACCTGCGAGACTACCACCGGGGCGCGGTGATCCTCGCGCACGATCAGCTTGAGGCCGTTATCGAAACTGTATTCGGACACCTTTGCCTGGACTGTCGACAGTAGACCCATACCCAGGACCAGCATGGCCATGGCTTTTGTGATTCGCATAAGATTCATTCCTTGCTCAAAGAAGTGATAGAATATACCAAATTTACTGATATGACCCACAACATTATGTTTGGTTTCAAAAAAGACAAAACCGCAAAAAATCCCGACAAAGATCAGGGCCAAGGGCTGTTCGCACGTCTGAAGAATGGCTTGTCACGCACCCGCTCCGGCCTGACTGACGGGATCAGTGGCCTGCTGCAGGGACGCAAGCAAATTGACGATGAACTGCTCGAAGAGCTTGAGACCCAGTTACTGACCGCCGATGTCGGCGTCGAAGTCACCCAGCGCATTATTGCCGACCTAACCCAGCAGGTCTCACGCAAGCAATTGGCCGACGGTGAGGCCTTGATGCATGCCTTGCAGCAGTCCATGAGCGAGATCCTGACACCGTGCAGTCAGCCACTCGAAATAAAGACCAAACACCAACCGTTCGTGATCCTGGTCGTCGGCGTCAATGGTGTCGGTAAAACCACCACCATCGGCAAGCTGGCAAAGCGCCTGCAGCAACAGGGGCATTCTGTCATGCTCGCGGCCGGCGACACCTTCCGCGCCGCCGCTGTCGAGCAGCTGCAGACCTGGGGGGAGCGCAACGATGTCGCCGTGGTCGCCCAGCACACCGGCGCCGATTCGGCTTCGGTCATCTTTGATGCCCTGGATTCGGCACGCGCGCGCCAGGTCGATGTCCTTATTGCCGACACCGCCGGTCGTCTGCACACTCAGGACAACCTGATGGAAGAACTGAAAAAAATCCGTCGCGTGCTTGGCAAGATTGATGGCGCTGCACCACATGAAGTAATGCTGGTAGTCGATGCCGGTACCGGCCAGAATGCCTTATCACAGGCCAAACAGTTTCATGCCGCAGTTGATCTGAGCGGCATCACGATTACAAAACTGGATGGTACGGCCAAAGGCGGTATTATTTTTGCGATTGCCAATCAGCTGAAAATACCCATCCGCTTTATCGGTGTCGGCGAAGGCATCGATGACCTGCGCAGCTTTGATGCAGATGAGTTTACCCGCGCATTGTTTGATTAATTTGACCTGAATTATCTGAATTGCTGGCCTGGCCCTTGTGTCAGCTCCCGCTTAACCTGTATCTTATCCACATGATTCATTTTCAGAACCTGTTCAAACGTTACCCGGGTGGTCATGATGCACTCAGCGACGTCTGCTTCGAACTGGCAGATGCCGAGATGGCATTCCTGACCGGCCACTCCGGTGCAGGCAAGAGTACATTATTAAAAATCATCTCATTGATCGAACGTCCCTCGCGCGGCCAGGCCCTGCTCAATAACGTTAACCTCGCCAAGATCAGCCGCCGGCGCATCCCTTATCTGCGCCGCCAGATTGGGATTATCTTTCAGGACCATCAATTATTAATGGATCGCAGCGTGTTTGATAATGTCGCCCTGCCACTGGTGATTGCCGGTTTCAGGCACCAGGAAATCGGCCGTCGTGTACGCGCCGCACTCGACAAGGTCGGCCTGCTGGACAAGGAAAAACAAAATCCGCTGACCCTGTCAGGTGGCGAACAGCAGCGCGTCGGTATCGCCCGTGCAGTAGTCAACAAACCACCGTTATTACTGGCGGATGAGCCGACCGGTAATCTCGACCCGGAACTGTCCTGGGATATCATGCAATTGTTCGAGAATTTCAACCAGGTCGGCGTCTCGGTGTTGATTGCCTCGCATGACCTGGAGCTGATCAAGCGCATGGACCATCGCATCCTGACTCTGAACCAGGGCCGTATGCATGAACAATCCAGCTGGGATCTCGATTAAATGAGCGCCAACAAAACGGCATCCAGCAATCGCGGTGCGGCCGATGCCAGCAAACCGAACGGCCGCTTGCTGGCTTATTGCCTGAACCATGCCCAGGTCGTGGTATCGAGCCTGGGCAAACTGTACCGCACACCGGTGTCCACCTTGATGACGGTAGCCGTCATCGGCATCGCCCTGGCTTTCCCGACCGGCTTGTATGTACTACTGAAGAATATGCAGGTCGTCAGTGGCGGCTGGGACGGCGCCACGCAGATCTCTCTGTTCGCCAGCATGGATGTCAGCGACGAGCGCGCCGCCGAACTCGGCCAGGAATTACGTCAAATGCCCGAAATCGACAAATTACATGTGCTTACACGTAATGAGGCGATGCAGGAATTCCAGGCACTGTCAGGCTTTGGCGAGGCCCTGGAAGCTTTGGAGAATAATCCGCTGCCGGCAGTCCTGATCATTCACCCCGACAAAGCCCACAGTGCTCCGGCACAGATCGAGCTACTGACACAAAAACTACGCGCGATACCGGAAATCGAGCTTGCACAACTGGACATGCAATGGGTTGAGCGTCTTTATACGATGATGGAGATCGGCGAACGCGGCATCCTGGTCATTGCAGTCTTACTGGCCCTGGCCGTGCTACTGACCGTTGGTAACACCATCCGTCTCGATATTCAGGGACGCCGTGATGAGATTGTCATCATCAAATTGATCGGCGCCACCGATGCCTTTATCCGCAGACCCTTCCTCTATACCGGACTGTGGTACGGCGTCCTCGGTGGCGCCATCGCCTGGGTGATGGTAGTGGCCTCACTGGGGGTACTGTCTGACCCGGTCCAACGTCTGGCTGGCCTGTATGGCAGCAGCTTTAGCCTGTCTTCGCTGGGTCTAGGCACCGGTACTGCATTGCTCGCCGTCAGTATCCTGCTCGGCCTGACCGGTTCCTGGATAGCTGTCAGTAGACATTTGCACCAAATTGAGCCTACCTGAGCAGTTGACGGATTAAACAGGGACGAATCCATCAGCAACCCGCAGCCGCAGCAAATGCTCTAAAAGCAGACCGGCTTATCACTTTGGCCAAGCAATAATAAAAATAGTCCATTTTCGCTAAACATTGGGCCCCAATGTGCGCTATAAAGGGTTACACCACAAAAATACTAAGGAACTAAGCACGACACATTCGCCGTATAGACCATGACCTATTCCAATCATAAAAAAAATAATAGCATCCTGGTCGTAGATGGCTCCGAGGTATCGCGGACCATCATCTCACGCATCATCAACACCGAGATGAAAAACACCCGCATCGTCACCTGTGGTGGCGGTGAGGAGGCACTTGCCCATCTCAGTCTGGAACACTTCGATCTGATCACCACTTCATTGATGTTGCCAGACATGGATGGACTTGATCTGGCGCGCCAGGCACGCCAATCGGATAATCATCACTACACACCCATCGTTGTCGTCTCCGGCGATGCCGATAGCCGCTTGCTGCGCGAAGGCTTCGATGCCGGCGTCACTGACTATTTTGATAAATCACTCGGCTACCAGCCCTTTGTCGAATTCATCAAGTCCCTGACGCGGCGAACCGCCGGTCTCGTCGGCCGCGTACTGTATGTCGAAGACAGCAAAACTGCTGCCATGATCACGCGTCATATCATGGAAAAACAGGGGCTTAAAATCACCCATACCAGCAATGCTGAAACGGCACTGGAGTTACTCGAAAATGCGGCCAGCAGTAATGATCCTAACGTCGGCTATGACATTATCGTCACGGACTTTTATTTGAAAGGTAAACTGACTGGTGGCGATTTGTTACATGCGGTCAGGAACCGCCTGCACTACTCACAACAGGAAATGCCGGTGCTGATTGTCACGGTTCCTGACAATGCACAAAAACAGGCCGAGGTCTTTCATGCCGGTGCCAATGATTTTGTCACCAAGCCCGTCATCGAGGAGATCCTGATAGCACGTATCCATTCACTGTTACTGATCAAACAACAGTTCAATGCACTCAAACGCCAGGCCGAGGAAATGCGCCAGATTGCAGCGACCGACAGCCTCACCGGTGTCAGGAGCAAGCGCTACCTGTTAGATAACGGGGAAAAATTTGTTTCAGACATTGAGAACCAGCCGGCTTGTGCTTTTTTGCTTGATATCGATCATTTCAAATTGATCAATGATAAAAAGGGCCATATCAGCGGCGACCACGTGCTATCCGAATTAGGTGATCTGCTCAATGACAGCTTTTCCAAGGATTCGATGATTGTCCGTTTTGGCGGTGAGGAATTTGCCATTATCCTGCCCAAGACCAGCATCGAAATGGCCAAAATCAAGGCCGAGGCGATTCGCCGTAAAGTCGAGCGCCTGATGCCGGTTAATATTCCAATCACGATCAGCATCGGTGTGGCATCGACGCTCGATCACCCCAACATTGACCTCAACGCCCTACTGCAATTGACTGACAAGGCCTTATACGCAGCCAAGGAGGGTGGTAGAAACCGCATCTGCATCCATTCCGCACAAACGGTCGAACATCTGATATTACCCGATATGGACTCAGGGATTTTTGAGTTTTTTAATCAGGGCGACTCAAATTATTCGTAAGTTACTAATATTAATATAATTACTACAAATTGAACTAAACCCCGACTTATCCTTCTAATTGTTAGCACTCTTTACAATAGAGTGCTAAAATAACTTATAGCATTGAAAGATGAGGAGAATACATACGATGAGTAATGCCCTGAGCACCACCACATACAATGACACCATGCGGGCATTGACGGGCAATATTGAGTCTTATATCCAGTCGGTCAATAATTTCCCAGTGCTGAGCCGCGAAGACGAGCATGACCTGGCAGTGCAGCTGCAACAAGACAATGACCTACAGGCAGCACGTAAGCTGATCCTGCCCCATCTACGCTTTGTCGTTTATATTGCGCGCGGCTACAAGGGCTATGGGTTGCCCCTGGCCGACCTCATTCAGGAAGGCAACATTGGCCTGATGAAAGCCATCAAACGTTTTGATCCGGAGCGCGGCGTACGCCTGGTGTCCTTTGCCGTGCACTGGATCCGGGCAGAAATCCATGAGTATATCTTACGCAATTGGCGCATCGTCAAGGTTGCTACGACCAAGGCACAGCGCAAGCTGTTCTTCAATCTGCGTAGCGCCAAAAATCGTCTCGGCTGGCTGAATACCGAAGAGGTCAATACAGTGGCCAGGGACCTGGGAGTTAAACCGGAAACCGTTGTCGAAATGGAATCCCGTCTGAGTGGCCAGGACGTCGGTTTTGATGGTTATAGCGACGATGACGATGATCGTGACTATATGGCACCGGCTGCTTTTCTTACTCATGACAGCGAAGACCCAGCAGCCGCTATCGAGCGTGATGACCTATCTGTTCAGCAAAACCAGAGTCTGCACTCGGCTATATCAGCGCTGGATGCACGTAGTCAGGATATTCTGAACGCGCGCTGGTTACAGGAAGACAAACAAACCCTGCATCAGCTGGCAGCAAAATACGGCATCTCCGCAGAGCGTATCAGACAGCTCGAAAAAAATGCCATGAATAAACTCAAGCAAGCTATGTCCTAAAGACAGTATCGCGGGCGCCTTAAGGTGCCCGCCAATACCAATTCTTTTCTCACCCCTGCAAACACAGCGACAGGCTGAATATCATTTGATGACATTCACCGTTTCATGACGTGCTCTGTATTCAAACAGTGGCGAGACACAAACTAGCCGACCATAAAAAACGGCCTCACCCGAAGGTGAGGCCGTTAAAGAGCAAATGATACTTGCCCGTTATTACGCTAGTACGACTGACAGGAATGACAACCAACTAGTAACAACAAGCGCTATTATTATCACCAGAGGTAAATTCTGAAATGTAAACATGGGTAGCTCCTAAATCTATATAAGAGATATCTTATATTACATCTCTTTCTGGTGCAATAATTGTGAACGTCATAGAAATTATTGCAAGGGCAAATCCGCTCTATTTTTAAAAAAATATGGAAATTAAATACCTATAACAATCAGTTAGATAGCATAGTCAATGGGAATATTTCTCGTAAAATCAGGAAGCTACAGCAAGTCAATGCATGCCATTAAAAGCAGCTCTTAACCATTATTTTTTTAGCGGTTAAAATAGACTTCCTTCATTTCCAAGCGCCCTTAGCTGACGTGGATAAACTCCATCTGAAAACCGGCAATTTCTATGATGTCATGCTCATGCAATTTCTCTGAATCAGTTGCCAACGGCGCACCATTGATCAATGGAATGATGTTAGATGAACTCCTCTTGCTATGATACGCCGAAATACTATAGCCCTCCGAGTCCCTGGCAATGGTGGCCATCTTCTTACCCTTAAAGCCAATGGTGTTGTGCGGTTTGCGCATTTCCATAACGACATTGGCACAGGGGCCGTTCAATAACTTAGCTGCCCCCAACGGCATACCCTTAAGGTCATCACTGACGGGATTATTGGTATCGATCATGCGCGTTTCATCCATCTCGGCCTTGATAAACATAGTCGGCTCATATTCGACATTATCTTCCGAGAAATAGGTGAATTGATGGGAGCCAATCTGGATAATATCGCCATGCATCAATAACAATTTGTTGATGTAGTTTCCATTAACAAGAGTACCATTGGTCGTGCGCAGGTCTTCAATAAAGGTATCGTTACCAATATTAGTCAATAACGCATGGCGGCCACTGATGGTCATATCATTCACCTGGATATCATTGCCATTGCGTCGACCTATAGAGATACTGTCCTTGTTAACAGGGTATTCCCTGATGATCGCGCCGTCCAACGTCATGATGAGTTTTACAGTCATGTGATAACCTTGTTAATTGATTCAGTTAACTGAACACCTCGTCCTGTAACAGACGGTATTGTTCAAATTGTGATTTATTCTGTGCGTGCTTGTAAGCCTCGACACCGGAAATCAGTTTTTCGTCCAGCAGTTTACGTAAGGCGTAGTCGAGTGTCTGCATGCCCTGCATGGCACTGCTCTGGATAACATTATCCAGTTGTTCGGGACGGCCGTCGCGAACAATGTTGGCAATAGCAGAATTATTCACCATTACTTCTATAGCTGCAATTCTGCCACGGTTATCGACCGTACGCACCAGTTTCTGCGATATCACCCCACACAATGACGTTGACAGCATGGTACGGATGTAGGGCTCATCGGCCGCCGGAAATACATTGATAATGCGCTCGACGGTTGCCGCCGCACTGTTGGTGTGCAGCGTGCCCAATACCAGGATACCCATCTCGGCGGCCGTGACCGCCAGACTGATGGTATCATGGTCACGCATTTCCCCGACCAGGACTGCATCAGGGTCCTCACGCAAGGCCGACCTTAGTGCATGCGCAAAGCTATCGGTGTGCGTGCCAATTTCACGCTGACTAACCAGACAGCCCTTATTTTTATGACTATACTCGATCGGGTCCTCGATGGTAATTATGTGTCCCTTGCGGGCGGTATTAATGTAGTCAATGACCGCGGCCAGGGTTGTCGATTTCCCTGAACCGGTTGGCCCGGTAACAAGGATAAGTCCTTTCTTGCTGTTCGCCATGCTCTTAACTACCGATGGCAGGCGTAACTCCTCCAGTGACATGATTTGCTCGGGGATGGTTCTGAAAACCGCACCGACACCGCCTACATGGCGAAACAGATTGACCCTGAAGCGCGACAAATTTTTTACTTCATAGGAAAAATCGACGCCGCCATGCTGTTCAAACTCGGCCCTCTTCTTATCACTCATGACCTGAAAGATAAGATCCTTGACCTCATCCTCACTAAGATCACGATATTTAATCGGATAAATATCACCAAACAAGCGCATGCGCGGCGGATTACCAGAGACCAGATGCAGGTCAGAACCGCCCTGCTCTACCACCAGTTCGAGGAATGCGTTAATACGTTGGCTGCTGGATTCCATGGCTAGTTAATGGATAAATTAATGGACGGAATAAGATCAGCATTGTTAACAAACTGCTGGAACTGCTTCTTATCATTAGCATGGACGTAGGCATCGTCAGGGTCAATCTCCTTGTTTTTCAGCGCTTCCAATAAGGCCTGATCCATCAGTTGCATGCCTTTATCAGATCCGGTCTGCAGTACCGCTGGGATCTGGTGGATCTTACCACTCATGATCAGGCTGGAGATAGCCGGGACATTAACCATGACTTCAAGGATCGCTTTACGTGCACGACCATCGGCTGTGCGCACCAGTTTTTGACTAATGACGCCACGTAAATTCTGCGCCATAAACGTCGCGGTCTGCGCCTTCTGCTCGGTGGGCATGGCGTCAATAATTCTATCCAGCGACTTGATCGCTGAAGAGGTATGCAAGGTGCCTAAAACCAGATGTCCGGTTTCAGCGGCCATCATCGCCAGTGACACTGTTTCCGAATCACGCAATTCGCCTACCAGTATAACATCCGGATCTTCACGCAGGGCCGAACGCAGGCCATCAGCGAAGGTTTCGACATGGCGGCCGACTTCACGCTGCACGACCAGGGAAAGCTTGCTTTTATAGACAAACTCGACTGGGTCTTCAAGGGTGATGATATTCAGTCGACGATTACTGTTCAGATAATTGATCATCGCCGCCAGCGTCGTCGATTTACCGGTACCGGTCGTTCCGGTCACCAGCACCAGGCCATTATTGGTCTGGATCAGGCTCTCAACGATTTTCGGCAGACCAAGATCCTCAAAGCTGGGGATGGTCGGTGCAATGACCCTGAAGGTAGCGCCAAGCCCCCCTACCTTGTGAAATACATTGACACGGAAACGACCCACTTCCGCATGCTCGTAGGAAAAATCGAGGTCTTCGCCATTATCACTGCGGGTCTTCATGTCCGGGGACATGATTTCGTAAAGTAGATCCTGTAATTCGGCAGCCGTCAGGTCACGATATTTTATCGGGTTTAACTCACCTAGCTGCCGCAGCAGCGGCGGCGCACCCACGGCGAAATGTATGTCGGAGCAATTCTGCTCCCTGCCCAATTGTAGAAATGCGTTGATTCTCGACATCAGGACATGGTCTCCAGCAATAATTCGAGGTCTGCCGTTAACGCGGTAAATGTCTGATAGCGATTGGATGGTGACACCGCCATGCATTTGCGAATGATCGCCTCAAGTTTTTCCGGTATCTCTGCATTCAACTTTCTGGGAGGTGTCACCTTACCTTCAACATGTTTCAGCAAGGTCGACATCGGATCTTTTTCATCATACGGCGCACGCCCGGTAAAGATACGATACATAATAACACCCAGACTATAGATGTCAGTACGTGAATCGATATCTTCACCACGGGCCTGCTCCGGCGCCATATAGGTCGGCGTACCGACCAATATACCTGTCTTGGTAATACGGCCGTCCATATTCGACGCTGCGGCGGCCAGCCCGAAATCCACTATTTTTACTTGATTATGATCATTGATCAGTATATTGGCCGGTTTTAAATCACGATGCACGACATTCACCTGCTGCGCTGTCGACATACCGCGACAAAGATCACGGGCGATCTTGACCATACGTTTCATATCGGTTATTGCACCGCTATCGAGCTCATCGGCAAGTGAATGACTTTCAAAGTATTCCATCGAGATCGCATAGGACATACCAAATGTCAGGAAATCATAAATACGAATAATATTTTCATGGGTAACCTTACGCGCATAACGCAACTCATGGGTAAAACGCTGCACCACTGATTCATCGCTGGCAAATGACGGATTCAGGAACTTGAGTATATACTTGTCATCAACCACCTTATCGTGCACCAGTATGACCGTGCCAAAACCACCCTTACCGACACGTTTGATCACCTGATAACGATCAGCAATGGAATCCCCCTCACGTAAGCGATCGGCATCTATCAGGGTGACAGAGTGTTTGTCTTTCTCGGGCTTCTTGTTGAATTTAATCGCCGCCGAGCTCTTTTCTTCATTGCCGGCGTTGGGAACTGCTCGCTCGCCAAGTAAATCCAGACTGGCGCGACTGATCACCTGGGTCCTGCCGGCAAAGCGGTCTGCCAAATCGGCAGCAGCATCACTGGCCAAGGCCTTAATCTCCGAATCGTCGAGCGTGATCATCTGGGTCATGGCCTGTTGCACCTGTTCAGCATTTTTATCATCCGCCAACTGCGACAATGCAGCAATGGCCTCTTTTTGCACAGAGGGATGACTGGTGGTCATGGCCCTGATCAGGTCCTGCACGGAGTCACGGTCACCCAAACTGGCAAGGGCGCGTATCGCGACCTGCACAGTCTGCGGATCTTTATCCAACAGTTCGCGCAGCGGCTTGACTGCTTTTTCATTACCCATCGAGGCAAGTGCATCTGCAGCGCGTTCGCGCACCCACCAGTCCTCATCCTTAAGCGCATTGACGAGGCTATCAAAGGCGCGTTCATCCTTGCTGGTATTCAATATCTCTACAGCGGTGCGGCGCAGGAATGGATCTTCATCTTTGATCAGTGCCAGCACTGCATCGACAACCCTGGGACCGCCGATAGAACCTAAGGCATCGGCGGAGCGCACCCGCACCCACCAGTCCTGATCACGTAAGGCCATCAGCAGGTCCTTGATCGCACGCGTATCGCCCACTTCATTCAGAACTTCGACCGCAGCACGGCGGATATATTCGGATTCATCCTGCAGGTATTCGATCAGGAATTTAACGGTATTGGCATCATTCAGCTTTATCAGCACCTCAATGGCCTTGGACTGCACCATCAAGTCAGGGTCGCGCAACAACTTGCAGATGGTCTGGGTCGGCACCGGGATATCCATCCCTGACAGCCCTTCAAGCGCTGCCATGCGTACATTCTTGTTCGGGTCCTTGAGCAATTGAAACAAGGCCGTCCTGATGGCCTCGCTGCTGAAGGCAGACATCAAGCGCACAACCCGGTAACGGGTATCCGGCGATTCGCTTCTAGAGTAGGTAATCAGGCTCGGCACCAGGTCTTCGCTGGCGGTCGATTGCAATATCTTGAACACAGTCTGGCCCATGCTCGAGCTACCGCTGTGCAGCAGGTCAAGTAATTGGCGCTGATTGATCCTGGCTGCCTGCTGCTTGATGATGTCGATAACGTATTCCTTGCGGATATCGTCACGATCAAGTACATCAATCATGAGATTGGCATCATACTTATCGGAGGTAGCCAGTACTCTTTTAATGACAGGTACTGCCGAATGATCGTCCTCGGCCAGGGCATCAAGGTAATATCCGAGAGTTTTATCACTGACAAGCCCCTGTAACAGAGAATCAAATACCTCGGTATTGACACCTTCAGAAAGGGCGTCTATCAGCAAAGGCAAGGCTGGCTCGCCAATTTTCTTCAGCGTTATGCCCGCCTGAATGACGTCTGTGGCGGCAGGAGACACAGACGTCATGATAGTTGCGATCGCCTTTTTCGCTTTTACTGTATCGAAAAATCCCATTTCTTATTCTAGTAGCCTACCCGTATTTTATCGCTCAAACACCTACCCGAAACAAGGCACGGTGTGAAGACTGTAGGAAATCCGCTTTGCAACATATTTCTGTTTGGCGGAAAACTCGGACTAGAGGCTCTTTGCATAAATAATATAACTTTTATTGATCAAGCTTACTTGACCATTGTCCAGATGTAATGGGATGAATGTACTATCCTCTCTGTTCAGATGATCATACAGTCGCCGCTGCTCCGGCGGAAAAGCTCCGCAAATTTTTCCAGTCATCAATGAGCCATCCATCATATGCAGTTCGCAGTCGATCGCCTCACTACCAGGCATCAGATCAAATTCATTTTCATAGGCAACGCGCACGATCGACGATTTGCTGTAAAAACGGTATTCACCCAGGTCTTCGCGATGGATAACGACAAAGTTTTCACCCTGGTTAAACAGCTCGGCAGGCGTCTCTTCTCCTGAATGGTGCAGGCTCTGTTGACGAACAAAGACGGAACCCAACACACGTCCCTCGGGATGCACCCAAAGACTGACTGGCTTTTCGTGCTTTGGTACCTTAAAAAATTCCGCTGACATAGATTTTTTACCTGAATAAAAGGGCTAATAAATGATCATTAAAACAACAAGAGTTTTAGAATACACTATAAATCAATGATTTATATAATCCGCCCGAGGGATATTGCTTTACATCATCATCTTTTTGCTATACTTAATATGATGTTAACAGAAAAACAAGCTGTTAACGCAAAATACTAGTACCTCTATCGTCTAAAAATACTAATTATTAAGTCCATGAATAACGCATATTATTGTCAATTATCAGGAATGCATATAAATTAGGTGCTTGCCATCCATTTAATTGGCATGAACACTAAAGATTTACCAGTACCTGCCGAAAATTTTAATAAAAGCAGGTTCTTATAGCAATAACGCATATGAACGTCACAACCCAGATGGATTGATTTACACTAACATGCACAAATATGCCCACATGACACACCCTGGCCTGATACGCCAGCATAATGAAGACAACTACCTGATCAATGAGGAGCAGGGTCTGTGGGTGGTTGCCGATGGTATGGGTGGTCATGCCTGCGGCGAAGTCGCCAGCCAGATTGTCGTCGACCTGATCAACGACAAGATCAATAGTGGTGCAGACCTAAAAGAGGCCGTTGCCACGGCGCACCATATTGTATTGATTGCAGCGGATCAACGCATGGGACTACCCGGTATGGGCTCGACTGTGGTCGCGGCGCGACTGCATCGCGATCACTATGAGATTGCCTGGGTCGGCGATAGCCGGGCCTATCTATGGGAACAAGGCAAACTCAAGCAAGTCACACGCGATCACTCCTATGTGCAACAGATGGTCGATGCCGGCACTATTAGCCGTCGCGAAGCCTCTATCCATCCACAACGCAATGTTATTACCCAGGCCATTGGCGCAGATGACCTCGAGCATGTCGATGTCGGCACTGTTCGCATACCGATGTACGCGGGACAAAGCCTGTTACTTTGCAGCGATGGCCTGACCGATGAAATCGGTGACGATGTGATCGCAAACATCCTCGCCAATGACGATAGTGAAGAGGATAAGGTCAAACAACTGATGCAAAGTGCGCTGGCGGCAGGAGGCAGTGACAACATCACGATTTTATTGGTTGCCGCCTCTGACTCGGCACCGGAAAGACTGGTTAGTCTTGCCTGAGCCCATCCCCGCGCTTAACATTTATTCCTGCTGTTTTTTTTCACGCGCCTTTTTCGCTGCATTCTCCGGGATCATCGGGTCATCATCATCCATCAGAATCCTGTGTGCGGGCCCTTCCAGATCCTCATATTGACCACTGCGAACGGCCCATATAAACAACCAGATTGCGGCACCAAGAATAATCAGGCCAATCGGAATCAATAAATAAAGAATATTCATATCAATTTTTGCTCTATTGCCTTCCCTAACGGGTCAACCTTAATGCATTCAGGACCACGACCAGCGAACTGGCGGACATGCCGATAGCAGCCATCCACGGTGCGATCATACCCATGGCGGCCAGCGGTAATGCCAGCAAATTATAACCCAATGCCCAGATCAGGTTCTGTCTAATAACGGCCAGACTGCGGCGTGCCATAACCACGCCATCGACAATATGCGGCAACTGTTCAGATAACAGCACCAGGTCGGCACTGGCGTGTGCTATCTGTGAGCCCCCACCCATGGCGACCGAGACCTGCGCGGCTGCCAGCACCGGTGCATCATTGACGCCATCGCCTATCATGACAACGACGTCTCCGCTCTGCTGCATCGCCTGTATGTGTGCCAGTTTCTGATCAGGTAGTAGTCCGGCATGCGCATCCTCGATCCCCAGCTGCTCGGCAACATGACTGACTACAGGCCCCTGATCTCCGCTTAATAAAGTAATGTTCAGACCCAGGTCACGCAATGCCTGCAGCGTGTCATATGCATCTTCGCGTACCACATCGGCCAGCACAAACAAGGCCAGCAGGTGTTGTTCATCGGCCAGCGCAACCACGGTTTTCTGTTGCCGAAAGGCTTCATGCTGGCCGATGTCAGCACCCAACTCGGCGACAAAGTCGGGTTTCCCCAGCCTGTATAGCCTACCATCTATGTAGCCTTGCATGCCGCGCCCGGTTATCGCGCTAATATCTGTCGCCGTTAATTGCTCTTTATCGGCAGCCTCTATGATTGCTTTTGCCAACGGGTGTTCCGACGCACTCTCCAGGGCAGCGGCAATTTTCAATACTTGCTGACGGGGTTGATCTTGCAGCGTTATCACATCCTCTAGTTGTAATCGCCCATGCGTTAACGTACCGGTTTTATCAAACACTACATGCGTGGCCCTGGCCAACGTCTCCAGGGCATGCCCACGTGTCGTCAGTAAACCCATGCGTGTCAATTGGCCGGTGGCTGCCACCAGTGCTGCCGGGGTCGCCAGTGACAAAGCACAGGGGCAAGTGACCACCAACACAGACAAACTGATCCAGAAGGCATTGGCCGGATCATGTTGCCACCAGTACCAGCCAATGGCTGTAGCCAGCAGCAAGATAACAGCAACAAACCAGCCGGCCACGCGGTCCGCTAACTGTGCCAGCCGGGGCTTTTCCGTTTGCGCCCTGTCTAACAGGCGCACAATTGAGGACAAGATGGTATCTTCACCGATCTTATCGATGCGCATCAGAATAGGGCTTTCGATATTGATACTGCCGCCGATAATCTCGCTGCCTTCGCTCCTTGAAACCGGCACACTCTCTCCGGTCAATAAGGATTCATCAATCGAACTCTTGCCTTCAACGATGACACCATCGGCAGGCACGGTTTCCCCCGGTTTAATCCTGACCAGGTCGGCAAGCTGTAACTCACTGGCGCTAACCACCTGTTCTTCACCTTCGCTGACCCGGGTCGCGGTAACCGGTAGCAACCTGATCAACTCCTCCGAGGCCTGGCCGGCGCGATGACGCGCCATCATTTCCAGGTAACGCCCGGTCAATAGAAAGAAAGTAAACATCGTCACCGAATCGAAATAGACCTCACCCTGATTTAGCAGGGTTGCCCAACAGCTGGCAATGAAGGCAATGCCGATCGCCAGCGAGACCGGCACGTCCATACCAAGTTGACGGTATTTCAGATCACGCCATGCAGATTTAAAAAAGGGACTGGCGGCATACAGAACCACCGGAATAGTGATCAACAGGCTGATCCAACGCATGAAGTGACGCAAGCCCGCATCCATGCCCTGACTCTCGCCGGCATACATAGCCACCGCTAGCATCATCACTTGCATGGCACCAAGACCGGACACTGCCAGGCCTCGCATGGCGCGCGAGCGTTCGCTTTTGTGTAATTTTTCCTGCCGTCCGGCATCGAAAGGGTGGGCCACATAACCTATCGTGGTGATCGCCTTAAGGATATCACTCAGATGGATCTTATCATCGTCCCACTTGACGGTGGCACGGCGACTGGAGTAATTAATACGGAACTCGCTGACGCCCGGCAAGGCCATAACATGTCTTTCATTCAACCAGACACAGGCGGCGCAGACGATACCCTCCAGAATCAACGAAGCCTGACGCAGACTACCCGCTTCCTGTTTGACAAAGTCCTTTTGCAGCTCGGGCTTGTCATAAAGAGACAGTGTCTCATACAGCTCATCCATGGACTGCTGCGGGTTTTGTGATTTCTCAGTACGGTACTTGTAAAAATCGGTCAGCCCATTAGCGACAATCGCATTGGCCACCGCCTGACAGCCGGGGCAACACATTTCCCGGGCCTCACCATCAATTTCGACCGAATAATGCGCGCCAGGTGGGACAGGTAGATCGCAATGATAGCAATGGGTCATAGATTCAGATACAAGATTAAAATTAAAGAGTAAAGATTAAAGATTAAAGATACAAGTTAGAAGATACAAGATACAAGATACAAGGGTGAAGCGCAGTGATTTCTTTTACTTTTATCTTGTATCTTTAACCTTTAATCTGCCTTTGGAATATTAGTAGAGGCATGAATTTCAAATGCTTCGCCCGCATGCGTGAAATTGATATTCACTTGCCACAGACCAGGGTCTGGCAGACGTAGTTCGGCCTGATAAATGCCGGTTGTAGTCTCATGCATACTAAACACCTTGTCTTGACGACTATCGGCCGCACGCATGAATAGACCACCAGCTTCCAGGCCACTGATCGGGACGCCTGCCGCATCTTTAATGACTAGCTGAAAAACCCCAACCTCATTAGCTGTCGGTGTTTTGTGCAACCAGCCTTTATGTACCTGCCAACCACGCTGTTCGAGCAAATCAAGTTGGCGCAAGTACTGGTTATATTTCGCTTCCTTCTTGTGATAGTTATTATGCACCACACCCGGGAAGCGGGTCTCAACCTGATTAGATTGCATGCGTTCAGGCAAGATCAAGTCCTGCAAACCACCCGGCAAACCTTCCTTTGACAGCGTTACAAAGACGGCATCGACGATCAGGATGACGACAAAAAAACTGACAATAATCGCAGGAGCCCAGTGAAACCACTTGCCCTGCAACTCAGGATCATCCTGCTTTTTTAGCCTTTCCCGATGCGAAAATAACATACCGAGCAAATAGGCCACCATGAAAAACACGGTAATATTCATTGCCAGCACATCTGCACCTGGCCAGAAAAGTAATGCCAACGGCAAATAAATAGCCAGGGCCAACAGACTGATAACAAAACCGGACTGTTTGGCATTCAAGGGCGTAAAGCGATAGAAAATTAAATACAGGGCAAACAACAGCAATACGCCTGCCGGAATGGTCAATGCCATCGAGGTCATCATTTTCGATCACCGCGCATAGTAAACAAGGCCTTCTTGCTCTCCGTTACCGTCTCGTCGCCAATATCAGTTTCGACCACAAAGCGGAACGGAATCTGCCCTGACTTGCCCTGAAGCGGTTTAGATTTAACCCGCACAAAAACATTCACAGAAGACAGCGGCCCAATTTTGATCGATTTGATCTTACCCATATCCATGACCGCACCGGGCAGCCCCTCTAGTCGCATTTGCATGACGACCGTTTTTTCTGACTTGTTATTCAGCTTGATGTCATAACTGTTTTGCAATTGGCCGTCAGACAACATGACATATAACGGGTTCCTGACCTGGGTAACCGCCATCGACAACTGACTCTTGGTAGCAACGCTCCAGACCAGGCCGGCGATAGCCGCGATCAGGACCAGGCCATAGCCAATGTTCTTTAATTTTAATAAATGCGTCTCGCCGCCTTCGAGTTCGTTCTCCGAGGCATAACGAATCAGTCCGCGCTGCCAACCCAACTTATCCATAATGGTATCGCAGGCATCGACACATAATGCGCAGGAGATGCAGGACATTTGCAGACCATCACGAATATCGATACCGGTCGGACAGACCTGCACACAAAATCCACAATCGATACAATCGCCCACATTACTTGCATGCCTTTCATCCTGGGTTTTCAGGTCCTTACCAAGTTTGGCCCTACCGGCCTCAGCCTCGCCACGCTTTTCATCATAGGCGACAATCAGCGTATCCTTGTCAAACATAATGCTCTGAAAACGGGCATATGGACACATATAGGTACAGACCTGCTCACGCGCAAGTCCAGCCATTACATAAGTCGATAGCGACAGGAACAAGGTGGTTGCATAGGCAGGAAATGGTGCCGTGCCACTGAAAAACTGGCCGAACAGCTCATAGGCATCACCCCAGTAGAGCGTGAAGGTCAGTCCGGTGGCAAAAGCAACCAGCAACCACAACAGGTGCGTAACTGCTTTTTTCAGTATCCATTCGGTGCTCCATGCGGATTTAGCCAGACGTATTCTCGCCGGTCGCTCGCCTTGCACCAGGTGCTCGACTAAGATGTACACATCGGTCCACAAAGTCTGAAAACAGAAATAACCGCAAAATGCACGTCCGGCGATACCGGTAACAAAGAACAATAAAAATGCAGCAATCATCAGGACTGCCGCCAACCAGAATATATCCTGCGGATTAACGATCACGGAAAACAGATAAAAGATGCGGTCCTGAATATCGAACATCACCGCCTGATCAACGGCAGACTCTCGCTGCCAACGCACCCAGGGGAGAATAAAGTAGACGCTATAGGCAAATAGCAGGATCGACCATTTTATTGTACGGAAACGCCCTTGCACCGATCGCGGATAGATCGGAACACGCCCCTCAAATAAAATCAGTTCCTCTGCATTCTTTGCCATAGCTTGTCGAAAGACCTCAATAAAAACAAAGCGGGTCCAGGACAGCCTGAACCCGCCGCCATCAATGCACCAACGTCAGCTTATTTACCGCCACCAAGCTCATGCACGTAAACAGTCAGGATCTTGATTTCTGCAGAGCTCAGGCGTTGACTCCATGCCGGCATCTGACGTTTAACGCCGTTCTTGATGATAGCGCGGACGGCCTCACGCTTAGCCTCTATGTTTGTTTGCCCGGCAACATCGGCGAGCGTCCAGATACCGTCAGTCAGGTTTGCGGAACCAACGGATTTCATGCCGACGGCTTCCTTGGTATGACAGTAATAACAACCGCCTCCTTCACCATTAAATAATGCCGCACCTCGCATCGATTTTTCCTTGTCGACATCATGCCCGGAAAGGTTCAAGACATATTCAACGACGTCATCCATTTGCTGCTCATTAAAGGTTTTCCTAAACGCCGGCATATAGCCATTACGGCCCTTCTCCAAGGTCGTCTGGATTTCTTCAACCTTACCGCCCCATAACCAGTCATCATCAACCAGGTTAGGGAACAGACCGATAACACCCGCGCCACCCATGCCGTGACAGGCTGCACAATTATCAGTGAACAAGATTTTGCCCACGGAGCGACTGAACTGCATCATGCTTGAGTCAGAGAGGATTTTTTCATAACTACTATCAACAACTTTCTGCATGTACTGGCGCTGTTTGACTGACTCTTCACCTTCTTGCAGATCCTTCATCAAACGCGCACGTGTATTCCAGTGCGTAGTCACTTCCTTATCGCCAACCTTGTAGGTAATGCTGTTCAAGCCACCCTTGGTATAGCTCTGACCGACAGGCCATGCTGGATAGAAAAACCAGTAAACCACAGCAAAGACTACGGTTGCATAGAAGGCCCATAGCCACCAACGTGGCAGGGGGTTATTAAACTCCTGGATATCACCGTCCCAGGCATGACCGGTGGTTTGTACTGAACCGGACTGAGCCTTATCTTGTTTCTGTTCACTCATCTTTACTTACCTTATCATCAGAGCCTGTATACTCTTCGTGCTCTTCATCCTCAAACGGGATATTTTTGTACGATTCCAGCCGCTCGGATCTTTTTTTACTGGAAAATAAATAAATTAGTATTGCGCAGAACAATGTAAAGAACAGCACCAATGCAAAAACCTTGCTGTTCTCCAGGTGGGTAAACCACTGCAAGAAATCACTCATCGTCTACGCGCTCATTCTCACCCAGCCCCTATCGGAACTCGGAGAAATGACCTTCCTGATAACTCTTGAAATCAACCATTGTGCCGAGCACCTGCAAGTAGGCCACCAGGGCATCCATCTCGGTCACGCGTGACTTGTCACCATCATAGTTGCCATTCTCTGCTTGCCGGAGCAGGTTTTCTTCTGCATAGACAATATCCAGATCCCTGGCGATTTCGGCACCGAAACGTTTTACATTCGCTTCATATTCTTCATCGGTTTCTGAATACGGAACACCGACCATTTTCTGCGCCTTCATACGCGCCTTGATATCCGAATAATCAAGTGCGTTCTCCAGCAACCAGGGATAATTCGGCATGATCGAATCAGGCATGACCGACTTCGGCTTTAACAAATGTTGTGTATGCCACTCATTCGAATATTTCTTACCTACGCGCGCCAGGTCAGGCCCTGTTCGTTTCGATCCCCACTGAAACGGATGATCATATTGAGACTCGGCAGCCAGTGAATAATGTCCATAACGCAGATGCTCATCACGAAACGGGCGAATCATTTGAGAATGGCACAGGAAACAGCCTTCACGTACATAGATATCACGGCCGCGACTTTCCAGTGGCGTATACGGATGCACGGCATCACGGCCGTCTGCTTTCTTGACCTGCTCAACAGTCTCATTGATAAAAAACAATGGCACGATCTCGACCAGTCCGCCGATACTGACAACAACCAATGTCAGCGCTATCAGCAGGCCGGCATTGATTTCTATACTTTCATGTTTGAACTTCATTACTTATAGCTCCTATAGTCTTGATCAGGCGCTAGCCATTTTTGCAGCGATCTTGGCTTCAAGCTCAGCCGCTTCACGTTTGGCTCTGGAAATAGTACGTATAACGTTGTAGGCCATCACCATGACACCGGCAACGAAGAACATACCTCCGATCGCACGCCAGACATAGGGCTGGTGCAGGAACGCAACTGTTTCGATAAAGCTGTACTTGAGATTACCGTAGTCATCGAAGGCGCGCAGGAACAGGCCCTGACCAATACCGGCGATCCACATCGAGGTGATATACAGTACGATACCGATTGTTGCCAACCAGAAATGCGTGTAGATCAGTTTCAGGCTGAAAATTTTGGTGCCGTACAGGCGTGGAATCAGGTGATACATGGAGCCAAATGAAATCATCGCCACCCAGCCTAAGGCACCGGAATGAACATGGCCAATGGTCCAGTCGGTGTAATGTGATAATGCATTCACGCTCTTCAGTGACATCAGCGGACCCTCAAAGGTCGACATACCATAGAACGACAAGGATGCGATCATAAACAACATGATTGGATCTGAACGCAGCTTGTCCCAGGCACCGGATAGGGTCATGATGCCATTGATCATGCCACCCCAGGAAGGCAATAACAGCATGATAGAGAATGTCGCCGCCAGCGTTGAGGTCCAGTCAGGCAACGCGGTCCAGTGCAGATGATGCGCGCCTGCCCACATATACAGGAATACCAGGGCCCAGAAATGGATAATTGACAGGCGATACGAATACACCGGGCGGCCGGCCTGCTTCGGTACAAAATAGTACATCATGCCGAGGAACGCAGCCGTCAGGAAGAAGCCAACCGCATTATGCCCATACCACCACTGGGTCATCGCGTCCTGCACACCGGAAAAGGCACTATAGGATTTCAAGGTGAACAGACCGACCGGCATGGCCAGGTTGTTAAAGATATGCAGGATCGCGGTGACCATGATGAAGGCCAGAAAAAACCAGTTGGCAACATAGATATGCGGCTGCGTACGTTGGCGAATCGCCTGTACAAATAGCGCCAGATAGGCGACCCAGACCACGGCAATAAGGATATCAATAGGCCACTCAAACTCGGCGTATTCGCGGCCCTGCGAGTAACCCAGCATATAACTTAAGGCACCGCTCAGGATAATGATTTGCCAACCCCAGAAAGTAAACGTCGCCAGGCCATTACTGAACAGGCGCGCCTGGCAGGTCCTCTGCACTATATAATAGGAAGTCGCGAACAAGGCGCTACCGCCAAAACCGAATATCACCAGCGTGGTATGCACGGGTCGCAAACGACCAAAAGTTATTTCTGGGATATCAAAGTTCAGTGCCGGAAATGCCAGCTCCAGGGCGATATATACACCGACCGACATACCCAATAGCCCCCAAACCAGGGACATAATCGCAAATTTACGAATTACCTCGTAATTGTATTGCTCGACAGGAGCATTTGCGTGTGCCATACCTTTGCCTCATTCTTAATGTTCTTTAAAAATACCTATAAATCAATAATTTAATAAAAATACAGGCGATAAAATGTTGCATATTATAATATACTTATATATAGGCTTTCAAGGGGGAATTGCCTATACACCTATTAATCTCGTATATACCCGGTGGACGGGTGGCCGCAAATTTGGCTCGCGATAGCATGAAATTGTAGACGCTCTATGACATTTTGCACTGCAGCCTTTACATGCAGCATTGAGCGCATCGGCCTACAAAGCATAACCCCAGCTCACGAAGTGTTTAACTCCGGGTGTACTCAGCCAGGTTAAGGCAACAAGACAACAGTCGCCTGATCAAGCTTAGGACAGCATAGATTGCAGCAGGGGGATATAATGGTCAATCAGCAGGAAGGCAAAGATGCCCATCAGATATAAAATAGAGAAACCGAAGGTCTTCATGGCCACATTACTACCCTCCTCCGCCTTCATCAGCATAATTGCGTAATACAGGAACACCAGCCCCAGCGCCAGGGCGCCACCGAGGTAAAAAACACCGCTCATGCGTGTCAGGAAAGGCAAAATACTGACCACCAACAGCAGGATGGTATATAACAGGACATGCAAACGGGTGAAGGCAAGACCATGCGTGACGGGCAACATCGGAATTTCCACTTTTGCATATTCATCGCGTCGATGGATGGCCAATGCCCAGAAGTGCGGTGGCGTCCACACAAAAATAATCAGGAAAAGTAGTAGGGAGTTGGGATCGACACTATTGGTGACTGCGGTCCAGCCCAGCACCGGTGGTGCGGCACCGGCAGCGCCACCGATAACGATATTTTGTGGCGTCGCCCGTTTCAGGTACATCGTATAGATCACCGCATAGCCAATCAGCGATGCAAAGGTCAGCCATGCCGTCAGGGAATTGACCAGGAACCACAGAATACCGAGACCAAGCACGCCTATAACCGCTGCAAAAATAATCGCATTACGCAATGGCATATTACCCTGCGGCAAAGGCCTGTTCTTGGTTCTGGACATGACCTCATCGACCTTCTGGTCAACGACATGATTAATCGCTGCTGCCGATGCAGATGCCAAAGCTATACCGATAGAGCCGAACACCAGCGGCTGCCAGGGCACCATGCCTGGGACGGCCAGAAACATGCCGACAATGGCAGTAAATACCAGCAGCATTACGACCTTTGGTTTGCACAGCTCGTAATAGTCAGCCCATTTTACTTTCGTCGTGCTCATCATTTTCTCTTACTTGTCATTATTATTTACGCAGCTTACTATTCTTCATCAGCTTGGCCATATCTCCCTGCATACCCTTCGCCAATTTCAGGATCGCCTTTTCGCCCAAGCCTTGCTGCGCTTGCTGTACTTGCTTTTCCTGCTTGTAATACATCATTGCCTTGGCGTCCGGGTCTACGACATAGATAGCACCCGAGTTTAACGGGTCGGGGTCACCTGTTGTCTCCAGGGCTGCGCGCAGTTGATTACGTTGCGCTTCGCTATTCAGCACCACTGTACGCAGTGCCGGGAATTGCGCCAGGGTTTGCTGTAAACTGGCATCGACTGTACCCGCAGTGACTACAAACAGGCGTTTCATCCTGGAAATCTCTTTACCCTGGCTCAGACGCACATTCTTCATCAGCATCAAATGATCGAAACAGGCTCGATCACACTCACCGGAATTAAAATAAACATAGGTCCATTTTTTGTCCAGGATATCGCCAGCGATGGGATTACCTTCAATATCAGACAGTCCGTTTATCGGTAATTTAACCGGGGGATTGATTAATGTACCGTAATTTGACGATCCCAGTTTTCTTACCGTGTCAGGAAAATAATGATAGACCACCCAGGCTGCCAGCATAGGTGCAACAAAAATCATTAACATCAAGATTATCGACATGCGCGACTTGCGGCCGGCATTGTTCACTTCATTCACCGCTCTACACTCCTGATCCGGAACTGCTTCCGGTCTTTCTGAAAGACAAAATAATATACATAACCAGTACCAGTACGACCAGTGAGTACCACTGTATCGCATAGCCCCTATGCTTCTGCGGTGTCATTCTCGGACCCGCCTGAAACACGCTACGCCAATCTCGGCTCAGGCCGAAGTCCTGCCCGTCGGTCTGGTATACGACATATGGCAGTAGATTATAACCGCTCTCCTCAGCAAGCCAAGGCAGGTCAAGATAAATGACCCGTTTCGGCCACAACCTGCCTGACTCACCCGGCTCACCAACCTTGATACCAACACTGGGGACATTCTCAACCCGCCCCTGGATACTGACACGGGCCGCAGGCCCGGGCAGGGCGGGCAAAATACGACGGTCATCGCCTTGTCTGACCCAGCCGCGATTGACCATCACATAGGTGTCACTGCCTTCAATCCGCGCGGGCGTAAATACATGGTAGCCCGGGGTGCCATTGTGCTTCTGGTTGTCCAGCAATACCTGATGTTCGAGATCGAACGCGCCATGCAGCGTCACCCAGCGATACAACATACTCGCCTTGTCGCTGTCGCCGGACCGCAGGACAACCGGGGTCGAGGCCGTATTCGCCTTACGTAGGTCGATTTCTGCCTGCTTTTGCTCGGCCCGGTCCATTTGCCAATTACCCAGGAACAGCCCTAAAGGCAATAATATCAACAATATTACCGTTAGACCCCATTTATGCCTGAATTCATATTTACCAATCTGGATCAATTAATCGCTACTCTTGTAGGCCCGCAGATACAAAATGCCTGCGAGCATTGCTATAATTTGTACTTTATCACTGAAATCATTATCTGACGCTTATGCTACTATCCAAGATACTCATTGTACTATCATTCCTGCTCATCGTGTCTGCCCTGTTCTCGGGCCTGTATTATATGATGAAAGATAAAGGCAAGTCAGACCGTGTCATCAAGGCCCTGACCTGGCGTATCGGCCTGTCCGTGACCCTGTTCGCGCTGATATTGATTGGTGCGGCAACCGGAGTGATAGAGCCCCATGGGGTGTATGGCTGACTGCCGTACGGCACCGAGCTGGCGCCTAGCCCTACGGCCTCACCTCAGAAAACAATAAGAGAGTACGGCAACGTCGCTCCGCACTTCCGTTTGCTCTCGCGACATAAGCACATCCTTGTGCAAAGTCGCTCTCGGCCTTCCGGGGCCTTCGCGACCTACTCACTTTCAATTAGTGATACTTTTTGCTTGCGATACTTGCTGTGAGAGTCGCTCCGCACTTCCGTGTGCTCTCGCGACCTGCTCACTTTCAAATACTTACACTTTTTCCTCTGGATACTTGCTGTGAGAGTCGCTCCGCACGTCCGTGTGCTCTCGCGACATAAGGCCATCCTTGGCCAAAAAAAATGCGCCGCTACTGCTAGCGGCGCATTGTCACGGAAGTGACTACTTATACTAAATACACGAAGATAAACAGGCCCAGCCATACGACATCAACAAAATGCCAGTACCAGGCTGCCGCCTCAAAGGCAAAGTGATTTTCTTCAGTGAAATGGCCTTTCATACTACGCAGTAACATAATCAAAAGCATGATTGCACCGATGGTCACATGCAGCCCATGGAAGCCGGTCAACATATAGAAGGTACTGCCATAGGCACCCGATGTCAGTTTCAGGTTCAGATCTGTATAGGCATGGATATACTCATAAGCCTGGAAACCGACGAATATAAAACCTAAAGCAACGGTTGCGAATAAACCCAGTATCAACTGGCCCCGCTTTTCCTTTTTCAGACCCCAGTGCGCCCAGGTCACCGTCACGCCTGATGCCAGCAGAATCAGGGTATTTAATGCCGGGATACCCCATGCACCCATGGTCTGGAATTCGCCACCGAGATTACCTGGACCATTGGTCGGCCACTGTGATGTGTACTCAGGATAGAGCCATTCGTTTGTACTGAGGTTATTACCCGCACCACCCAACCACGGATCAGAGAATATACGAATATAATAAAGGGCACCGAAGAAGGCGGCGAAGAACATGACCTCGGAGAAAATAAACCAGGTCATGCCCATGCGGAAGGATCGGTCTACCTGGGCATTGTACAGTCCATTTTCACTTTCCCTGATGACGGTACCGAACCAGCCGAACAGCATCACGGCGATGACAGCAAAACCGGCATACATGACACCCAGGCTGCCCATTGGGTCACCTGCCTTGTCCGGTAACGCCATTGCAAAACCACCCGTTGCCAAAAACAGCCCAATAGAACCGACTATCGGCCAGTGACTGGGTTCTGGGACGTAATATCCACCATGTGTACTAGACATAGTTACCCCTCTCTTTATTTATATTATATGTTAGATTCAAAATATTTTATTTAATACTTAAACTATTACTTACTAGCGTATTTGTCTGCCCTGAAGAAAGTATAAGACAGCGTCACTGTTCTAATATTCTCGGGCAAATCCGGTTCCAGCATAAAAAGTACCGGCATATTCTTACTTTCACCGGACTTCAAGGTTTGCCGGGTATAACAAAAACATTCAGTCTTTTTGAAATACCGGGCTGCCTCCACCGGGCTAACGCTGTAAACAGCCTGACCAACAACATCTGAGCCTGAGAGGTTTTTGGCGATATAACTGACCTTTTTCAACTCACCAGGATGCAGCTGAATCTCTTTTTCGACCGGACTGAAGCCCCAGGGCAACTTGGTATTAACATTCGAACTGAATGTTACTGTCACCAATCTACTTTTATCGATCTCTATATTGCTAACCGCCGCATTGTTGACCTGCTCTGCCTGACCATTCAAACCGAAAGAGTCACAGATCAGGTTATACAACATCGGCAGTCCGACAAAACCGAAAACAAACATAGCCACAACGATCAGCAGACCTTTCTTAACGACGCGCGCGTTGGCTGCCTGCAGCTGATGTTGATCAGTCATTAACGTGTAGCCTGCAAATAAAAGAAGCCAAGGTAGATTATTGCAACTACTGCAATTAATACCGCAACTGTCTTTTTAGCTTTACGCTTTTGCTCAATCGTTACTTCAGTCATGATTCAAAACACCCACCCCCTATTGGGGTGGGCATACTCCTTATTTGATTTCAGGCGCGGTATTAAAGCTGTGATAAGGAGCCGGAGAAGGCAGGGTCCATTCCAGACCGTGTGAACCTTCCCAAACTTCATCAGTCGCTTTCTGACCACCCTTGATGCACTTGATGATCAGGTACAACATGATCAACTGCGAGAAGCCAAAGATAAAGGCGCCAATAGTTGAGATCTGGTTAAACTCCGCAAACTGCAACGGATAATCAGAATAGCGACGAGGCATACCTGCCAGACCAGTAAAGTGCATCGGGAAGAACGTCAGGTTCATACCGATCATGGTCAGCCAGAAATGCAGCTTACCCAGACCCTCGCTATACATATTACCGGTCCACTTCGGCAGCCAGTACATAACACCAGCGATAATACCGAACAATGCGCCGGACACCAGTACGTAATGGAAATGCGCAACCACGAAATAGGTATCGTGATACTGGAAGTCGGCCGGAGCAACACCCAGCATCAAACCGGTAAAGCCACCAATCGTAAACAGGAATACTGTTCCGACCGCCCATAACATCGGCGTTTCAAAGGTCAGTGAGCCGCGCCACATCGTCGTCGCCCAGTTGAATACCTTAACCGCTGTCGGTACCGCGATCATGACCGTGGCATACATAAAGTACAGCTCACCAGCCACCGGCATACCTACGGTAAACATGTGATGCGCCCAAACGATGAATGACAGAAAGGCAATCGAAGCTACCGCATAAACCATGGATGCATAACCAAACAGTTTCTTACGTGAAAAGGTCGGAATGATCTCGGAGATAACACCGAAAGCCGGCAGGATCATGATATAGACTTCAGGATGACCGAAGAACCAGAACACATGCTGGAACAATACCGGATCACCACCACCGGCCGCATCAAAGAAGCTGGTACCGAAGTACTTGTCGGTCAGCATCATGGTCACCGCGCCAGCCAGAACCGGCATAACCGCAATCAGCAGGAAGGCCGTGATCAGCCAGGTCCAGACGAACATCGGCATTTTCATCAGCGTCATACCAGGTGCACGCATGTTCAGGATCGTGGCAATGATATTGATCGAACCCATGATGGAGGAGAAACCCAATAAATGGATCGCAAATACGAAGAAGGCCAGTTTGTCATATTGACCTGACAATGGTTCGTAGAACGTCCATCCAAACGCGGGACCCTGACCGGACATGAAGTTGTCGCCGATGAACATCGGTGCAACCAACAGGGTGGCTGCAAACGGCAGGATCCAGAAGCTCCAGTTATTCATGCGTGGCAAGGCCATGTCAGGCGCACCGATCATCATAGGCACCTGCCAGTTGGCCAGGCCGACAAAGGCCGGCATGATCGCACCGAACACCATGATCAGGCCATGCAGGGTAGTCATCATATTAAAGAAATTCGGATCTACAATCTGCATGCCGGGCTGGAATAATTCAGCGCGAATAACCAGCGCCATGATGCCGCCCAGCATAAACATGGTAAAACTGAACCACAGGTACAGGGTACCGATGTCTTTATGATTCGTGGTAAACAACCAGCGCTTGATACCGCTAGGGTGTTCGTCGTGATGTGCATCGTGTGTCATTGTTTCACTCATTTTATTTATCTCCCACACTCGCCTTAACGGGCAGCCTTAACATCGGCTGGTTGTACGATAGAGGCATTGTTACCCCAGGCATTTCGTTCATAGGTGATGACGGCCGCCAGCTCCAGATCATTCAGCTGATTGCCATATGCTGCCATGGCCGAGCCAGGCACACCATCGACGACAACACTGATATGAGCTTCAGCCGCGCCAAGCGCAATCGCGCTACCCGCCAGCTTCGGAAAGACTGCAACGCCTTCACCGTTGGCACCGTGACAACCGAAACAGCCGCCCTTGCCTTTATAGATGGCTTCACCACGGGCCATTAGGTCCGCCTTGCTCCAGACTTTATCGGCAGCAGCTTCAGCTGCTGCGGCAGCGGCCGCGGTTTTCTGTTTTGCCAACCAGGTATTGTAATCGCCCTCACTGACAGCGCGCACAACGATGGGCATAAAGGCGTGGTCTTTACCGCATAACTCGGCACACTGGCCGCGATAAACGCCTTCTTTATCAACGGTTGTCCAGGTCTCATTTACATAGCCGGGGATGGCATCTTTTTTCATCGCAAACTGCGGTACCCAGAAGGAATGGATAACATCATCAGCAGTGACCAGGAAACGGATTTTCTTGTTGATTGGAACGACCAGCTCGTTGTCTACCTCAAGCAGGTAATTGTCGATCTTGGTCACATCAATACCGGAATTAAGCTGGCGCGCCTTATTATGATCCGGATGAATCGAGCTGATAAAATTCACGCCATCGCCATAGTCATATTGCCATTTCCATTGCAGCCCCGTCACCTTGATAGTCAGATCGGCATCTGAGGTATCTTCGAGTTTAAGTAGCGTCGATGTAGCGGGAATAGCCACGGCGATCAGGATGATGAAAGGGACAATCGTCCAGACGACTTCGACTTTAGCGCTTTCATGAAAGTCTGAAGAAACTGAGCCCTTGGATTTGCGGTGCATGATGATCGAGTAAATCATCATACCAAAGACGCCTATGCCGATGACAACGCAGATCCAGAAGACCAGCATATGAAGGTCATAGATCTCTCTGCCAAGAGCGTTCACCGGTTCCTGGAAATTGAGGTTGTATTCCGCCAGCGACTGCCCTGCAGCCCCCAACCACAAACCCAAGAGAACCAGGCCTTTTGTCATTATATTATTATGCTTAAACGACATGCCGTTCCAACTCCTCAGTTTAAATGTTTTAGTTATAAATCTTTAAAAATTCAATTCGTAATCTTTTGTCGTAATTCACTGGCCAAGCTTATGCGCTCAGCTTCTAATAGAGCGGAGCCGATCTCGACCTCTCTACCCATCGAACATATTGTCAGTCGACTGGGATACCCAGGCAATTGACCTTTGGCGAGCCTTATCTGCACCCAGTGGCGTTGAAACTCAACGCAGTGGCGCACTTTATTCCTGCCTTTTTCTATCTTCACCGAGTCCTGGTCGATGTGTATTACTTCCTGTTCGTTATTTTTGCGTGCACATATATAAAGGCATGCAGCTAATGCGATCAGTTCTAGTCCGGCAAAGGGTAAAATCATCCAGGCCCCTTGTGCGGCAAACATCAGCGCTACTGTTAATGTGACCGTGGCCGCCGCGGCAAAAAATACCAGGACCCCATGCCAACTCAGTGAGCGATTTGGGCGGATAACATAGTGACTCCGCAGCCGATTTCCCGGGCACTGTGCAGCAATCATCACGAAATGCTCCTGCCACTGACCTATTATTCAATAAATGACTTTTTGCAATTGCCGGTGATGCTAACCTATGCGACATCATGCCGCAATTAAATTTGGACTTTTACGTCATAATTAGATTTTATGTTAGTTTATTAATGTTTTATTAAATATTAATAATTTAGTCAGGTATAATTAAATTTAATTAATAGTAAATACAGCATCTTGTCATATTGTAAAATCCCTAGAAATTTACTTAGGTATAAAATTTCTTCATAGTAAATGACCCTGGATATCACTAAAAAACTAGGCAAATAGGCAACTATCAGCGCAATTCCTGTGCCCGCCCGGGTAAAATCACAATTATTTATTATATTAGATATTTATTAATTACTTATGTATTCAGTTCGTCGATGCTAGCGAGATTGTCACTGAGGCCGGGTTCGGGCTGCAGCTTTGCTTGATCAAAACCCCAGGATAAATACTCGTCCATAGGCCGGAATGTTAACAAGTATTTTATTTTATCGCGATGTGATTATCTCGATGACGAATTTAAGCATAATCCGCCTGTGCATACCGGAACATATTTCCTGATTACGGTAAAGGTTCTCAGTTTTCTGCCGCTTAAGTACTATACACTCGTTTTTTTAGCATGTTTTCAGAGGAATCATTCATGAAGTTATTTCACAAGCTGTCCAATAAACCCCAACACCTCGCATTTATCACTGCGATATTGACTCTCAGTGCATGTGGTGGCGGGGGTGGTGGCGGCACCGTCTCGAACAACATAGCGCCAACGGCAGCCCCGCAAAGTTTGAGCACCAGTGAAGACACACCGACCCTGATCAACCTCGGCAGTGATGACGATGGCGACACCCTGACCTACGTGGCCACGGTAGCGCCCATGAATGGAACCTTGAGTGGCAGCGCACCTAACATTATTTATACCCCGGCACAGGATTATTCCGGCGCTGACAGCTTTACCTACCATTTGAATGATGGCACCACGAACAGTACCGATGCCGTGGTCAACATCACTGTCACTGCAGTCAATGATCCACCGGCGGCGAGCGATGACAGCATCGACACCACGCTGGCCAAAACCCCGGTAACAGGCACTTTGACAGCCACCGATATTGAAAACAATGCTTTCTCATTCAAGATCCTTACCCAACCCAGCAAGGGAACGGTGGTGATTAACAATGCCGCCACCGGTGACTTTACCTATACACCAAATACACTTGGCGCAGACAGCTTTACCTTTAACGCGACTGATAATGCCAGTAGTGACCCACGCGCATCCAATGTCGCAACCATTACCGTGAATGCCCCTGCTGCGACTGCGGCACCGGCCACGCCTACGACTACAGTAGCCACTGCCGGTGACCAGCGAGTGACTGTCAGCTGGGACGCAGTCGACTTTGCCGATAGCTACAATGTGTACTCATCGACCACCAGTGGAAACACCCTGACATCAACACCCGTTAATGTTACAGGTACGAGTTATTATCATGACGTATCAGCGAATGGCACGACTTATTACTACAGAGTCGCCGCCGTCAATGCGGTAGGTGATGGAACTGCCGCTAGCGAGATTTCTGCCCTGCCGGTTGATATCGATATCACCACACAAGTATTGCCTGCAATAAGCAACACCGCCTTGCGCAACTGTATTGATGCCTTACCAGCGACACTGGTGCATGAGCTGACGATACTGAATTGTAACAGCAGGGGAATCACCGATATTACCGGCATCGGTGCATTGACCAGCCTAACCACCCTGAATCTGTTCACCAATAACATCAGCGATATTACGCCGTTGACCACGCTGACCCGTGTAACTAAATTAGGCCTGGGCAGTAACTCGATCGGTGATATAAACGCATTGACCACAATGTCCGGCCTCAGTGACTTGCAGCTATACAACAACAATGTCACCGACCTTAACCCATTGAGTGGCCTGAGCAATCTGAATAACCTTGATCTAAGCATCAATGAAATCAGTGATGTCAATGCACTGACCGGCTTAACAAATTTGACTCAATTGAATTTGGGTAGAAACAATATCAGCAATGTTAGCCCACTGACGACACTGACAGACCTGACCAGGCTTGTCCTGATCAACAATGGCATTAGTGACATCAGCTCATTGAGCACGCTGACTAATCTGACAACACTGACCTTGAATAATAATAATATCAATGACGCCAGTCCATTATCGACTCTGACCTCCTTGAATAAACTGGAATTGAATCAGAACAGCATCAGCAACATCGATCCGCTGAAAAATCTGTCTTCCCTGACCAGTTTGAGCCTGACTCGAAACAATCTCAGTGACCTGACTCCACTGTCAAGCTCAGGCTTGTCGGCGTTGACCAGTCTTAAACTGAACAGTAATGCGATCAGCGATATTAGTGCACTGAGTGGCTTATCTACGTTCCTGACCAGCCTGGATTTGAGCATCAACGACATTACTGACATCGATGTACTGTCCACGCTCAACAGTCTGGATACGCTTATCCTGAACAACAATAGCATTATTGATACCAGCCCACTGGCCAGCTTAACTGACTTGCTCGTGCTCGAATTAGGCAGTAACAATATCAGTGACATCAGCTCACTGAATCAACTGACCAAACTGACAACACTGATTCTTAACCGTAATAGCATCAGCGCCATATCCGCCCTTAGCGGTATGACCAACCTGAGCTATCTGGAACTGGACAGAAACAGCGTTAGCAACCTCAGCCCCCTCTCAGGCCTCGGCAACCTAACTACTCTGGGACTGGGCAGGAACAATGTCAGCGACCTGAGTCCACTCGGTGGATTGAGCGGCTTGAATAACCTGAACCTGTTCAACAACAGAATCATCAACGTCAACCCGCTGTCCGGATTGACCGGCCTGACGACACTGGAACTGGATGGCAACAGCATATCGCGCGTGGATTCTTTGGCGTCGCTGACAAACCTGACCCGACTGTACCTGAATGACAACAATATCGGTGGTGCAGGTGTTGGTAATGTTGACAGCCTGGATGCGTTGACCAATGCCTCAACGATCAACCTGGTCGGCAATCTAAACATGTCTTGCGCTGAATTGGGCGCGTTGATTAGCGCATTAAACGGTAGTGCGAATGTCGTCAATCCTGGAACGGCCGTCGACGGGAGCAATTGCTCAGCCCCGTAAATATTTTTTACTAGATGTGACATGATAACGAGGCCCTTAGTGGGCCTCGTTTTTTTATGCCTATAAGTACAAACGCGAAACTGCCCTGCTCACCAGGAATCCAGAAAAGTGCTAACATGCTCGACAGTAACTGCCTCTGCATAGGGGATTGTGGCCAGTAGGGGAACGTCCAAATAACGCCGAATAGTACTGATATTTTCATCGAACCGCGGCATCCCGTCTTCTATCTGATTCGCGACCCAGCCAACACAACTCAAGCCGGAATCAAGAATGGCCTGATAACTCAGCAAGGCATGATTGATACAACCCAGACGCATACCGACCACCAGAACAACAGGTAAATCCAGATAGATCGCCAGATCAGCGACGGTCTGCGTGGCATTTAAAGGCACCATCCAGCCACCCACACCTTCAACCAGGGTGCAATCACTTTGCGCCGCTATGCGTAGAAAGTTGCGTCGAATCAATTCAAAATCGATGGTCTCACCTTGTTCCTCTGCCAACAAATGCGGAGCAACGGCATCGTGATAGGCATAGGGATTGACCGTGGCGTAGTCCAGCTCAAGACTGCTGTGACGAATCAACATTTCCGCATCCTCATTACGCAAGCCCTCAGGCGTTTGCCGGCAGCCGGAAGCGACCGGCTTCATGCCTTGCACGCGCAGGCCTTGCTGTCTCAGCTTCGATAACATCGCACAAGTCACCAGGGTTTTGCCAACGCCGGTATCTGTGCCTGTGATAAATAAGTTTTGCATAAATTCTGGTTAAAGATAAAAGATACAAGTTAAAGTCAGGGTAAAGGTACAAGATTAAAAATTAAATATTAAAGTTAACATCAAAACAGATTAATCACTTTCATTAAAACAGACCTGGCGAGTTCATTTAATTCGCGGTCAAGGACCGCTCCCACGCTTGTAACTCTTATTGTAGGAGCGGCCATTGGCCGCGATCTTCGAAGGCCACATTGCAAATAAAAATAAACTCTGCCATAGATTTTCCCTCGCCACTAGCCACTAGCTACTCACCACTGCCCTACAAGACCGGGATATCTATCTGCGGCTGCCTACTCTCATGACGACCCTGTCCCTTCCAAGCATGCCCGTAAACAACCTCGTAACTGGCCGGTAGACTGCCATCAACTCGCAGGGACTCATAGGCCTGCACCATGGCCTGGTAGGCCTGCTTGCCGGTCAGACCGCGCGCGCGTTGCTGTAAGGCATTGGTAGCACCGATATCTTTCAGGTCCTTGAGCAGTGATGGCACATTCGTATAAGTCAATGCGAAATGCTCAACATCCATTACCGGTTCAGCCATACCGGCTGCCAGCAAGGCATCACCAACATCATGCATATCCAGGAAGGAGCTGACATGCCCTTGTTGATCAACACTGGCCCAGCTTTGCCGTAACTCCTGCAAAGTATCGGGACCGAAGGTGGTAAACATCAATAAGCCACCCGGCTTGAGCACACGATTGAATTCGGCAAAGGTCTGACGCAGATCATTGCACCACTGGATCGTCAAGCCGGACACCAGCAAATCAACGCTTGCCGTTGCCAGTGGCAATTGTTCTGCATCACCGCAGATCATTCTTTTTTTACTAAAAGGTTTACGATACCAAGGTATTTTTTTAAGCCCCTGTAACAACATATTGACCGACAAGTCCATTTCAACAATGCACGCCTTTTTATATCTCGCCGCCAAGCCTTGCGCGATGTAGCCGGTGCCGGCACCAACATCCAGCACCATTCCAGGCTCTATCAACACATAATCCAGCCTGTCCAGCAAACGCCCCGCCACTTCACGTTGCAATACTGCGGCCTGGTCATAACGCTCAGCAGCACGATCAAAGTTTTGCCGTATATGCTGCTTATTAAATAAAGCCTGTGATTTATCCATTGACTGCCTTACCTGCCTGGGTACTAATAAAATGCAAACACCGTTCTGCTGTTCGCTGAGGATGCGACAGGAACGGCGCATGACCGGCTCCCTTGATGGTTTCAATTTGCGCGCGACAGGAAAGGGTCTGATAAAATGCACTAACCGACACCGGCACCAGTTGATCCCGCTCACCCAACACTACCAGGCTCGGACATTCATTCGCCTGCAACTCTGCACGCAGATCGGCATGCATTAATATATCCAGACCCTGCATGAGCGTATCGATATCCGGTTCTCCCGCCGCAAACAACTGTTCGCGCAACTGCTTTAACGATGCCTTACCGTCGTCACTACCCAAAGTCTGCAGTGCAATAAACTGCCTCAGGGTCTTTTCGTAGTTTTGCTGCAAGTCGACAGCGAAAGTAGAAAAAATATTTGCTTCAATGCCATGCCGCCAATCATCCTTAGCTACAAAACAGGGGTTGGCTGCCATCAGGATCATCGATTTAACCTGTGCGGGCGCCTTGGCCGCCAGACGCATAAGCACACTCGCACCCAATGACCATCCAACCCAGTGACAGGCGCCTGTCACCTGCGCCAGGATTTGCTCACTGACCGCACTTAGTGTTAACGGGCACGCCGCCGGACTGTAACCATGGCCGGGTAGATCGATGCATACCACACGGTAATGCCCTGCCAGGGTCGTCACCAACTCAGCCCAAATTCCAGAATGCATGCCCCAGCCATGCAGCAGGACGACCGTATCACCTTGACCCTGAATATCCATATGTAATACGTCCGCGTCCGTTTTCATCGGCATCCTGCTCACACGATTGCGTCCAGTACGTCCAACAATTGTTCGACATGCCTGGGTTCATGGTCTGCATTAAAACTGATCCTCAGGCGCGCGCTGCCCTCCGGCACAGTCGGCGGACGTATGGCCGGTATATAGATGCCCTTAGCTAACAATGCCTCGCTACAATTTAGCGCGCGCTGACTGTCACCGATCATCAGTGGCTGAATCGGTGTGGGTGACGGCATCAATTCAAGGCCAAGTGCTGCGGCGCCCTGTCTGAACTGGGCAATCAACTCCTGCAATTTCTCCCGCCGCCAGGATTCCTGTTTCAATAACTGCAGACTGACAAGTGTCGCCGCGGCCACTGCCGGTGGTGGTGCGGTCGTATAGATATAACTGCGTGCCTGATTGATCAAGGTCTCAATCAAGTCTTCACTACCGGCGATGAATGCACCAAAGGTACCCAGGGCCTTGCCCAGGGTCCCCATCAGGATAGGCACATCGTCCATGTTCAAACCGAAATGCTCAAGCGTGCCGCGGCCGTGCTGGCCGAGCACGCCAATACCATGCGCATCATCGACCATCAGACTTGCCTCTTCCTGCTTACAAACCTGTGCCAGCTCATTCAGCGGTGCCAGATCACCGTCCATACTGAATACACCATCGGTGGCGACCAGTCGCGTACCAGGCTTACTTGCTTGCAGCTTTTGCTGAAGATTGTCTGCATGCGCATGGGCATAACGACTGAGGCGCGCGCCACTGAGCAGGCCAGCATCGATCAAGGAGGCATGATTGAGGCGGTCCTCAAAGACATGGTCACCGCGTTGCAGAAGTGCTGACATCACACCGAGGTTGGCCATATAACCGGTGGAAAACAACAACGCACGCGGCCGCCCGCTAAACTCCGCCAATGCTTCTTCAAGGGCATGATGTGCCCGGCTATGACCATTGATCAAATGCGCCGCACCGCTACCGGCACCGTACTGTTCCGCGCCCTGCTGCAAGGCCTTGATGACTTTCGGGTGGTGGGACAGACCCAGGTAATCATTGCTACAAAATGCCAGGCAAGTCTTGCCGTCAAGCACCACCTCGGCCCCTTGCATGCCGTCTTGTACCTTTCTACTTCGATACAGACCAGCTTGCCTGCGCTGCTGCAATTGCTTGCCAAGCTCACGCATTACCATGGCCTGACATTATTGTAAGGTATGAATACCCAGGCGCTCGAACAATCGGCGATCATGATCGGCATCGGGGTTATCGGTAGTCAACAGACGCTCGCCATAGAAAATAGAATTGGCCCCGGCGAGAAAACACAATGCCTGCAGCTCATCATTCATGTCGGTGCGTCCAGCAGACAGGCGCACCATAGACTGCGGCATCAGAATGCGGGCAACGGCTATCGTCCGTACGAATTCCAGCGGGTCGAGGTCTTCAACATCAGACAACGGCGTGCCTTCCACTTTGACCAGCATATTGACCGGCACACTCTCCGGATGCATTGACAGGTTTGCCAGCTGTTGCAACAGCGAGGCACGGTCCGCGCGTGATTCACCCATGCCAACGATGCCACCGCTGCATACATTCATGCCGGCCTGTCGCACACGCTCGAGCGTGTCCAGACGGTCCTGATAGGTACGCGTACTGATAACCTCGCCATAGTATTCGGGCGAGGTATCCAGGTTGTGATTATAGTAATCGAGACCGGCCTGCTGTAGACGTTGCACTTGATCATCATCGAGCATGCCGAGGGTCATACAGGTTTCCATGCCCAGTTTGCGCACTTCATCAACCATTTGCAAAACATGCACGAAGTCCTTTTCCTTCGGACTGCGCCAGGCCGCACCCATACAAAATCGACTGGCACCCTTACTCTTGGCAGCTTGCGCTTGTTGCACGACCTCGTCGATCGGCAGCAGGCGTTCTCGCTCCAGACCGGTCTTGTTACGTGCGCTTTGCGAACAGTAACCACAGTCTTCCGAGCAGCCTCCGGTCTTGATACTCAACAGCGTACTGACCTGTACCGCGTTGGCATCGAAATGTTGTCGATGAATATTCTGTGCCTGGAACATCAGGTCACTAAAGGGAAGCTCCATCAAGGCCATGATTTCTTCATGGCCCCAGTCATATCTCAGATCAGTCATGGTCTCTCGCTGCTATTTCTACGTCCATATCGCACCAGTCATCTCTGCGAATCCGCAATAGATCACGAATGGACAGTGGCACTATAATAAGAATACTGAGCACCCAGATGCCCAGGTAATAATACAAACCGTTTTTGGGGATAAACATCGCTGCGGCCACGATCAGGCCAGTGACCCCGTAGATGCGATAGGCCGCCTGTTGAGTGTAGTGGCCAACCCGTTCATTCGGATGATGGCGGTTCATGGCATAAATGACCATCGACGCCGCCAGCCATAACAAGCCCAGCGGCAGTGGCACCAACACCGCAATCATATTGCCGTAATTGAACAAAGAGGCCGCAAAACGACAGGATTTTGCCGACAAGGTCTGTGTTTGTGTGTTTGCCGCACTGGCTGGGTCTTCGGCAGTCTTTGTCATGATATTGCTCGCGACAGGGCCTATAATAGTATGCTTGGATGCGGGCATATTAACGTCAGCGCACTATATGTCAACCAGAAAGGATGCACGATGGTTTACAAGTGGCTAAATAATGTACAGAATTGGCTGTTACCGCACACCTGCGCACTCTGTGGCCAGCCCGGACAGGATAAGCTGTCACTGTGCATTGATTGTCATAATGATCTGATTTTCATCGATAATTACTGTAAACAATGCGCGATACCTCTGCCAGAAACGGCCACAGGTGAAATATGCGGCCAATGCTTGCGCCATCCACCGGCCTTTGACACCACTATCAGCCTGTTTGCTTACCAACCACCGATCAGCCGGCTATTACAGGCACTGAAATTCCACGACAAACTCGGCCATGCACGCCTGTTGGGCACCCTGCTGGCGACAGCACTGAGTGATCGCATGGCACAACGACCAGATTGCATTCTGCCGGTACCGCTATCACGCAAGCGCCTGCGTGAACGCGGCTTTAACCAATCACTGGAACTGGCCCGACCGCTCAGTCGCCGCCTTGATATCCCTATCATGGCCAACCTGTTAAAGCGTGTACGCCATACAGCGCCACAGATACAACTCAAGTATCAACAACGGCGCAGTAATATTCGTAATGCATTTGAATTGGGCACAGATCCGCTACCCGCGCATATAGCCATCATCGATGATGTCATGACCACGGGCTCGACCTGCAATGAGATGGCGCTTGTGTTGAAAGCAGCTGGGGTTGAACGCGTCGATATCTGGACGATCGCGCGTGCCTTCAAGTAACACAAGTTTGCCCGGTACATCGTCTCAATCGACAAAGGGTCCATGCTGATGGATTGGCTCTGCATGCGGTTTACCGAAACACAACATGGCGACACAACCGTTTACTGATGTCACCGTTAACTCCCCACCATGCTCTGCAAACAACGCATCACCTGCCTGCAACGTCTGCCCCATCACTTCGCCCTGACCCTCAACCATATAAATGAAACCGCGAAAACCTTCATTCATCGCTTCGACATACTCAGCGCCTGCATCGAGTTGTAGGTGCTGGTAGCTTACCGGCGTTTTCAGCTCTAACGGCGAGTCGCCACCAATAATCGTGCGAATGCTTCCACCAGTGAATGCCGTCAAAGGAAAATCACCCTGCTCAACCTGTTGGTAGCCAGGCTCGCTACCCTTCAATGATCGCGGCAGATTAACCCACAACTGGATACCTTCATTGTCACCCTGGGTACCAGGCATTTCCGAATGCACAATGCCACTACCTGCGGTAAATCGTTGTGCACCGCCGACGCCAACACGTGACTGATTGCCAAGATTGTCTTTGTGCTCCATGCTGCCGCTGAACATATAGGTAATACCTTCAAAACCTCGATGCGGGTGATCGGGAAAGCCAGAGCCTGCTTTTACATTAAAATGATCCCACAACACAAACGGATCAAAATTCATATAAGAAGGAATCGGAAACAGGCGTTTAACATCTACCGATGCCCCTTCACTGGTTTCCTCTGCCTTACGAATAAAATATGTATTTTTCATAGTCTCTCCTTCACATGCAACAAGTGATACAGTTGATCGCACTGTTATTTATAGGCTCTATCTGCTCGATCATGAGCAGCGGTAAAATCCAGCTTCGGCCCTTGCGGTACAATCCGTGTTGGGTTGATCGATTCATGACTATAGTAATAGTGTTGCTTGATCTGATTCATGTCGACGGTGGCAGCGATGCCTGGCCATTGATAAAGCTCGCGTAAATAATTCGACAGGTTTGGATAATCATCAATCCGTCTTATATTGCATTTGAAGTGACCGTAATAGACAGCATCAAACCTGACCAGACTGGTAAACAGACGCCAGTCTGCCTCGGTTATACTTTCCCCGAGCAAATAACGATTTACATGCAGCCTGTGCTCTAACTGATCGAGCATGGTAAACAGCTGTTCACAAGCGCGTTCATAGGCGCGTTGCGTGCTGGCAAAGCCGGCTCTGTATACACCATTGTTGACCGCATCATAGATCTGCGCATTGATTTCGTCGATACCGGCGCGTAAATCAACAGGATAAAAATCATCTCTGGATCCGGTCAAGCCATCAAAGGCGGAATTAAACATACGTATGATCTCGGACGATTCATTATTCACAATCGTGTTTTGTTTTTTATCCCACAGTACCGGCACGGTAACAATTCCGGTGTAATCCGCTTGTGCCTGCATGTAAGCCTGATGCATGTAATCAAATCCGTTAACAGTATCCGCACTGGAACCGGGAAAGTCTCCAAAGTGCCAACCTGCGTCACCCATATGCGGATGCACGACAGAAACCGTGATCATATCCTGCAATCCTTTTAGTTGACGAAAGATCAACGTACGGTGCGCCCATGGACAGGCATGACTGACATATAAATGATATCTGTCCGGCTGCGCCTTGAAACCACCATCACCCGTCGGCCCCGGCTCACCATCGGCGGTAATCCAGTGACGGAATTGCGAATCTTTACGAATGAATTCTCCGTTAGTTGTTTCGTCTTCCAGCCAACCGTCTGTTAACAGACCATTGATCATCAAACTCATCAGCCCTCTCCCTATGCTCGACGTTTTGCGTCCAGACTAAATTGACCCGGACCACTTGCAGATAACAGCAACAGACCACCGGTAATAGCAATATTCTTCATAAACAGAATCATCTGCATCTGTTCGGCTACATTAGAATGAAACAGAAAGGCGGCGATCACGGTAAACACGGCCAGTGCATAGGCGGACCAACGCGTCTGCCAACCAATAATGATCAGTAACGCAGCCCCAATCTCCAGGGCAATCACGGCCGGCAACAGCATCCCACTGACTCCCATCGACTCCATATAGGCCTGGGTGCCGGCATAGGCATTCAGCTTGTTGATGCCGGCCAGCAAGAAAATATGGGCCAATAACACTCTTCCGATCAGTAATATGATGTTGTTCATTGGATTCTCCTTCAGCTTGTTTTGGTAAAAAATAGTATGAACTTATATTTTAGATTAAAAAGCGCAAATATTTGCTTATATTTATCGAAATATTAGATATAATAGACCTATGCCCAAACCCAAAGTCACCCTGGACCAGTGGCGCGCCCTGCAGGCCGTCGTCGACCTGGGCGGCTATGCACAAGCGGCCGATCATCTACATCGCAGCCAGTCATCGGTCAGCTATGCGATCAGACGCCTGGAACAACAACTCGACCTTGAGGTGCTGCAGGTACAGGGACGCAGAGCCGTGTTGACGGACACGGGCAAGCTGGTCTTGCAGCGCGCACGGCGCCTGATCCGCGAGGCGGGTGAACTGGAACAGCTGGCACAACAGGCCAGCAGTGGTTGGGAGGCACGCCTGCGCCTGGTGGTTGACGCCGCCTTTCCGACACTGCAACTGATGCAGGCGCTGCAACAGTTCGCAGACCAGAGTCGTGGTACCGTCGTTGAACTGAATGAAGTCATCATGTCAGGCGCCGAGGCCATGGTCGCGGCAGGACAGGCAGACATCGTCATCGGTCATCAGTTGCCTGCCGACCGTCTTGGCAATGCGATCATCGAAGTACCGTTTATTGCCGTAGCACATCACCAACATCCTTTGAATAACAGCGGTCATCCTGTAAGCGAGAATGACCTGCGTCAGTATCGGCAGATCATTGTGCGCGATTCAGGACCGCAGCATCGCGACAGTGGCTGGCTGGATGCAGAGCAGCGCTGGACCGTTTCCAGCCTGGATTCATCATTGACCCTGATCGCTAACAATATGGGTTATGCCTGGCTGCCCTATCACAAAATCGAGGACAGCCTTAAGCAAGGCATTATTCGCCCCATACCACTACAACAGGGACAGATCTACCAGGCAGCCTTGTACCTATACTTTGGCCAACAGACTTATGCCGGGCCGGCAGCCAGGCTATTATCGTCACTGCTCGAACAGAGTGTCGAACAATACAGGTCTAACAATGCATACTGAATTGAATTGGCATGATCCCGAAACATCCCGATAAGATCAGCTCAGTTAGACCATTGCAGCCATAGTGGAGCCTGTATCTGCGTATACTCGATGGCCTGAGTCAGGAACCAGCAGTCATGGTCGAACAAAAATCTGCCCCGCGAACTTAAGGACAGTGACCTGGAGCACACCACCCATCAGGCCCGGCTTTTATTGTAGGGTTCCTACCGGGATTTGATAAAAACACCATAAAACCATTAAGTTAGCATCACAACCGACCCCATGCTCTAGAATATAAGCATGTACTGCTATTGACTAACAGTGATTAAATAATATTACCAACGCCCTGCAAAAATCTGTTTTTTGGCATATCATTAAAACATGTCGAGGGAAAACATGGGCCTTCTCCAAGGCCCCTATTAGCGGGCAGACCAGTAGCCTAAACAGCACATGATATTAACGAATGCTGTCTACTGCTTGTACACACAGACTTGTGAAGGGAATTCCAATGAAACGCTTAATTTTATATTTATTATTTATTTCTCCACTGGCGCTGCATGCTGCCGAAGAGATCAGTAGCAACAAGGTCGACCTGGGCTCAGGCTTCCATGAAGTCAGGGGGATCGATGGCGATAAGCAAGTACGCTTCCTGTTCTATGGTAAAACCAAACTGGGTAAAATTATTAATTATTCTCTGTCGCCAAGCAAACGCTACGCCGCCTTACAGGATTCAAATGCTGGTAATATCTACCTGTTCAGGGCCGATGATCAAGACCTGGAAAAATTGACAAACAAATTTATCGGCTCGGCCAAAAAATATTCCTGGAATGAGAACATGGAAATACTTGAGGTTATGTTCGATGGTAATAAAGAAGCGCAAAGCTATGCACTTGAGTAATAATGCAAAAAGGTAGTGTCGTGAAAGCAGTAGATAAAAGACAAACCCTGTTGTTGAACATACAAGTATTATATGACAGGATCGGCAATATGTTACTGCGCAAGCGCCTGCAAAGCTATCACTCACAGTCTGGCAAGGATAATAACAATAAGCTGCATAGTACTTTGTCGAACTACCTGGATAAACTACATGCATCTCACATGATCAATCAACAAAGCGAGGATCTACACAGCACTTACATCACAGCGACTATCGCCACAAGAAAAAATACCGAGAGTCATCAAGGCACAGAGGAACCAACATCCAGACTGGCACGTTACTTCAAGGAAAAAAGCACACCTTCTTCACTACACCCCTATATCAGTGAAAAACTCAAGGCCAGCATACTCGAGAACATCCATACTTCAATTCGACTTGCACGCCAGGGTCAACGCGAGAACGCAGACTTGCATTCAGCGATAGTCCGCCAGGCACTGGACGAACTTAGATACTTTCTGACAATAGAAGAATATATTATTTTCACTAACGAAGTAGATGATGCTATTAGTTGCTGCAGGACTCTTTTCGATACCCGCTTGCAAACAGATTTAAAAACCAATAAACACTGATCAAGGCATGGGCAAACGCAAGGAAGTCAATCAGTCATGTCCATGTGGCTCCGGGCGGTCATTCGCAGACTGCTGTGAACCCTACATCAATGGCGATCAGGCCGCACCCTCGGCAGAGGCATTAATGCGCTCGAGGTATACAGCCTATGCCCAGGGTAATGAGGCCTACATCCTGTCAACCTGGCACCCATCAACGCGTCCGCAATCAATTTCGATGCAAACCGAGCCCGCACAAAAATGGCTCAGCCTTAAAATCATCAACAGCGACAAAGACAGTGTCGAATTTGTCGCCCGCTACAAAATCCAGGGCAAGGCATACAAGCTTCATGAAAAAAGCCGCTTCAGATGTGAGCACATGCATTGGTACTACGTGGACGGCGACTTAGCTTCTTAAGGCTAAATGAATAAAGTCTATTCTGAGCCAGACACCGGCCGAACCTTGGAAGCGGAATCCTTGGCACGTTGTCGACATTCATTGGCGTCATCGCCATAGGCCAGGGCCACACCCATGCGCCGACGTTGGAAAGACTCCGGTTTGCCAAACAGGCGGATATCGGTCTGCGCCACAGTCAGGGCCTGGTCGATATCGGCGAAGGCAATGGCTTTTTCATCCCGCCCACCATAAATAACCGCGCTGGCACCAGCAGACAATAGGCTTGTATCCACAGGCAATCCAAGTATCGCGCGTGCATGCAGTTCAAATTCATTTTGACGTTGACTGATCATGGTCACCATACCGGTATCATGTGGACGTGGACTGACTTCACTAAACCAGACCTCGTCACCCTTGATGAATAACTCGACACCGAAAATTCCACGGCCACCCAGGTTTTCTGTTACCGTGGCGGCAATGTGCTGCGCATTCTTCAGCGCCTTCAGTGTCATTACCTGCGGCTGCCAACTTTCCACATAATCACCTTGCTCCTGCACATGACCGATAGGCTCACAGAAGCTTGTCTGTATTTCACCCTGTGCATCCAGCGCCCTGACTGTCAACAAAGTAATCTCGTAATCGAAGTCCACCAGCTCTTCCACGATCACCTTACCTTGATTGACCCGTGCAGCCGACATCGCATAATCCCAGGCGCCTTGGACGTCCTCCGGTCGTTGGATAGTCGACTGGCCTTTACCCGACGAGGACATGACCGGTTTGACGATGCAGGGGTAACCCACGCCGGAGTCGATGATATGCTGCAATTCATTCAGGCTCTGCGCAAAACCATACCGTGATGTACGCAGGCCCAGCTCTTCGGCAACCAGTCGACGAATACCCTCGCGGTTCATGGTCAGCTGGGTGGCGCGTGCCTTCGGGATGACCTCGACGACTGCCTCTGCCTCCAACTCAACCAGGGTGTCCGTGGCGATCGCCTCGATCTCCGGCACGACAATGTCCGGTTTTTCTGTTTCGATCAGCTTGCGTAATGCTTGACCATCGGCCATGTCGATGACATGAGCGCGATGAGCAACCTGGTGCCCGGGAGCATTGGCATAGCGGTCCACAGCGATGACTTCAACTCCCAGGCGCTGCAGTGCAATGATCACTTCCTTGCCTAACTCACCACAGCCCAACAACATCACCCGCGTGGCGCTGCTACTTAAAGGCGTACCAATTTTCATAGTATTATCCCAATGGTTGGCTGGAGAACAATACTAATAATGACAAACCTGTAGTCGGTGTCAATCGCTTAGTCTTCGATGGATAGAATGTCAGGCAGAGGCTAACTGGTTTTGTTCACGCGCCGCGTCAAGTTTATCGAGAAAAAAGTCGGGATCAGAAAGGACTTCCAGCAAGGCCCTTTCTGTCAGCGGCTTACTGAAAAAATAACCCTGTATATAGCTGCAACTCAATGCGCTGAGAAAATTCAGCTCCTCAAGCTGCTCCACGCCTTCGGCAATAATGTTCAAGCGGAGACTGTGTGCCAGCGAGACAATAGCGGTGACAATAGCGGCACTGTCACTGCTTTTATGTACATCCATCACAAATGAGCGATCTATCTTCAGGGTATCGATGGGCAACTTTTTCAGATAACTCAACGATGAGTAACCGGTACCGAAATCATCCGCGGCAATAGATACGCCCAATGCACGAATAGACTCCATTTTCTTCACACTGGCGTCACTCTGGTCCATCAGCACACTCTCGGTGATTTCCAGCTTCAGATATTTGGGATCAAGGCCGCTTTCTTGCAACGCGGCCTTTACACTATCGATAAACTTCAGGCTGCGATACTGAATGATGGACACATTAACAGACATCAGGATCGGCTCAAAACCCATTCGTTGCCATTCGACGGCCTTGTGACAGGCAGTCTTTAACACCCAGGCACCAACCATATTGATATAACCACTTTCTTCGAGAATGGGAATAAACTTAAGTGGTGATACAATACCGTATTCTTCATTCTGCCAGCGCAACAGGGCCTCGACACCCATCATTTTTCCAGTACGTAAATTAATGATCGGTTGATACTGCAACAGGTATTCATTTTCTTCCAGGGCCACGCGCAAGCGGTGCTCCATATCCAGCTTGACGCCATCATTCAAACTCATATCCGCTGTGTAAAACATGTAGCGATTACGCCCGGATTCTTTGGCTGCATACATGGCCTTATCCGCATTTTTCAATACCAAATCAATATCTCTTTCGTCCAACGGGTAAATCGTAATGCCAATACTGATAGAGGAGGAAAACTCATGCCCACTGATATTGAACGGCTCACGTAACGAGGACAAGATACGTTTCGCTACTTCTTCGACTTCATCGACATGTGTTATCCCATCGAGGACTATCGTAAACTCATCTCCCCCCTGCCTGGCCACCGTGTCTGTCAGGCGCATGCAGCTCAATAGCCGTTTAGCAATCTCTTTGAGTAACTGATCACCGGTATTATGACCAAGACTATCGTTGATATTCTTGAATCGATCCAGGTCCAGAAACATGACGGCCAGCAGTTGATCATTACGTTCTGCACGCGCCATGGCCGCCTGTAGACGTTGCCTGAACATATCACGATTGGGCAGGCCGGTCAGCGAATCGTGATAGGCAATATGGTGTATGTGATCCTGCTCTTGCTGTTTATTACGTAAATGCGTGTTACTAATCAGGTCGGCCCTGCGCACGAACACAAACAACATAGCAAAAAAGAACAACATTGCCATCGCCAACATCAACAGCATCTTATCTCTAGTATTAACAGCTTGCTTGTATAGCATGGACATGTCTGAATATATCTCAATGACACCACTGGTGACTGAGCCTTGGACATTGGGCCGATGCTGCAACGGAATATAACTTGATAACACATTTCTGTGTCTAAGCAATTTCTGATTGGCATAGACGCGATCAAGAAATACCAGCTTTGATACCACCTTACCCGCCAGCGCGCCTTGGATAATCGGGCTATCTGTTTTCGTCTCACCTAACTGAGCCAGGTCGGTAGAAAATAGCACCCGACCGCCTGCATCGTATATAACGACTTTGATAATCGATACGCTGTCTATATGTCTATTGACGTCACTGAGCAGGTGTTTATATGCTGGCAGTTCTTTGAGGATGTGTGCAGGGTGGTGCTTGCTGTTTTCGAGCACCTTGACATAGGGCCGCCAGACATCATTCGACAACATCCGGGCCAGGGCGATATTTTTATTTTCACCTACCTGACTAAGGTTATCGATCATGGCACGATGGATAAACACACCCAGTCCGCTGACCAGGACGATAATCGCAATCAGGCCGGTGAGCACAAAATTGCGCAGCAACGGAAAGCGTGTGACCACGGTCTGATTTTCAGCTGCTTCTGCTGGCATAGGCTCTACTGGATATAGGTTGATTTTGGCATCGGCACCCAACTCCTGTCAGGATACCAATCTCTACCTATATTAACGGCTGCTCACGGACAATCTTGACTGTCAAATTTTGTCGTCACCTGGACATATTCAGCGTAAATAACGCATACAAGCAACTGGAATTGACCCCTGCACCCGGTCAGGCAAGCTGCGCTAACTGCGCAGACCTCGACCTTTGTTCAACAGGTGCAGACTGGCTTGGAACAAAACAATAATGAAGCCAACAATAATAAGATAGGACGTCGAAAGCGGAATATCGCTAACGCCGAGGAAGCCATAACGGAAGGCACTAACCATATATAAAATTGGGTTAAGCAGCGAGGCATTCTGCCAGAATGACGACAGCATATCGATCGAATAGAATACGCCGCCTAGATAGGTTAATGGCGTTAACACGAATGTCGGTATGATCGAAATATCATCGAAACTTTTTGCATACACGCCATTAATCAAGCCAGTTATCGAAAATAGAATGGCGGTCAATAGCACCGTCGAGATAATGACCAACACATGCGTGAACGACAGATCACTGAAAAACCACGCCACCGCGGTCACGGCGATGCCTACCGACAGGCCACGGCACACTCCACCAGTGATGTAACCGAGCAGGATAATGTAATTCGGCGTTGGCGAGATCAGCATCTCCTCGATGTTATGCTGAAATTTGGCACCATAAAATGACGACACCACATTGGCATAGGAGTTGGTGATCACAGCCATCATGATCAGACCAGGGACTATGTAATCGATATAATTGTAACCCTGCACCTGCCCTATCTGCGGGCCTATGAGTTTGCCGAAAATAATAAAATACAAGGCTGTAGTAATCACCGGCGGCAGTATCGTCTGTAACCAAATGCGTGAGAAACGCAGGATTTCCTTGATGACTATGGTTTTAAAGGCGATGTATTGCTCACTCAAGGTCATGCCTGTGCCTCCACGGCCCGACCGGACTCGACAATATTGACAAACAATTGCTCCAGGCGATTGGTCTTGCTGCGCAGGCTATTAACGCGGATACCATGGCCATCGAGAACGGAAAACAAATCATTCACCTGGCTACCGCGCTCAATGTCCACCTCTAGTGTATGACTGTCCAATAGACGGCAGACAAAACCGGGTAAATCCGGGGCCGCATCTAGCTGGCCCACCAGGTCGAGCACAAAGGTTTCGGTATGCAACTGCGTCAACAACTGTTTCATACTGGTATTCTCGATCAATTCACCGCCATCGATAATGGCAATATTGGGACACAGATTTTCTGCCTCTTCGAGATAATGAGTAGTCAGGATAATGGTCGTACCGGCGGCGTTAATCTTGCGCAGGAAAGCCCACATCGAGCGTCTGATCTCGATATCGACACCCGCAGTAGGTTCATCCAGGATCAAAATCTGCGGCTCATGTACCAGTGCCCGCGCGATCATCAGCCGTCGCTTCATGCCACCTGACAGGTTTCTGGCCATCTCATGACGTTTTTCCCACAGACCCAATTCGCGTAAATATTTTTCCGCGCGGACAAATGCCGTCTTTCTGTTGATGCCATAATAACCGGCCTGGTTGACGACTATTTCAACGACAGGCTCAAAGACATTAAAATTGAATTCTTGCGGTACCAGGCCGAGAAATTTTTTTGCCGCAGAAAAGTTAACGTCAATGTCCTGACCCATAATGCTGACCTGACCGGTGGTTTTACGCACCAGCGAGCTGAGTATGCCGATAGTGGTGGACTTTCCGGCGCCATTGGGGCCCAATAAGGCGAAGAAATCGCCTACCTCAACCTCCAAATCAATACCCTTTAATGCAGTAAAACCATTATCATAGGTCTTTCCGAGATTCTTTATATGCAGTGCCTTTTCCATTACCATCCTGATCAGTCGTGGTTGATATCAAGCGCCTAAGGTCATAGGCCTTATCATTATATAACCCCGACAGCACATTAGGTACCTTTTCAGAAATGCCCTTAACTTTCTAACAATTATTACTCAGGCCTATACAGCGGCACCTGTTCTCCCTATAATCTTGCCAGCCGGATCGGGTTAATATCTATCCCGTGTCGAACTTTAAAGTGTCAATTCATGTATTGGAAATAAACTATGTCTGCAAATATTATCAAACTCATATTTCTCTGTATTATCCTCACAGTTTTACTGGCCATTGCCGCTCAACCACTATTTGGACTGTTCAATCTCGAAGCTAAGAGCAGCAGTCAACAATTTGCCTGGGGTATGGGCGCAGGTGCATTGATCGCTTCCCTGCTGACGGGAATCATTTTATTGATCAAGCCTTATAAGCTAGCCATCAAAAAACAAACCTTGTTTATTGGCAATCTTGCCTTTAAATCAACAGATCGCGACTTACGTAAACTATTCAGTCAGTGCGGTGAAGTATTTTCTATACGCCTGATGACCGACAGGGTCACACGTAAACCACGCGGCTACGGCTTCATTGAAATGGATAGTGTTGGTGCCAAGAAGGCCATGTCTACATTGAATGAGCAGGAATTCATGGGTCGCGAACTGCGCGTTAGCCTGGCCAATGAGCCATCCAAACAGGCTGATGAGTAAGACCCGGTAACTCTTGCTATCAATACAGCTAAGCCAAGCTGTCTTCGCTGTATCTAAGGAACCTCTAATTATTGTGTCATTGCGAGGATGCCTCGACCCGGAGGGTGAGGTCCCCATAATGAAACCCGAAGGGGTTCTATGGGCTGTACGATGAAGCAAACCAAAGAGCCATTCACAAGGTGATTTATAGTCGGTCAGTAACTACGTGATCCTAAGTAGCAGACCGTCTAATTATGCTTTGGATGGGTGGCCCTTTGGATTGTCGCGCTGCGTCAGATCAAGCCGTTCCGGACCTTTTCCTTCAGGCGAATAAAATCAGCATGCGGCACATAGATCAGATCCGCGACCTTCCTGATCACATGTTCCTCGTACATATCCAGCTGGCCGTCGGCATAGGCCACCTGCCACATGAATTCAACAATATCCAATTTATGCGGCAAATCATAGCCACGGTTAATCAATGATGTAAATTGATGATAGTCCGTCGAATCATGTAACTCAGCACTGGCCAGTTGTAGTAATTCGTCTGCTTCCTGATGTTCGATACCAAACTTGCTCATCGATGCCTGTATGATTGCGTCGACCTCTTGCTCGGACTTATGATCATCCACACGCATGACTTCGACCATCAGAGCCGTGGCGGCAAGGCGTAACTTATGTTCATCCTGAACAGGATCTTCAGCTTGCGGTTGTATTAAGCGGTTATAGAATGCCTGTATTTTATCGAGCATACTTAAGAGTCCAGTAGCGGCTCGAGCCATTGATGCACGGCCCCATTCAATGGGTAACTGGCTCGTATCGCAGTCAGTGTTATTGAGCCTGACATTTTCATTCATGCTTCCAATTTAAATCCAGATGGGATTATGCCATATTCGCCAGCAAGGCACTCACCCAAATATGTGATGTAATACTAGAAAAATAACTTGCGAAACAGCACCGGTATCGACTAATCTAGAATAAAGTATGGTTACTAATGTTATACAATATCAGCACGTTCTTTTAACGAATACCATTAACGACAGCAATGATGTGAGGGTGTGATGCAAAAATTTAAATTTAGTTCGCTTTTTAGCAGAAAATCCACACAACGCGAACGACGTGCAAGACCGCGACGCGACATCCCGCAAGGGGCTTCCATTCTCATCGTTGACGACTCCAGAACCATTCAATTCACACTGAAAAAAATGCTCGAACAGGGTGGCTATACGATATTGCTGGCCGACGACGGCACGCAGGCCATCGACATGGCAAAACAGCATGACCCCGACCTGATTTTGATGGATGTGATCATGCCCGGCATCAATGGTTTTCGCGCCACGCGTCTGCTGAATAATGATGAGCAGACAGCGGGGATCCCCATCATCATGATGAGTTCGGACGAACAGGCCATGCAGGAATTCTGGGTTAACAAGATTGGCGCCAAAGATTTTCTCAATAAACCTTTTGTGCGTGCTCAGCTGTTTCAGAAAATAGAAAAATTTCTGCGTGTAAAGATGGTCGCCTAAAGGGTAAAAACTCCTACAATAACAGGCAAATTCAGCAAAAAGCTGCCGATTATTGCTCCAGCATTTTCTCCAGTTTTTCTATTTTCTTTTTCATCTCAACCGAAATCTTGGCCATCTCCTGGCGCAGGTAAATGCTTTCGATGTTCATTTGCAACTGATAAGCCATCCGCTCAAGCAAGGCCTTGTCTTCATTGGTATATTCACCTTGGCCACGCTTGTTGAGCACCTGTATGGCACCGGTCACGGTGCCAGTACTAACACCCAATACCGGTACGCATAAAGTATTTCGAGCGATGAATCCGGTTTTCATCGAGACCACGTCGTGTTCACCAACAGACTCTTCCATATTCATATCCATCCATGGCTTTGCGGATGAGATGACCTGGCCAACAATGGATCCTGCAGTCGGCACGCTGACCTGCTTTTCCTCAAGCCCGGTACCACACTGCAGCCATACCTTGTCTTCCTCAGGGTCGAGGACAAAAATACTGCAGCGTTCAACATCCAGAACCTTAGGCATAATATCGATAAAAAATTGCAGCAATTCCTTGTTACCGGTCTTCTTCCAGGCACGATCCAGCTTCTCCTGTTTAGCCCTGATTTTTTCGAGTTTTTTCTCCAGCGTTAGCTTATCCATACCTGATCCCAGAAAACGATGTTACGTCCCTATGTTATCGGTCAGGTATTGACGAGCTTAAGCGCAAATCCCTATCTTAAGTGGCCGTGAACCGGGCCAATCGCTCATTTTGTGGCCTGCTGCACCGCTTGTACGCGGTCAAGGTAACTTGAGTACAGCCGCATCACCCGAATCTGCCGAAGTCTTTGCGTTGCCTGGCGCCCCGCCGGGCTGTTGTCCTGGCCAAGACGTTCAAACAAAGCGACGATTTTCTGCACATTATCATCCAGCCGACCGAAACGATCGCGCTTGGGTCGAAATTTCGGTGCGATCATGGTCAGCAACCCGGCCAGCATATCGGCACTGACATCCAGGTCGAGCTGGTCTGCATCCCTGATAGCGGCATCGACAAAATTCAACAATAATAGTGCTTTTTCACGCGTGCGCCCGAGATAATTACTCAGGCTGCCCTCGTACTCTGCAGGCGCCAGCAGGTAGGCCGTTGACAACCAGTGCACATGATCAGCAAGGCGCATACTCTCTACATCCTTCAGTTGTGCCCGACATGTTTGCAACAACGCTGCATGGGGCACATGCCGTAAGGCCAACAACAATAATAAGGGCAATTGCTTTTTTTTGATCTCGCGAATAGATTGCAGCACCGGCAATAGCAGTTGCTGCAACACCGGCGCATCAGCGTTTTTCAACAGCACCTCCCTGAAACCGGGGTAACGTTCGGCACCACTGTCCTGAATGGTTTTCCAGAAGCGCAGCATGGCATCAGTGAACAATGCCGTCTTATGTACCGTCACATAGTCCATCCAGCGGTTTTCCAGTTCGTTTCTATCGACATAATGAAAACAAACCAGCGCTTCGACGACATCATCCGCCAACTCGATACTGTCTAGCGCACCTGCCCGGTGACGGATCTGTCGGTCGATGGCGGCCAGTGCGATATAGCCTTCGGCCAGTCGCTTGCCCTGCGCATAGGTGGCGGCAATGGCTTCGGGGCCAGGCAGAGATTGACTGTTGAGCACCGCATCGAAACCACTCCAGATACTGTCGAGAATATCGTCATCGGCCAGTAAAGCGACACGTTCATCCGGCAGCAATGCCTTGTCCAGATCGAGGTACATACCCAGGTAGGCCTTGGCAAAGGACTCAAGGGATTTAATATCCTGACCCCGGGCGAGTTCGGCCAGTCTGTCCACCAGTTTTTCATGTGTGGAAAAACGCGCTTGCTCAAAATCCAGTGACATAGTGTTTCGCGCTCATGACATTGATTACTAATACTATAGCGCTGACCGGGCTATACGGGAATGGCTTGCGTGCACTTGTATAACCGTCGGCGGGCCTGGCCATCGCCGACGGGCGTGTATAATGGTTATTTTCCGGGGTTGGCGGCCTTTTTCTGTGCGTCGATCTTTTTGGCCTCGGCTTCGAGCATGACGCGCAGTTCATCCTGATGATCTCTGACCCTGGATGCACCGATCTGTGCGCCTTTTTGCATCAGTACCGGCAAGCGGTTGATGGTCTTCTGGCCGGTCGGGGTTTTATAGAAGGCGATGATCTGGCGCAGTTCACGTTCGCTGAATTCATCGGTATAGATCTTGATAAAATCGGGTTTTATCGCACTATAAGCCAGGTATTTATTCAGGAATTGCAACATCACATGGCGGAAGGGCTGCATCGCCGGCTGTTGCTGTATTTGCACTTCCAGCATATTGGCAACCATACGCTCCATGTTGACATCCATCTTCATGACTTCAAGCAGTTGTTCGGCAGCCTTGTGATGCGTGGCAGAAGGAGCGGCAAATGCCAACGAACTGAAGCCGAGTAACAAGGCACTGATAATCATCTTTGTCATACTGACTCTCCTGAATTCGGCTTGAATGAGCAAACCGTAAATAAATAATCACCGACGTGAGTCAGCAGTTGGATAAACTAGTCCGGGTCATAACCCAGGTTTGGCGCCAGCCAGCGTTCGACTTCCGCTACCGACCTGTCGGTGCGCTGCGCATAGTCTTCGACCTGGTCGCGATTGATTTTGCCGACAGCAAAATAACGCGACTCGGGATGGGCGTAATAGATACCACTAACCGAGGCCGCCGGCACCATGGCCATCGATTCGGTCAACCACATGCCGGTGTTTTCCTTGGCTTCCATCAAGGCCCAGATCAATTCCTTTTCCGTGTGGTCCGGGCTGGCGGGATAACCCGCGGCCGGACGCACGCCTTTATAGGTTTCCTTGATCAGCTCATCGTTGCTGAGTGTCTCATCTGCAGCGTAGCCCCAGAACTCCTTACGCACCCGTTCGTGCATACGTTCGGCGAAGGCCTCGGCAAGACGGTCTGCCAGTGCCTTAAGCATGATCGCATTATAATCATCATGATCCTGCTCAAATTCAGCGACCTTCTCATCAACACCAATGCCGGTAGTCACGGCAAAGGTGCCAATATAATCCTGAATACCAGTCTCTTTCGGGGCAACGAAATCACTCAGACAGGCATTCGCCTTGCCGGGTGGCTTCTGTTGTTGCTGACGCAGGTTATGCAGAGTCGTCAACACGGTCTCACGGCTGTCATCTGCATAAACCTCGATGTCATCATCATTGATAGCGTTGGCCGGAAACAGACCGATTACAGCGCGCGCCGTCAGCCATTTCTCACTGATCAAGGTATCGAGCATGTGCTCGGCATCCTTGAACAGCTTGCGCGCCTCTTCGCCCTTGTCCGCATCATCGAGTATCTTCGGGTAACGCCCTTTCAGCTCCCAGGCGAAAAAGAACGGCGTCCAGTCGATATACTCGCGCAACTCCTCGAGCGAATAATCTTCAAACACCGTGATTCCTGGGGTTTTCGGAGCAACAGGTGTAGCCGCCTGCCAGTCGATCGGGGTCTTGTTGCTACGCGCCTGTTCCAGGCTCAACCAGTTTATTTTCTGTCGCCGCCCGGCATGCTGGGTACGCACCGTCTCATAATCCTGCCTTAATTTATCGACGAAGGACTGGCGCTGGTCTTCACTGATCAGGTTCTGTGCCACACCGACGGCGCGCGAGGCATCTTTGACCCAAACAGTGGGGCCATTGCTGTAACCCGGCTCGATCTTAACGGCGGTATGCGCCTTGGACGTAGTCGCACCCCCAAGCATCAACGGCTTATTCATACCGAGGCGCTGCATCTCTTTACCGATGTGCACCATCTCGTCCAGTGATGGGGTAATCAGACCACTAAGACCGATGATGTCGACGTTTTCTTTTTCTGCCGTTTCCAAAATCTGGTTAGCCGGTACCATGACACCAAGGTCGATGACCTCGAAGTTATTACACTGCAACACCACACCGACAATGTTCTTACCAATATCGTGCACATCGCCTTTGACCGTGGCCATCAATATCTTGCCATTACTGCTGCTACCTTCCTGCTTTTCCGCTTCAATATAAGGTATCAGGTGCGCGACCGCCTTTTTCATCACGCGCGCGCTCTTGACCACTTGTGGCAGGAACATCTTACCGGCGCCGAACAGATCACCGACGACATTCATGCCATCCATCAACGGCCCTTCGATAACATGGATAGGGCGCTCAGCCGCAAGGCGTGCCTCTTCGGTATCTTCGGTCACGTAGGTATCCTGACCTTTAACCAGCGCGTGTTCCAGGCGCTTGTTGACCGGTAGCTTACGCCATTCCAGATCTTCCTCTTTTTTACCAGCACTGCCGTCGCCACGGAATTGCTCGGCTATGTCCAACAGGCGCTCGGTGGCCTCCGGGTTGCGGTTGAGCACCACATCCTCGACGCGTTCGCGCAGCTCCGCTGGCAATTCGTCATACACAGCCAGCTGCCCGGCATTGACGATACCCATATCCATACCGGCGCTTATGGCGTGATACAGGAACACCGAATGAATAGCCTCACGCACCGGGTTATTACCGCGGAACGAGAACGACACATTCGACACCCCACCGCTGATCATCGCATGCGGTAGGCTGTTTTTGATCTCACGCGTGGCCTCGATAAAGTCGACGCCATAGTTGTTGTGCTCTTCGATACCGGTGGCGATGGCGAAAATATTCGGATCGAAAATAATGTCTTCCGGCGGGAAGCCCAGCTTCTCTGTCAGCAGCTTATAAGCACGCGTACAAATTTCGACCTTGCGCTGTTGCGTATCGGCCTGCCCGGTCTCATCAAAGGCCATGACAATAATCGCCGCACCATAACGACGACAGAGTTTCGCCTGACCCAGAAAACTTTCCTCACCTTCTTTCAGCGAGATCGAATTGACGATGCCCTTGCCCTGTATGCATTTCAGACCGGCCTCGATAATCGGCCACTTGGACGAGTCGATCATCACCGGTACGCGCGCGATATCCGGTTCGCTGGCAATCAGGTTCAGGAACTCGACCATCGCCTGCTCACCATCGAGCATGCCTTCATCCATATTGATGTCGATAACCTGCGCACCGTTCTCGACCTGTTCGCGCGCGACATCCAGCGCTTCGTCGAACTGCTGTTCCAGGATCAAACGCTTGAAGCGTGCCGAGCCAGTGACATTGGTACGCTCACCGACATTGACGAACAGCGACTCCTTATTAATATTAAACGGTTCAAGACCACTGAGTCGGCAGGCCACCTCGGTCTGCGGGACTTTACGTGGCGGGTATTTGCTGACCGCCTCGGCCACGGCCTTGATATGTGCCGGTCCAGTGCCACAACAACCGCCGACGATATTCAGGAAACCATTCTTGGCCCAATCACCGATCTCTTCGGCCAGCATCTCCGGTGTTTCATCGAAGCCACCAAACGCATTCGGCAGGCCGGCATTCGGATGTACATTGACATAACAATCTGCGAGCCCAGAAATCTCTTCCACATGCGGGCGCAACTCTTTCGCACCCAGCGCGCAGTTAAAACCGAAACTGAGCGGCTTGATATGGCGCAGGGAATTCCAGAACGCCTCGGGGGTCTGTCCGGTCAGGATACGGCCACTGGCATCGGTAATGGTACCGGAGATCATCACCGGCAAGCGCTTGCCCAAGCTTTCAAAATATTCGTCGATCGCAAACAGCGCGGCCTTGGCGTTCAGCGTATCGAACACGGTCTCGACCAGGATGATATCGATACCACCCTCGACCAGACCATCCAACGCGATCGCATAGGCCTCGCGTAACTGATCGAAATTAACATCGCGCGCGCCGGGTTTGTTGACGTCCTTGGACATCGACGCGGTCACCGGCATCGGCCCCAACACACCGGCAACAAAACGCGGCTTGTCATCCGTACTGTATTCATCACAGGCCGCACGCGCGATCTGTGCCGCGGCCACATTCAGCTCATGCACCAACTCCTGCATGCCATAGTCGGCCATACCATAATAATTGGAGTTGAAGGTGTTGGTCTCGATGATATCGGCACCGGCATCGAGATAGGCCTTGTGGATATCACCGATAATCTTCGGCTGGGTCAGCACCAGCAAGTCGTTGTTGCCCTTCAGGTCAGATGCCCAGTCCTGGAAACGCTGGCCACGGTAGTCCCCTTCCTCCAGCTCATATGACTGGATCATGGTCCCCATCGCGCCATCGAGGATAAGGATGCGTTCCTGCAGTGCCTGTTCTAACTTGCTCATATGCTTAAAATTTCTAGATCGCCCAAAGAGCATGGATTCTATCATGGTTCGATTGCAGGCGAAAATCGCCGTCATTACAGGTACAATCGTCGCATGCACAAGGAACAGGACAAACCGCAAAAACACGCACGCTACGCAATGCCGGACAAAAAACTGCTGCGCACGGTCGGCAATGCCATCGCCGATTTCGATATGATCCGCGCCGGTGACCGCGTATTACTGGGCCTGTCCGGTGGCAAGGACTCGCTGTCGCTGCTGCATATACTGCTGCATTTACAGGCCGTCGCGCCGATTCGCTTCGAGCTCGGTGTGGTCACGGTCGACCCGATGTCGGACAGCTTCGACCCGTCACCACTGAAGGACTATGTCCCTGCGCTCGGCCTGGACTATTTTTTTGAGAGCCAGCCGATCATGGAACTCGGCAAGGAACACATGCAGGGCGACTCCTACTGCTCCTGGTGCGCACGCATGAAGCGCGGCATCATGTACACTACGGCCCGCCGCGAGGGTTATAACGTCCTGGCGCTGGCGCAACACCTGGATGACCTTGCCGAGAGCTTCCTGATGTCGGCCTTCAATACCGGCCAACTGCGCTCGATGAAGGCCCACTACACCATCGCCGAAGGCGATATCCGCGTGATCCGGCCGCTGGTGTATACACGCGAACCGATGACAGCAGCCTTCGCACAAGAGGCCGGCCTGCCGGTGATCGCCGAAAACTGCCCGGCCTGCTTCTCGATGCCGACCCAGCGTCAGCATATCAAAGAGCTGCTACGGGCCGAGGAACAACATAATACAGGGCTTTACAGCAGCATATTGACAGCTATTAAGCCATTAATCTCTGAAAATGGGCCAAAATAGATAAATATTCTCCACTTTTATTATAAATAAGCATATTTAAGAGAATAATCGATAAAAGTGATCAATAATATAAATAAGTGGTTAAAATAAACCTAAAAAAAGCCAATATATGATATGAAAGTGGTAAATGTAGCGACATTCGACACAATAATCGATGCCAATATCAGCATGGGCCGCCTGCAGGCCGAAGGAATCCCCTGCTGGCTCGCCGATGAACATATCGTGCAGACAGACATGCTCTACAGCCCGGCCATCGGCGGCATCAAGCTGCAGGTCAGCGAGGAATGGGCCGACAAGGCACGCGCGGCCCTGGCCGTCGATTATTCCGATTACGACCTGCCGTCGTCATAGGCAGCACCGGCATGCGCGTACCGCTTATTCGTTTCAGCTTGCGGGCCCTGGCCATGCTACCGCTGCCGCTGAACCATGCGCTCGGTTACCTGATCGGCATGGCCTTTTACCTGATCCCAAATAACACCCGACGCATTTGCCAGATCAATATCGACCTGTGCCTGCCCGACTACGATGCCCGACAACGTCGGCAACTACTGAGAAAATCCCTGACCGAAACCGGCAAGTCCCTGACCGAGATCGGTGCGCTATGGCTGTGGAAACCCGAAAAGCTGATGCGCAAGATCAAAAGCATCGACCATGAACAGGTGTTGCAGCAGGCGCAGGCCAAAGACAAAGGCATCATTATCCTGACCCCGCACCTGGGTAGTTGGGAACTGACCAGCCTGTACATTGCTCGGCAATGGCCGATCACCTGCCTGTATCGGCCACCGCGCATGCAAGCACTCGAGGACCTGATCAAAAACGCGCGCGAAAGAACCGGCGCGCGCCTGGTGCCGACCAACACCCGCGGCGTCAAGGCATTGTACACTGCGCTGGCCGACAAACAGTCCATCGGCATCCTGCCCGACCAGGACCCGGGTCAGGGCGGCAGTGTGTTCGCACCGTTCTTCGGCGTACCGGCCAGCACCATCAAACTGGTCTCGCGCCTGACACAGAAAACCGGCGCGCCGGTGATCCTGACCACCGCGCGTCGACTACCCCGTGGTCGCGGCTATCAAATAGATTACCTGCAAGCGGACGATGACATCTATTCGCCCGATGCCGCAACTTCAGCGGCGGCCATGAACCGCGCCGTCGAAAAGTTTGTTCGCCAAAACATCGTCCAATATCAATGGTCCTACAAACGCTTCAAAACCCAACCCGACGACAAAACCTCACCCTACAACCTCCCCTAAAAACCATCTGTAGGAGCGGCCCTTGGCCGCGATTAAACAGCGGCGGGTAACTAGTAACTTATTGCGGTGAAAAATCCAGATGACAGTCTTTTCCTAGCCACTCGCTACTAGCCCCTAGCTACTTTCTTGAACTAATAGTGCACAGTTCACATTAATACACGGTTTATTCACTAAACAACCCGCCACAACAGCCGATAATATTAATACAGGGTAAGTTCTGCCATTCTGCAAACGGGAGGTCGACAATGACATTCAAAGGTCTGGTGAAAATGAAGTGTTGTGTTGTCGTCTTTTCCACGTTGATAACTGCTTCACTCATATACACCAACAGCGTCATCAACGCCGGCATATCTGGCACCGTCGCGCTGATTTATGGCATTGCCCTGACCATGCTACTCAGCATTGGCATCTATGATCGACACGTTAACAAAGAGTATATTGAGGAACTGAGTGCAGAAGAGCTTGAGAATTTATAGCCTGCCTCTACCGATACCTGGCTATCATTCAGCCTCTGATCAGCAATCGAAATCTTCATAAAGCTAACAAAAAACCGATCTCTCTACTGTGGGAGCGGCCCTTGGCCGCGATAAAAACAGTAGCGAGTGGCTAGTGGCGAGTAGCGAGATAAAACAGAGCCTAAATCTTGGTCTTTTTCTAGCTACTAGCTACTCGTCCCTAGCTACTCGAATATCGCGACCAAGGGCCGCTCCTACAGTAGACAAGCAACCGATAAAAAAATATTAGGAAACCGAATTTAGCTATAACAGAGTGATTATCCTCAACAACTATCTATTTCAATCGCGCAATCAGCTCAGTTTAAATCAGCGGCGAATTCTTTTAGTAAATCCATCGGCACAATCTCGAGTGCACGCTGATGCGTGCGCGCCAGATACACCCGCGGCGCCATACTGTCCTGGTAGGCTTGCAACCAGCGCGCCGCACACAAACACCAACTATCGCCCGGCTTCAACCCGGCAAACCCATGCTCCGGCATCGGCGTCGACAGATCATTACCCTTGAAACGTGAATACTCCAGAAAGGCCTGCGACACCTCGACACAAACCGTATGCGAACCCACATCCTCGGCACAGGTATTACAGTGACCATCCCGAAAAAAACCGGTCTCCGGCTCATCGCCACACAACTCCAACGGCTCACCCAACACACTAACCGACTCATCCAGTTCCATACTACCTGCCTCAAATCTAATGCCTGATATTCAAGTTAATGTAACATAAACAGGGGGCTGGGGTGTGTTCACTATTCACTGATAGAAGCCAGGTGACGACCCAGTACCGTGTGTTAGATGAAGCTAATATAGTTCTGGAGTTGAACAGCGGACCCCTTTCAATATCCGTATTTCTTGTGGCACAATGTAATAAGGACTGAAAACAAATAACAATAATATGTCGCTTTATCCACTGAATTGGGTGTTATACGGTATGGCGTGTAACAAGGTAATTATGGACTGTCGTGTAACATACTGTTAGACATATAAACTCAAAGGAAATCTATGGATAAAGCAGCCATTAAAGAATTCAGCCGATATATATCAAAAGAGATCGAGCCAGCCATCAAAGATTTAGATCAATGGGGTCAGACTCAGATCAATGGGGTCAGACTCAGATCAATGGGGTCAGACTCGATTGAAATGACGAATCACAAAAACCGGGTCAGAGAACAATTGTTGCCAAAAACCGGGTCAGAGAACAATTGTTGCTAATATTAGAGAATATTGTTCTCTGACCCGGTTTTTCCCTGACCCGGTTTTTCCGGTTTTTCGTTTTTCCAACGTATACATTGGACCGATTCATTACATAGGAGAACAGGGTCATGAGTACAAAACCATTCATCGTCAATCCAGGTGATCGTAGCACCACATTAAGTGTCGTTGGGACGAATGTCACCGTCCTTGTATCGGACGCGGATTCGAAGGACCAGCAGATCACATTGCAATCTGGCGACGAGGGAGCGGGTCCGCCACCACATAGCCACGACTGGGACGAGTCGTTTTACGTAACCAGGGGTCAGGTTCAATTCACATGCAATGGCCAGACTACGATGTGCCCGGCAGGAACACTTGTACATGTCGCTGCCGGTACGATTCACGCATTCAGCTATGGCCCCGGTGGCGGCGAGATGCTTGAAGTAACAGGAAAAGGAAGCAAGGCAGTCCAAATGTTTTCAGCCTTGGATCGCGAGATTCCGCCTGGCCCGCCGGACGTCGAGAAAATTGTTCGAGTGGCAGGCGAATACGGCGTCAGATTTGACATATGATACTTGACTAGAGATTAAAAAATTAAAGGGTCAGAGTAAAAATTCCTACAACAAAGCCTGGACTTTGTTTTTACACAAATCCAAAATCATCAAATAAAATATTTTTTTTCCATGAGGAAACATGCGGCAGGAACGTTATAATTCAGAAAGGGATTCAACTCGCTTCATAATAATTGCTAGCGTACTTGTTCTGTTAAGCCTAACCGCTTGCTCGCTGCCAAAAAACATTGATTTAAGACAACCCGAATCCCGTGATTACCAGTTTGAGAAAGCGGATAAATATGCCTTATTACTGGTCAGTGTCCATGTCAAAGGTAAAGAAAATTGCCCTGAAGCCAAGGCAGTAGTCTTTAACCATTCCGTATACACTTTAGATAGTGTCATTGCTTCTTTTGAAAGACCACAGCAGATAGACGGTCTTCCAAACGATACCTGGCTTCATTTCAAGGAAATTCGCCCACGCCTGATTACATTACACAAGGTACTTCTGGATAGAACAGGTAATGATAGATACCGCGCCCTGCTGAGTGACACCATACAGGCAAAACCTGGAAAGATTTATTACATCGGGGAGTTACACGCCAATATTATTGACTGTAAACACATGAGCACTACCAGCAAAGATGAATATGATCGTGATGTACAGTTGCTGCATAAGCTTGTGCCGAGTATGCGAGGTAGGACAATAGAGAAAAAAATCCTTAGAGATCGCCTGTAAGTTAAGGGGTGGGTGGACTAATGTGCATCTCGAATTTTAGGGGTCAAATTTAAGGGGTCAGAGCCCTTTTATTCAATAACGCTGCAATATTTCAATCAGAAAAAGATTCAGCCCCGGATTTGAATCTTCTAATCCAACATTGGACATATGTTGCAGTCGAAAGCCCAGCTCCCATTGCTTATTCATCTCAAACTTTACGCCGATATGACTGGTAAAATGTAAGTTGCCGCCCATATCGATTGCATTGTAGCGTGATTTTTCTATATAAGTTGGCGCGATACCCAGATTCCAGGACACTCTCGAAGTAGGTCTTATTAGTTCAATTTGCGGCCCGACTGCGATCACGATACTTTGATTGCCTGGACCATTTAGATGATTAAGATCAACATTCAAGGCGGTCTGAATAATGTCACCATTTTTCCTTGTCCGTTTCCAAGGCAATGCATAGGTAGCAAATATACCGACTTGCCAGAAATCCTGATCGATACTACCCAGTACACCACTGCCACCTCTCAGACCAAAGGCATGCCAATCATCGGCAAAAACTGTCGCTGGCGTTAAAATTAGCAATGTGAGTACGCTGATGCATTTCTTCATACAAAGACTCCAATGTTGTGGCGCTTTGTCTGCGCCATACAGGAAGGAAAAAAAAACGGGGCGGGCCAAGCTTTCATGATGAAAGTACTAAATAATTATCAATAAAATATCTATTTTTTATCATTTAAACCATCCATTTAGACCTTAATGAGGGCTATAGACCATCAGGGTATTTTACATCCAATTGTATTCGCCTACTAACTTATTTTCGTTATTGAGGAAATGAAGTGAAAAAAGGGGGAGAGATAAGGGTCGGTCTTGCAATAACATACAGTATAGCAATAATTGCATTGCAAGACCTGACCCCGCTACATTCTAAAACTAGCAGCTTGTCCTCAATCCATTGCCGACGGTGCTCATAGTCCTGACCGCTCGCATGATCTACACCACAGAGAAAAACACATCGGTCACAACGAGAGATACAGTGATAATAGGGGGTGGGCTCAAGCGAGACCTGACTGCAGCGAGGCTGAGCATGGTTAACTCCTTATAAGCATTGATAATCATCCTTATTAAAGTGGATTATTGAGCCGCAACATATCATTCAATATTCCTGTAGACTTGCTCCATTACCTGTAAAGGAATGTGACTTCGGTATGTTTTGGAAAAATAGTCGATGGCAGCCTGCACATCGACAGGTTTTGGGTCCATTTTTTCTACGAAACCCTGCACATCTTCGACGATAGCCCATGGATAGGTTATCCAGCGCCACTTAATGATCTTCTGTGCATAATAATCAGGTTCTACCGATGAAACCTGTTTATGGTGCAATACCGCCAGTTTGATTTGAGCCGGATTAAAGTACTTGATGTGGTCGAGCGCCAGTTGCAACGTATCGCCACTATCGTCTATATCATCCACAAGCAGGATATTCATCCCTGCAATATCAAGGTTAAGCGGAATCAATAATTTTGCCGCTTCAATTTTATTTGCCCCGCCAAGATAATGAGTAATACGGATACTGGTGAGATTATAGATGTCGAGATAATCACAGAGCAGCCTGGCAGGTACATATCCACCACGGGCAATGGTAATGACAAGATCGGGGCGATAATTATCTGCGGCAATTTTATTTGCCAGCAGAGATGATAATTGCATGACTTTATTCCAGCTGACAAACTCGATTTTTAATGGGCTTTGCATCGTCATCTTTTCTTATAATTAATTTAAATTAATCCGCCAGGCATCTGGACCTATCTCTGTAGTCGTAAACGAAACAAGCATAAATTTTGAGATAACAGACATATTGGTTGTAGTATGCATGCTTGGCTTGAGAGTGACAAACTCACCACAGCCAGCTAGCGCTACTGGGATCAATAGCTGATCGGCCAGATGGAGGCCGACCGGTACTTCAGCATTAATATAACGTTGTACTTGTATAACGACTTCGTCGCCTACTCGTTCAGCGGGCGTCCCGCGTCGACCAAAAGCTGAAAAACATTCTGTGACCTGTTCACTTTTAATGATCACCGAAACAACATTACCAGGCCCCATGGCCTTAGTGTTCATCTGTAAATGTAGATGATCGCCAGGATAGGCAAGACGTTTGTGAATTACGGCCAGTTCCCGCTCTGCGATATGTCTGGGTAAGTTGGCGATAAGTGCTTCGGCATATTGCTGCAGGATAACGCCACGATCAGTCAATGCAATAGGCAGTAGTCGTGCAAAAACCGGGTCAGAGAACAATTGTTGCTAATATTAGAGAATATTGTTCTCTGACCCGATTTTTGGAATATTGTTCTCTGACCCGATTTTTGCGATTTTTGCTGACCCGGTTTTTCCAAATCATCTTCGAATACAGAAACAACTTGGTCTTTTATATAATATGATCAAATAGGAAAGCGAATGAGACTGAATATGTCTATCAGAATATATTGTCGCAGAACTCCAGTCACAATATTGGAAGACAGAATAAAATCTGGCATGAAAAGTCCGTGAGCTGAACTTGAACTAGCCGTCACCTACGCAAAAAATGGTAATTGCCAGGTCAGCACTGAACTGCTGCAGATCAAGCTACATTTCTATAGGCGTTGAATCTATTTCATACGGCCATCCTTTTATTCCTCCGCTCATAGACAGGGCATTGAAATTTCGCTCTCGTAACAGGAATGCCCCAGCCTTACTACGACGACCACTACGACAATACACAATATATGTTTGATCCGGATCCAAAGTATGAACATCCCAACGTAGCCTATCCAATGGGATCAGGGGTGCTCCCGGGATCCTGGATTCTTCATATTCCATATCATACCGGCAATCGAGCCATTTGGCTTCGCCACTATTTACCATTTCTGCGGCTTGTTCTGGTGTTACCTCTTCAACCAACCCTGGCGTAAGCAGTTCATCAAAATCCTTTTTATCCAACACTAATAGCTTGCCAGGCGTGGTCATGGTAATCGTGGCATTTCGATATGCGTTTTGTAGTAATGCCTCCTCACCAAAGGCATCACCAGGCCCAAGTTTTGATACACAACTGGTTTCTCCTGTGAATGGGTCGGTACGCATTACTTCAGCCTCGCCACTATCCACCAGGTAATAACAGTCACCTTCTTCACCTTCAGTAATTACCGTTTCACCTGCCTGCACATCTTTTGGATACATGCGTTCGAATGCAGTTTTAACGTTTTCCAGAGGTACTTCATGAAAAATACTGACTTGTTTAACTAGTGACATACGGTGCTTTAATTCAGGGTCTTTTTCAATGTCATCAGAAAATTGCTGGCTCCACCCGAGTAGCTCATCAATACTGTTCGCATTGATGCTCACATATTTGATATCGCTAATAGCTCTTGCACGTATGCGATTCGCTGCCCCCATAAATGCAAAACCACCGTCTACATCAGCAGGTTTTAAATTCCATGTATAACTTTTGTCATTTTTCCCCGGTACCGACCAGGTGCGCTGCGCTTCCAGTTCACCTTCAACTAATATTAGATGATCATGCATTTCTTCTGTTTCTTGTATAATAATATCACCTGCTTGAGCAGTACTTACCCCTTTTTGCTCGAGTAAGCTTAACAACTGATCTTTTGATAATGGGCCAAGTAGCCGTGTGGATCTTAATCGTTTAGCAAGTGCTTCCATAATTTTATCCTCTCCAGCTTTAAATGAGTATTTCTTTTTCATGCTATCAGTCTCTGCCATTCGCGCCGGGTATAGCAGTTCTTTCATGGGGTGATCAAGATCTTGACGAATAATATGCTCTTCACCAAATTCATCAAGACAGCCTGATTTTTCCAGTACATCCATAACATTGCTACGAGTGACGTAGATAAAGACTTCGTCATCCTTTTCCTGCCTTTTCTTTACCTCGGCTGAAATCAGGGCTACGCCGGGCACGTCAATATAGGTAATATGATCCGTTCTTAATAATAATATATTGGAATCATCTTCTTCTCCCAGTTTCGCCATGGCTCGTTCTACATGGCGTACTGACCCAAAAAAAAGATTGCCGTCTATTGTAAATACTGTAACTGGCCTGCCATCACGGGCTGTATGTTTTTCAATGACCATATTTGGTGTCGAGGCATACCAAAGATACACCAGCAGAGAAAGCAGTAAGCCTGTAAACACACCCGAATTGAGACCCAATGCCAAAGCAATTATTAATGTACACAAAAAAATCAGTTTCTCTTGCCTTGTCCTGAGAATTTTCCTGACACCAGATAGATCTATCAGCCCATATCCTACGAGAATCAACGTTCCTGCTACGGCTGCCATCGGTATATAGGCGATAAGCCTGGATCCGGAAAATACAATCAGGGCAAGAAAAATAGATGCGTACAACGCAGCCATAGGTGTGCGGGCACCTGCATCATAATGGGCTGCGCTCCGATTAAACGAACCCGAACCGGCAAAGCTTGAGAGAAAGGACGCAACCATATTGGACAGACCCTGGCTTATAATTTCCTGGTTTGTATTTATAATCTGCCCTGACTTCTCAGCAAGCGAACGTGAAATAACCACGGTCTGCATGAGGCCCAGAAAAGCGATAGCAAAAGCGCTAACAAGTAATTCCTTAATAACATACAACGACTCAAGGTCAAAAGTAGGTACGGATAAAGGCAAAAGTGATATTGAAAGATAACCGATTAGTTCAATTTGTGTTGTCGCCGGCCCATAGACCATGTTCAGCAATTGGGCGACGAGCAATCCTGCCAGAACTGCAATCACAAGTGAGTAACGCTTGAAATATTTGCGCGCGACAAGACCGGTCAATACAGTCATACCACCCGTTATCACGGCATAGATATTTGCACGTGGAATATCATGCACAAGTTGATATAACTTGATAAAAAATGGTTCGTCCAGATTTGACAAAACCCCTAGAAAGGCACTTCCAGCCGACACTATAATAATGAGTGCAACAGCAAGCACAATGGCCGAAATCACTGTATGTGAAATGAAGTCCAGAACGGCGCCTAATTTCAGCAGGCCCAGCACGAACTGGATTACCCCCACCATCAGTGTAAGAGCGAGCACAAAGCCAATGTAATACTCATTACCAATACTTGCAAAAGGCGCTACAGAGTAAGCTATAAGAACGCATACTGCAGTATTCGGCCCAGATAGCGTATGCCATGATGAGCCCCATAAAGACGCAATAATCACAGGAAAAATACTCGCGTAAATACCATACTCCGGTGGCATGCCCGCAAGCGTTGCCAGCGCAATTGCCTGGGGAAGAATCAGAATGGCGCCAATCACTCCAGCTTCCATATCCGGTCGAAAACTATTCTTTTTTACCGCAGGCAACCATTGTAAAAACGGCAATAAACGATAAAGCGTCATCGTTTTTGTAGACTGATTATTCATCAGTCAAAAAGACCTTCCAGAATACCTTTTCTTGGATCCCAGGGACGAATCTGTAAATTAATAAAAGTGGCAAGATCAAGCGCCTCCTGGTCAGTTAAAGACCAGTCCTGACCCAGAGGCATATTAGCCTTGAGGAAACCGGCGAGAAGATTATTGCGTGCCAGTCCAGCACCCTTGTTGTATGAATCCATTCCCCACACTGGAGGGAAAATATATCCACCGCCTTTTTTCTTCTGACCTTGCCCGCCAGCGCCATGACAACTTGCGCACTTGGTTTTATATATATCTCCTCCCCGGGTTGGATTTGCATCGTAACCGGTTTTAACCACTTGCGGATAACCTCTGCCAGGCAATTCCACCCCAATAGGTACGCCCCTGGATAGAAAGTGAATATAGGAGACCAGGGCCCGCATCTCCGGTGCATCCAACGCGGGTGAAAAACCGTTCATACTGAAACGGAAACATTGCTGAATACGTTCCTCCAGTGTATTGCTGCGATCATTCTTGGCCAGGTATGCCGGATACATTCCAAAGGCACCCCATAATGGTGCCGAGTTTGCTTTTCGTCCTGAGTCCATGTGGCAATTGGAGCAGGCAAGATTATTGCCCGAATATCTGCGAGCATATATATAGGTCTCAGTGAATATTTTTTTGCCCAGGCGGACATCATCACCGTACTTGTCATTGGGAATTTCGTCATCACTCGGTGGCGTATGATAGCTTGAATTACCTTTTAAATGGTCTGACAGTGCACGAGTGTTTTCTGCCGCTAAACAGGTAAATGCAAATGGTATGGATATAAGAATATGTAAAATCGAAGTTACACAGGAACTTGTTAGAAATCGGGTCAATACTGCCTCCCCACTGATAGCATGAGCACATCATATACCAATCGATTTTCGATTATTGTTACAGGTTTTGCCTGTTTTATTTAAAGGTATGTTCTTTATATTTTTAAAGCAAAGATACTACTGGTTAATTAATTTGGCAAGATATTATTCAGAGCCTCCTCCAATCTGCAAGCAAGCCTGATCAATTAACGGCATATAAAAACAGGGTCGAACCAAGCTAACAACATGAATGCATAACAAAAAAGCCGAAATTTAGCCATTATTCTTATTTAAACGCACCTTTCTAATATTAAAATGATTACTTTAAAATCTAAGTCATATTCAAATCTTGACTGGCCCAATTCAAATCCAATTAAGGACAATTGGCTTTTACATTACAAGACTCAGTATTGAACACTATGCAAATTACAATGTGTCATATCATAGACCTGGTTGCTCTCTATGTCGGCATTAAAGCTATTAATACAAGTATCGGATTGGGCGCTGAATTCGGAAGCGGTAGTGGTTCAAATGATTTTGATGATTAGGGTAAACCGCGAAGTTATTTATGGTATGACAATTTAAGGAATAAGGGCTCTTTAGATATTACAAAACAACGCTGGCCTCACTTCCCCTTTCCTCATCATTATCCCTTCTCGTTTCCAAATAACAATTTAGGTATTTGTTCACGATTACATAGTTAAATAGTTACTGTGAATGAAATACGACTATTAAATACACTAACCCTGTAATAACCGATGACACTTAAGGGAGTATACCCAGGGCATATTGACGATAACGGCATTATTCGGAACAACGTAGAGGGAACTTATGAAATACTCAAATACAAACATACGTTACTTAGCGCTTTTTTCATCTGCTTTAATCCTTTGCGCATGCAGTAACTCAGCGATTAAAGATACAGCAGAGGCCATTGACCCACTGATACCTAAAATCGTTGATCTTCAAAGCCCTGCCTCGACGGTTACATCAACGCCTGTAACATTAAAGGCAACCTATATGCCTGGCATCTGGCTAGATGACAACCCACAACCGTCGAAAACGCTGGTTTGGTCGAAAAGTGCGCCCAATCAATCAACCGGAGTGTGGGATGATCGTAAATTCATTACACCCGAATGTGAACCACTCAGTACGCCACAAAATGGCGCTGAGCGTTGTACAGCGAAAATATACGCAAACACTGATGGTAAATATTACTTCCGCTGGTATTTCGAATCTCCAAGCAGCAACGATGCGCCGATTTCAGCACCAGAACCCGTCGGTTCATATTCTCTGAATATACCCCCTCCTCCGCCACCCGAAAGCGGCGACCCCGTCATTTCATCGTTTAACGTCAGCGAACCTATCTGCGCTGATTCGGGAGCGACTCAGGCACAAGTGAGCTATACATTCGACAAGAAAAACTATAATACCAACAGCGCGGCTGACGTCTGTGTGTTCTTATGGGTTAATGGCAATGTTTATGGCGGTAAGGCGCTGGCGTGTTGGGGCAATGATGGTTCTGGTGACTATACGTGGAATGAACCTACGTCAGGATCAAAATTTATCGAGCTTAATCAACACTTCGGTGGCTTCGAAAACCTTCCCGCCACACTCAACTTTGAGTTGGTTCTGAAAAACCCGATATCTCTCGGGCAGTTTGATTCGGAGCAACTCAGTAGAAATCTTACGCTGTGTGGAAGCTAGGACGCCATGCAAATAAATTTAATGAATCAGGGGCCACTATGGAATTAACGCCGGATTAAATAAGTGTGGCCAGGGCCATATTAATATTTGAGGCTAGTGGGTATTGTTCGATCATTTTTTAGGCAATTCAAACACCATTGAGCATATATCACCACCCCTCAATCCCCTCCTGGTAGGAGGGGAGGTCCTATAGTGCCTATCTGATTTGGCTTTTCACTCTAGTCATCGCTGAACAACCTGCGTTTCAACCGAAATAGCGACGAGATGTCTTCCTCGGCATAGCCTTCATCCATCAAGCGTTGATAATGCAACAGCGTCATTTCCACGATCGGCAGGGCCTTGTCACCGTCGGCCAGTGACTCCATCATAGCCTTGCACAGACCGAGGTCTTTGTGATGTAAGGCTACCTTGAAACCGGGGTCGAACTGCTGCTGCGTCATAGTAGCACCGCGATGTTGCAGGAACCAGTTAGCGGCCGCACCTCCGCCTACCACTTCGATGACCTTTTCCATATCCAGGTCGGCGGCCTCGGCAAAGGCCAGCGCCTCACTGACGGCCTGGTTGATACCGGCCGCCATAATCTGGTTGACGGCCTTGGTGGACTGACCGGAACCGGAAGGACCCATATAAACGACACGGGCACTGATGTGTTGCAGTGTCGGGCGGATCTTGTCGAGCACGTCCTCGCTCCCTCCGACCATCATCGACAGGCTGCCATTGATCGCGCCTTCAACGCCGCCGGAGACCGGTGCATCGAGGAAATGAACACCGATGTCAGAGAGTGTAGCGGCAAGGTCACGGCTGGTCGTTGCACTGACGGTTGAGGTATCAATAATAATAGTGCCTTTCTGCAGCGTCGGCAGCATGACCTCGATCACCTCACACAAGTCGTCATCTGCGGACACGCAGGTAAAGATAAGTTGATTGTGCTGTGCCAGTTCGGCCAGCGAGGGAGCCATAGCGACCGTCGGGTTGGCGGCTACAAAAGCCGCTGCTTTTTCACTACTACGGTTCCAGACCTGTTGCAGACAACCGGCACCGGCGAGCTTGGCCGCCATGGGCTGACCCATCGCACCCAATCCGATAAAGGCCGTGTTCATAGCGCAACCCCCTCAGTAACGCACGTAATTGTTAGCGGTTCGTATTCAGTCTTCAAGATAGGTATACCCACGCAGTCCGGCCTCGAGCTCGGCCATAAAAATATTGCGCATATTATCCGCCAGTTGCGCGCCATCTATTTTCTGTTGATAAACTTCCAGCAATTTCTCGGTATCAAAATGCACATAGCGCAAGACATCCTCGACTGCATCGCCCTGCTCATCTCGCGCCAACTGATAACTACCGTCTTCATTCATACTGACATTGACCGAGTCGGTATCACCGAACAAGTTATGCATATCGCCAAGGATTTCCTGATAGGCACCAAGCATAAAAAAGCCGATAATATAATCTTCGCCGGCATGTAGCGCATGCAGTGGCAGCGAACTCTCAATGCCTTCACTGTCGACATAGGCATCGACACGGCCATCGGAATCACAGGTCAGGTCCTGTATCAGGGCACGTCGCTGTGGGCGCTCATCCAGTCGGTGCAAGGGCATAACCGGAAAGATCTGCTGGATGGCCCAGACATCCGGCATGGACTGAAACAGGGAAAAATTGCAGAAATATTTATCGGCCAGCTTTTCATTCAGCTCATCCAGTAATTCACGGTGTGCGCGTACTGTCGGTTGTAACAGGTCACGCACCTGTCGGCAGGTCGCATAATAAAGCTGCTCGGCCCGTGCGCGTTGCTGGATCGATAGCATGCCATGAATGTATTTCTCCTGTGCTTCCTGCAGTGCATTAAAGGCATTGTGATAGGTTTCAAGTACAGAATACTGCTCCAGGTTTTGTAGGCCCTCGACCAGGTCAAGCAGGATGCTGGACTCATTATCGTCGTCTTTAACCTGTAGTTGCTCTTCCGGCAGTGCTTCGGCATCGATCACATTGGTAATCAATACCGCATGATGCGCCGTCAACGCGCGTCCGGACTCGGAGATGATGTCCGGTTGCGGCAGGTTTTCCTGCACACAGATATCGCTGACGGTATGCACAATATTATTAGCATACTCCTGCAGGCTATAATTCATCGAACAGAAACTGCGCGATCGCGTGCCCTCGTAGTCGACGCCAAGGCCGCCGCCGACATCCAGACAACGAATACCCACCCCCATATCATACAACTCGGCGTAGTAGCGACAGGCCTCACGCATGCCTCGGCGTATGTCCTGGATATTGGAGATTTGTGAGCCCATATGAAAATGCAATAGTTGCAGGCAATCGAGCATGTCATGTTCCTGCAGCTGTTCGACCATGTCGAGCAACTGCCTGGTCTGCAAACCAAACTTGGATTTATCACCGCCGGTGTTCTGCCATTTACCACTGCCCAGCGAGGACAGTCTGACACGTACACCCAGGCTGGGACGAATACCGAGGTCACCGCTCTCGCGAATGATGTGCTCGAGCTCGGATAACTTTTCCACGACAATGAATACCCGTAGACCCAACGCCTGACCTATCAGCGCCAGACGAATATATTCACGGTCCTTGTAACCATTACAGATCACCACCGCGCCGCTATCCGACTCGGCCAGCACCGCCATCAGTTCCGGCTTACTGCCCGCCTCGAGACCAACCACCGATGTGTCCTCAGACAGGATTGCATCAATGACACTTTTTTGCTGGTTGACCTTGATCGGATAGACGGCCGTGTATTGACCCTGATAATCATAATCCTGCATGGCGTTGTCGAATGCCGTGCACAGGCTGCTGACGCGATGACGAATGATATCGCTGAAACGGACCAGCACCGGCAGTGACAGGCCAGCCTCGGCAATTTCCCGACTCAGTTCATGCAGATTAACTTGCGACGATGCATCCGGATCAGTCCTGGCGATTACCTGGCCTTCGTCGTTGATATCAAAATAGCCACCACCCCAGTATTCTATATTATAGGTTTTACGTGCCCTATCGCGATCCCAGTCTTGCATATGTCGGCCTGTGCGCTTCCCGTGTGGTCGATTATCTGCCACAAGCCTAGCACTTTACAATCCCCTGTGCGAAGTTATTGGCCTGACATCGATAGTTGCCTACCTGGCTATAGGGCTTTAAAATCGGCCCTCAATCCTACAAATTAGAGATCACTGCAATGCACCTGAACGAGCAATGGTTTACCGAGATCCTCGACAACAGCGGCACGGCCTTTTCCCTGAAAATCCATAGCCGCCTGCATGTCGAGAAAACTCCATACCAGCAGATCGAGATCTATGACACTGAACAGTTCGGTAAACTGATGGCCATCGATGGCTGTACGATGCTGACGACGCGCGACAATTTTCTATACCACGAAATGATGAGCCATCCGGTACTGTACACCCATCAGCGACCTGCCCATGTCGTCATCATCGGCGGCGGTGATTGCGGCACGCTACAGGCCGTACTACAACACGCGGAGGTCGAACAGGCCTGGCAGATCGATATCGATGAACGCGTTACACGCCTGTCGGAACAATACTTTCCTGAGTTGTGCACGAGTAATAATGACCCCCGCGCCGAACTGTTGTTCGCCGATGGCATCCAGTGGATCAAGGATGCCGATGAAAACAGCATCGATGTCATTATCGTCGACAGCACCGACCCGGTCGGCCCGGCCGAAGGCCTGTTCAGTGAAGCTTTCTACCGCGACTGTCTGCGCGCCCTGAAAGTAGACGGCGTGTTTGTGCAACAAAGTGAATCACCTTTACTGCACATGGACATCATCAAGCCCATGCACGCTACCATGCGCAAGGCCGGCTTCAATCATACACGCACACTGACCTTCCCGCAGTGCATCTATCCATCAGGCTGGTGGAGCTGCACGTTGGCGAGCCAGCAAAACACGCTGGATCAAATACGCACTGATGACATCAATGCGCGAGACTTTGAAACACAATACTACAATGCAGAAATACATCATGCGGCGATGGCCTTGCCGGAGTTCATGAAAAAACAACTGAGCCAGGAAAAATAACCGGATTACATGACAGCCGTCTTCGTGAAGACAAAGGACCATTCGTTTGACGAAAAAACAGGCCCTTGTGGCTTACGCGACGTGCGATCACTCGGCCTTCCTATCCAGATCATCAAGCGGGACGTGTGCTTCGATTAACAGATGGCTTCGCTATGCTCGCAATGACATATCGACCCATACTTTGTTTGCCGGTCTTGCTGATGGCTGACACCGGTGAAAACAGACGTATAGAATTCCATAATTTGTCTCTTATCCCATATATTTATCATGGTATACTCTATATTACCACTGTCGATTCTGTCAGTTGAACACCAAGGATATATACTTACTCATTGAAATAATTGAATAAATACACTGTTATGTGTCTGTAGAACCATGAGTGCATGTATAAATGTTAAATATAAATAACACTTGATAGTTATTGTTGACTTATCCCTCAAGGTCTTTTAACCTGAAAAAAAGTTGATAAAAGTGATTCGGGGAGACCTCCAATGTTTAAATTAATCAGGGCCATATCTGTCATTACAGTGTGCTGTCTGAGCCAGAGCCTTTATGCCGGGGTGTATAAATGCACGGTTAATGGGTTTACCACTTATTCTGACATTCCATGTAAAAGCGAGAACACGACCCAGAACGAAACAAATCAGCAGGGTAAAATCAGCATAAGCGCCAATATCAATGCTGATACATTGGTCAAGACTGGCAGCAAACAATTACATCAGAAGTAAATACCCAGGTTTGTTTTTCCACTTCCGAGCGAACAGTCAAGCGGCAGGTTAAATTCAGGGCCATGCCAAAGCTTAACAGATCGCCACGGCTCTAAACCCGCTACCGTTTATTTATTCTTAATATGAATGGCGCTTTGGCCTCGCGATGACAGGGGTCTTTTTGTCAGGGAAGGTATTTTTCCCTGAGTTTGCGCTATCTTTTCAGCTTGCTGCGGCTATAACAATGGCTTGATTGGCATCATTTGCCAAAATAATACCTTCATGCGTTTTGCCATTGTTGTATGCTTGTCTGGATTGTCGGTTGGCAGCCAGCTGTTCTCCGGCCGCATGTCCACCGCAATCATCTTTTCAACTGATCTTGCCAGCTCCTCATTTTTCACAATGATGCCGACTTCGGTATTTAGATTTTCCGAACGTGGATCAAGGTTATAGGTACCGATATATAATATTTGACTATCAATCACCATGCTCTTCGCATGTATCGCAAAAACGGGTTGCTTGCTTTCAATCTCCGCATAACGCTCAAGTAATTTCTGCTGTACTGCCGGATGGGGTTTGTATTCATATATATGCAACCCCATTTTCAATAGTTTCCGCCGCTGTTTTTTATACCCACTAAAGGCCTGCAAATTATCTGTCGACGCAAGTGAATTAGTGCTTATCAAAACCTTCACACCACGCTTTGATGTTTTGCGGAACAAATCTTCCGCCTCTTTTGACAGGACAAGGTATGGCGACTGAATAATAACCCTCCTCTCGGCGCTGCTTATTAATGCTGCCAGAGCTGCAGATGATTCCCCACCACCATCAAGTGCAAAACGGTTCTTGTTCTTACCCGGTATGTCACTAATAAATTGTACGTCTGCCCACACGGTCTTTTTCGCCAGCCTGGCAAACTCAGCCGGAATATTACTAATAGCATGCCTTACCTCCGGCGCAAAATTTTCCGGCGAATGCGCATATTTATGCAAGTCACTGTATATCTCTTTGATCTCAACATTATCTACCGTCACTCTTTGCCCAAAAATTCCGATGCCTGCAAAACGCTGCTCAACTGATGCGCTTAATTTACTTTCCCAGAAACGCTCAAAACTTTGCTTTACATCAGCGACAACCTTGCCAATAACCAGCACATCCCGATCACGGAAGTTATACTTGTGATCGTAATCAAAATACTCGTCCGCCATATTACGGCCACCCGTTATTGCGACTTTTCCATCAACGATAAACGTCTTGTCATGCATACGTTGATTAACACCACGAAAATCGGTAATAACATTGCTGATACGCTTTAATAATGACGTACCAACAGAGTGCTTAGGATTGTAGATACGGATCTGAATATTTGGATGTAAGGCAAGCGCCAGCAGGCTTTTATCTGGCGCATCAATGAGAAAATCATCAACAATGACTCTGACATGAACGCCGCGCTCAGCTGCACGCAGCAATGCTTCCGTTGCCAGTTTGCCGATATTATCCGAGCTCCAGATAAAATACTGGACCTCGATGCTTTCTTGCGCATGGTCAGCAAGCCAGGCCCTGGCCAATAAAGCTTCTTCACCCTTATCGAGAACCAGAACGCCCGTAAGCCCTTTATGTTCGGCTATTTGCTCATCGATAAACCCCAACCCATTCTCCTGCGCCTGCGCTGTTTGCTGAACAACTAGAAACAACATAAACGTGATCGAAATGCTCAGTAAATACTTTATGACAAAAACTGATAACTTCATTGGTAGAGGATTATTCCTTTTTAATGACAGTTTCCATCCTGGCTATAGCAGCTTATTAAGCGAGTAAGCAATAGCGACTACCGCAATGATTGCCATTATTATATAAGTTGAAAAAAATAATTTCTGCTCAAGCCTTGTCCCTGTATTAATACCCTCGTGCCTGAAACTCATGTTCTTAGCGGCCTCTCGGCCTGACGCATCTAAATAGATTGCCCCACCTATCAAGGCGACATAGGGCCATATAGGATAATTGACAATCATCAACAGACCTGATATCGGCAACCACGCCAATGTCACGAGATCCCAGTAAGCCGCATACCGTTCAGCTCTCTGCAATATCGCATCGGCTGTTTCAGGCTTTTCCTGCAAGCCGAGTTTTTGCGCCAGTCCAAAGTTTACTGAAGAAATTAATTGGCCCACAAATAATACACCAGGGAAGATTAGTAGTAGCCAGCCTATAACTGATTGCATAGCATCTTCTCCTCAATATCAACATTTAAAGGGACCAGTGCTATATTACTAGTGTATTAATATTAGTTCGTAGATTTTCTACAAGCAACATAAGTGTGATAGAGAATTATATATAGATCAGGAAACAGATTTCAGACAAATCGATAATACTCTGCCCAGATCAACAACCAGCCTTTACTCTACTAACAAATATTGCGAACACTTAGGCATCCTTTTAATTAATTATTGCAAAACCTTGAGTACCGATGACGGCACCCGCGTGCTTTATAGCATCCTGCAGCATGTACGCCAACCAGCCTCAGCCCTTACAGTAGTATTAAACAATCCAGGTATTCGTCAAGATGCAACAACTCTTCATGTTCAGACAACAATCGGTATATTCTTTTGTTATGATTCAAATGACGTTCAACACTATAGATAATTCGTTTGATCTCTGCACCATCAATACCTCCTTCGACCCGCACCTGCATCCATACCAGTAATTGAATCAGCGCATAGGGTATCACGCAATATAGGTAAGCGGCGATGACATTACCTTCGACAGGATTCCATGGAAAACGATTATTAAGGAATTTAACGATCAGATAGCTGCGCATATTATCATTGTAACTGGCCGGAAGACATGAGCGCGCCTGATCGCGCATTGCCATCACCAGACCATGTAGTCGCGCCTGACCATCCATATCGATGTCCGGGGTTTTCAATAGATCGATACACTCATCCAGATCAGCGCTGTCATCCACGGCAAGCAGATCGCGTGCATTAGGCATAATAGAATCCAACAGGCGCCAAAACTGCACATTAAGATGCTTATCTAATTTATCGATACGTCTCTGCGCTGTCTTGGCCGACTGGAACAGGTCAGGCTTCAGGCGTTTATGCATATCATTGACGTCCTTACGTCTTAACTCGCCCTGCTCAGATTTTTTCGCTACGTTACACAAAACTGAACCAATGAAATACAGAAAAACGGACGGTTCATATTTTGGCAGTGACATAACCTCGTTTACGATCTTCAGCAATGCTCGACCAAAAACAGGATCCATCAACAGCGCCTGCTCGGCCGCCTGAAAATCGACCGTCATAGTTTTTTTTAATAACAGTGCTCTTTGTTGTTGCCCATCAGCAAACAAGCGATTTAACACCTCCGGGCAAGACAAGGCCAGCGAATGCACATCCTGCATCTCATCGTGCGTATATATACGTGGGTATTTTCTACAGGTCAGAGGCAGGAAGTCGTGGCCATATCGACGTTGTATGGTACACAGCTTATCTTCGAGGTGAATGCATTCACCATTGTCTTTTTGCTTCAGTATGTCACCATAGCCGCTTGTGACGGGCCGCACTGAATCCAGTAGCGCCTGCCTGTCCGCTTCTACAGACACCGTCGCCCAGCGCTCATAGGTATCTTTATCGACATCGAGTGTCCAGTTAGCGCAACAGGAAGCTGGGCATTGATCGCCAAGACAATGAAACTGCCCATAGAAGGCAAGCGTTACTGATTTACCAGACATAGTATTATTTTCTTATCATCCTGAATTGGCTTTTAATAAAGCAACGCGTCATATAAACGAACCAGATAACACCTCGGGACGGCCACATCCATTTAATTATATTACCACTGACTTGAGATTGCTTCTCACCCTCATGGCAACCCTCTTTTTTTAATTGACCTGCAAGCGCTCCAGGCGCAAACGTTCACGCTCATCAAACAGGCGGCGCGAGCCGAACCAGACGGACACAAAAGTACCGAAACCTGTACCGGCGGTAATCAGAAACATGATAAGGATCTGGTACTTAACCGCCTCCATCGGTGCTGTACCGGCGAGGATCTGCCCGGTCATCATGCCCGGCAGGCTGACGATACCGGCGGCGGCCATGGCATTGATGATCGGCATCATACCCGTACGAATACTGTCCTCGCGAATGTCTGAAATCGCCTGACTCCAGGTCCAGCCCAGCATCAGACGCGCTTCAATGATGCTGCGTTGCTGCCACGCGGACTGGTTCAACCGGTCCTGTCCGAGCGAGATGCCGTTCATGGTATTACCCAACATCATACCCAGCAGGGGTATCGCGTATTGCGGTGTATACCAGGGATCGACATTAATAATAACGTTCAATGCGATCAGCGTTATCGAGAACGACGAGATAAACATCGACAAGGTGCCCAGGCCGAAACCCCACCAACCCTTAAGGCGATACTTCTGTCGCGCCATGACTTCACGACCGGCCATCAACAACATCACCACCGATAGCAGGCTTATCCAGCCCAAATGAACATAGCTGAATATACTTTTCAGGATCAGGCCGATCAACATCAGCTGAGCAATGGTTCGCAGCCCGGCAAACAGTAATTGGCCGGCAATACCGAGCTTCAGCTGCACCGACAATAGGGCCAATAAAATAACCAGTGCGGCCGCCAGGCCCAGATCGAATGGCGATAATGCGATCAGATTCATGCATCCTGCCTCTTTAGCTGCTGATCTGCTATAACCCAGCCATGTCGTGTCAGTCTTTTAATCTGGCTGATATCGTGACTGACCCAGATCACCGCAATACCGCTATCGCGGCGATAATGTTCGACCGCTTGCTCAATCACTGTTGCACACTTGCTATCGAGGTTGGCCGTTGGCTCATCCAGTAACAGGATCTCTGGACTCTGAGCCAGCGCCCTGAGTAAGGCCAGGCGTTGTTTTTCACCACTGGACAGGCGCGCTACCTCCCAACCCATTACCTGCTCAGTAAAGCCTAGCTCATGCAATAGTGTCTTATTATAATCGCTAAAATGACCACCGACATCAGCACTCCACCACTGGCTCTCGGCCGGCAAAAAGGCCACTTTTTTGCGCCATGAGTGTGCCGGCATACCCAGATAGCTAACCCCGTCGAGCTGCATATCGCCCTGGTGCGGGTCCAGATCGGCCAACGCGCGCAGTAACCGAGTTTTGCCACTGCCCGACGGCCCGGATAAATAAATACACTCACCTGCTCTTAGCTCAAAGCTCCATGGCTCCAGCATCAGGATCTGCAAGTTGTTGACCACCAGTTTCATACTTGCCATCATAGCAAAGCTGATGGCAAACTGAGTGAATTTTTCCGACACCAACACGAGGCACACCATGACTGATCCCGTAATAGCCGACAAGAAACCCTGCGTTATCGAACTGGAAGCAGGCACCTACTATTGGTGCAGTTGCGGCCGCTCACAAAACCAGCCTTTTTGCGATGGCTCGCACAAGCTGACCGACTTCTCACCGATGGAAGTGGTTATCGATAAAAAAGACACCTACTACTTTTGCGCCTGCAAACACAGCAACAATAAACCCTTCTGCGACGGTAGTCATAAAAACATCAGTGGCTAGTGGCTAGTGGCTAGTGGCTAGTGGCTAGTAGCGAGGAAAACCTTTGTTTTATATTTAAGTGCAAAGAACGATCTTGCTAGCCACTAGCCACTAGCTACTCGCTACTACAATAAAAAAAGGGCGCCGTAAGGCGCCCTTTTCAATAACCAGTTTTAACTGATTATTACTTGCCGGAAGAACCAAACTCTGGATAGGCTTCCAGACCACACTCGCCAATATCCAGACCTTCGTACTCCTCTTCTTCGCTGACGCGTATACCCATGATCATCTTGATGATGAACCATGTGATAAAGCTAGCCACGAATACCCAGACCAGAATGGTCAACAGACCAACAAACTGACCGCCGATGGTCGCATCACCAGTCCAGGGCACAATCATCAGACCCCACATACCGACGACACCGTGTACAGAAATCGCACCGACCGGATCATCTATCTTCAGCTTATCGAGGGTAACGATAGAGAATACAACCAACGCACCACCGATAGCACCGATAATGGTTGCCTGCAATGCAGACGGGGTATCGGGACCTGCGGTAATCGCTACCAGTCCAGCCAGCGCGCCATTCAGGGCCATGGTCAGATCGGCCTTGCCAAACAGGATACGGGCAACGATCAGAGCGACAATCACACCACCAGCTGCAGCTGCATTGGTATTCAGGAATACCATCGCAACGGCATTTGAGTTAGCAATATCACCCAGCTTCAGTACCGAACCACCATTGAAACCGAACCAGCCCATCCACAGGATGAAGGTACCGAGTGTGGCCAGTGGTAGGTTGGCACCCGGGATCGCATTGACCTTGCCATCTTTACTGTATTTACCCTTACGTGGGCCCAGTAACAATACACCAGCCAGGGCAGCAGCAGCACCTGCCATATGCACGATACCGGAACCGGCAAAATCAGAGAATCCGTAGTCATCACCGAGACTGAACATACCGAATACTGATTTACCACCCCAGGTCCAGGCACCTTCCATCGGGTAGATGAAGGCTGTCATGACCACGGCAAACACCATAAACGACCACAGCTTCATACGTTCAGCCACGGCACCGGATACGATAGACATCGCTGTCGCAACAAACACGACCTGGAAGAAAAAGTCAGAGGCGCCTGAATACACAGAATCACCATCAAAACCATTTTCAGCAGACGCCTTCAGTGCGTCATCCACCAGCGTCTCACCACCTGCGATACCTTCGAGGAAGATGCCACCGTCATACATGATGTCATAGCCAACGACCATATAAGACGTACAGGCAATAGCGAACAACACGACATTCTTGGTCAGAATCTCGGTCGTGTTTTTGGCACGGACGAGGCCGGCTTCCAACATTGCGAAACCTGCCGCCATCCACATAACTAATGCGCCACACACGAGGAAATAAAATGTATCCATCGCGTATTGCAAATGAAAAATATTGTTTTCCATCTTTAAATACCCCTAAGCTTTGATGTTTTATAGTGCTTCTTCACCAGATTCACCGGTTCGAATACGAATTGCCTGCTGCAGATCATAAACAAAGATCTTGCCATCACCGATCTTGCCGGTATGGGCAGACTTGGTAATTGCATCAAGCACCTGATCGAGTAAATCGGAAGAGACAGCCGCTTCGATTTTTACCTTGGGTAGAAAATCGACGACATATTCCGCGCCACGATATAATTCCGTATGACCTTTCTGACGACCAAAACCCTTTACTTCAGTGACGGTTACACCCTGTACACCGATTTCGGAAAGAGCTTCGCGCACATCATCAAGTTTGAACGGTTTGATAATTGCGGTAACTAACTTCATTTGGTTTCTCCAATATTATGTATACATGTGCCGAAGCAATGACTCCTGTTATCGACCCGCCCAAAAACCGATACCACGGCTTCAGGGCACAAACATGCACGCCTTAAATTAAATAACACTTTCCTTTTTGCACGAGCTGTGCCAGCATTGTAATAATCATTAAATACAACAAGTTATATATAGTTTGTCCTATATCATGCTATTTATTGCACTATGTTAGTGCGTCAATTCATAATGACGGTCAATTATAGTGCGCCGCTTCAAACCGTGTACTCCTGCACTTTTTCACATAGAATACGGGCAAGCACAGCCAACAGACGATAAACACCCTATGGACCCAAAAATACTCGACGATATTTCCAGGCGCATCGCCGCCGCCTTACCCGCCGGTATTGGCACGATTAAGGCAGACCTGGAAAAAAATATTCGTGCCGCCCTGGATAGCACCATGAGCAACATGAACCTGGTCAGTCGACAGGAATTTGAGGTACAACAAAAAGTACTTGAGCGCACCCGTACCAAGATCGAAGCATTAGAGAAGCAATTGGCGGAACTGGAAAAAAATATCTAAACGCCAACTACATTAAGGACGAAATATAAGGAATGGATCCCTATGCAGCTCGCACATGTTGTTAGCCGTGCCCAGGAAGGTGTCAATGCCACTGAGGTCAATGTTGAAGTTCATATCACCAATGGTCTACCGGCGCTATCGATTGTCGGCTTGCCCGAGACCGCAGTAAAGGAAAGCAAGGATCGCGTTCGCGCGGCCTTGATCAATAGTCAATACGATTTCCCCGGACGTCGCATTACCATCAACCTGGCACCCGCCGACCTACCCAAGGAAGGTGGGCGTTTTGATTTAGCCATTGCCATGGGCATCCTGGCAGCATCCGGACAGATACCTGCCGAGGTTTTACAGCAATACGAATTCGTCGGTGAACTGGCACTTAGCGGTGAGCTACGACCGGTACGTGGTGTCTTGCCGATGAGCATGGCCTGCAAACAATCGCAACGCAAACTCATCTGCCCGGCCGCCAATGCCGACGAAGCTGCACTAGTCAGCGACACTTGCGTATACCCGGCACAACATTTACTCGACGTTTGTGCGCACCTGTCGGGCAACAAGGCCATCGAACGCGCCAAGCCAATACCGACGAACACCTGCCTGAATGATGTCGACGACATGCGTGATGTCAGCGGACAGGCACATGCCAAGCGCGCACTCGAAATAGCCGCAGCCGGTGGACATAGCCTGTTGATGATAGGCCCGCCCGGGACCGGCAAAACCATGCTATCCAGTCGCCTGCCGGGTATCCTGCCGGACATGAGTGAAGACGAGGCCCTGGAAAGTGCCGCCATCTCCTCGATCAGTAGCAATGGGCTAAACGCCGATAACTGGAAACGACGCCCGTTCCGTGCTCCGCACCATACCGCCTCCGGTGTAGCCCTGGTCGGCGGAGGCTCCTACCCACGTCCGGGTGAAATTTCTTTGGCGCATAACGGTGTGATGTTCCTGGATGAACTGCCGGAGTTTGATCGCAAAGTCCTGGAAGTGCTACGCGAACCGATGGAATCCGGGCGTATTATTATTTCACGTGCCGCGCGTCAGGCCGAGTTCCCGGCAAAATTTCAGTTACTGGCCGCGATGAACCCCTGCCCCTGTGGCTACCTCGGTGATGCACAAGGCAAATGCCATTGCAGCGCTGACCAGGTCCAGCGTTACCGACAAAAAATATCGGGGCCACTGATGGACAGGATCGATATGCATATTATTGTACCGGCCCTGCCGATAGCCGAACTACGCAAGCAACGCAGTGTCGACAACGAACCTAGCCAGCTGATACGTGAGCGTGTAAAAAAGGCCCGTCGTAAACAACTGCAACGCCATGGCCATACCAATATCGATCTGACCACTGCCAACATCAAGGACTCCTGCCAGCTACACAAAGACGATCAACTGTTACTTGAAAATGCGATGAGTCGTTTTGGCCTGAGTATGCGTGCTTACAATAAAATTCTGAAATTGGCACGCACAATCGCCGACCTCGACGACCAGCCATCGATCAACACCCGACATCTTACTGAGGCGCTCTCCTATCGCCAGCTGGATAGAGAACAAAACAACCAGGCTTTATAATTAAACATTTACCATAAAGGCTAGAGCCTGCTTACGCGACCAGGACTTGAAATTCACCTGCCTATCCCCATATCCCAATTATTCGGTTTATTTAATATCAGGTAAAAGTCATGCCCAATACAACACACATCGTCTGCCCACATTGCCATGCAGCCAATCGCTTGCCTGAGACTCGCCTACAGGACAATCCGACATGCGGGAAATGTAAACAAGCATTATTTAATCAACAGCCCATTGATCTGACCGCCCAAAGTTTTGCCAAACATATCAATAATAGTGACATTCCTGTGGTCGTCGATTTCTGGGCGCCCTGGTGTGGGCCTTGTAAAATGATGGCGCCGGCCTATGCACAAGCAGCGGCAAAACTTGAACCGCATTTTCGCTTCACCAAAGTCAACACCGAGCAGGAGCAACAATTGGCCGCGCAATTTGGTATTCGCAGCATACCAACCTTGGCGGTATTCAAACAGGGAAAAGAAGTGGCGCGTCAGGCCGGTGCCATGGATGCAGGCACACTGGCGCAGTGGGTACAGCAATTTAGCTAGAAAACCTATAATCATGCAGTCATCGCGAGGAGGCGACAGTGGACGCTGCAACTTGTTAAAATCATCACAGTCCTGAATGAACTAATAGCCATATTGCGAGATTGCTTCGCTACAGGACGCAAACCTCCCATGACCCACTACCATGTTCGCAACCCGTCTTATCCTGCTTCGATCACGGCTCGCAATGACAGCTTCTTTATAAGTCAAAATCGCTTGTCATCGCGAGGCACGTTTTTTGCCGCGGCGATCTGTTAAGACCTCAATGCTATACATAATGAAATGGATAAAGTTTTCTGAGATGGCTTCGCTACAAGACACAAACTTCCCATGACCCACTACCATGATGTTCGCAACCAGTTTATCCTGCTTCGATCACGACTCGCAATGACCCAAAATTTTGAATTAATCAGTGTTTCCTTAACATTGAATGGTTAATCCAGCTCTGGACCGATCATGAATTCCTGCACCATAAAGCCGTGGTCTTCCAGCGCCATGGCAATGTCGTCCCAAGCGTAATCCGGATTATCTTCCTCTATACTGGCTATCAATGCGGTCGCATGGCGCAGCGCATCGCGCTGGTCAAAGTCGTCGGGAATGCTGACCAAACGCATATCCTCAATATTTTTCGCCGGCAATAACATCATACTTGTATTCATTATCTACTCCCGCTTATACGTCAGTATTAACGGTTTCAATCTAGCACCGATGTTTTATTTTTGGAAGGGTTTTAAATGAGCACGATAATACTTCACGGCCAGTTTACGGGCACTTAACTTTTCCATTTTTTTTAATTTTTTCTCAACCTTACTGACAAACACTGCTGCCAGCTCACTGCCCTGCTCCTTGGCCAGTGCCAACCAGGCATAACTCTTGATGTAGTCACGCTTGATCGCTTCATTACCGTTGTAATAAATAATCCCCAGATTATATTGCGCGTCACGCATGCCTTTCTTGGCCGCCAATTGATAATATTCTGCCGCCTTGACGGCGTCTTTTTCCAGACCGCGCCCGAGGTCATATAGAATACCGAGATTCAACTGTGCCTTGGTGTTACCTTGCTCGGCGGCCTTTTGATACCATTTTGCCGCCTCTTTATAATCCTGGGGCGCGCCACTTCCCTGGTTATACATCACACCTAGATTTAATTGTGCCGATACATGCCCTTGTTCCGCAGCCATCTTGTACCATTTAACAGCCTTTTCAAGATTGCTGGTTTGCGGCCCCACCCCGACTTCAAAATAGATCTCACCATTCTCCATTTTTGGATATTCATCCGGCAGTTCCTTGTCCGTGGCAAACAACACACCCAAATTGTATTGAGCGCTCTGATCACCCGCTTCAGCCGCCTTAATAAACCAATACACCGCCTCAGCCTTGTCGCGTTGCACACCTTTACCGCTATACAACATAACTGCCAGGTTATACCAGGATTCACTATCGCCCTGCAGCGCCGCCTGCCTGAATTCCTTATAAGCCACGCTGTAACGACCCTTTTCGTAGGCATCCAGAGCGCTGCTGGAACTGGCCGCAGCCTGCACGCCCATGAACAGAAAAACAGTGGTGAATATGATTCGCAATGCTGACATTGATAAACTAACCTTACAGAGATTAAACTTGCCTAATGTATTTATCGGCCACGAAAGCGGATTTTTTAACCGTCATTCACATGAAAACCCTATTATTCCCCAAACTGTTAAGCTGTTTGCCCCTGCTATTCAGCCTGTCTGCCTGCTCGCTGATGGTTAAGCCATTAAAAACAATTAATATCAATGACTTAAGAATCATACAACAGACCTACCAAGCAACCATCAACGCCGCCCATAACGACAATCGCCTGCAATGGAACAACGGTCGCCTGGGCAATATGAATGTCAATATCAATGGTGGAGCCAATAAAGGCCTCTGTTATCACTGGCAGAGACTGGTCTATATGGGTATCCAGCCTGCCTTACTAAAAACCGGCTGGAAGGCCACGGGCATCGCCATTAATGAGGGTACCTTCTTTGAACATCATGCCGTCCTGGTCTATGATCCTGATCGGCTCAAGATTGACGAAATCCTGAATAACAACAATAAATCATATAGTTATGTGCTTGATCCATGGTCAAGCGGGGAACCGAGGGTGTACACGACGGCCGACTGGTTGAAACTGCCGGTGACGGTGCGCAAGGCTGCGAGGCTCACCATCATCAGTACTGCAGCAAACGAGCCATGACAATCCCTGTCGATGGCACTCATATACCGGCATGGGTCCGCTGGCTGGCGCAGGATGCCAGTGGTGACTGGTGGGGATATGAGGCCGAGCCCCACGAGCATGAACATGGCTGGTATGAGAATGAAGTCGGGCATTGTATCCGACTAAAACACGCCCCAGCCAACCCCAAATGGCGCGCATCACTACAGAAATACATTGTTTATTGATACTTAACGTTAATATTTACCTTATAATAAACAATAAGTTAAGCTAATATTTAATACATTATTGAAGCAGGATCTTGGCCTGAAGGCAATAACAGTTTAGAATATCTCTATACAGATTCTATATTTTATCAACGGACCAGAGAATGGATAGACGATATAGCTTACGCAAACCCGCCAAAGTGCAGGTCTATGTTGCCTTCCCCGGCAAGGGTACCAGGCGCTTTAAAACCATGAATCTCAGTGCCCATGGCATCCTGATTCGGACTGGCAAACGTCAGGCCCGACCTGGTGCTATTGCTTCGTTGATCTTTGTTATCCGTCAGGGAAATGTGGTCCGTCTACATCGCCGCAAAGCAACCGTTGCGCATGTGACCAACACATCGACCGGGATGATGTTGCACCAGCAGTCGCAAAGTAAAACTGCGTCATAGCGCTAGTGGCATCGCATCTTTACCTCGGTTTTGATAAATTATATTTAACGTCAAGTGTATCTAACTGTAAATTTAGATAATTTAAATAAGGCGCTTATAGATTAAACCGCTAAAATCATCTATATTTAAATAAAACTGTGAACAATAATTAGCCAAACCATGATCAGAGCACCAATCCATTGCAGGCAAAGCAAGCCCTATGCTGTACTTATTGTACTGGCCGCCGCCTTGTGTTGCCCGCTGACACCAGCATTGGCCGCGGATGAGCTGATTGAACAATGGTATATGCAGCCCCGGCTAAACCTTGGCAACAGTGATAATGCCCTGAAGAATATCAACCACCAGACAATCAGTATCGGCCGTGCACTCGACAAGCGCATCGATCTTGACATCAACTTGCTCTCTGACAGCCCGGATTTTCGCCAGGAGAATCAGGGCATCCTGATCGATGGCCGTTATTACCTGAAAAAGGACGGCAAATTCACGCCCTATATCGCCGGTGGTATCTCTAGTGTTCGCAACTATAGCAATCTGGACACTTCATACCAGGCACCCACGACCAACCTGGGTCTCGGCTTTGAGCACACGATTAAAGCGAGTGGCGCCAAGATCCAAGCCGACATCCGCTATTTCCTTGATGACAAGCAGACAGATAATTTAAGTAATGAAGCAGTCAACGATTGGGCATTAAGTTTCGGCCTGTCGATTCCGTTGACCTCAGATATTTTCAAGTAATCCTACTAGCCTCATCGCCGAACCTCCGGCACTAACTTGCTGCACTCTGGCATACGCAAACACTTCGTCATATACTGCTCAGGTCGCGACTAAAAATGGAAGTGAATAATGCTACGGTTTGTCTTTTCATTAGGCCTGTTATGCCTGACAGCCACTCATTGTCTGGCTCAAACCCTTTATGTGACAGATTTGCTCAGACTCAGTGTCAACGAACAAGTGAAATCAGGCGGGAAGACGGTCACCACGCTCAACAGTGGTGACCCCATCACCGTTCTGGAGCGACAACCTGGCTATGCTAAAATTAAAACACGTGATGGCAAGGTCGGCTGGGCAAAATCGGCATACCTGGTCACGGACAAGCCCGCACGCCTGATTGTCAACGAAAAGGAACAAGAACTGGCAGAAATGAAGGAACGATTAGCGCAGGCCCTGATAGATACAAAATCGGCGCGCGTTGAGGCGGAAAAGTATCGGAAAACCTTGCAGACCACCGAAAAGAGCTCACAGCAGCAACTAGCCCATCTGCAAAGTATTCAACAACAAAATCAGAGATATGCATCATCAACAAAGATATATGCTCGCAGTGTTCCGATAAAAATCTTCCTAATCACCGGCATTATACTGTTTTTAATAGGCATATGGCTGGGATGGTATATAATGGATTACAGACAGCGCAAACGTCATGGCGGCTTTCGCATATAACGCATAACAAAAAGTCTTGCGTTAGCACGAAAACGGAAAACATCAACTATACCACTCGACGTTACTGAAAACCGGGTTACCGAGAAAGATGGCAAAGATTATTATTCACACTGATCAGAACGGCACGGAAGAAATGATACTTCCGGAAGGTACTGTCACCATTGGCCGCACCAAGGACAATGACATCCAGATTGCTGACCCTGCCGTCAGCGCCTATCACGCCAAACTGGTTTCATTTTTCAAGCCGACCTACATCCAGGACCTGCGCAGTACTAACGGCACCTATGTTAACGGCAACCGGGTCATGGAACATACGCTTGAGCATGGCGACATCATTACGATTGGCAAACATAATATCTATTTCAGCATGGAAAGCGGTTTTGCCAAAACGACGAACCCGGAGCACACAGTCGAACTGAGCGTCGGCGATATCAGCCTGATCCTTAAAAATGAAAAAGCGGAGAATAATCCGGAATAATAGTGCCTCGAAAGTAGTCACCAACATTACCCGCTTTTATACCCAGCTGTCACCATGCCCGATCTTCTCAACGACCAACAAAAACAGGCTATCGAACATATCGATAGCCCACTGCTTGTGCTTGCAGGGGCGGGTAGTGGCAAGACACGCGTTATTACTCATAAGATCGCGCACCTGATCAAGAACAAGGTTCACTTGCCTGAGCATATAACTGCGGTGACCTTCACCAACAAAGCTGCCCGAGAAATGCAACAACGTGTTGCAAAACTACTTTCTCAAAATGACGCTCGTGGCTTACAGGTTTCCACTTTCCATACCCTCGGTCTGAAGATAATTAGAAGAGAGAAGAAAAAGCTTGGTCTGCGCAAAGGCTTTACTATTTATGATCACCAGGACAGCATGGCCCTGATACGTGACCTTCTGCGCAAGGACTTTGCCAGTAGCAGTGATATTGAAGACAAGGTACGCTGGCAGATCTCTTCATGGAAGAACGCCTTTGTCGCGCCCGAACAGGCTATAAACAGCTGCACTGACCCAAAGGAATATACCGCAGCACAAATTTATATCAAATACGATCAGGCCTTACGCACCTATAATGCCGTCGATTTTGACGACCTTATTTCATTGCCTGCGATGTTATTTTCCAGCGATTCGGAGGCCTTGATGGCCTGGCAACAACGCATTCGCTATCTGCTCGTAGATGAATATCAGGATACTAACACCGCGCAATATAATTTAATTAAACTACTACTAGGGTCACGCTCAAGCCTGACGGTCGTCGGTGATGATGATCAATCCGTCTATGGTTGGCGTGGGGCGCAACCTGAAAACCTGAACCTGTTGCTGGCAGATTTTCCAAGCTTAAAGGTTGTAAAACTGGAACAAAACTATCGCTCTGTCAGTAACATCCTGCACCTGGCCAATCACTTGATTGCCAATAACGATCATCAATTTGAAAAGCGTTTATGGAGCGCCCTCGGTAACGGCGATAAGGTCAATGTTATCAGCGCCCGCAATGCTGACAATGAAGCAGAGAAGGTAGTCTCACGAATTTTACACCACCGTTTCAAACACAACCTGCCTTACTCGGACTACGCCATCCTCTATCGCGGCAATCATCAATCACGTCCCTTCGAACGCGCCTTGCGTGAACACCAAATCCCCTACCATCTCAGCGGCGGCACTTCATTCTTTGAACGCGGCGAAATAAAAGATATTATGGCCTACCTGCAGTTGCTGGTTAACCCAGACAACGATGGCGCCTTCCTACGTGCTGTCAACACACCCAGGCGTGGACTGGGGCCGGGCACGATAGAAAAGCTGGCCGACTTCGCCGGCTCAAAGAATGTCAGCCTGTTCGCTGCTTGTTATGAAATCGATATTACCGAGCACCTGGGTGCACGCGCCTACAGCAACTTGCTGTCCTTTTGTGATTGGTTAAATGATATTGCCGAAAAGGCTGTGCGCGGCGACACCTTGTCAGCGATCAAGGAAATGCTCGATGACATGCAATACAGGGAATGGGTCGAGAATCAATGTAATGAGCCCAAGGCGGCCGAAAATCGCCTCAGGAATATTGATGAGCTACTTGACTGGCTACAACGCCTGCAACGCAAAAAACCCGACCAGGACCTGGCCCAGTGGCTAAATCATATGACTCTGATGGACATCCTGGAGCGTGATAGTGAAGAGCAAGACAACAATGCCGTCCATCTGATGACCTTGCATGCTTCCAAGGGACTAGAATTCAATCATGTCTATATTGTCGGTATGGAAGAAGAGTTATTACCGCATCGAAACAGTGTCGATGACAGCCTGGAAGAAGAAAGAAGGCTCGCCTACGTCGGCATAACGCGTGCACGAAAAGGGCTTACCTTTACCCACGCAATGACCCGACGTCGCTATGGTGAACTATTATCCTGCGAACCCAGCCGTTTTCTTGAGGAACTGCCGCAGGATTTTCTTGACTGGGAAAACAACCGCCAGGAATCCAGTGATGAACGCAAGGAGCGCGGCAACGCGCATTTAGCTAATTTGCGCAGTATACTTGGCGACTAAGTACAGGCTGCTCTATCACTAGCCGCTATTGGCCAACGATCTTGGGTAGGTATACCGCCTCGATGAGTTCCTTGCCGGTCATTTTCTTCAGACCTTCCCTGATTTCCTTGAGCACCTCGGCCGTTAGTTTAACTTTTCCCTGACTTGAACTGATTTCAGAAAACGATAGACTGCTGAACAATAGCACCAGGCGGTGCCTGATCATTGGCATATGTTTCTGTACCTTGGGCGCATCATTGACGTCTGCTATCTTCAAAGTCACCTCAACCTGCAAATAGCGCACGTCATTGCTTTTATCTGCAAGATTGACTACAAATGCAGGCTTGATCTCCAGATAAGGTGAAGAACTTCCGCCACCTCCACCAGCGGCATAGGCGTTTGCGCCCATAGCCAATAGCAGAAATACAAAGCTGGAACGCAATACATTGCTGAATAGGGAGGAAAAACAAATAGTCATTTTATTCATACGAAACCTGGCCTGGCTGTTGTCGAAACCCTCGTCGCGAGCGTTTCTTATTTTCATGTGATCGATTGCGAGAACACTCATGCACTAGCAAGTACTCAGGCAATAGAAATCAATCACACACTCCTAACTGTTTTTCGGTCACTTTACAGCTAACTTTAGCCTGTTGAAAGTCTGGATTAACAGGCAACAAAAAAGGGCTACCGCAGTAGCCCTCATCTGTAACCATGCATTGTCTAAGGTTACATGCCGCTATTAGCCAACATATCCTTGATCGCCGCTTCGAGCTCCTCATCGGTGAAATCACCGCCGCCGCGTGGAGGCATAATCCCCTTCCCTTCTATAACTGCAGTCATCATGCCTTCCATTCCAGCCTGCATACGTGATTCCCAGTCGCCCTTGCTACCAATCTTAGGGGCGCCGGCGACACCGGCAACATGACAACCACCACAAGAAGCCTGTACCACTTCCTGACCGGATCTGGCCGCCTTGGCAGCACCCGCAGCCATCTTGGCACCTACACTGACCTTACCAACAGGCTCAATCCGTGCCTGCAATGCCTGTTCGGCACGGGCACTCTTCTGCTGCTTCTTGGAAGAGCTCTCACTTACGTTCTGTGCTATAAAAAAAGCGATCACACCCAGCAGGGCTATCGCTATGGTCACTATAGCTATCGATTTCATCACTTGTTGATCTTGATCAGTCACTCTTATCTCCCATCATTCTTTATATATGTACCGATTACGCAGCTAGCATATAATCGTGGTTCTGGGTCTGCCAAATGCCGGCTGTACATGATATTGTGTTGTACTAGACAGATTTTCTGTGCAGCGGCTGATTATACTGATAAAAGCTGGGCAGTTATAGACGCTTTATTGCACTTTTACCCGTGTAATTTCTTTTACCCGTATAAACTATAGTTTCAGGGTAGGATATACGGATTTAATCACCGACAATGCTGCTAAACTGCGGCCCCCTGAGCACAATTTCACTTGACCTATCCCATAATTGGGATTATAGTCCCATTTATGGATACACCTCACCAACAGATACTCGCCCGGGCCGTGCTGCGCCTGCTACGCCCATTGGTAAGGATTCTGTTGCGCAACGGCATCGCCTTCGGCACCTTCTCCGATTTGGCCAAGAAGGTCTATACCGATGTCGCCTTTGAACATTTCACCATAGAAGGCAAAAAGCAATCCGTATCCCGGGTGTCGATATTGACCGGCCTGACCCGCAAAGAGGTCAAGCGCCTGCATGAGTTACCCGAGCCGGACTCAGTAACCGAAGAAAAACGCTATAACCGTGCCATCCGGGTTATCAGTGGCTGGCTTAATGATACAGATTATCGCTCCGCCGAGGGCGTACCGCTGGCATTACCACTAAGAGGTGACAGCCCCTCTTTCACATCCCTGGTGCGTTCATACAGTGGCGATGTACCCGTACAGGCAATGTTGACCGAATTAATGACAGCAAAAAGCGTAGAACAACGCGATGACATTATTTATCTGGTGCGCCACGCCTACGTCCCTTCCGATGACCCGGAAGAGAAAATGCATATCCTCGGCACAGACGTCGAGGAATTAATCGATACCATCGACCACAACCTGACCCATCAGGGCGATGAGCTACGCTTCCAGCGCAAGGTCAGCAATGGACACATTGCAAATACCGATCTGGAAACATTCAAACAACTGTCAACAAAGGAAGCGCAGATGTTACTCGAACGTCTGGACAGCTGGTTGACCGAACATGAACAAGACCCTGACGCCGAAAGCAAACAATCATCGGCCAAGGTTAGCATGGGTATCTACTATTACGTAGATGAACCCAAGGAGAAATAATATGCGCCCTTCATTCTCACATAGTCTTATTGCATCCATCCTTCTGTTCTTGCTGACCTCTTGCGGAGGTGGTGGCAGTGGTGGTATCGGTGGCACCGGGGTAACTTCTGGCGGCACGATTACTGGTTTTGGCAGTATCTTTGTCAATGGCGTTAAATTTGATACATCCTCCTCTAATATCAATATTGATGGAAACATCGGCAGCGAGGCCGATTTGAAACTAGGAATGTTTGTTCTTGTGCATGGAACCCTGAACGCCGATAGCACGACAGGAATTGCTAACGACATCAGTACAAATATCGAGCTCAAAGGCCCGGTGTCCGGAACACCCGATGTTGACTTGAATAATAATACAGTCACATTCACTGTATTTGGTCATACTGTATTCGCCAGTGCAGATAGCACGGTATTCGATGGCAGTGGTTTTGCTTTCGACAGCATTGCTGAAAATGATGTTTTGGAGATTTACGGCCTGATAGATTCCAATGCTATAATTAATGCAACAAGGATAGAGTTAAAAGGACCTCTTTCAACCACAACCGATGTCGAGGTCAATGGTTCATTAGGACAAGTCCAGTCCAATATGAGCTTTGAGTTACTTACGGGAGGCTCTACGATTGTCATTAACCATGATGGCTCAACCGATTATTCCTCACTAGCAACTGGGACACCTCTAGAAGTCAAAGGAATATACGCCAGTGCTAATGAAGTCAATGCCGATGAGATCAAGCAGAAATCTTCGTTATTTAACGATACTGATGGAGATGTAGAAATCGAAGGTATTATCACAGATTATATTGATGACACAAATTTCAAAGTCAATGGAATTCAGGTTGATGCCAGCGGGATTACAATACCATTAAATCTTTCATTAGGTTTTGACGTCAAAATCGAAGTAGAGGGTACTTTCAGTAATAATATTTTGATTGCCAGTGAAATTGAGGCGCGAAGCGGTGAAATTAAAATACAGTCAATTGTTTCTGATATATCGAATATCAGCAACAATAAAATATCGCTTTCATATGGCAGCGGAGAGAGTGTCGAAGTCTCCATCAACAATCTGAGCAAACTGGAAGATGATCTATTTGACCTTGAGCCATTCTCTATCAGCAATATCGAACCGAACAACTATTTGGAAATAAAAGCCTTGCTAGACGGCGATGGCAATGTCATTGTTACAGACTTGAAGAGAAAGTCGCCGGAATCCGAGGCGTCATTGAAAGGACCGGTTGACCCATCAGGAATTGTTCCAACCCCGTTTCAGGAGTCAATAACAATCCTTGGGGTTTCGCATTTTGCAAACTCAAATACTAAGCTTGAAATCAATGACGTCGAAATTAGCAACCTGAGCCCGCCCTTAAGCCGCTCGGAATTCTTCGATATGCTCAATGAGGGTGATACATTAGAAATCGAAGATGGCGATGACATAAATACTCCTGACGGTATTGCCGATGAAATCAGCCTGGAAAATTAGTCGATTCCAGGTGAACCTCTTTTCTGTGGGAGCGGTCCTTGACCGCGATTAAAAACAGTAGCGAGTAACTAGTTACGTGCAAAAAGAACTCTAATCCCGGTCTTTTTTAGCCACTAGCTATTCGGTTATCGCGGCCAAGGGCCGCTCCTACAGAGTGATGGCGGTACTATTCAGCTCATAACCAGTGGTGTGGCCATTGTAGGAGCGGCCCTTGGCCGCGATAATCGAGTCTTGAGGGATGGGCAATGAGTGGCTAGAAAAAAGCTGGTATCTGGTTTTACGCGCTACTCGCCACTAGCAACACGCTACTATTTAATCGCTACTTGTCCTTAAAAACCAACACTGCCAAGGCCGGTAACAGGATCATCGCTGCCAGCATATTGGCCAGGAAGACAAAGGTCAGTAGGATACCCATATCGGCCTGAAATTTTAATGCTGAAAAGATCCAGGTGCTGACACCCATCGCCAACGTCATCGCGGTGAACAATACGGCATGCCCGGTAGTGGTAAAGGCCTTGAACAGGGACTCCCTGATCGGCAGGCCATCATCCATAAATTCATGCAGGCGACTGTAAATATAAATACCGTAGTCGACACCGATACCCACACCTAATGCCACCACAGGCAAGGTAGCCACCTTCAGGCCAATATTCAGATACACCATCAGGGCATAAGTCAGGATAGACACCAGTGCCAATGGCACTACGATACATAAGGTTCCCAACACAGACCTGAAACCGATAACACACAGAACTATGATTGCACTATAGACATAAACCAGCATCGGTATTTGCGCAGCCGATACGGCTTCATTGGTCGCCGCCATGACACCGACATTGCCACTGGCCAGCCTGAAATCAACATCGGTATTGTTTTTTTCACCTTGATACTGTTTAACCGCCTCGACAATACCGGCAATCGTTGACGCCTTGTGGTCCTGGGTAAAAATATATACCGCCATGACGCTGCAATCCGAATTCAGTAACCCGGTACTGGTATCAAACGGCGTTACCGATTGCGCCAGTACATACTGGTTACGTGATAACACCCGCCATTTCAGGTTTCCTTCATTCCAGCCAGCATTCACCAGCTTGGCCAATTGTGGCAGGCTGGTCACAGACTGCACGCCGGCTGTATTTTGCATACGCCAGGCAAAACGATCGATCTCATCCATACTGGCGTAGTTCGTACAGGCACCACCTTTCGATTCTGCAATCACAGTCAACACATCTACACCGATAGCATACTGGCTGGTGATTTTTTTAATATCCTGATTATAGCGTGAATCGGCGTGCAACTCCGGCGCCCCTGCCTCAAGGTCACCGATCTTCAGGTCCGACCCTTTCCAGAGACCAAACAGCAGCAATAGGCCGGCCAGTACAACAACCCCTGTAGAATTTCTGCGTGTAAAAAAATTAGCGAAACACTTCCACTGCTGTTCATAACGGCCTACATGGGTCCGCTTGAAATAGCCGCTGGGCATATAGGATAACAATACCGGCAACAGGAACAGGTTCGTTAACAGGATTACGGCAATGCCAACACTGGCAGCAATCGCCATCTCCCTGATAATGCCGATATCAATCAGCAGTATGGTCAAGAAGCCAAGCGTGTCACTGATCAGGGCGACACTACCCGGCACGAGCAAACGTATGAAGGCTACCCTGGCACCCTTCCGGCTATCGGCATGTTTGTTTGCCTCGACCCTGACTGCGTTGACCATTTGAATGCCATGGCTGATACCGATCGCAAACACCAGAAAAGGCACCAGTATCGACATTGGGTCGATGCCGTAACCAATTACCGGCAACAGACCAAGCTGCCAGATCACAGCTGTTAATGAGCATAATATCGGCAAAATAGTCAGTCGTACAGAACGCGTATAGATATAGATCAGGATCGCTGTGACCAGCAAAGTAATAATGAAAAACAGGCCTACATCACTGAGACCATCAACGACATCGCCGATCAATTTAGCGAAGCCTATAATCTGGATATCAACATTTTCACTGGCAAATTGTTGGCGAAGTTTTTCCAGACGATCGGCAAGTCCAATATAGTCTATTTTCTGGTGTTCGCTGGCGGATATCAGGTTGGCACGTATCATGGCACTACTAAAATCCGTAGACACAAGTCGACCGAGCTTGCCGGATTTTAGAATATTGGAGCGTACTATCTCCAGGCCTTTGGCATCAGCGACGAAATCTGCTGGTATGACATTGCCACCGGCGAAGCCACCCTCGACTACTTCAATAAAACGCGTATTCGGGGTAAACAACGAGGTCACTGAAGAACGCTCGACACCTGGGATAAAAAACACCTCATCGGTCGCCGCCTTCAAGACATCGAAAAAATCCTTGCTGAATATATCGCCCTTCTTCGCCGATACCGCAATCAGGATGCGATTGGCGCCACCAAAGTCTTTTTGGTGCTTGAAAAAGGTTTGCATATATTCGTGCTTGGCAGGTAGTAATTTCTTAAAGCCAGCATCCAGACGTACCTGGGTGGCAGAGTAAGCTAGCAATGCGGTCAACAATGCGAACAATATAAGCACATGCTGGCGGTGACTAAAAACCCATCGAGCTATCGTTTGACAGACGTGTTTTTTATCAGAGCTCAATGCAGTCTCTCCACACCGTTTTCACCGACTGCAAGCACACCACCGTCCAAACATTCAGACATGGCAATTTTATGACTGCGATTACTGACCTTTTGTAACGAGAAAGTTCTTCCGCGATCACGGCTGGCCAGCAAAACACCGCCGTCACCACTTAGCAGGATGGAATCATCTTCTAATTCAAGGCCTGCAGACAGCGCATGTTCGCTACCCGATTCAATTTTGTTCCAGCTATACCCGAGGTCTGACGAGCTATAGATATGTCCACGCATACCGAACAGGAGAAGGCGATCGTTTGCCAACACCAGTTGGCCAAAATAGGTCCCTGCATAAGGTGTTTTTATCTTTTCCCAGGTGTCGCCACTATTCACGGACAAATAAACAGCGCCGGCTTCGCCACTGACAATCAGCTCACCACCCTGCATCTGTGTTATTGAATAAAGATGGAAATCATCCTCAGCAAACAAGGTTCTGCCCGTCCAGCTCTGCCCACCATCAATAGTACTCAATAAGGCACCATAAGCACCCACCGCAAAGCCTTTTTTGCTGGAGACAAATATAACATCGAACAGTGGTTGCTCGGCCTCAATATCCTCGTGCACGACGCTCCATTGTTTGCCGCCATCTCTTGTTTTTAAGATTATGCCATCATGGCCGACGATCCAGCCATTACGCACATCGAAGAAAAAAACACTATTCAGTGTCACTGCTCGTGGACTTTTCATCTGCTGCCATGATGCGCCGCAATCCGCAGACATTAAAATATGCCCGCGCGCACCAACAGCAATGACTTGCTTGTCTACAGGAACGATATCCAATAACAGGGATTTACTTGCAATGCTAGAGGTTTCGGAGGAAGTCTGCTGCGCCGCCATGAGTGCAGGTGCCAGCATTATCAATGCCGGCACAAGTAAGGCCGAAAGCGTTGCAATCCTTATATGTAGGAGCATTTACCTGACTTCTATCATCAGCCGCTAGCGCGGATGATGATACAGTTATTTATCAGCGTTTGCCTGCGCGTCTTAAAGAAGACGGGGTATAATCTGATTTGTTTCTTGTAATATTAAAGTCATACATCTTTTCCTTGTTATTCAGACCCAGGACCAGATATCGTCCTGACTGTAAGTCATAGTGTACTTCCAGAGTAGTCCATAATACTGGCTGGTCATAATAATTGATCACATGACCTTCGCTAACGCGCCATATTTGCCCGCGGTTATCATATTTATCTACCATCAGGATTTGCCAGCTATCCTCATCTATATAGAAGACACGCTTACCATAAATATGTCGATCGCCATCTTTCAGGCTTGCCTCGACCACCCAGACTCGATGCAACTCATAACGTGCCAGGTCCGAGTTGATATGACCGGGCTTTAGAATTTCTTTATATGCAACATCACTCGAATGTAACTTGTAACTATTATACGGCACATACATTTCCTTGCGCCCCAACAGTTTCCACTGGTAGCGATCGGGAGCTCCATTAAACATGTCAAAATCGTCAACCGTTCTCAGTCCGTCAGAAGCAGTACCCGGATTATCATAGGAAATGTTTGGCGCACGGCGCACACGGCGCTGACCGGGATTATAAGACCATGCGTGCCGAGATTCTTTTACCTGGTCGATGGTTTCATGCACCAGCAAGACCCCACCCGCCAATCGCGCTGGCGCTTTTACCGTCTGCTTGAAATACAGTAGAATATTATCCAGGTCTTCAAGGTTGACGCCTTCCCTGACATACTGAAAATCAAACTCGTCTACCAGTTTTACCAGTGTGTACTTGCCACTGGCGGTAACGGCGGCCTGATTGATCCAGCGTTGCACTGCGGTTCCCCGGAAACGTACAATATGGTTCCAGATGGCTTCAAGGCCTGAAGCAGGGACCGGGAATGGGATGCCGACGATGGTGTTGGTAATACCATTACCATTATCTGACAAAGCGGCTTTCGTTGCATTGTCTGCCGTCGCTTTATAGATACGCGGCGGCAATGACGCGCTTCTCTGCGTTGGGTAAACGTTCAGTTTGAACGACGGATATTTTTCCATCATTGCTATCTGCCCCGGACTCAGCTTGTCCTTGTACTGCTGCGCATTATCCTTGCTGATTGTAAACCTGGGCTTATCTGCAGCATAAGGATCTATATGATGACCGCCGGGCTTAAAGCCTGAAGGCGCCTGGGTAATACCTCCGCTCCAGGCAGGAATTGCGCCGTCGGCATTACCGGCCTTGATTGCTCCCACCGGCGTCAGGTCTTTCCCCAGTCTGGCGACCTCCTCGGCACTGATCGCTGCCTGTACTGTATTCATACCTAAGTACAGGCTAATTGCGCCAACCATCAATTCTTTACTCAATCTCATAACCTGTTTTTCCTAGAAAGAATACTTAACGTTGAATGCGACAAAATCGCGATCATGAATCTGGTTAAAACTGCCACCACCGAAGAAATTGGTATAACTGAAATCTCCAGTCCACTGATTCAGATAATTGATCCCCAGACCCAGCGTGATTGCTTTACGGTCTTCGATAAAATTACCGCCTGGGCCTGGTGAAGTGCCATTGACGTCATGGGCAAAGGCGATTCGTGGCGATAAGGTTGCCGCACCCAGTGCAGAATTATAATCCAGTCGAGTTACAAATCGATAGCCCCATGAGGTTTCATCAGCCCAACCATCCAGTTGTTGCGGCACACCTGAACCAGCAGCAGCTAACGCATTACCAGGTAATGGCGTACCAGGGCCTTCGTAACGAAGTGTGCCCTTCGAAGGAAGGTCATAAACATGGGTCACGCCTACTTCTGCCAACAAAACCCATTGTGATGCATTAAACGGGTTAACCGATCCAAAAACCTTGGTGCCAGTAAACTGCAATTGACCTACTTCATGTCTACGGTAACCGGCTATCTCACCACCCGGGCCGGCCGGGCATCCAAGTACCGGGTTGGTTGCCAGTTGGCTGGCCGGAGAACATAACGCGCTTAATAATATTTCGACATCCTCTATCTGTAGAGGTACATCGACACGATGACTGTATTCACCCTGCAAGGCCACACCGGAATCACTTAACTCGGTATTGAAGCTAATGCCATAAAGCTTGATATCTTCCGGGTACTCTATGAAATAGCGCCCGTTCATCGGTGCAGTAGGCTGCCCCGGCGTTGTTGTCGCAACGGCGCTGATGATTGGCAAACGACTATGATATTTAGCAAAAAATAAACCGAATTCCGTGTCATTCAATTGTGGAGCAAACACGCGCAGGGCCAAACCAAATTGACCATCATCATCGGCGTCCCGGTCAGCATTTCTAGGCACGCAGTTCACACTGAAAGGACTCGCGGTGCCACAGACCACATCCGGTACTGCGCCAAAACCGACAGCAATATATTCACCGCCATCACTGGCAAAATCATTGGTACTGAAATAGGTGCCACGTGGGTCGATCTCGGTGTGTTCGAAACGGGCCAGATAGACCGCTTCCAGGGTGATGTTGTCGGTCAGTTGTTGTGATGCCCATACCATCGGTACAGGCAGCAAGGCCTCGCGCAGCTCTGCCCCTGGTATGCGGATCTTGGCCACATCTATCGGATTGAGCACATTAATTGAATTCTGGATGAAGGTACTCTCACCCCAACTGACAACCTGATTACCGACACGTAGATCAAGCGGTCTGCCGCCGATATCAAAACTGCCGCGCACATAGGCATCGAGCAGGTCGGCGTCCTTGGCCACCTTGTCCTTGGCCGCTTTAGTTAATTCACTTTTATCACTGTTATGGAAATCATAAAAATAACTGCCACGTACAAAGGCGCCAAAATTCTTGTATTCCAGGTCCAGATCATGGGTCACCTTGATGGCATTGGAGATCAGCCCTTTATTATAGTTAACATTACCGTCGTCATTATTGACTGAATAGGCCAGGCCACCGGGTTTACTACGGCCAATCAAGTTCGGGTCTTGTGTTTGAATACGACGCGCAACACCCCAGGATAAGGTGGTATCGAAATTACCGGTTAATCCGTTCTTTTCAAATTCAAATGCGTTTGCTGGGGATAGGTAACAGCAATTGATGACAATCGTGGCGAGAAATGCGTTTTTTTTCATTTTTCCCTTCTAAAAGTATAGCTATCAGTGATTTATCTGTAATAACATTAAATACCGTTTAGATTCAAACCTAACAAGGATAAAAAATCAAGTTAGTATATTATCAAATACTATCTAATTTATTGCTCAGCCGTGAAAATAAAAGACAAAACACCGCACAGTATAGATTCATACGTCGATAGCGACCTATTTCTTCAGTCAGTGGCGCCAGCCTTACCACTGGCGGTGCTCGCCTGGGATAATCGTCAACACATACTATATATAAATAAGGTATGTGCGAACTTTCTTGGTCATACACAGGAACAACTACACGGACAGCCTTTATCGATACTGGTCGATGACGAGAATACACTGGATGCGCTGACGCATACCGATAACAATACTACCGTATTTGTTGACTGCAAACATTGTACAGGAAAAATTTTACAAACACGCTGGCGACCCATAGCAACAACAGATGCGGAGCAGCTGCGTATCGCGATCATTGAAGATATCAATGAGCATAAAAATAACAGGCCTGATATCGGTAGCAGTGAACAAAAATTTCGCGGTATTTTCGAAACCATAGACGATATCTATTACTACCTTGATAATACCGACACCGTCGAATTAATCAGCCCGTCTGCATACTACCATCTCGGTCACAGGACCGAGGACCTGATCAACTTGCAATTTGAAGACCTGTACGCTAGACCAGAAGCCAGGCTTGAAGAATTGGCCACGCTATTGGAGCAAGGTCACATCAATGATTATGAAGTTGACTTGCGACACAAAAACAAAAGCATTATACCTTTTTCTGTTTCAGCACGCGTCATCTACGATGATAAAGGACTGGCGCGTGGTATTGAAGGTATTGCCCGCAATATAAGCCAACGCAAAGAACATGAACGTATACTAAAAACCAATGAACAACGGTTTCGACGTATATTTGAATCCATACAAGACGTTTATTTTCGCGCCGAAAACACTATTGTCAAGTTTGTTAGTCCTTCATGTAAAACCCTACTGGGTTACACGCCCGAGGAATTGATTGGCCATCATACCGAAGAGTTTTATTATGACCCATCTGCAAGAAACAGAATGCTCGAGTTGTTCCACCGCCAAGGCTATTTAACGGATTATGAAATTGATTATCAACATAAGAACGGCTCACCCATTACCTGCTCGCTAAACCTCAATACCGTCACGGATGAAAATGGTGAAATCGTTGCGGTCGAGGGTACAGTACGTGACATAACGGTTCGCAAGGAATCAGAACTGGCGCTACGTAAAAGCGAGCAGCGTTTCAGACGCATTTTTGAATCATTTCAAGACCTCTATTACGAGGCCGATATGGACGGAATCGTAACTATCCTCAGCCCTTCAGTCGAACCAACTTATGGTTACCATCCATCAGAATTGATCGGCAAGCCAGCCACCGTTGTCTATGCGGACCCCAAGCAGCGTGAAGCATTGGTAAAAGTGCTGGCTGAAAAGGGATATGTGAACGATTACGAATTAATGCTGAAGAGCAAAAATGGAGACCTTAGACCAACTTCCTGTAGCACACGTATAGTCTTTGATGATCAGGGACGGCCCACTGCGGTCCAGGGTGTACTACGTGACATCACCCAACGTATAAAATCCGACGCCGCATTACGTGAAAGTGAAGCGCGATTCAGATCTATTTTCAACTCTATCCCTGATGCATTTCTGGAAGTTAATCAGTCCAATACCATTGAGAGCGCCAGCCCATCCGTTGCGCAGTTTAGCTATGTCCCCGAACGCCTGATTGGGTGCAACATATCAACCCTGTTCCAGAACAGGGATGACTGGGACAACATTAGCCTCTGGCACAAAAATCAGAATAAAATTCATCACTATGAAAGCTTGCTACTAAAAGGCGATGGTCAATCTATACCTGTTTCGATTACTGCCTACAAAATCAGTAATGAGCAAGACTCATCGGCAAACCTGGTCTTTATTATTCGTGATATTAGTGACAGCAAACACTACGAACAACAGCTGGAACTGGCACGTGACCAGGCCCTCGAAGCAAGCCGTGCCAAGAGCTCGTTCCTTGCCAACATGAGCCATGAACTGCGCACACCTCTCAATGCCATTATCGGCTATAGCGAAATGCTGGCTGAAGACGCCGAGAAGGAAGGCAAGCAGGAAATGGCATTAGACCTGAAAAAAATACATACTTCAGGGCATCACTTGCTCTCGGTTATCAGCGATATTCTTGATCTTTCCAAAATCGAGGCAGGTAAACTGGAACTCAATATGGAAGCGATCGGCGTCAGCGACCTCGTCAACGATATCATGGTCACCATCGCCCCGCTGGCTCATATCAACAACAATAAATTAACGCACCAATGTACCATAAACGATACACGCATTACCGCCGATCCAGTACGTTTAAAACAGGCTTTACTGAATCTTCTAAGCAATGCCTGCAAGTTCACCAAGCACGGTGATATCAATCTTGACGTTGATACGCAAACTGACGCACAGGGCACATGGATTTACTTCAGGATTACGGATAATGGCATCGGCATCACCGATGCACAGATGCAAAAATTATTCAGCGAGTTCAGTCAGGCAGATTCGACAACCACACGGCAATATGGCGGCACCGGGTTGGGACTGGTCATCAGTCGCCGTTTTTGCCAACTGATGGGGGGAGACATTGAGGCCGAAAGCACTTATGGAGAGGGTTCGGTGTTTACAATAAAACTACCCGCTTCTAAACGGTAAGATATTGCCTGACCACGTCGTCATTTAATTCAGACATCGGTCCCGCTGCCACATGCTTACCTCTGTCCATAATGATAAATTCTTTACCCACCCTACGCGCAAAAGGTAATTTTTGCTCCACCAATAATACCGTCAAGCCCTCCTGGTTGAGCGTAGTGATAACGTCACCGATCTGCTGGACAATATTGGGCTGTATGCCTTCGGTCGGCTCATCAAGAATCAGCAGGCCTGGATCGATGGCCAACGCTCGGCCGATGGCCAGTTGTTGCTGTTGTCCGCCTGACAGGTCACCCCCGCGGCGGCTGCGCATTTGCTTGAGCACCGGAAACAAGTCATAAATTTTATCCGGTATCGTCCGTAGTTTATCGCGCCGAGCGCCAAGACCTATCTTCAGGTTCTCTTCCACCGTTAATAACGGAAAAATATCACGGCCCTGGGGGACATAACCGATACCACTCCTGGGACGCATCTCGGCCGCCTTTCCGGCCAGCGCTATGCCATCATACTCTATGCCCCCTGACTGTACCGGCACCAGGCCCATAATTGATTTCAACAGCGTTGTTTTACCAACACCATTGCGTCCCATCAGGCATACACAGCTGCCAGGCTTTATCTCGATATTGATATCCCAAAGCGTGTGGCTTTCACCATAATATTGATTGAGTCCGCTTATTGATAACATCATTAACTACCTAAATATACTTCTCTGACTCGGTCATCGTTCTGTACGTCATCCATACTGCCCTCGGCCAACACACTACCCTCGTGTAATACGGTTACTGTTTTGGCAATACTACGAACAAAATCCATATCATGCTCGACGACGACAACAGAATGTTTACCCGCCAATTGTGTCAACAGCTCCGCGGTACGATCCATCTCCTGATGGGTCATGCCTGCAACAGGCTCATCCACAAGCAGCACGCGTGGGTCATGCATTAACAGCATACCAATCTCCAACCACTGCTTTTGTCCGTGCGACAACAACTTGGCCGACATCGCATATTGTTCCTTAAGGCCGATCTGCAGCATGACCTCGTCGATGCGGTCCAGTTGCTCGGCACTCAAGCTGGCCAACAGGCTGCTCCAGGCACTTTTTTCTGTTTTCATCGCCAGTTCCAGGTTCTGGAATACTGTGTGTTCAGGAAAGACCGTTGGCTTCTGGAATTTTCGACCGACACCGGCCTCGGCCACTTCCGTCTCATTCATACGGGTAAGGTCGATGCTTTGACCAAGATAGACGCGTCCGGTATCAGGACGGGTTTTTCCGGTGATGACGTCCATCATCGTTGTCTTGCCGGCACCATTTGGGCCGATGATGCAACGTAGCTCACCGTCCTGGATATAAAGATTCAGATCATTGAGTGCCTTGAAGCCATCGAAACTGACGTTGACATTTTCCACGTACAGAATCGTGCCATGCGAGACGTCTATTTCACCGGTAGTGACCGTATGTCGAAATGACGACAATGGATAATGACCCTCGGCGACAAAATCAAATACCTTATCCCTGCGCATTGTCTCGCGTAAATTGTCGAGCGCCTTCATGTCTGCACCTCGGCACTACGTTTACGTCGCTTGTCGAACAGGCCGACCAGGCCACGTGGTAGAAACAGGGTGACGACAACAAACAATCCACCCAACGCAAACAGCCACACCTCGGGCAATGCACCGGTAAAATAGGTCTTGGCGTAGTTGACCAGAATCGCACCGATCACAGCACCATACAAAGTACCGCGCCCACCAATGGCGACCCAGATAGCCAGCTCTATTGAATTCAATGGCGAGAACTCACCTGGATTGATAATGCCGACCTGTGGCACATACAAGGCCCCGGCGATACCCGCCAACACGGCCGATAATACAAAAATCCATAGTTTATATTGCTCGACGTTGTAACCGATAAAACGCGTACGATCTTCGGCGTCTCGTATGGCGACCACAACTCGCCCGAATTTGGAGTTTACAATATAACGACTTAACAGATAGGCGCCAAGCAAGGCCAGACCGGAAACCGTAAACAAAACAATCCGGGTCACATCAGACTGTAAATCAAAACCGAGTATGTCCTTGAAATCAGTCAGACCGTTATTGCCGCCAAAACCCATCTCATTACGAAAGAACGCCAACATCAATGCATAGGTCAATGCCTGCGTGATAATCGATAGATAGACGCCGGTCACTCGTGAACGAAATGCCAGCCAGCCAAATACATAAGCCAGCAAGCCCGGCACAATAACGACCATGGCCATCGCAAACCAGAACATGTCAAAACCTGACCAGTACCACGGCAATTCACTCCAGTTCAGGAACACCATGAAATCCGGCAACTCGGCATTACCATAAACACCACGGTCACCAATCTGACGCATCAGATACATACCCATGGCATAACCACCTAACGCAAAAAATGCGCCGTGCCCAAGACTAAGGATGCCACAGTAACCCCAAACCAGATCCAGCGCGATCGCCAGTAAGGCGAAGGTCAGGTATTTACCCAGTAAGGTCACTGTATAGGTGGACAAATGAAAGACCGAACTCTCAGGCACCAACAGGTTCAAGACCGGCACCAGGACCATTACCGCCAGCAACACAGTCAGCATCCTGTCGCCGCCCTTGTCGTCATGCAGTAGTTTATTGAATAACAGGCGCCCCAACATGGTCTAGTTCTCCACCGCGCGGCCTTTCTGCGGGAACATACCACGCGGCCTTTTTTGGATAAACAGAATGATCAATACCAGCACCAGGATCTTGGCCAGCACAGCACCGGTCGAGGGCTCAAGGAATTTATTAAACACGCCCAAGGACATTGCACTGACGAACGTGCCCCACAGATTACCGACACCACCGAACACGACGACCATAAAGGAATCGATAATATAGGTTTGCCCCAGATTAGGGCCAACATTGGTCAATTGACTCAGGGCGACACCAGCGACACCGGCGATACCCGACCCCAGGCCGAAGGTTAACGCATCCACCCATTCTGACCTGACCCCCATGGCCTTAGCCATCGGCCGGTTCTGCGACACTGCGCGAACTTGTAAACCCAGGCTGGTTTTCTTCAACAGGGCCAGCAGAAAGAAGAACACCAACAGGCTGAAAATAATGACATAGAAACGGTTATAGGTCAGCGATAAGGCCGCATTGACCTCGAATGAGCCGCTCATCCATTCCGGCGTTGCCACTGAACGATTAAGTGGTGAAAAGATGCTACGTACCATTTGTTGCAGGATCAAGCTGATACCAAAGGTCGCCAACAATGTTTCTAATGGCCTGCCATATAAAAAACGGATCACGCTACGTTCGATGGCAACACCAAACAAACCGGCGACAACAAAGGCCAGCGGTATAGCTACAAACAATGAGTAATCGATATGATTAGGCATCATCAACTGCACAACATAAGTCGTATAGGCGCCGATCATCATCAGCTCACCATGGGCCATATTAATGACACCCATGACGCCGAAGGTGATCGCCAGGCCAACAGCAATCAGTAACAACACCGAACCCAGACTCAAACCAAAGAAAGCCGTTTCAAGAAAACTATAGACCTCCAGCTTGGAATCTATATTTTCAATACCACTACGCGCTTTTTTAAGTAGTTGAACGTCGGTTTCTATATAGTTACCAGCCTCATCTTTTTCGAGAATATCTTCGAGACGACTTTTTGCGGCGGGGTATACACTTTGCGCCAACACATCAACGGCCTCGTGCCGCACTGAAGGCTCATCACTGAGGACATCCATCAGCGCGATACCCGTCTTCATGGCTGCGCGGACATCCTCATCCTGTTCCGCAGGCATACTTTCTCTAAGCAGTTCCGCGCCGCTGTCATTGATGTTTTTTACGATATTATTAACGGCTGTCAGCCTGACATCCACATCGTCATCTTCAAGGCTGAGCCTGGCGACAACTGAACGCAAAATGCGTCGCAGTTTATTATTGACTTTGATTTTTTTAATGGTACCAGAATCAACAAGCCCGAGGTCCTGCTTGCTTAATACATCGGTAATCCGATATTGGTCGCCGGTTTTCTTTCTATATACAATTTTTTTGTCCGACTGACGGTAATATAAGTCCCCATCCTGCATGGTTTGCAAAATGGTCACTTTTCGGGAATCTTTTAGAGTTGCGATCTGCTTAATGATCGCCTCTTTTTCTTTGTAACTATTAACATGCAACTGATTGACAAGTGCTTCAAAACCAATCACTTCCGACTCTGCTGGCAATTGCATTGGCAACAGGCTTGCAAGCAACAGATATAATATTTGTATTGGCATTTTAAACATAACACTCAACCGGTCTGCATTATAAATCTTGTTATTGACTCGTGAGAATAGCTGACACACCAGAATTCACTAATATTGCAATTGTATCAGAGAGAAATTACATTAACAGGGAAAGTAAAAACGTGCCAGCCCGGTGGCTGGCACGCAGATCTAATTTACTTGTAGTTCTGACCTGAACACTTCTTGGTCTTGACGTTGTAGTTACCACACGCCAGGGGCTTGCGCCAGTCAGAGACGACATCCTTACTACCCGGCAGATAATCTGACCAGGCATCACCAACAACCGTACCCTTGGTCTGCCATACGGTATCGAACTGACCATCTTCCTGGATCTCGCCGATCAATACAGGCTTGGTCAAATGATGGTTAGGCATCATCGTGGCGATACCGCCAGTCAGATTAGGTACGGAAATACCGATCATGGCTGCTTCAACCGCATCGGTATCCGTAGTGCCAGCCTTTTCGACAGCCTTGACCCACATATTAAAGCCAATCACATGGGCTTCCATCGGATCGTTGGTGACACGCTTGTCATTTTTGATGAATTTTTTCCATGCCTTGATGAAGGCGGTGTTGTCTTCATTCTCGACACTCATGAAATAGTTCCATGCAGCCAGATGGCCTACCAGTGGCTTGGTGTCGATGCCGGACAATTCTTCCTCACCGACTGAGAAGGCGACCACAGGAATATCTTCAGCAGAAACGCCCTGGTTACCTAGCTCTTTATAAAAGGGTACATTGGCATCACCATTGATAGTCGATACCACAGCAGTCTTCTTGCCCTTGGAACCAAATTTCTTGATATCGGCAACAATACTCTGCCAGTCAGCATGGCCGAATGGAGTATAATTGATCATGATGTCCTTGGACTTGACACCCTTGGCCTTCAAGTAGGCCTCGAGAATCTTGTTAGTGGTACGTGGGTACACATAGTCCGTACCAGCCAATACCCAGCGTTTAACGCCAATCTCATTCATCAGGTAATCCACAGCAGGAATAGCCTGCTGATTTGGCGCAGCACCGGTGTAAAATACATTCTTGGATGATTCCTCACCCTCATACTGTACCGGGTAGAACAACAGACCGTTCAATTCCTCGAACACCGGCAAAGCGGATTTGCGTGACACAGATGTCCAGCAACCGAAGGTAACGGCCACTTTTTCTTTCTGGATCAACTCACGGGCCTTCTCGGCAAACAGTGGCCAGTTGGAGGCAGGATCAACGACCACGGCTTCCAGTTTTTTACCCAGTACGCCGCCTTTCTTGTTCTGCTCCTCAACCAGCATCAGCATGGTATCTTTCAGCGTAGTTTCACTGATGGCCATGGTACCGGACAGAGAGTGTAGAACACCGACCTTGATCGTATCGGCTGCCAGCGTCGCCTGCATACCCATTGTCAGGGTTGCGGCACTCGCAAACAGCGCGAATTTTTTCAACACATTGTGTTTCATAGTAACATCCTCGCAGTATCTGTTATTTAATATTATTTTGAAAAAAAAAAGGCCGAGACAGTCTCTATCATAGATAGATCTGCCTCAGCCTTGTTTACTCTTTAGTCACTGATAATTCAGCTTCTACATATCGAAGGTTTTAGAGTAACTAACTACAAACAATGGATCTTCTTCAACACCGGCACCATCATCACTGGCCTTACTGACGGCAAAGCTGACATTGTCGTTGAATGCATAACCCAGCTGGATATGCTGATAATCACTGCCGTCATTAGCACCATCACCTACATAGGAACCGTACAGTGCACTGAATTTACCCATCTCACCACTCAGTGTGTAGTAGTCATCCTTGGTAGTGCCACTTTCAGCACCCAGGTAGGCTGTGAAGGCAACGGGGCCATAAGAAAGCGAAATAACGATATCAGAAAGATCACTATCGCTTAATCCTACTGGCGCCGGTGTTGCGCTATCAGATCTTCCTTCTTCAGGGTACAAGTATTTCCAGTAAGAGATGTCATAACCAAAATCACCGATACTGCCGCCATAACCTAAGTACAGGTCAGTTTCATGGCCATCGTCTTCATTGGTCATCCACGCGCCGGCATAGAAACCACTGGCATGGCTGTAATCAAGGCTTCCAGAGATCTGTGGTGCATCCGGCGTCAGGTTCTGGCCGCGCCACAGGTACATGTTGGCTGCACCCAAGGTGGCTGAAACCTCAGCCTGAGCTACAGTAGCGCCAAACAGCATCGGAGCAGCTACAGCTGCAGATACGGCCAATGGCAATAATTTTTTCGTTAACTTCATGTTTATCTCCTCAGATAATGATAATTGTTAGCAAATATGGCTATAAATCCATTCAAGGTAATAATCCCGTTACAACCAGATGCACTGATCGCCTTTATCCCAGTAATTGCACAGCTCATGCCAACATTAAAAATTTCTAATATTAACAATAATTTAATAAAAATATGGGGGTGTTAGGTACATTTTTAGAAATAAAAATGAAATAAAAAAGTGCATTATTGGTGCATGTAAAATATCTATTTGCAATATTTTGGTGCGTTTATCCCGGGTGGGAGGTCGCCTTTCTTATTTCAGGCTGTAACAGGTCGCCGATCTGGTTATGTGATATGAAGAAGATGAGCCTGCGGGCGTAAGCGCGCCTGCTCAGACTAGGGACTGGCTCTAGTTTTTACGAGCCAACATGCCTTGCTCAACGATAAACTGCTCAACCTGCTCCAGACCCTGTCCGGTTTTCAGGTTCGTGAAAATAAAGGGGCGCTCGCCGCGCATTTTTTTCGCATCTCGCTCCATGACCTCCAGTGATGCGCCGACATAGGGGGCCAGATCAATCTTATTGATCACCAACAGGTCAGACTTGGTGATGCCGGGGCCACCCTTGCGCGGGATTTTCTCGCCGGCGGCGACATCGATCACATAGATGGTCAGATCCGATAGCTCCGGACTGAAAGTTGCACTGAGGTTATCGCCGCCACTTTCTATAATTACCATATCAAGATCGGTGAAACTACGATTAAGGTCATCGATGGCCGACAGATTCATCGATGCATCCTCGCGGATCGCAGTATGCGGACAACCGCCGGTCTCGACACCGATAATCCTGCCCGCATCCAGGGCCTCATGACGGATCAGGAATTGTGCGTCTTCCTGTGTATAGATATCGTTGGTGACCACAGCGATGTTGTAATGCTCACGCATGCTTTTACACAATGCCTCCAACAGTGCAGTTTTCCCCGACCCTACCGGACCACCGACACCGACCCTTAGTACCTTATCATGTGACATATAAAACCTCTTTCATAACTCTGTAGGAGCGGCCCAAATCGAGTAGCTAGTAGCGAGTGGCTAGTAGCTAGAAAAAGACTAGTCGCTAAATACTTTTTACCTCGCTACTAGCCACTAGCAACTCGCCACTTTTTTCGCGGCCAAGGGCCGCTCCCACCAAAAATTAGAACCACTGCATCTATTTAAGTCAGGCGACAGTTTGCACCACCCCTTTTATCTTTTACCTTGTATCTTTTCTCTGCCCCTAAGATCTGAATAGCCTACTGTATTGCGCCTCATGCTGCGCACTGGCAATACCCAGCCCGGGCAGGGTAAAACCTATATCATCATCGGCCAGAGACAAACCAGCATGGACGCAATCGGGGATCTGTTTTTGCAGACCGGATAATAATTGCTGACCTGCCGTCTGCCCCAACGGCACCAGTTTGATTGCAGCCGCGACCTGGTTTTCACACCATGACCATAATATCCCATGCAAGGCATCTTGCAGCGAGATTTGCCAGGCACTGCAAGCGCAGGCGAACATGGCGACGTAGGAATAGTCTTGATCTGCATGACAGAATGGCAGCAAGTCTACATCAAGATCGTTCAACAACCTGAACAAGGCGCGACCGAGATGCTTGTCTTCCTGTTGCAGTTCTGCTGACTCACGACTGGCTAGCAAGTAGTGGTTCCAGTAATGAAATTGTTGACTGTCTTGCGCATGGCGGCTGTCGTACAAACGTTTGAACACCGGCACATCCAACTGGCCCAGCCCATGTTGCAGCAGGCTGCCAATCCAGGCGGCTGCCTGTTCCTTCTCACTGACCCAGCCCGCCTCGATCGCGGCCTCGAGGCCCCCGGAATAGGCATAGGCACCGACCGGTAGCGACGGACTGATCAACTGCCATAGGCGTAGTTGTGACAACGATGGACTAGTCATGCGTATGACCATGATGATGACCGTGGCCACCGCCACTATAAGCACCGGCCTCGGGCTCGAACGGCGCCTGTTCACAGACCACATCAAGCCCCATCTGCCGTACCATGTCATCGAGCACATGGTCATGCTGGTAACGTAGCCAGGCGGCCGTAATCTGTAACGGCACATGGCGGTTACCAAGGTGGTAGGCCGCACGCGCCAGCAACAATGCATCGCTGACATATACAGTACTGACCGTTTCCTGGGCTGCCTTGATCATAACCACATCACCCTGCTCGGCGCGCAGGCAATCGCCTTCACGCAGCACGGCGCCACGCGCTAGAATCACACCGGCCTCGCGGCCATCATCCAATGTCGCGCGAAAGCGACTTTTCTGGCGTACATCGAAGGGCAAGGTTAGGGTTGTGTCGTATGCATCCGTTTGCGCAATTTTTTCTGTCAAATTCAACATCGGCTTGTCTATCAAAAAAGAAAGTAACGTTGCGCAAGCGGTAATACTTCGGCAGGTTCACAGGTCAGCAACTCACCATCGGCGCGCACCTCGTAGGTCTGCGAATCGACTTCTATCTGTGGCTGCCAGTCATTCAGGATCATGTCTTTTTTACGGATCGAGCGCGTCCCCTTGACGGCCAGCAAACGCTTGTTCAAACCCAGCTGCTCACCGATGCCGTCATCCAGTGCGGCCTGGCTGACAAAGGTCACTGCGGTCTGCGTTACCGCATTACCGAGCGCGCCGAACATGCTGCGGTAATGTACCGGCTGTGGGGTCGGTATCGATGCATTCGGATCACCCATAGGTGCTGCAGCAATGAAACCACCTTTAATGATCAGCGCCGGCTTGGCGCCAAAGAAGGCTGGGTCCCATAATACCAGGTCAGCCAGTTTGCCCTTTTCAACCGAGCCGACTTCATGCGCAATACCATGCGTGATCGCCGGGTTGATCGTGTATTTAGCCACATAACGGCGTGCACGCATATTATCGCTGTCACTCTTATCGCCTTGTAATGCACCGCGTTGCACCTTCATCTTGTGCGCCGTTTGCCAGGTACGGGTGATGACCTCACCGACACGGCCCATGGCCTGTGAATCGGATGCAATCATCGAAAACGCACCAAGGTCATGCAGGATATCTTCAGCGGCAATGGTCTCACGGCGAATCCGCGATTCGGCAAAGGCCACATCTTCGGCTATCGAAGGATCGAGGTGATGACAGACCATCAACATATCCAGATGCTCGTCTACGGTGTTGACGGTATAGGGCCGGGTTGGATTGGTGCTGGATGGCAATACATTCGGCAGGCCGCAGGCACGGATAATATCCGGCGCATGTCCGCCACCGGCACCTTCGGTATGGTAGGTATGAATCGCCCTGTCCTTGAATGCGGCAATGGTATCTTCAACAAAACCAGATTCATTCAACGTGTCGGTGTGGATGGCCACCTGTACATCGGTGTCCTCGGCCACGGTCAGACAGGTATCGATTGCTGCCGGCGTCGTGCCCCAGTCCTCATGCAGTTTAAGGCCCATCGCCCCGGCACGCACCTGTTCATACAAGGGTTCTTTAAGACTGGCATTACCCTTACCAAGAAAACCGAGGTTCATCGGCAGACCTTCTGCGGCCGACAACATTTTATGAATATTCCACGGTCCCGGCGTACAGGTCGTGGCATTGGTACCGGTCGCCGGACCGGTGCCGCCACCGAGCATGGTCGTCACGCCGGACATCAGCGCCTCTTCGATTTGTTGCGGACATATAAAATGGATATGCGCATCGATACCGCCAGCGGTCAGGATCTTGCCCTCACCCGCAATCGCCTCGGTGCCGGGTCCAATAACGATGGTTACACCAGGCTGGGTATCCGGATTACCGGCCTTGCCAATACCACTGATACGACCATTCTTGATACCGACATCTGCCTTGACGATACCCCAGTGATCAATGATCAATGCGTTGGTAATGACTGTATCTACAACATCGGCAGAATTGCGCTGGCTTTGCCCCATGCCATCACGAATGACCTTGCCACCACCAAATTTCACTTCATCGCCGTATACAGTATGGTCTTTCTCTACCTCAACAATGATCTCGGTATCACCCAGGCGAATGCGATCGCCGGTAGTCGGGCCGTACATCTCGGCATAGGCACGTCTGTCCATCTTGTTCATACAGCCCCCTATAAAGATCCCATGATTTTGGCATTAAAGCCGTAAATTATTCTGTCACCCGCATATTCAACCAACTGCACCTGACGTTCCTGCCCTGGCTCAAAGCGCACCGCAGTGCCGGCCGCTATGTCCAGGCGAAAACCACGCGTGGCCTCACGGTCGAATATCAACGCCGAATTGGTTTCATAAAAGTGATAGTGCGAACCGACCTGCACCGGACGGTCACCGCTATTAGCGACCTTGACGGTCACGGTGGCGCGGTCCTTGTTGATATCGATGTCCCCTGCAACGGGAAAAATTTCACCAGGTATCATTGTCATTCTCCTCAGGGTATCGGGTTATGTACGGTGACCAGCTTGGTCCCATCAGGAAAGGTCGCCTCGACCTGCACTTCCTTGATCATCTCAGCTATACCATCCATGACATCATCCCTTGTCAGCAGGGTCGCGCCGTAACCCATCAATTCGGCCACACTACGACCATCACGCGCACCTTCCATGATCGCTGCGGAAATATAAGCGATGGCCTCGGGGTAATTCAATTTCACACCGCGATCCTTGCGTCGCTCAGCCAACAAGGCAGCGGTAAATATTAATAATTTGTCTTTTTCTCTCGGGGTCAGCTCCATAGTGCTTCTCGCTCCAGTAAAGGATCAGGTTTTCCAAATTCGTGGTGAACAGGCCTGCAGGCCAATAACATGAGGACGAATTATTTTCCATGCCTGTTCAAACAGCAGACGTGCCTGCTCACCATGTCGCCCAAGAAAGCGACACAACAAGACATCATTGATCAACGTCACACTAAAAATACAGTCTTCACCATGTTGAAACTCTGCACGCAATTCCTCGACCAGGCTACGGTCGACAGGTGTCGCCATCAGTGTCCCGGTGACGGTATAGCCTGACAAACCCCATTTTTCTGTTAACACTTCATGACCAGCCTGCAAGCGCGTGTTATCAATTAGTAGCGGCATCCCGTTTCTCGACAAGGTCAGCATTTGTTGGCAATGACCACTATCAAATAAGGCATCACTACAAGGTCGGCCCAGGCAACTGATCTCCCAGCCGATAAAACGTGCATGATCAGCCAGTTCAATAGTTGTTTTTAGTGTTGCATGTGAGCCTTCAAAAAATATATTGTCCTGCGGCAACCATTCCAGGATCGCATTGTTTGCGACCTGTAGATTTTGTTGCAGCTGCGAAGCGCGTGCATGACTATTGTAAAACTTACCGGAAGCCGGTGTTGTCAGTAATGTGTGTGCATTTTCCTGCACCTGCACATCAATCTGTAACTGATCTCCACCGACGACACCACCGGGCGGATGTATTATATAAGTATGACACACCCCTTGTTCTGGATAAAATGGACGCTGCACCAGTAATGGCCCATGATGTTGGCGCTGCGCGAGCACGGTCCTGGAACCGTGCTGCTGATACAACAATGACAGCTGCGCCTGCCAGTTGCTATTTTGTTTTACTGTAGCAGCTGCAGTCATTTACTCACCGAGTATTAGATAAAGGGCAAAGGACACGGTGATCAATGCCAGCAGCAGGCGTAGCATCTCCGTCAACTGCCGGTTAATTTTTTGTAGACTGGTAAAGGCGGTTCCTAACAAGCCGCCGAACACCAGCATGGACAACAGTACCGCCAGGCAAAATATCAATAAATAAACCATGCCCATCAGCGGAGAATCGCTACTGCTTGCAGGCAACAGCGCCAATAATGGTGCAGAGCCGGCTAGCCCGTGTAACAGACCCACCAATACAGTGCCATGCTTATGCTGATGCAAGGGATTCACGGTGCCTGTTGAGTGCATATGTACATGCAAGGGCATTTTGTCATGGCGATGCAGATACAGAGAGCTTTTTTGTCTGATCCAATCCGCGAGCAACAAAAGGCCGATAGCCAGCAGCATAAAACCGACCAGTTCTTCAGCGATGCTGCTGAACCTTTCCGGAATCGCGATACCGACAAACAATACCAGGCCGCCAACCAACAGAATGGATGAACCGTGCCCCAGGGCCCAGCGGATACTAAAGGCATAACTGCTTTTCATGCCATCACGGTGTATACCCGACAGACCCGACACGGCGAGCACGTGGTCTGCGTCCAGTGCATGCAAGACACCGAAGCCGAAGGCCATCATCAGAATAGCTGTTAATTCCATTAAGCTCGCCTCGATTTCCCAGCCTGAAGCCGAGCCAGTATGTTACTGAGCAAAATCAAACACATTGCGGCTCTCAATTTCCCTGCTGGGATTGATTTTAATGTTACCGTCATTCGCTACATTGGCAACAGATATCTGTATACTATTTATTATCATTGGTACGTACACTAGCAAAATTATACCCGGGACAAAACACCTGATGACAGAAACAAGCTTGCTCGCAAACCATTGCCGGCTAATCACCGACTATATTCCGAGCGTTAATACGGCGGCCGTGGGCATTTGGCTCCAGAATGGTGCACGCTATGAGTCCAATCAACAAACAGGCTATGCCCATTTCCTCGAACACCTGGTCTTCAAGGGTACCGACAAGCATAGCGGCAAGGAACTGTCGACCCGCTTCGAGATCATGGGCGGTGATGTCAATGCCGAAACCGGTCGTGAGCAGACATCCTTTCATGGCCTCGTACCCTCACAGTATGCCAGCGATCTTCTCAACTTATTGATCGACATGCTCACGCAATCGAAATTTAACGAAAGCGAATTTAATCTCGAGCGCGATGTAGTCCTGCAGGAACTCGCTATGTTGAATGATGATCCGGAAGAGGCCCTGGAAGACTTTTGCACTGAGCAAGTCTGGCACGGTCACAGCATGGGCCGGCAAATCCTCGGGACACGCGATTGCCTGGGCAATGCCAACCTATCCTCGTTTCAGCAATATATACAACACACCATTAGCGCCGACAGGCTCTGCATCGTTGCGGCTGGCAACTTCGATCAGGATGCCTTGAGAGCGCTGTGCGAAGGCATTGATCTGGCAGCTGAAGAACCGAAACACATTTCAGCACCTATTTACACACGTACCGAGGCGCAACTGCACATCAAGGCCGAACAGAAACATCTGGCCTGGGTCATGCCGGCGACATCCTGCCGTCACCCGCAAATGGCCGCCTTTGAAATCGCCAATCACATCCTGGCAGGTGGTTATGATTCCCGTCTGTATCAAGTCTTGCGCGAACAGCTCGGCCTTGTCTACAGCATTGATTCCCGTAACGACCACTACTCCGATACCGGCCTGTGGTTTATCCGGACCAATACCGAGCATGACAACAGCCAACAAACCATCGACGCCGTACAGCAGACACTGGCCGAGCTGATCAACAACGGAGCGACACAACAAGAACTGGACTTCGCCAGGCAACATCTGCAATCAGCACTGATCATCGAGGCTGACGACATAGATGCACGCATGGACAAGATGGCCCAGGACACGCTTTACCATGGACGCATCATCAGCCTGCAAGAGCAGCTCGGATTATATGATCAGGTAACGACAGAGGATATACAGTCGGTTATCAAGACTGCCTGGGGACAGGCATCGTTTTTCTCGACCCTTTAAATTCTGTAGGAGCGCGCCCTTGGCCGCGATAATCGAGTAGCGAGGGACGAGTGGCGAGTAGCTAGAAAAAGACTAAGATCTTGATTCTGTCTTACCTCGCTACTAGCCACTAGCAACACGCTACTGTTTTTATCGCGGTCAAGTGCGCGCTCCTACAGCAGGAAGATAAGGGAACCGATCTACTCCATCGATTATTGTTGCTCAACCAATCGTTTAAGATCCACCAGACCCTTATCATAGCTTGCACCAATCTGATCACCGATAAACAGCCCCATGATACGACCAGGAATGTTATAACCAAAACGCATATCAAAGGCCCAGGTCACTGTTGTCGACTCTTGATCCGCTTGTAAATTATAATTCGCATAGGCCTTGCCCATACCGCCGAAGGCCAGCACGATCTTAATGTGACGATTAGGCTCAGCTTCCACTATTTTCTGGCTGCCCTTGCCGACTTCGGTGTGTTCGCTACGCCAATGCATGATCGCGCCTTGTCCCTGCTCCGGGCCTTCATAGGTATGTTTCACGTCCGGGTCTATTTTGGCCCAGGGAGACCACTGATTAAACAAACGAAAATTGGAAATATAAGGATATACCTTGCTGGCATCGGCACGAATGACAATACTGCGTTCGACTTGCAGTCGCTCGGGCAACATCATGCCAACAATCAGAAATACAACCAGCAATACCGCCAAACCCATTAATAGCTTAAATAGTATTTTCATAGCCTTGTCCTATTGAACTCTGTCCGTATCACGCATTTATAGCTATTGTAAAGCCCTAACCATTCGATCAAAATATGCAGTCATGCTACCAGAACGTTTCCAGAAACTGAAAAAAGCACTGTGCGCACGCCAGAACGACCTGACGGTATTGATGGAAAGCGTGCAAAAGCCGCATAACATGGCCGCCATTCTACGCTCCTGCGAGGCCGTTGGCATCCATCGGGCCCACATCATCCCGACCGATGAACTGCGCTTTAACAAACCCAAATCCGCCGCCGGAGTGCTACGCTGGATCAAACTGCAACGTCACGAGCAGCAACAACAGGCCTACCAGCATCTGCGCCAGCAAGGCTTCCGTATCATCGCCGCGCACCCCTCCGACACAGCAACTGATTTTCGTGAATACGATTACACCCAGCCCACTGCCATCGTCATGGGCACCGAACGCACCGGCCTGAGCGCGGCTGCGATAGCCGATGCCGATGAACTAATCACGATCCCGATGCAAGGGCTGGTTCAATCACTGAATGTATCGGTATCGGCGGCATTGATCCTGTTTGAGGCCCAACGTCAACGCCAACAAAAAGGGATGTATGACGACAGCGGCGTTGTACCGGATGACGCCATGGATATTTTATTCGAATGGGCTTGGCCGCGCATTGCGCGCTACTGTCGCGCAAACAAGCTACCGTACCCGGCACTCGATCCTGGCAGTGGCCAGATTCTCGATACGAAAAGATTTAAATCAATGATTTCGGGACTCCATGGATAAAAAAATAGCCAATAAAAAGCCCGCAACAAGCGGGCTCTTTTGAACCATATAATTATGTCACGTTAACCACAACTACCCGCCGAACCACAGGTACCGCAGCCGCCGGCACTGGCAGCTTGTGGGATATTATTAAACACAAATGACTGACTGCCATCACCACGATCAACAAAGTCGATCTGTGCGCCGCGCAGATGATCGATGGTATCTGTACCGACGATGAGCTTGACACCACCCTGGTCTCCAACCAGATCATTCGCTTCAATCGATTCGGCAAAGGTCATGCCAAAACTCACACCACTACATCCGCCCGCTTGTGCATACACACGCACGCCTTCGATATCATCTTCAGTCTGACCAATAAGTTCTACAAATTTTGCAATTGCTGCAGGACTCAGTTCCAGGTCTGATGTCGCAAGCTCACTCATTAAAACACCCCTTTTACAATTTAATATTATTTAGCCATCTGTGGCCTATTATACACAGTTTCAAGGCTTGAACTGGCTATTACCCTGGTGCATCATGCGGTTATAAGGTCAATTTAAGTGCCTTACGGATCAATGAGTACTTCAATTATCCAGGCGAGCTAATAGTTTCGATCGTGCCATACGGGCAGTGGCGGCAACCGTTACCACAACAGGAACCACGTTTCAGGTGATACCAGCTGCTAAACACATATTGGCCATCTTCAATAGTATAATCGATATGCTCCTGCAGCTCATTACTATCGCGGTATTGCGCAGCATATTCCAGTAGCTGCTGATGACTACCTTTTTTGATCATGGCCTTAATATATTTACTAATTGCCTTGGCCAGACAATCCTTGCATAGACAAGCAGCAGTTGCATCAAGCGGCATTACCGCAGGAAATTCCGTACACCAACAAGACTTTCCCTGTGATGACCCACAGCCGAATACGACGCCACATTGCGGGCAATTATTATCCATCTTCAGTCCCTTCATTTCAAAAAATCTATCCCCCTGTAGGAGCGCGCCCTTGGCCGCGATATCCTAGTAGCTAGGTCCGAGTTGCTAGTGGCTAGAAAAAGACTAAAATCTCAACTCTTTTTACCTTGCTACAAGCTACTAGCAACACGCTACTGTTTTATCGCGGCCAAGGGCGCGCTCCTACAAATGAAACACTCAGGCCTGCGCCTAACCGCTTTCTATCCGGACGTAACAAGAATGTGTACGTAACTCTATTATAATCCTGGCAATCACGACAAGGGGTTCGTATACAGGATATTGCTTGTTTGCGCCTTCAGGCCTTATGAATAACGCCGTCGATTTGTGCTTGCTCTACTATTGGAGCAGGTCTGGCAATCGCATAGCCTTGGGCATAGTCGATGCCAATTTCTATCAGCTGGTCATAGACTTCCCGACTCTCGACCCACTCGGCAATCATTCGCAGCTTGGCAGAATGGCCAATACGGGTAATAGCCTCGACAATCGATGCGTTCATTGGATCCTCAAGCAGACCCTTAATAAACGAGCCGTCAATCTTTAAAAAGTCTATCGGCAACGCATTCAGGTAAGAGAACGAACTCATGCCAGTACCGAAATCATCCAGGGCGAAATAACATCCCTCGGCCTTCAATTGTTTAATAAATTTAATAGCTGTTTTGATATTGGCTATCGCTGCCGTTTCGGTAATTTCAAAACAAATCGACTCTGGATTGATATTATTATCATTAAACTCTTGCAATATGAACTCTATAAAGCTGTCGTCGGTCAACGCTTGCCCGGACAGGTTAATAAATGAAATGGATTGTTGGTCATTAAAATTATCGCCTGCATGCTGACCAATGTGCTTGCAAATATTGCGCACCACCCACCTATCCAAGGCTGGCATTAAGTCGAAGCGTTCCGCCGCTGGCAGGAATGCACCCGGTGGTATCAATGTTCCATTTTCATCCAGCAGGCGAATCAGGAATTCATGGTGGCGCACACCCGCTCCTTGTGCCTGCAGTGGTGCTATAACTTGCTGATAGAGCACAAATTGGTCTTCTTCCAGCGCGGCTTTAAGGCGTGAAACCCATTGCATCTCACCATGCCTTTGCAGCAACTCTTCGTCATCCTCGTTATAGACATGTACTCTATTGCGTCCTTTTTCTTTCGCGGCATAACAGGCCATATCTGCAGCACTCAGTAATTCGGACATGCTCCTGCCTGTGCCCTCAATAACCACCAAGCCAATACTCGCACCCACGGAAAACTTGCGCCCATCCCAGTAAAACCTGAACTCCTGTATGACATCGAGTAATTGTTGTCCTAACTGCACGCCGTATTCAATCTGCTCATCCTCGATCAGTACACCGAACTCATCACCGCCCAGCCGCGCTAATGTCACACCTTCCTTAATCGTCGATTGCAGCAGCGTCGCCAGTTCTTTCAACATCTCATCACCGGCAGCATGGCCACAAGTATCATTGACGATCTTGAATTGATCAAGATCAACGTACATCAATACATGTTGTGTTTGTTGCGCATCCGCACGTTCTATCGCCGTGATCAATTTATGCTCAAATGCATTTCGATTCGACAATTTCGTCAATGCATCATGGTAGGCCATGAAGCTGATGGTTTCCTGCGCGATTTTGCGCTCGGTAATATCTTCGGCAATACCAGCAATCCTGACGACCCGACCTTTTTCATCCTTTATTGGATATGCTCGCGCCAAGATCCAGTGAACTGATCCATCCCCGAATTTAAATCTGTATTCCGAAAATTCCGCCAAGTCCAGATCGCCGCTTGCTTTCAAGCTCAGATTATCTATCACTTTCTGCTGATCATCTTCATGCACGCATTCAAGCCAAGACATAGGGTGTTGATATAAATACTCCCTGTCTCTTCCCCATAATTTCTCATAGGCTGCACTGACATAAAATATTTGCTTCCAATCGGTGGAACTGACCCAGAAAACCTCATTAATATTTTCTGCTAATTGGCGAAACCTGAGCTCACTCTCTGTTAACTCTGAAGTCCTGCGCGCCACCTGCTTACGTATCACTACATTACTAAACAATAGCAACAAAAACATCGCAGACATTATAATGACTGCTGTATTTACCCAGCCTGGAATCTCAGTTTTACTAGCAGTGCCGAGCCACGTCTTCAGTGCCAGGTTATAATCAGAGTCTGGCTCTTTTTTCTGTGCCGTAAGATGGCGATCAATCGCAGACAATACATCAGGGTGCCGTCCTTTCTTGGTCGCATACCTGACTTCCACCGGGTTAAAAATAATACCGGTCTCCATTGCCTTGTAATCAGATGCACTGACGATACTCATGACACGATTGATAATGACCGCATCTGCCTGATTAGTATTAACGGCCTCAAGACCTTCACGATAATGCTTTACTTCAAGGGCATTAAACTCGAAAGAGAATTCCTTCATCATACGTTTGAAAATTTTACTATGAATACTACGTGACATCAGGGCGACACGTTTGTCCTGCAAATCTTCAAGTGAGGTGATTGCTGCAGATGGATGCCGATATATCACACCCCAGTTATTTATTAGTGTCTCTTGGGTGAAGTCCAAACGCTTGGCGCGCTCTGCCTTGAAGGCAATACCGACGAGCAGATCAATCTTCCCTTTTTCCAATTGACTATAGACGGACTTCCATGGGCCATGCACATAGTCGAGGGTCCAGTTTTCCTGTTTTGCAATAGACTCAAGGACATCCAGTGACAGACCGGTATACGCGCCATCTTCGGTCTTGAATACAATCGGTTTATTATCAAAGACGCCGACCCTTAATACTTTTCCAGGGGCACTGAATGCAGCCGTCGGCAGCACTACCATGCAAGCAAGGTACAGATACAACAGGTAGCGCTTAAGTCCGTTATCCAGGCCACATATTTTTTGCTCTTTCATTGTTAACTTTTTCCAACCGATGCAGGAAAAAAATCACCATGCACAGGCACTTACGTTTTAACTATTCTGTAGGAAATAGCGACTGACAATCAGTAGACTTGAACCCGAATGTGCGATTGATTATTAAGCACTTATTCAGACAAAAAACATTATATCTTAGGTGGTATTAAACAATTATTGATCAATTTTCAGAAATATAAGTACACGTGGTGGGTGGTACTGCGGCTAATACCCACTCACTCTGTGTCACATTTAGGAATAGTTAATGTGACACAGAATGTGAGGTATTGTGCTTAGCACAATCGCACGCTAATTCATGGTCTTCCATGATCCGTCCGACTGGCGGCAGGCATTACCATATATCTTTTCTTTTTTGCCGCCGATGACACCGTCAACAACGTATTCCCGACACGGCCCACTTGATGCGCTATAGGTTCGAGTCGGTTTGACGGCATATTGATTACCGGTATCAGGGTTTCTCCAGCTCGAACTCACACCGGTACGAACGGTTTCAAGTGTATGCGCTGTCTTTAGGCGATCGGTATCATCCATCGAACGGCCTATATTGCCACCAATTTGTGAACCGATCAGGGTACCGGCAATGATCGCCGCGGTACGCCCATGGCCTTTACCCACTTCCGAGCCCAGCACGCCACCGAGAATACTACCGATAATCATACCGGCCTGTTCATTCTCACCGCGTCCGGGGGTTGCGCAGGCGGACATTAGCAGGCTCAGGCCTGCAACCACAGCCAGCATCATTTTGTTAGGTTTCTGCATCTCGAATACTCCTACATTATTTGTACTGAATTGCACAGGCGCACTAAAAATGACTGCACCTGCAGGCATAAAACATCTTATGAAGACATTTGAGTCGCGATAATACAAATAATTTCATCTCTGGATGGTTCTATTGATCTGGGTCAAAAAAAAAGACGCACATGATAATATTTTCTAAACACTATTAAGGTAGGTTGGCATGCAGTACATTGGGACCTCAGCGGTTTGACTGAAGCCGCATTTATTGAAGGCCACCGAACTTGCTTGTTCGCAGCCTACTCTCGAAAGGCTATTCTTCTTTGATTGCGGTCACCAAGTTAACTCAATGTGGTAGTGCTGTCGGTCATAAACGAATAGACAAGACCATTGTCATTGCGAACGTAGTGAAGCAATCCGTCAAACTACTTATCCAGCTCGTATTCTGTCTGGATAG
>CAMYJO010000002.1:0-134480 GCA_947258755.1 uncultured Gammaproteobacteria bacterium
GCTGCCTACTCTCGAAAGGCTATTCTTCTTTGATAACGGTCACCAGGATAACTCAATGTGGTAGTGCTGTCGGTCATAAACGAATAGACAAGACCATTGTCATTGCGAACGTAGTGAAGCAATCTGTCAAACTACTTATCCAGCTCGTATTCTGTCTGGATAGTTGTGCAAACAGATCGCCACGGCAAAAAAGCGCCTGGCGATGACAGCTGGAATTGATTACCCTAAATGGCATTTTCAGGGTCGGTTCTCATCTGCCACCACGCATGCGCTAATGGCTGTTTTCACTATAGAGCCGCCATTTTAATTCCGATACTGTCTGTCAAATCGGGATTGAACTACATCGCATTAACCTTAGGCTACCTTTTTTTCAGGCATTTCCTTACTCTGCTGGCTATCCCGCCTGTTTTTCGACATGCGCTCACAAACCACTTTCATATCCACACCGGCAAAACGGCAGACTGTACATATTGCATTCAGATGCTTTTGCAGGCCGTGCGTGCGTAATAGTGCTTCCGCCTCTTTCTTATCCTGCATCTTGCTACAGACCCATTGCATAATTTCAGTTACCGATAATCCTGAAAAACGCGCGACAGTGTCAATCGCAGCTAACGGATGCTCCGCACTGTTATCTGAGTTATCCATCATTCTACTCCCAATTACTTTCATGATTTGATGTACTGCTTGAAATCAGTCTGTACCCAGTCTTTCATGCAAGCGCATTGGCAGCAGTGAGATAGTCACTTAAAACATGTGATTATTTCACAAACCATACAGAATAGAGCTATCGATAGGAATGAAAACTGTGATTACCTGGATTATTAAACAGTACAGTATTGTATGTACTGGATGCCTGCGGCAGAAGAATTTCAACTGTGGTCGTTTCACAATAAAAAGGGTGAACCCCCGACAAGGAAATTCACCCCCGATATAATTAGCTGTCAGTATACTACTTCACAGCGCAATCCTATCTCGTTTATTGCGTAGCAAATGTATCGCTATTGATCGCGATGCCTTCTTCGATATCCCTGGCTGTGATTATGTAGTCGTAGGGGATTTCATTGCCGCTACCATCATCGTATGAACCAAAGGTTTTCAGGTACAAAATAACCGTATCACTGACATTGGTAAATTGTGTCAGGCAAACTTCACCATGATCCCCTAACGCTGATGAGATGTCATACAATGTGCATGTCTTGCCGTCAAACACCATGGTTCCTGCTTTGTTACCGGTAACAGTACTGTCTTGAATCAGGATCGTGTCACTGAGTGTCGCTAATTTCACTTTCATGAAGGGCGATAGCAGGCCATAGACAAGGTTCGGATCCATCGTGTCGAAGCCCGGGCTCACTATTTTCCTGACATAATCCCCCATCGCATTGCTAACCCATAAATAGTTGGATGTAAATCGACCAATAACAGGCGGCGTGACAAAGACATCAGTCGGACCCCACTCTTCAAGCACATCCTCCGAGCGCGCGTTGCTAGCCTGGAAAGTTACGATCGAGTCATACGGTTTTAATATATCTATCGGAGCATTAAAGGATTTGTATGCATCAATAAAGGAACCGTTATAAACGTCATAGCTAATACGGACCGCACCGGACACGGTTGATGCGCCACTGGCACGTTTCTGGTCACATGAAATAGCTGAGCGTTCACCGCTCACGGTGCCGCTATTATTATTGTTATCGGTCCAGGTTCCGCTCACCTTACGTTCGCTATCGATTGCCCCACTAAATACGGCACCCGGCGTGCCACTGATGGATTGTGTCAGACTTACATTCCCCTGACTATCAACGTTCCCGGAAACAGTGAATGCCCCAAGTGTGGCGCTGATGCCACTACCGCTGATATTACCGAGATGGTCGATTGCATAGTCCAGTGTACCCGAATCTGCGCCAATATAACTGGCGCAATGGCCGCCGCTATAGCGCGCCAACCGGCTTTGATTAAAATTGTCCCGCGCCGTCGTGACAGGGATCAAACTTTGCACCCCCGCTGTATTCAGCGCTGTCAGGGTAGCAATCACCGATTGCACATTAGCGTCCTGCTCAAAGGCAGCGATACTCTGATTAAAATCAACGCTCATGCCGGCGGCCTGTTGACGCACCGCAGCGCTGATTTCAATGCCATCGACATGGTTGAAGTTGTCATCCAGGGTTTGCAGGAAACGTAGCATATTGGTCACCGCTGCATTGTTTTCATCGGTAGCGCCGACGATCAATTCCAGTGGCGTAAGCCATGTCTTGTCACCTGGCGTTACTGTACCGAGGCTAATACCACCAATACTAAAACTTACGTCACCGCCAGACTCAAACTGGTAATAACCCAGGCCATTGGTAACGCCGCTGACCTTGCCCGATACATAGTCGAGGCCGGACACGGCACTATCGATAAACTGGCCAGTGGTCACTGCCGGGTCATTGCTGGTCGTCGCTGGGGTGCCACCACCCCCGCCACCGCCGCCGCAGGCCGTCGTTAGCAATACAGAGATGGAGAGTATTAGAGATTTATTCAGCCGCGTATATTGCGCCAATTCCTTCAGCATAATTCTTCCTTTAATAATGTGACAATAAACAGTACTGTATTTTATACAGTATCAACCCCCGGGTCTGTAGGAAATTACCTACAAAGTTGTCAGACAACGCTGTACGCAGCGGCTATACTTACGTATATGAATTTTTCGTTATGTGCCTCGCTATACACCACGAAGCTGATTAAATGAATAGCAACAGAAAAATATTAGACCGCCGCTGCTTTATTAAATTCCTGGCTGGCCTGCCAGTTGCAGCCTCTCTGTGGCCAACCAGCTTACTGGGCAGCAAGCAAACAACAATCAAACGCAGCATACCCTCCAGTCAGGAACCCATAGCGGCCATTGGCATGGGCTCGTGGTTAACATTTGATATTGGCGACGATGTCGAGGCTTTGGCCACACGCATACAAATTTTATCCTATTTTCTCAATCATGGCGGATGCTTGATCGACTCGTCACCGATGTATGGTTCGTCCGAGGCGGTCATTGGAAAGTGCCTGCAGAAGATTAACAAGCCTCAGCGTTCTTTTAGCGCCACCAAGGTCTGGACCCCGGGCAAAAACGCAGGCATCGCCCAAATGAAACGCTCACTGTCTTTATGGGGAGCCAACGAATTCGACCTGATGCAAGTACACAACCTGCTTGATTGGCAGACCCATCTGGAAACATTAAAACAATGGAAGGCGCAAGGCCGCATCCGCTACATCGGTGTGACCACCTCGCATGGAAGACGGCATGATGAATTGGAGCAGATCCTCAGGGATGAAGCGCTTGATTTTGTTCAGTTCACCTATAACATCATCGACCGTGATGCCGAACAAACCCTGCTGCCACTGGCGCGTGAGCGCGGCACCGCGGTGATCATCAACCGGCCATTCCGAGGTGGCGATTTATTCGGGCTATTCGGCAATAGACCACTACCTGCATGGGCGACCGAGTTTGATTGTCGCAACTGGGCACAATTCTTTCTTAAATTCATTATCTCGCATCCATCCGTCACCTGCGCCATACCGGCCACCTCGCAGCTGGCCCATATGCAAGAAAATATGGGTGCAAGTACGGGGCGCCTACCGGATGCCGCAATGCGAAAGAAAATGATCGATTATATCCATAAAGTATAATCTGCTCCGCTTGTTCATCATTGGGAAATGGGTTGTCGTCTATACACCACATACCCTGAGCAGCAATCTTGAAATGATGCGCAATAGATAAATTGGGTAGAGAACAAGGCTTGAACTCAGTGGCACTGCCAAAATGCAGTATCTGAGAAAACATACATCTCACCAGCATCGCCTAAGTTGGTTGTAACCAGACTCTCGCTGAATTGCAGTAAAAATTGCCCATCATGCTCTGCTCCCTGTATCCACATGGGTGAGCCCCCAGCCATGCCATAGCGTGAAATAGCATTGTACAAAACAACCAAAGGATCTTTTTGTGGTCGCTCAAATAAGCTTTCACTAAATAATTCTTCAGGAACTTTCAGCTCGTGACAGGTAAATGATTGCGGCTTAGAGCATTCTCGTTCATCATCATCCGGCTCCCACTCACCTACCCCATACATGATATCTTGCTTAGTAAGTTCAATAACCCGCGACTCTTCAGTGTTCGGTTCAAAAGCTTCGTTCTCATAAAGGTTGCTAACGAATACGGCGATCGCCTTTGTATCTTCGTCAAGTTTCCTGGCCAGATCAGGCGTTTGTGATACATCTAGCGTAATCAGGTGTGACATTTTCGCGCCTTGATACATTGGCCAGGAATCATCGGTGACTCCAATAGGAGCACCAACGGTGCGGTTAATATCTGTAGACTGAGGGGGCTTCCCGGTTCCATTGAGAAGATATATCTTGGTGGTAGTACCATCTGCAGCACTAACAGCTGCCGCCGCCATTTTCGCTACTGCACCAGCACTTATGGTTTTCTTCCAAAATGCCATATATCTCTCCGATGCATGCTTAGATACATACTGTTTTAGTAGCCGGCAATCAACTCAGTGGGCAGTTTTTGCATAGCAACACAATTGTCCGTGTTTATTTGATTGTTATATGCCATTGCTTCCTACTTAATTTCATTGCCTGTACGTGCATCAATAATGACAATATGCTTGGGTAATGCCTTAGGTTTATTCACTGGGAATATTTTTGATTGCATATATTCAATAGAATTAAAAAAATAATACCTTTCATTATCTCTATAAATTACCTGCTCAAATTTGGACCCGCATTTCTTAATTTTCATACCTCCTTGTACATTTGATGCTAGCAAAAGAGCCTGGTAAGGATTTAATTGAAAATGACCTGGCACTTCAATATCATTGAGTGTTTTTTCTGTTTCACTACAGTGTAAAGGAATAGATGATACAAATATCATATCAGCCATAACTGGATTCACAAATAGAGTTAGTAACATATAAGGTAATAGTTTGTTCATAATTTTTAATTATATCGTTAATGCTGTGCGACACAAACGAAGCACAGCGCGGCAATCTATTTGCGTTGCTATCCAGACGAAAAATGCATTGGATGGCAGGCTTAATAAATTATTTCGCTTTGTTCAAGTAGCGTACATCCGCCAGCTGTACTTCGCCTGATAATGTCCTTTGTGTCCAATGAAGTTAGCGATACCAACGACGTCCTCCGGAATCATGTAGTGTCGAGACGGCACTTCCAGGATTTGTGAGAACACAGAGAAGATGTCATCGCCCCACCAGTCTTTGAGCCACTTGAGCCACTCGACGATCTTGCCGAGCACCCAGCAAAGCACTATCGCAAGAACTGCTACGACAATACCTGCGACCACTCCTGCCGCAATGGCGACTGCACCCGCCATCTTGACCAGTTCTTGCTGCACGACTTTCTTGAGCTCATCGGCCAGCTTGTTTAAGAAGCCAGCGAATCCACCAGCATCCTTTTCGGCAAGTACAAGCATAACGGCAAAAGACTTGGGATAGCCCTGTCCAGACAACAGATCAAAAGTGTGGAACACTTTCGGCGGAAGATAGCCCTTCCGGTCCCCGTCTTCCTCGAACTCATCTACATAGAATTCGTTCTTCTTCGTGACCTTGCCCACGGCATTGATCACTGAGCCACCCAGGCTGATCTCGTCGGCACCGAGTTCACCAAACAGTCCAGCGCCAGTCTCGTCTAAGCATTTAATTTCGTTGATCCGGAAGTCGAGCCGGTTATTTGGTTCCAAGACCGTTGCCTCTGGCACTCTAGCCATCATTGCCTGGCGCAGCTGCTCAGCTGTCGAGTAGTGGTGGACGGCATCCTGAATCTCGAGATTCGGATAGATCGCCTGGGGTATCTTATCTCCCCTGGGAAAAGCAAACGAATCGGCCTGTTTGGCTACCGGCTCTTTTTTACCCATCTTGATAGACTGAACCAGCTTTCCATAGCGACGTTTCATAAGTGAGGGGTCGCGCACGGCCCGATCCGTCTTATCGATAATGCCATCGCGCTTGTCATCAGGCAGCTTCTTGAGCCAGGCCTGGAACGCACGTTCCAGACCAAATCCCTGTTTCTGGGTACCGATCGGAAACTTCCGTGGGTCCCTTACATTCATCACGGCTTTGGTCGCAGCGAGCGTCGCAATGTCGAACGCACGGACTGCCGCCAGGCGGATACTCGGATCCTGAATCTCATCGATGGTTTTTGCTAACGGCCATGGTGTCTCATTCATGATGCGCTACCTCTAATTAAAGTTTCCTCAAAAATTCGTATACCCCGGCATGCAGGTGGCCCCGCAAAAGAGCTGAAAGGTGTATCTACGATACAATCTGCTCTTTCGCGGCCAACATACATGCTCTTTCTTCAGAAATACTTTAGGTGATATTTATTACGCAGAACAGTGTCAGAGATCAATTGTTTCCAATATTAGCTGGATTGAATATAACTATTAATTACTCCTTGACTACAATGACTTAACGTTCGTTTAAATGGCTGGTGCAAACACCGCTCTTGTCGTCGCAATGTTTATACCAGCCATTTTGCAGCGCTTGTTAGGCCTTATAAACATGTAATTAGCCATCTACTTCCTCTGAAATATTATCGCGGGCATTACATTGCTTATATCTACTTTAAAATTTTCAAGATCAAGTTTAGGATACTTCTTCTTTAACAAAGCTATATCTCTTTCTGATTTATCTTTTATCATATGCTCATATTCCACTTTCATAAATGGATATATTATTTTTGTATTTATATTCAGGCTTCCAATATAAATAGCCTTACCTTGTTCAATAGTAAACGGTATAGATAAGAGTGGAGACGTATAGTGGAAACCATCAACATCTGTTTGCCATTGATAAATATGGTATTTACCTACAGGTAATTCTGAAACCATCAGCCTCCCTTTAGGTTGAGTAAAATCCATTTTATCATGTATTGTTGATGTCATGATTGCACCATCCATATGATTGTCCATATTTTTATATTGTAAAGTAACTGCACGAGTATTATGAGTTACTGACATCACTAACAAGCCCACTGGCTTGTCTTGCTGTAATTGGTAGTCTGTTTGCACATTGACTTTTGAGCAACCTGTTAACGACAGGAATATTAAGAATAAAAAAAAGTTATATGTATTATGCTGTTTCATACTTTACCTGTCCTTTATTATTAAATCCGATTCATAGTAATACTGATTATTATGCTGGGTAACTTGGATGTATAACGCTACCATTTTCGGCAAAATTTTCACGGTTGCTTTTAGGCTGTGTATCCTCTTCGCCGACGCGGATGTACTTGTTATTCATTTTTAAAAACATCATAAACACTATCTTTTCTTAGCGATTTTTTTTGCCAATGTATTATAATACTCTTGCTCGTCATTACTGAGCTCAATAACATGCCTATAAAACTCAACATATACTCTTGGTGTAAATGCTCGAAAAAACCGGGTCAGAGAACAATATTCTCTAATATTAGCAACAATTGTTTTCTGACCCGGTTTTTGCTGCGTCGCTCTCTAATGATTTGTTAGGCAAAAGTGGCCTACCTATTTATCTCATTAAATAACAGCATAAATTTGTAAGCATTCTCTGAATCAGCATGGAATGATTTTAAAGTAAGATTTTCATCAATGTAATCATTGTAGTTAGGGAGCACACCGGTTTCATCCATATTGAAGAAGCCCATAGACCAATCTTTAAAATTTCTTTCTCCTATCTCGTCGGTAAGGACTTTGATAACACCTCTGTGTCTATCATCTTTTTTAATTGCTTCGTATAAATCTAAAACAATTTCCTTCTCGCCTTCGAGCATTTGCATGAAGTTTCCTTCTTGATATAAAAGCATTCCAGTGGCCCCAAGTTCTTGATTCTTTTTTCTTGCCTGATCTAAGAGAAGCAGTAACTCGTCATGATTCATCAACTTTACTGCAGAGCTAACATAAATCAGATAAAACATTCCTTATACGCCTCCAGTTATTATTTATATCAGGCATGCACTTATATTAACGCCATAAGATTCTGTTTTTTCAATATATTTATTCCAAAAACGGGCAAATGGATCAGTTGTCATGTCGCCATTCTTAGCATTTAATGGAATGAAAAAATCAGTTAGGCCTGTTACGATTGTGCGTGATTACGAAATTAATTTCAAAAAATATAGGCGGCATGCCGCCTATATCGAATAACATGGCATGCTGTTTATATAACTGTTAGGTTCAATTATAGGTAATTAACATGGATAACGAAAAAAATAATCTTGTTGAGCCAGCTCATGATTTAACTACAGAGCACGAAGATCCTTTTATTGAATTTTTACATCGCATTATACGGTTTGCTGTAAAAGTATTAGCGGTGCTAATGGTATTAGTTATCGTTTGGGGCATTGGCGACGTCATTTATGTGTTATATCAACGCATAGTTTCCCCTCCGTTTTTACTTCTAAGTATTAATGACATTCTTGCCACATTTGGTGCTTTTCTTGCTGTATTAATTGCCATTGAAATATTTATAAATATTTCAATGTACTTAAAGACTGATGTTATTCCAGTCAGATTAGTAGTTGCTACAGCCTTAATGGCTATCTCACGTAAAGTAATTATTTTTGATTTCGAGAAAATAACACCGCCATTTATACTTGGAACAGCAGCAGTAGTATTCGCTCTTGGAGTTACGTATTGGCTTATTTCGAAAAAAAACCTAACAACGCAATTTAACTCTGACGGCGCATAAACGAAAACCGGGGCAGAGAACGATTGTTCCTAATATTAGAGAATATTGTTCGCTGACCCTGTTTTTCGCTGCATATCCGTGCTGGGCCATTACTCAACCCACCGTATCCTCATGCCCGCCTCGGATGTCACAATGATGATCGGCCTTTCCTCTTAGGGCCTTGATCACATCGGCCTCCTGCAACAATTCCTGTAGTGTTCGTCCCGCAGCAGCCTGCGTTGTCAACACCAGGTGTTTCAGACGTTCATGTCTTTGCATCACTTCAAAGTATTCTGTAGCCGCGAACAGTTGACTGGCCTGCCTGAAACCCTGCTGCAGGTAGTCCATGGCACCTGACAATTTGCGGCTGAGCAGCAGTTGGCCGTAGACAAGCTTGATCAAGGCCTGACAATTATCGTCTTTACAGGTGGCCAGCAGGTTTTCTATATCACCGCTGATATCGCGGTCGAGCCAGAAACGCGCACTGACTTCCAGGATGCGCAGGGGCAAATAATCTTCATCACCTGCTTGTTTGAGTTGTTGGCTTATATCACTCAGCTGTCGCTCGGCTTCATCCACAGACAAGGGATCGGCGTACCAGGAAGACAGTGAGTGCTTAATCATTATTTAATATCGGCGATGCTGGCATGTATTGGGAATACTTTGTCGAGGCGCGCCAATTGCAATACCTGCATCGCCGCATCACTGACACCGAGCAGTCCAAATTTGAGATTTTCATTTTTAGATAACTGATAACCCTCGACCAGGCTGGCAACACCGGAGGAGTCGATATACTCAACAGCTGACAGGTCTACCATCAGGTTATAGCCCTCACCGAGCATTTCCAACATCTGTTTGCGCGCATGCGGTGAGAAATGCAGGTCTACTTCACCCGCGAGCTCCAGAACACGGTAGCCGCCCTCTTCTCGTGTATTGTATTGCATTACTCCTTATCTCCTTCCTCTTTTAAACAGACAGCATCCAGGTTTTTGCGCAGCAACAATATATTGCCTGCTTGCTTGCAATCGTCCTCGAATATGACTTCGTCCATAATTTCGTTAATAAAATGCACGCCTAAACCACCCGGGCGAATATCCTTTAGATCACGGGATTTTACACAACTACGGTCTATCGGACAGGCGAAATCCGTTAGCTTGAATAACAACTCGTTTTCTTTGCGCTGAATCTGCAAATGAATCTTGCCACTGCAGTCGAAATTATAGGCATGCTGTATGATATTCATTGCCGCCTCATTGACAGCCAGTACCAGCAGGTCCACGCAGACCTTCTTGCAATCCTGATCAATCAGGATCTGTCTTAATTGCTGACGCATACACTGCAGCTCAGCCGGTTTGGATGAGAATTCATAATTGAATAAACTCTGCACACCCTGACCTTCATGCTCAAGCACCATAATAGCGATATCGTCACGCTGTGCGGTACCTGATTGCTTGAACCTGTCCAGCACCGTATTAAGCTGCTCCCTGGGTGACTTGTCGATATTGTCTCTGAGTATGTCGAGCAAACCATCCATACCCATTTTGCTATCGTCGCCAACAAAGCCTTCGGTGACGCCATCAGAAAACATCAGTAGATGACCCTTGCCGAGCTTGAATTCCACCACCGTGAATTCAGCATCGGCAACAATACCAAGTGGCGCGGCGCCGGCATCGATTTTTTTGATCTCGTGATTCTGCTGTATAAACAGTACCGGTGGATTACCGGCATTGACCAATTGCACGGTACCGCATTCCGGGTAATACTTGCCGGCCACCATGGCGACGAACATGCCGCGTACCGAAGTTTCACAAATCTCTGTGTTGATCATGTCCATCAGTTTGCCCAGGTCCTGCTCGCGTTTGCCCAGGCAATGAAACAGGCTGCTGGCCTTGGCCATTAAGAGTGACGCGGTGATGCCTTTACCTGAGACGTCACCGAGGCAAAAGTAGACGCTGCCATCTTCTTGTTTAAAATAATCGAAAAAATCGCCGGACAATTCCTGTGCAGGTAGATTAACGCCATACAACGGAAAACGCGCCTCTTTCTCTTTCGGTAACAGGCTACGCTGTATTTCACCTGCCAGCTCGAGTTCCTTGGTCAAGGCATCGGCCAACACATCCCTTTCTTTTAATGCCTGTTCGAGCTGGCGGGTCAGCTCCAGAAAGCCGGTGTTTTCTTCCACCAGACGTGCATTGGCTTGATGTAAGACCAGATCAAAATCTTCCTGTTTCTGCACTGGCAGGCCCAGTGTTTGTGCTGCTTCCTCTACACGAGCAGGAATGTTATCAAGCAACTTGAAACCCTGTTGCTCGGTCAATGCGAACTGTGTCGCTAGTTTTGCATGCACCGTCTTCAAAATAGCAGACTTGCCACTGGCACTGAACAGGCTCGCCAACCATTCAGCGCAATCCATAACCTGACATAGCTTCTCAAGTTCGGCACCTGTATCGGCCGGCAACTCCTGACAATGATAACGATGCTCGATGGCTTCGATATCTGGTGACGGTAATGACCAGTCCTGCATCAATCGCAGTGACACGCGCTCATGGCTGGTGGCGAATAATTTTAATTCAAAACGGAAACGCTGTTCCGGGTTTAACGAAAGAAATTCCAGCCAGGCGGCCCGCGGCAAACGTTTCCTATGGAACAAAATAGGCAGGCCCAGATCCTGCAACAAACAAGCGCTAAAACTGGTATTGCCATCAAGCCCGATTTCTACGGCCAATAGCTGCGCGGCAGCAGCACGGCGCAAGCTATCTTCCCAAAAACCGCTGATATCGAATCCGGATACGTTGTTGGGGTCGAGTAGATCACGGACACAGATACAATAAAATACATTCCGGAGCTCAGCGCGGCCATGAATTTCAAGCGCATGACTAATATTGCTGGCTTTGTGTGCGCGATAAAAAAATGGCGCGTTGACGATGTTCAGCAACTCTGCTGACAAAAACGCATCACTTTCTATCAATTTGACCAGCGCCTGATTATTGATCTGTTCATCGGCAAAGGCCTGCATGATCTGGACTGCGTTAGCTGGGGCTGCCGGCAAACCAGAAGGGCTCAACGAATCGCGGACTTCAATCACTGCGCCACCTGTTTAGGATTTGCTCACGCATAATGTTAATCGACTAATGCTCCACCACAGCTTGAACCCTGGCCGGCAATACAGGCATAACAGTGGTCGGCAACGGCAATAGGCTTGCCCTGCAGGCTGGCGGCATTAATATCACTGATATGCGGCCGGTTGTGTCCTGCCTGTGTCATCGGCATATCCAGCATCTGGTTAAAATCACAGTCATATACATAACCTTGCCAATCGATGCTAATCAGGCTGCGACACATCACCGAGGACAGATTATCCGGACTGCTATTTTCCTTCAGCAGGTCCATGTAGTCGGTAAACTGGCCCTTCGACACCAGCGTGCTGCCAAAACGCTTGATCGGCATATTGGTAATGGTAAAGAGATGATTGAAATCAATATTGAATTTTTCTTTCAGGTATTTGTGGTAGTCCTGCTCCAGCCCAGATTGCGCTGGCGGCAGGCTCGGTCCCTGCGGGTTATAGACCAGGTTCAGCTCCAGGCCGGTGCCGGGCTGACCGTAGCCGAGTGCATTCAGTGTCTGCAGTGCCGTGATACTGGCATCGAACACGCCCTTGCCACGCTGCGCATCCACATTCTCTTCCAGATAACAGGGCAGCGAGGCGGTGATCTCAACCGCCTGTTCGGCCAGAAAAGCGGCGGTATCCTGTTGCCCGTCTTCCAGCAATACGGTCAGGTTACAGCGATCAATGACCCGGCATCCTAACGCGCGGGCCTGTTCGACCAGATAGCGAAAATGGGGATTCAACTCCGGCGCGCCACCAGTCAGGTCGACGGCCGAAATCTTTGATTTTTCGATAAATTCCAGCACTTGCCGGACCGTTTCCAGGGTCATGATTTCCTTGCGCTTGGGACCCGCATTGACATGGCAATGCAGGCATTGCTGATTGCACAGATAGCCAAGATTTACCTGCACGGTTTCCAGCTGATCGCGCCGTAAGGAGGGGAAATCCGTATCCTGCAGTAAGGGTAAAGTGGCGTGCATGCATTTTGCTCCTGCGGGTGGTGGCGGCTGCCGGTCTTTTCTGTCAGGCCTATTTATACCTTATATATGACTGTTGTGCAGCAATAAAGGTTCAAAGCCTTGTAAAGAATGATAAACTTCAGCGATAGTCATTGCAGGAGAAAACTATGTCCCTGGACACCAGCCGTGGGCGCTTTCCTTCGGTCCGTATGCGCCGCATGCGTCGAGATGAATTTTCGCGTCGACTGATGCGCGAAAACCGCCTCAGTACAGATGACCTGATTTACCCGATGTTTGTCATCGAGGGCGAAGGCCAGCGCCAGGCAGTACCGTCCATGCCGGGTATTGAACGGGTCAGTATTGACGAGCTGTTGAAAGAAGCCACGGAACTCACTAGCCTGGGAATTCCCGCCGTGGCCCTGTTCCCAGTCACGGAAGCAGACAAGAAAAGCGATGATGCGCGCGAGGCCTACAATCCCGATGGTTTGGCGCAACGCGCGGTCAGGGCCTTGAAACAAGACTTCCCCGAACTGGGCGTGATTACCGATGTCGCCCTCGACCCATTTACCTCACATGGCCAGGACGGACTGATTGACGCCAGCGGTTATGTCATGAATGACGAAACCGTCGAGGTACTGGTAGCGCAGGCGCTGTCGCACGCCGAGGCCGGCGCCGACGTGGTCGCACCATCGGACATGATGGATGGCCGCATCGGCGCCATTCGAGCGGCGCTGGAAGAAACCGGCTATATCCATACCCGCATCCTCGCCTATGCCGCCAAGTACGCCTCCAGCTATTACGGCCCGTTTCGCGATGCCGTCGGTTCAGCCGCCAACCTCGGTGCCGGCAACAAATACAGCTACCAGATGGACCCGGCCAATAGCGACGAGGCCTTGTGGGAAGTGTCAATGGACCTTGAAGAAGGCGCCGACATGATCATGGTCAAACCCGGTATGCCCTATCTGGATATCGTGCGTCGGGTCAAGGACCAGTTCGCGGCACCCACCTTTGTCTACCAGGTCAGTGGTGAATACGCCATGCATATGGCCGCCATTCAGAACGGCTGGCTGGATGAAAAGGCCGTGGTCATGGAGTCATTACTATCAATCAAACGCGCCGGCGCTGATGGCATTCTCACTTATTTTGCCAAGCGTGTTGCCGAGTGGATGAAACAAGATGCAGATAACCGTTGAACATAAACCGTCGGACGCAAAGCTCGATGTCATGCACGTCGATACCTGGCCGATATGGGAAAAAGAGGTCTCGGAGTTTCCGTGGACCTATGATGCCAGTGAAACCTGTTACATCATTGAGGGCGAAGTCACAGTCACGCCGGACGGTGACGAGGCGGTTTTTCTGCAGGCCGGTGATCTGGTCAATTTCCCCAAGGGCATGTCCTGCACCTGGAGCATTACCCAGCCTGTCCGCAAGCACTACAAATTCGGCTAGTATCCGCTAGCCACAAGGGTCATCAACATTTGATCCTGCTGTCATCATACTGTCATCTCGAATTGCTGCAATAGCCCTGCAAGCATCTATATGGAGACAGGATTATGGATACATCAAATAATGAATGGTGGCGCTGGAAACTGAACCGCAAAATTGCCGAATTTCTTAGCAGCCCGACACCGGAACAGGAAGCCACGCTGGGCTTTTTACTGACCAGTTATCGTGCCCTGCATAGGCCTCATGACAGCGATGCGGAGCCACAACAGGATCATAATCAGGCCTGACCTGGTCACTCACTCACGCTCTCGTCGTTTTCACTCACATTCCTGCACACACAAGCCCTTCCCCGGATAAGCCGTTGAGCCCGCAGGCATTAACATAAGAAAGCCTGACCTACCCCTATTTGACGATTTTAATGTAACAAAGTGTAAATTCATCCTCGCAACTGACAGTAGCGGATGACCATTCGATATAAAGGGATTATAATAACCATAACAATGTAACAGGAGTTGACAATGGCTATTCTGTCCTGGTTAAAATCCAAAAAACGCTTTACCCGTAAAAGTGCAGTTGATGAATTTCAAGAATTCGCAGAGGCTGAGGAAAAACGTCTACGCAGCGCTGATGCGGAATTCGACAAGGACATTTTCAAGCAGGCCGTCAAACTGGTGATGCACAAGCTTGAACCTGCCAACAAGGATTACAAGCCATGATCATCCACTCCATACATGCTACCAACGTCCTGAAATATGCCAAGCTCGACCTGGATAATATTCCGGAAAAAGGCATTATCGCCATCAGTGGTGCCAATGAGTCTGGTAAAACCGCCATTGTCGAAACGATTTGTTTCGCCCTGTTTGGCCGCACCTTCTCCAATGACCTAAATAACATTACCCGTACGATACGCTGGGGTGAATCCAATTGCTCAATAGAAATGGAGTTTACCGGCACCGGCAATAACAGTTACACCGTTAACCGATCGGTCGATAAACAGGGTAAACATTCTGCCGAACTTTTCCGCAGCGGTGAAGATACACCGTTTGCTACCGGCCCGCAGGCCGTGCATGAAGAAATCACCAGTGTTTGTGGATTTGATTTCGAGCAATACCTCGACTCCCTGTACCTGGCGCAAATGGAAATTACATCTTCTGCTTCTCAGGAAGAAACCATTAAAGGTGTCTCAGGATCTGCCCCGATCGATGCGATCATGGATGACCTCAAACATGAAATCAGTATTGAGCAGGAAAGCATCAATGCCATCGAGCAGGAACAAAACCGTATCCGCACGCGTATAGAGGATATTGACATACAGGAAGACAGGTTGCCGCTCATCGAAACCGAAAAACAGCAATTTGCCGAACAGATCGATGCGCACAAGGAAGAAATCAAGATTGTCCAGGAAACCTCAAGCCAGATACATGATGCCGGCACCCAGATCCAGGAAAGCGGGCATGCGCTCAATGCAGCCGGCCGCAACCTCTCGGTCAACCAATGGAAAGAAAAACTGGGCTCGGTGACGGATGCCATTGACAATATGCGCGAATCCGTCAACACATTGGAAATGGAAACAGAGCTGCGCACGGGCGACGTATTAAAGAAATACACCGACACATTGCAATCACGCCTCGCAGGGTTTGAATCAGTCAATGAACAATGTAAAACATGTCGAAGCGAATTAGCAGCACAGTTGGGTGAGCGCGGCAGCAAGCCTGAAGATGGCAGCGTGCCACTGGCAAAACAGCGATCGGCCTTGAAACGCCGTGTGTTGTCACAACGCCTGTATCGCGGCATCGCCAAAATAGTATTGGTGTTAGCGGTACTGGCAGCAATTTTGCTGTGGTCAGGCTGGGGTGTACTGACACAATTCCCGGACAGCAGCCTGTCCAGCTGGATCAGTAGTCAGGCATGGGCCGGAAACATCGAGGCATCATCACTGTTTAATAGCGCGATAGCCGCATCCGTTATTACCTTACTGGTATTTGTGATGTCACTCCGCGTCGGCTCACGTATCAAACAGAACAAAAAAGAATTAGATACTGTTAATGAGCAGCTACAAACCGTACGCATGCAGGCCGATGTGATCGACCATATTGATGACAAGCCATTCCCCGAAGTAAGCAAGGGGCTGGAGACGATCGATAACAAGGCGCTGAAATTCTCCCTTGAGAATTATATCGACAGTCATGGCAGCGCGTTTCTGTCCGAGCAGGGCTATGCCGATCACCAACAGAAACTGAACGGTCAGCTGGATGAGCAAGCCCATCATATTGCCAGCTTGCGCGAAGCCATCGCTACCCGCGTTGGCGCACTTAACCAACAAAGTGATGAGCTGCACGATAAGATCACCCGACTAGATCGTGAAATAGAAGACATACAGGCGCGTCAAAAAGAAGCGGTTGATCTGGAAATCATTATCGATAACATGGAAGGCCCGCTGGACGAACATCGCCAACGTGTGAAAGTACGTGAAATGGCATTAAGCCTGGCCAAGGGAACCTGCAGCAACATTTATAATAACTTCAATCAGATATTGAGCAAGTACTCTGCGATGATAATGCCCAAACTGACGGAGGGCCGCTACAAACAGATCCAGATCGACGATCAGCTGCATATACGTGTTTTTGCCACTGAGAAAAATGATTTTGCCGATCTCGATGAACTCTCCAGCGGCACGCAACGACAGATCATGCTGGCCGTACGCCTGGCCATATCCAAGGCCCTGGTTGAAGCTGGCCAGCATGGCAGGCAGTTCCTCATTCTCGATGAACCCTTCGCCTTCTTTGATCGCGAGCGCATCCGCAATACCATCAAGGCCTTACCGGAGCTGGACAAAAATATCACCCAGTTCCTGATCCTGACCCAGGAATTTGAATCAACCGATGATTTTGAATTAGCTATCCAATGCAACCGCGACAAGGACGAGTTGTCGATAAGCTAAGCTTTACTGACCGGTAAGCGAGTCGCTTGCCGGTCAGCCACCCTACAATCAGCACCCCCATCCTGCTCGATAAGCGACCAACCCGACAGCGGTTTATATCAATGCGGTTTATTGATACAGTTCTGCTAAGATCTGCTTCATGCATCATCAGGACATGCCAGGATAGCGAGGTGGTGAAAAATGACTGACAACGGCAACCAACACAGGGACAAACTCGGGCTAGCATTGGCCGGCGGTGGTTTCCGTGCCTCTCTTTTCCATATCGGTGTTTTACGGCGTATGGCCGAACTCGATATGCTGCGTTTCGTCGAGGTGTTATCAACAGTCTCAGGCGGTTCGATTGTCGGCGCCTTGTATATACTGTTACTCAAACAGGAACTCGACAAAAAGGCCCGCCTCGACAAGGACGATTATCTACGCATTGTCGACAAACTCGAGCAACGCATGTGCAAGGCGATCAAAAAAAACCTGCGCGTGCGTCTGTTCCTGAATCCTTTCGGCACCCTCAGATTCCTGATGACAGAGTATAGCCTGGGACGGCGCATGTCGCGCCTGTATGAGCGCTGCGTTTATAGTGAAACAGTTCGTGAACTGGAAAGCGGCATCGCCAAATGCGGTTGGACCAAAAAACCCTGGGTACCGGACTGGTTTCGACGTTGGAGCGCACCGGGACGCATTAACCTCAGTGATATCAAGATGCGGCCCGGCGGTCAGCCGATCAGGGATGGTATTGAAACCTACAACCGCACCCAGGTCGAAACCAACGGTTCCGTCATCACCCAATTGATATTAAATGCCACGTCACTCAATTCCGGAGCGCGCTTTTGGTTTTCAGCCACTGAGATTGGTGACTGGGACCATGGCAATATTCGCCGCGACGAGATCAACACCATCCTGAAAAGAAAAAAGGCGCTGGCGATGCTGGCCGCGAACAAAGCAGAGAGCGAGATTCAGCAAAAAATTCAGGATGCGGGCAAGCCCTTGTATCTCGATCTTGCACGTTGGTGGCTACAGGCCGACTTTAACTCTCCTGTTGCAGGCATGGAGCCCTTGTTTGATGATTTTATGAGGCCGATCATCGTGGCCCTGTGCACAGCCGAACCCGGTAAGTTACGCATGGCCAAATTACCATCCTGGTACCTGCGCAAGGGCGCACAAATGCAACCGCCGATCACCGGTGGTCTCAGTAGCGAGCAACATCTACATAAGGTTGCCACGGTCATCGCCGAGATAGCGCATATCGTTCTGGACAAAGTCGAACATTGGATGCTGGCAAACTCAAAACGCTGCCAATTATTACTGGATTTTATTTATGAGCTGTATATCTTGCGCATGGCCGAGCGTGTATCGCCCAATATCAGCAAAGACTGGGACAAACTAACACTCGGTGATGCTGTGGGTGCATCGGCCAATTTCCCGCCGCTATTCCCACCCCTGCAAATTACTGGCATCTATGATGACATGCTGGTCAGCCGGCTCGGCCTGACCGATGGTGCGGTATTTGATAACATCGGCATTACCGGCCTGACGGACGAGCAATGTAATCACATCATTGTCAGCGATACCGGCGGCCTATTAAATACGATGCAACGTTCGTCATCGGGGCGGCTCGGCATGAGCGCACGCATCATCAACATCCTGACCAACCGCGAAGCACGTCAGACCAGGGACCAGCTACTTGAACGCCACCGCGTCACTACCGGACTCAATCGTGAGGCTGCCTTTATTTCGACTTTAAACAATCAACAGGGCGGCAGCGACGAGTCTATTGAATCACAAGCGCATCATGCTGATGAACAACAGCTATCATTACAGTATCCCAAAAATACCGACGACACTTCGGATACGTGCCAAACATTACTGGATACAGTGCAACAAAGGCTGAAGACTTTTCGAAGCACCTATGCGCTGCATAGTCTGGCGATGTTTAACATCGACTCCGATGAGGTACCGACCGATGAGAATGCACCGGTCTCTCCGAGCGAGCTGATCCAGGTGCGTACCGACCTCGATGCCTTTGGTGATATAGAAATGTACGCCTTGATGAACCAGGGTTATATCAATGCCGATCATCACATCAGGCATTACATGAATCCACAAGATAGTCATGATCATGCAGCCAGCTCAGCTACAACCAACGACCACCCTTATCCATACAATCAGAATGGCGACTGGGAACAGGATGTGACATCGCCGTGGCTACCAGGCTTGTGTCAAAACCGTGAACTGACCAAACGCACTATCAAACAGGCTAGTAAACGTTTTTTCAGAGCCCTACGTATGAAGCTGGTTTTTGCGTGGTTGATTACCTTGGCTGTACTGGGTGCTATTGCCTGGTACTTTCGTGATACCCGCATATCCGGCGAAGCCGTGTCACAGGCCTTCAATAGTTTCAGCCTGCGCGAGACCTATTCTGTTTTTGCTTACCTACCGAGTGACTGGAGCCAACAATCATTTAATCTGGTCACCCTCACCGTAGCAATTTTGCTCATCGTATTGTTGTTCACCAACCTGCGTGCGCATTGGTTTGGCCTGGTAGATAAGCTGAAGGGCAAGTCATGGTTCGGGCTATCAAGATGGGGAGCCAAATTGGCACGCTTGCCAGGCGGTTACAAGGGCAACCTGCTGTGGATGGTATGGCTACCCTTGCCCGTCGCCATCGCCATGGGCATCAGCGCGGTCATGTATTTCTCGCACATATGCTACCGCTACCCTTTGCTGCATAAAACCCGTCTGGACAATAAAAAATCCAGGTAAGCGCTGTCAGGATTTACCTGGCAATACGCGCAGACGAAATAACCACCTGCACATTTCTGGCATAGGCGCGATTAACACTGAGATTCAGGTTAACCCTGTTTTTCTCACCCGCATTCAGGCGACCCTGCAATGGTCGCGCGACCTGACGCATGCGTCCACTACTATCCGGGTAACGGATTTGCAAGACGATGCCCGTCACTGCCTCCGGCGTGGTGTTGTGCAGGTCTGCCAACAATCGTCCACTCTTATCCAATCCGGCGCGCACGCTGATGTACTTACCGGGGTTATCTTTCAGATCCATTTTCACCAGCGATGAAAATGCGGCCTTACCGGCATCACTGCTGCTGCTGGATGCCTTGGCGTAGTATTGCTTTGCTTCATTATAACGTCGCTCAGTACTGGCGATATCACCCAGGGCCTTATAGGCATTGGCTGTCGGTAGCAGCTTCACGCTCTTTTCAAGATCAGACTTTGCCGGGCCTCTTTTATTAAGACGATTATTGACCAGGCCACGCTGCAGGTAGTAATAAAAGAAATCGTTATTGAGTTGTATCGCCTTGTTATAGTCTTTATAGGCCGTGTTATAGCGTTTACGCTTCTGTTCGATATCACCCAGCAATGAATGAAAATGGCCTTCACGTGGCTCCTGTGCAATTGCCTGCCTGATCAGGCTTTTCGCCTGCGACACCTGCCCCTTGGACAAGGCCTTCTGTGCTTCATCATATTTTTTATAGGCAGGCTTGGTCTTAATCAGACGCGCCATTTTTTGCTGATAGCGTTGACGACCGATGATGCCGCCCTTAGGCAGAGCGGCTGCCATTTTAATATTGTTTTGTACGCGCTCCTGCGATGCCGGGTGACTGGAAAACAAGCCACTGAGCCAGTCCTGGCGTTTATCTTCGGACAGCTTAACGAAGGTTTTTTGCAAGTCAACCGCGCCTTGCGGATCATAGCCGGCGCGCGCCATATATTTCATGCCATAAAGATCAGATTCACGCTCGGCATCACGACCATATTTTTGGTTGATTAACTGTGCACCTACTGACGCGCCGATCTCGGCGGCATTGGCATAATCCTTACCCTGGGTGGCGATCGATGCCGCCACGATCAAGCCTTGTAATAACATACCGCGCTGCATACCTTGCGCGCTGTGCTTGGCGGCGGCATGCACAATTTCATGCCCGAGTACGGCTGCCAGCTCGGCCTCGCTTTTCAACTCGGTCAACAGACCACGGTTGATTGCAATTTTTCCACCCGGTAATGCCCAGGCGTTCGGTACAGAATTATTAAGTACGGTAAATTCATAGGGGAGCTTACGATCACTAACGGCAGCCAGACGTTGTCCGACTTCATTGACATACGCGGTTAATCCCTTATCGACTTCATAATCGCCACCCTGGGATTGTCGCATTGGCAGATACTGCTTTTGTCCAATGCTCAGCTCCTGCGCCTCGGATATCAGGCTAAGCTCTTTCTTTCCCGTTACCGGGTTGGTGCTGCATGCACTGGTCAGTAAAATGATGATCGCGGGGAATACGAATCTCGACAGTTTCATGCTGCTTCCTCCTTTTGCCTGATCATTAACATTGGATCAAGCATCTGGTTTTATAAAAATTTATTGCGCTCTTGCGGCAATTCTTTTCGCCATAAAATATTGCTTACCTGGCGATGCACACACAGTCGTGGGCACTCGAGTGGCAGGCGGCGATAAAGTCCGACGCTATCGGACCTTAAACACGCCTGTTACCACTAGTCTTTCAGGATGAAGGTGATTTTCAGATTGACGCGGTATTCAGATACCTTGCCGTCTTTCACCTTGACAGACTGGTCAGAGACCCAGGCACTGGTAATGTTATCCAGTGTTTTACTGGCGCGTTTGACCCCGGCCTTGACCGCGTCTTCGAAACTTTTGTTTGATGATGCAATGACTTCGGTCACTTTTGCAATTGACATGGGATTTCCTCCGTTAACTCTCAATTTTATTATTTGAAATCAGTTTAGCTACCCTCTGATCATAGCCTTTCTGGGGTCAATAATGTTGAAATGGGCAAAAAATTTAACAAAGGATAACAGATAGACTGAATTGCCGGGGATTGCTGACCTGGATTGTCAGGAATAACGGATACTTATTGAGATAGGAAGTGTGAGCGCGCCGTGCTGGCGCTGATAAAAATCAAGTGGATAAAAAACAGGCCGTCTTAGACGGCCTGTTTTCAATGCCTAGTGTTCGTGACCACCGGGGCCATGCACATGTCCATGTTCCAGCTCTTCGGCACTGGCTTCACGCACACCCAGCACCTTGACATCAAAGTTTAATGTCACACCGGCCAATGGGTGGTTGGCATCGACCGTGACCACGCCGTCTTCAATTTTCATGACCGTCACTACTCTGGCACTGCCATCTTCGGCGGCGGTCTGGAACTGCATACCTTCCTGGATTTCACCGGCACCTTCGAAGCGATCAACAGGCACTTCGGCTACCAATGAATCATCACGCTGACCATAGGCCTCATCCGGCTCAATGGTTACACTGAGTGCATCATCAACTTTCTTGCCTTCAAGCGCATTTTCAAGGCCTGGAATAATACCGCCAATACCCTGAATAAAGGCAAAGGCCTCATCGCCGCTGGATTTATCTATCATCACGCCTTCGGCATCCGTCAGGGTGTACTCGAGTGTCACTACTGCATTCTTGGTAATTTGCATACTGGGCCTATATTGTCGGGAATACTGCGAAAGCGTAAGGATACTGAAATCAGGGGGAAAATCCAAGGAATTTGGCTATTTCTGACGATAAAATTCGTATTTTACGACATTTAAGCGGGTATCAAGGTACGGCTTTTACACGGATATATCGATTTCCGGCTGCTGGATGGCTTCACTAGTCGCATAACTGCGTTCAATAGACTGGGTTTTTGACTGCCCGGCGGTTTCATCTTCTGCTTGTTGCTGCCGTATCTCAGCACGTGCATCTGATGCCATTTTTATGGCCTCGGCGGCCACGGCCCGATCCTGCGCCGACGGTTGTGCCGGCGCCAATGCCGCCCGTTGTATCAGTAATGCCTTTTGTAACGCAGCCTTCGGGTCATTTGGCTTACTGACATCAATACTGACCTCACCAGCGACCGCATACTGGCGACCATCCGGTCCACGCTCGTATTCATACTCGGCACCGCCGCGCGCATACCGACCTGCCGCACCTTTATGCGCCGCTTCATGTGCACGTACCTCACGATCGCGTTGCGCCAGACGTTGTACTTCTGCGCGTTCCTCATTACTGAGCTGCTGAGGGGTTTTCGTATTACCGGTCGCTTTGCCGTCGTCGGCGTTATGGCCTGAGTGCTGGTCATGCTGATCATGCTGTCTGGATTTTTTACCGCTATCGGCTGCAGCCGCGGGCGTTGCCGTGATCGGCACGGGTGCGACGATTGGAATCGGTATGCTTGGAGGAATGACCATCAGATAAACCTGCTGAGCGAGTCTGGTCAGGCCTTGTCGTCAATCAGGCTGCCAAGGGTTTCATTCACGGTCTTCAAGACCTTGGCGGATGCCTTGACCTGCAATTCATCTTCTTTCAGGCCAACGATTGAACGGGTCAACTGTTCTGCCGACAGCCCAGACTCCTGGGTACCGGCCTTGGCAATATCACTGGCATTTTTACGCATTCCCGAGAGTCCTTTCTGGATACCTAATAGGGATGCATTTACTGCGGAAATCTCACTCATGCAATTGCTCCTATACCACTGCTCTCTGGTTTACATTGTTCACTACCTTATATATAACGTCCGTATCACGGTAAAACTTTAGCGATTTACTGATTTAATTACAATATTGCTTAATAAACAATGGCTTAATATGTGACCAATACCATGTTAACGGGTATACTGGCAGCTATCTTTTTATCCTTAAAACTAACTTATCTGGCTTAATTAATGGCACCTAGCGCTTCAACAGATCGATATGCAGTCATGGGCAATCCCATCGCCCATAGCAAATCACCCTTGATCCATTCGATGTTTGCGCAACAAACCGGCCAACACATGCAGTATGATGCGCTGCTGGTCGACAAGGATGGATTTGAACAAGCGGTTGCCGAGTTCCGCCAGAGCGGCGGTTTGGGGCTTAATGTCACGGTGCCGTTTAAACAACAGGCCTGGTCACTGGCCCAGGAACGCAGCGCCCGCGCCGAACTGGCCGGCGCCGTCAACACCCTCGATTTCAGCGCCGGTCAATGCTTCGGCGACAATACCGATGGCGTCGGCCTGGTCCGTGACCTGATGCAGAATCACCAACTGGATCTGGCTGGTCGCAACATCCTCGTGCTCGGTGCCGGTGGCGCGGTCCGCGGGGTACTGGCACCGCTGCTGCAACAACAGCCCAACAACATCATCATTGCCAATCGCACCGCCAACAAGGCCACCGAACTGGCCGAGCTGTTTGCAAGCTATGGCAATATAGAGGGTATGGGCCTGGATGCCATCCCGACAAAACCGTTTGACCTGATCATCAATGGCACGGCGGCCAGCCTACAGGGAGATGTCCCTGCCGTACCGACAAACTGTATCAACGATAGCACCTGCGCCTACGACATGATGTACGCCGCGCAAGCGACTGCATTCATGGCTTGGGCACAAAAGCAGGGTGCGCAGAAATACCTCGATGGCCTCGGCATGCTGGTTGAACAGGCCGCGGAATCTTTCTATCTTTGGCGCAAATTGCGCCCCGAGACAGCAGCGGTGATCGCCAGCCTGCGTGAGCAGATGCACGCTTAAGCTTGCATTAGATGCAAAGGAAACAAGATCTGGTCCCTTACTTCTGTTAAATGGACATACAATTTAAATTAACACCAGTTTGTTAATTTAGTTGTTAGTAATCCAGACAAATTCATATGGCTCAAGATGAATGCTCTCGCGGAAGTCATGATACTCGTAGCCGCTAATCAAATCCCTCCAATCGTCAAGCTCAATCAGATTTATATCTTGCAAGGCAATAGATTGTTTTACATTACTGACATTATATATACAAAAAATGCTCTGCGATCTATCCTGGCTTTGACGCCAAAAAGAAAAAAGCGCCTCATCAAAATGCAGTGTGAATTGAGTTGCATTTGGATGAAATGCCTTTTGTCGTTTACGGATGTTAATAATCTCTTTCAACTGAGAAAAAGCCTGGCAATGAAGACTATCTTCATCATCCAGAGTCTCGCACAAATCTTTATAGTTCCATACATGTCGATTGATTGCGCGTTTGTTTGATGAGAATTTCACTTTGTTATAATCGTTCTCAGTTGCCAATAAACTGTGAATATAAAATGCTGGTATACCTTCCAGTGCAAGCATGATGGCATGCGCGCACACAAATCGTTTAATCTGATATTGATCCTCGCCTTCAAAAGTACCCTTCATGGCATCGATTAGACTGATATTAAGCTCATAGGCTCTATGCTCCCCATTCTCCAGAGTACGCCATGAAACATCACCTCCAAATTCCTGCACAATATCGGCTAGATTACTGACCTCCTGGTCAGATAGTATGCCTTCTGCTGGGCGTAAGCCTATGCCATCATGTGACGCAATAAAATTAAAGTAGGAGGTACCGCTTCGCGCGGGCGGCATACTCATCATCCATTGCTTGAGCAGACGAGATGAGCCAGAAAGCATGGTATAGAGTATTAGTGGTGGCAGTGTAAAGTTATATATTAAATGAGCTTCATTGGCATTGCCGAAATACGATAAATTTTCACGATTTGGGATATTGGTTTCAGTGATAATGATGGCATCCGCTCTGTAATGCTCAATAATCAGGCGTAACAAGCGAATAATTTCATGTGTTTCAGGGAGATTAATACATGAACTACCAGCTTGTTTCCATAGAAATGCAACGGCATCCAGGCGAAAAACCTTCACACCTTTATCAAGGTACAACTTAATTATCCTGATAAATTCAATGAGCACATCAGGATTGCTGAAATTGAGATCAACCTGGTCATGACTGAATGTACACCAAACATACTTGGTCCCTTCCAGGGTTTCCGTTTTACGCAGCAATGGTGACGTTCGGGGTCGCACAACCGCCTGCAAATCGGTTTCAGGATCACACTCAATAAAGTAGTCGGCGCCAGGCTGTCTGTTTTGTTTAAAATTTTCAAACCATATACTTCGACTCGAACAATGATTCAGCACAAGGTCGGCCATCAAGGAATAATCCTGCGCGATACTACTAATATTATTCCAGTCTCCCAGTGCCTGATTGACTTCTGAATAATTAATAACGGAAAAGCCGTCATCTGAACTAAAGGGATAAAATGGTAATATATGTATTATGTTACTAACGCCATTGAGGTAGCGATCAAAAAAATCATGCAGCGTATCTAATGGGAGTTCATCATCGTTTGTAATGCTATCGCCATACGTAATCGTTACAATGTCATTTTCATCCCACAGATTACAATGATATTTTACATCTGCAATGCGTTCGGCATATTGCATTAAGTTGATAATTTTATCGGCAATGGCATCAGTATCATCATCGGCATAGATAACGTTCAAATGATCCAGTATGCGAAATTTCAATTCACCCAATTTATCTGATGAGTTATTCATTGTCATAAAAACAATTCCCGGTCTTTTTCAACAGCTTCAATAAGCTGTGCGAAAATATCAGGCATGGCACTGACGATCCTTCTCCAACTAGGAATGAACGGTGCTTTATCTGTATCCTCGAGAAACAACTGACCCGCATGTTTTATATTTTTGGCGAACATTTCTACCATCTGCTCTTCCTTGTGGGTCTCATAATTCAGGCCATTAAACATAGCGTCATTTCGGTAGCTCTCTACCATATCCAATGCGATTCTATAGTAAGTAGCCTTGGTCGTTCTAAGACTCTCCTGGCTAAATTCCAGGCCATCGGTTGCCAGCTTTTTAAAGATCGCCTTGGATATCTCAATTGACATTTTTGACAGCCCCTGCTCCTTATCCTCACTGGATAAAGCCTGGTGCTTATGATCGTAACAGTCTGCCAGATCTGCCTGGCAGAGATGACTGGTAGCATAGTTTTTCATCATTTCCATCAGGATACCCGCCTCAAGACCCCAGTCTGTCGGCATACGCAAATCTTCCAGCACGTTATTGCGCATGGAAAATTCGCCCGCTAACGGGTATCTGAAACTGTCGAGAAAATCCAGGTATCTGTGCGGTCCATGCTGCTGATTAAGTGCTCTTACCAGTGGTGTCACCAGTAAACGTGATACACGCCCATTAAAAGAATTATCTGCAATGCGCGGATAATAGCCTTTACAGAATTGATAATTAAACTGAGGATTGGCGACCGGATATAACAACCTTGCAAGCATTTCCCTTTTATACGTTATGATGTCACAGTCATGCAGGGCTATGGCCTGTGTATTATTTCTTGCCAGCATGTAGCCCATACAATACCAGACATTACGACCCTTACCCTTTTCCGTAGGCGCCAGGCCTTTCTTCCTTAATTTCTCATCAATGGCCAAAAGATTAGGGCCATCATTCCATAACAAGTCAGTCTGCTGGGGTAATTGTGAAAAAAACTGCATCGCATTTTTAAACTCATCCTTGTTAGCCTGATCAATACCAACAACAATCTGGGTAAGATAAGATGCTCCTTTGAGTTCATTAACGATTGTGGTCAAGGCTGGCCGTTCAATTTCAGAATACAGTGACGGAAGAATAAGACCCATCGGTCGTTTGTTTGAAAACCGTACCAGATCGTCCTCTATCTCCTCAAGCGTTCGAGTTGACAGGTTATGTAATGTGGTAATAAGTCCATTTTGAAAAAAATCACTCATACTCGCTCCTAAGTTTATTCAAGACCTGGCAATGCCAGTTTTATTGCTTCAGCCCAGCCTTCTGGGGCACAAGCTTGAGTTTGTATGTCAGGTGTTATCAACTTGCTCAGTAAATGATTTGACGGCGAATTAACAACAACTGACTTATCCGCAACAGACAGCATATCTACATCATTTTCACTGTCGCCCAGAATAATTGTTTTAAATTGCTTTTTATAAAAACGCAGAAGAATTTCGACAGCACGACCCTTGCCGCAATCGCCCATAACATGCAGAAAGCGACCACCCTGTAGTATTGATAGTCCATGCATTTTCAGTTGCCTTTTAAATTCATCTAATGCGGACTCACTGTCATGCCATTTTACTGGCTCACTAAACTCCCGATTAATCGCATGATTAACGCTAGCGTGCGCCAAGCCAGTTAATTCAACAGCCTCATCAACCGTGCATTGACTGAAACGCGTATAAAATGACCGAGGGGTATCAATCGCATTAAATGCACTGCTGATAACCTGATAAGGCTTTCCCAGTATTACTGCCCAGTAATCATCCTGCCTGATTACATTCGCCGGTTTATCCGAAAACTGTTCAATAGGCAAATAAATACAAGAACCATTTTCAATGATAAAAGGATCATGTATATCCAGCTCTTGTCTGATAGCCAACGTTTCTCTATACGTCTTGCTAGTATTGATAATAATAGGGATACTATTTTTATTCAGCATTCTGATTATTGGTATTGCAGCACCAGCATCATATGTATCATGGTTAAGCAATGTACCATCCAGATCAGTGATAACCATCCATTGTGTTTTATTGGCCGTCATTTATTCCTATAATCCCGTCAATCGAATGATCAGCTTTAATAGGAAGCACCAGGTCTGCGGTCTCAGGCAAGTGTGTGAGCGTATGGCGACTGATTCGTTCATAATGCTGTATAAATCGTTTTAATTCTGCCTGACTCATAATTCGTGTTTGCTGATCAGCTAGCATGCCTGACTTTAATTTTTGCTCCTGCAGGCTTCTCCAACTATAGATATGCTCGAAATCAGGGGCTTTCAACATGGCACACATGTCAGCGTGCTTGAATAGTCGCTGATGATACTCATCAAGCTTTTCATTTGCGTAATGCCTCCACACTCCCTGAGAATCCTCTTTTTCTTCGAGCTCATTAACAGGATTGATTAGCTCAGTTCGATTTTGAACCGGACTGTTGTTGCACCAACCTTCGAATATAATGACATCTATGCTGTTGTTATAAACCATCCACTCAGATGGATGGAGACGATCATCGACAGACTTGTTAAAAACAGGCACGGAACATTTCCTGCCTTGCAACAATGTATCGAGTACATTCTCGATTAAATCGATATCATGCGTACCAGGCACACCTCGTGTAACTAATAATGGGTGTACATCTTTCCCTAACTGCTCTCTCTCAGCGCGAGTGTAATAAAAATCATCCAATGAAAAAGCGGCAACACGAAGCTTGAATTCAGATTCAATAATCAGCTTGATAAAGGCTGTCAATGTCGATTTTCCTGTTCCCTGTGCACCATTGATACTAACCAGCAATGGCCCACTCTGTTTTTTCTCTATAATTAGACGCGACAAAGGAAAATATATATTTTGGATGATGGCATTAAATGTCACCGGCAGAGACATTCTTTCACACAAGGCAGAACAGCGATCCAGAGTAGCCGCCGAATAGTCCATATCTGTTATCGTAAATTTATTATCTTTGTAAGGCATACATATTGCTTTGCAATATTTGTGCACATTTAATGTTTTCTATGTATTTGCTTGAGATAATCATAGTAATAACCATATGTGCACGAAAAATGATGAAAAATGACTCTTTATAGTGCAAATGATTGTATAAAACAACATTCATTTCCCTATTATAGTGCATACGTACACGTAGGTATAACGTATAAGTAACTGGTAAGCAGCAATACTGAACCCCCTAAGGAGAAAACTATGCCCCCACTAAAACAGCTACCGGCATGGACAGAGCTCGAATCTCATTATCAATCTATTAAAGATACTCATATGCGAGATCTGTTTGAACAAGATCCAGGTCGCTTTAAGCATTTTTCATTAAAACTGGGAAAACTATTATTCGATTACTCCAAAAATCGTATAAATAATGACACTATCAGCTTACTACTGAAACTGGCCAAACAATCTCACGTTGAAGAATGGCGTGACAAAATGTTTGCGGGTGAGGCAATCAATCATACAGAAGGACGCGCCGTACAACATGTGGCACTACGCAATAACACCAACGAACCCGTCTATGTCTCAGGCAGGGATGTGAGCAGCGAGATTGAAACAGAAATTTTACGCGTTAAAGAAATGGCTGAAAAAATACGCACACGTGCCTGGAGAGGTGCAACCAATCAACCTATTACGGATGTTGTAAATATTGGTATCGGTGGATCGCATCTGGGTCCGCAAATGGTGACAGAAGCACTGACACCATACGCTATCCATGATCTCGATATACATTTTGTCTCAAATATTGACGAGAACCATATCAACAATACACTCGAGCATCTAAACCCTGACACTACATTGTTTATCATTTCTTCGAAAAGCTTCACAACACAGGACACAATGGTAAATGCAGAAACAGCTCGTTCATGGCTGGAACATAAATTTGGCTCCGATAAATACCTGCATCGACATCTGGTGGCAGTCACCTCAAACCCCAAAGCAGCCACAGAATTCGGTGTAAATGCTAATAATATACTTAAAATGTGGGACTGGGTTGGCGGGCGCTACTCCTTATGGTCGGCAATAGGCTTATCAATTGTCATCGCTATCGGTTCTGAATACTTTGATGATTTACTCGAAGGCGCACATGCGGCTGATGAACATTTCACAATGACACCTCTGGATGAAAATATACCGGTCATCATGGCTTTGCTTGGCATCTGGTACAACAATTTTTTTAACTCTGAAACCATTGCCATCTTACCTTATGACCAGAATATGCATCGATTCCCAGCCTATTTGCAGCAAGCGGATATGGAAAGTAATGGAAAATCAGTTGACCGCTCAGGTGAATTTGTTGACTACAGTACCGGGCCGATTTTGTTTGGAGAAATTGGCATTGCCAGTCAGCATGCTTTTTATCAATTACTACATCAGGGAACAAAACTGGTCCCAGCGGATATGCTGGCCCCTGTTTCCAATTACCAGTGTATTGCACAACATCACCGAGCACTTATGTCCAATGTGTTCGCACAGTCAGAAGCGATGATGCTGGGAAAAACCGCTGATGAGGCCATGGCCGAGATGCTTGATGCCGGCATGAGTGAAAAACAGGCAAAGGCGCTTTTGCCATACAAGGTCTTCCCAGGTAACCGGCCAACAAATACTTTCCTGTTCGACACCTTAAGCCCGAGGATGCTGGGTACCATTATTGCGCTGTATGAGCATAAAATATTCGTACAAGGCATTATCTGGAATATTAACTCATTCGATCAATGGGGTGTTGAACTCGGTAAAGTTCTGGCAACGAATATACTTGAAGAAATTAATGAAGGTTGCGTAAGCAAAGCGCATGACTGTTCCACTGAGGGCCTGATGAATTACTACTTCAAGCTCAGGTCACAGGTAGGCTAATAATCTATACAATTATTGCTTGGTTAATCCTTTCCGCGCCAGCTCAACTGACGAGAACCATTGGTCAATTAATTGCAGAGAAAATGACAGGCGATAAATCTATACGGCTCTTATTCGTTCCCATCTGTTTTGACAATAATACTCAGCGCACCACTAAAGCACTAAACTGATCTCTATTGCCTGATTTTACAAACCAATCATTTCGGCATGACCGGCGATTTCTTTGACCATCGTCAGTATATGACTTGAGGAAGTCGCACTAGTATCGTATTCCACAAGGATTAGATGCGTCTTATCTTCTGGCATATGTACGCTGACTACACCATCAATGATGCGCACGCCGCTTTCAAGTTTTTTACGCGTATCGGCATCGGTACTCTTATCGATATGTATCGTTACATCGGCTAATGAAATATCAGTCATAATAAAGCTCCTCTCTTCTGATGTATTAATAGCATGTGTTTTATATAAAGGAATTGAGTTAGATCAATCTTTGTAATCTTTGATTGTTCTACTATATTAATCTATTGGCAATGCAATTAATCGGAGGTTGTTGACATGGCAATCGATCTCGAGTGTGCAAAATCATCCCTGCCACAGGGTGCCACACTAGAGGATTGGTTTGACGAGCAATTCGACAGAAAAATTGCAGCATATAAGACCAATAAAACCCCAAAATTATCTATACTAGTATCCAAGGGCACACTGGACAGGGCTTATCCAGCGTTTATTCTTTCATCGACGGCAGCTGCCGTGGACTGGGAAGTGTCAGTGTTCTTTACCTTTTTATGGATTAGCTCTGCTGAAGAAAGAGATCAAACCGGGTATCAGTGCGCTGAGTAACCCGGCCATGCCGATGAAAATGCCGTTTGGCCCCCATTGGTTTCGTGGTATTAAATGGAATATGCCAAATCTGTTCATGGCTGGTGTTCCAGGTTTTGAGAAGGTCACCACCGGCCTTATAAACAAACGCATAAACAAAATGGTGTCGCAGGCATTGGAGACTTACGCGATGCCTGTGTCGAATCCGGTGTTGAGTTGATCGCCTGCCAAATGACTGTGGATGTGGTTGGTTGGAAAAAATAAGACTTTATGTCGGGTATTTCAGGCTGGGCGGGCGCGGCCACCTACCTGACCAAAGCGCAAGATGCTGATGTGACTTTATTTATCTAACCTATAAACTGGGTCAGAAAACAATTGTTTCTAAATAATAGCGAATATTGTTCTATGACCCGGTTTTTAGGCAGGGATGACTTTATGCTTCGTAGCTTGACATCACATCTGTTGGTAACTGTTTTTCAATCTTACATAGTGCCCGGCCGAGTACAGCAGGTATTCGCGCTCCTCGTCGCTGAGCGCACGTATGCGACGGGCTGGCCTGCCTTGCCAGAGATAGCCGGATTCCAGGATCTTGCCCGGGCTGACCAGACTGCCGGCGGCCAACATCAGTTCGGTTTCTAACTCGGCACCGTCCATGACGACACTACCCATTCCGATCAGGCAGCGGTCAGCTATGTTGCAACCATGCAGGATGACTGCATGTCCGACGGTGACGTCGTTGCCGACTTTCAGGCTAAAGCCGCCGGGTGCGTAGGGGCCGTCATGAGTGACATGCAGGACTGAACCGTCCTGGATATTGCTGCGCTCGCCAATGTGTATGCTATGGATATCACCTCGGATGACGGCTTGCGGCCAAACCGAGCTGTCGCGGCCGATGGCCACATCACCAATAAGCTGTGCACTTTCGTCGATATAAGCCGTGGCATCCACGGCTGGTGTTGTTCCGGCAAATGGACGTATTGTCATATTCACTCCGACTCATTTAAAACATTTGCATTCAGTAAAAAGATTCAACAAACTGGAACATCATTATGACACAATGTATAAATTAATCAGAGGCTCCTTGGTTGTCATGGACTCCAGCTCATCCATCGCCCTGTGTTATGCCAACGATAACTTATTACCGGTGGCACAACAATTATCTGATTCACTACAGCTGCCGCTGGCGCAAAGTGTGGATGACCGCTATGACTTTTTATTGATGCTGAAGCCCTGGCATACGGAACCCGGTTATCTGTGTCAGTTGCAGCAAACCGGCAGCGATGCCCCCGGCCCAGTGTTTATCGATTTTACCGCTGGCAAGAGTGCGCATCGTCGCCAGTATGGCGGTGGCCGTAAACAGGCCTTGGCGCGTGCTGTCGGTATGCGCTCGGGGCATGATCCGGCCGTGCTCGATATCACCGCCGGTCTTGGCAAGGATGCCTATGTACTGGCCAGCCTCGGTTGTCAGGTCACACTGGTGGAACGCGTAGCCGCCATTTATGCATTATTGGATAATGGTATTATCAGGGCGCGGCAGGATGCAGACACCGCCGACATTGCCAACAGAATGGAATTGATCAATGCTGACGCCATCGACTACTTACAAACCATACCGACTGACAAGCACTTTGACGTTATCTACCTCGACCCAATGTACCCGGAGCGCGGCAAATCGTCACTAGTCAAAAAAGAGATGCGCTATTTCCATGCCATCGCCGGTCAAGACAGTGATGCCGACAGCTTGTTATTGCAGGCCCTGCAATGCAAGGTGCGGCGCGTGGTCGTTAAGCGGCCTATCTCGGCAACGGCGCTTGCCGATAAAAAACCTGATGCCATCGTCAGCAGCAAGAATACCCGCTATGATATATACCTCCAATATTGAGCGGCTTCTGATTAATTTAAAATGTTAAGTCATTCTGAGGACGCCTACATCCCTGTAGGCGTCCTCGCAATGACCAATTAATCAGAGATTCCTTAACTTTAAACCTGACCGACAAGAGTTACATACATAATGGAAGACAGAATCACCGACCTTGAAATACGCCTCAGCCATCAGCAGGCCGCTATTGATGAACTTACGCGCACAGCGCTGGAGCAGGAAAAAATAATCGAACGCCTGCAACAGGACATCAAACAACTGCGTGAACAGCTGACCGAGGTTTCCAATATTGCGCATGTCTCGGAAGAGACGCCACCACCGCATTATTGATTACAGGCAATGACTGACGCATTATTGCAAATCCTCGCCCTTCTTGGCCTGGGCGTTATCTGGTCACTGCTGCGTCCTGCCGGTCTGGAAATCTCGGCAGTACGCGCCGCCCTAACCAGTGCAGTATATTACGTGTTTCTGCCGGCGCTGGTGTTAAAGATTCTATGGCAGGCACCACTCGACATCACCAGCATCAAAATCTCGATCAGTGCTGTGATGGGTATTCTCGCCAGTCTGCTGTTGGCTGCATTCGCTTGCAGACTGTGTCGTGCCAGACGTGATGTCACTGGAGCGATCCTGCTGGCCGCCGCCTTTCCAAATGCAACCTACCTCGGCCTGCCATTACTCGAGAGCACCTTTGGCCCCTGGGCCAGAAGTATTGCCGTGCAATTTGATATGTTCGCCTGTTTTCCGCTGGTATTGACCGTCGGGGTTGTCATCGCCAATCGTTACGGTAGTAAACCTCACCGTGGGAATCCCTTGTATTCATTATTCAGTGTCGTACCTTTGTGGGCCGTGGCCTTGGCGGTGACACTTAACCTGCTGCAAATAAAGCCAGCGCCATGGGTGGATGGCGCGCTCGATATGATGGGCAGTGTGGTTATCCCGCTGATGCTGTTCGCCGCCGGACTGGCCCTGCCCAGGGGCATACGCGAGTGGCACAATTTACCAACGGTGTTACCGGTCGCATTGATACAGCTATTTTTCATGCCGCTGATTGTGTGGCTGGTCGCCGCTAACATCGGCGTTAGTGGTGAGACCCTGCGCGCACTGGTGATTGAGGCGGCCCTACCGAGTATGGCATTAGGTATTGTGTTATCTGATCGCTTCGGCCTGAATACCGGTATCTATGCTGCGGCGCTAACACTAACGACAGCACTGAGCTTTTTCACATTGCCACTGTGGTATTACTGGGTCTAGCCTTACTGGTGGGTTGATGTCAGAGTTAGAAATTTTTTCTCCAGGGCCTGGTCCATCACGCCCTGTTGTTGCAAGGATTGTTTTAATGCCTCTGCCTGTTGCTCGAGTATTTGCCGTTGCTCATTGTTGAACAGGGTCATGATTGTGCTGATCGTTTCCTCGTCCCCTGACAGGATGGTCGGTAACAATTCATCTTCTTCCAGCTGAGTATCCGCTCTTAATATATCGGCCACCAGGCTGTACTCCAGCAGGGCCATATGGATGTCTCGGGCCTGGCTCTCGCGGTCCAGCTCTTCCAATGCCAGTGGGTCCTGCCCGGCTGCTGAGCGGATCGCCGTCATGATGGCCGCATTCAGTTTTAGCAGGCCTTCGCGTTCACGCTCATGATCACCGGACAGACCGATGCATTGCTCATACAGTTTATCGGCGCGCTCTTTGGTCTGCAGTATTTTGTCTGTTTCTTCGGTGCCTGAGAACTGACTGACATCGGTCAATAAGTCCTGCAGGGACTGCGCAAACTGTTGCACTTCTTGCTGGTCTTGCTGACGCGCCTGCTCAAGCTGCTGTTCGCTGACGTCTTGTTGCTCGGCGGAGAATAATGGATTGCGGTAACGTCGTTGCAATTGACGTTCACGTAGACCCGGTGAATCTAGAAATTGAAGTGTATCCATGGCAGCGGAAAGGAAACGCCTGACAGCGTTTATTAGTCCTCCTCTACCTCCAGACCATCAGCGGGAGGAAGCAGCAGGTTAACGGTCTCGGTGTGATCATAACCATAAAATTCTTTCATGAAAGTGTACAGGTCCCTGCCGTCGTCGAGACCCTGGTTGATGTTATCCAATACGGTCTTGGCCATATCACGAGCCTCGCTGCCAGGCACGGCTATGGTAAATAAACGGCCCTCGATTCGAAACCCGGCATCAACCATATCATTGCGTATTTGGTTCCACAGATCACGACACTCGTCATAGGTATAACTGTCATAATCCAGATTGATCATAATGCCATAACGCATGGCTTACCTCTTGTTCTGCCGTTATTGTTATTATTTTACATGGTGTAATTATAAATTAACATCCACTCATGCAACAAGCTAAAAACGATGCAATAGGCTAATTAATATCACGAATTGAGAGCAATAGCGAATGACAAAAGGTGCTTATTCTCGAGCCCATGCCTGTATTTTGCCCGGTTACACCATCAAGATCGGCTCATCCAGTTTAGCGGCCTGTTCGCGCAGCGACAGGATCTGGTCTTCCCAGTATCGCGATGAATTAAACCAGGGAAAATTATGCGGAAAAGCCGGATCTTGCCAGCGCCGCGCAAGCCAGGCCGAATAATGCAGCATGCGCAGCGTACGCAGGGCCTCGATCAAATGCAGCTCACGGGTATCGAACTCACGAAACATCTCGTAACCGGCAAGAATGTCCGATAGCTGCAGGCTCATCTCCTGGCGCTCACCCGATAACAGCATCCATAGATCCTGGATCGCGGGGCCACTACGGGTATCATCGAAATCGACAAAATGCGGGCCACTATCGGTCCACAAAATATTACCCGGATGGCAATCGCCATGCAGGCGAATGCTGTCGACCGCACCGGCACGTTCATAGGCGCGCCTGATTTGCTGCAACAGGTCCTCGGCCAGGGTGCGATAGGCCAGTTGCAGCTCTTGCGGGATAAAATCATGTTCCAGCAGATAGGCGACGGATTCATCGCCGAAGTTTTCGACGGTAATGGCCGGGCGGTGTTGAAAGGGTTGACTGGCCCCGACGACATGGATCTGCGCCAGAAAGCGGCCCATCCACTCCCGATGCTCGGCCTTGTCCAGCTCAGGCCAGTGGCCACCGCGACGCGGGAACAAGGCCAACCGAAAACCGGCATACTGATGCAGTGACTGCCCTTCGGCATCCACCAGTGGTGCGACCACCGGTAATTCGCGCTCGGCCAGCGCCAGTGTAAAGGCATGTTCTTCAAGGATGGCGTCATCGCTCCAGCGCCCCGGACGATAAAATTTAACGATCAACGGCTCACCCTGCTCCATACCGACCTGATAGACGCGGTTTTCATAGCTATTGAGCGCCAATTGTCTACCATTAGATAGGTAGCCAAAAGATTCTACCGCCTGCAAAACCATGTCAGGAGTAAGCGATTCGTAGGGATGAGGGTCCGACTGCATGAGGCTCCATTTTTTGTTTTATATAAAGCATGCTAGATTAGCATTTTTTCAAACACACCGGACGTCTAAAACGATATGACCAGCGAAAACCCATTATTGACCTTTCAGGGCCTGCCTCCGTTCAGCCAGATCAAACCCGAACATATAGAACCCGCTATCGACCAGTTACTGGCCGAGAACAGGAACACGCTGGCCGAGCTTTTGGACTCCACGGAACATTTCAGCTGGAAAAACCTGGTTGAGCCGCTCGAAGACATGATGGACCGACTCAGCGCGGTGTGGTCACCGGTCAGCCATATGAACTCAGTCGTCAATAGCGATGCACTGCGTGATGCCTATAATGCCTGCCTGGAAAAACTCAGTGCCTACTATACCGAGCTCGGACAGAACGAGGCCCTGTTCAAGGCCTATGAGTACATCGCCGAACATGAATCCTACCAACAGTTGGACCAGGCCCAGCGCAAGGTCATCGAAAACGAGTTACGTGATTTTCGTTTGTCCGGTATCGATCTGTCCGATGCTAACAAGGCACGCTACCGTGACATTATGCAGCGACTGTCTAAACTGACATCAACGTTTGGCGAAAATGTACTCGACGCAACCCAGGCCTGGAGTAAATCAATTGATGATGAAAGCGACCTGGCCGGTTTGCCCGAGTCCGCCATCGCTCTGTGCCGACAGCAAGCCGAAAACGCCGGCCAGTCGGGTTACCTGCTTAACCTCGAGTTTCCGTCGTACTATCCGGTCATTACCTATGCCGATGACCGCGAACTCCGGCATGAAATGTACGCGGCCTATGTCACCCGCGCCTCCGATGAAGGACCGAACGCCGGTGAGTGGGACAACAGCCCGGTGATGGAAGAGATCCTGGCGCTAAGGCATGAACTCGCACAACTGCTTGGTTTTGCGAATTACGCCGAACGTTCCATCGCCACCAAGATGGCTGCGTCCACCGATCAGGTCGTGCAATTTCTGCAAGAGCTGGCTGAACGCTCATTACCGGTCGCAAAAGCGGAGCTGGAACAGGTGCGTGAATTTGCCAAAACCCAATTTGGACAAACGGAACTGGAGGCCTGGGATATTCCTTACTATTCCGAAAAGCTGCGCCAGTCCGAATACAATATCTCCCAGGAAGAATTAAAACCCTACTTCCCGGCGCCACAAGTCATTGAAGGCATGTTTGCCGTGGTTGGCAAGTTGTATGCACTGCAGATCCGCCCGCACACAGGTGTTGACAGCTGGCATGATGACGTACAGTTTTTTGAAATACGCGACAGTGACAATGAACTACGTGGGCAGTTTTATCTCGACCTGTATGCGCGCGCCAACAAACGCGGTGGCGCCTGGATGGATGAGTGCATCAGTCGCAAGGTCCGCAACGGCAAAGTGCAAACCCCGGTTGCCTACCTGACCTGTAATTTCACTCCGCCGATCGGTGATGACCCGGCGCTGCTGACCCACGGCGAGGTCGAGACCCTGTTCCATGAATTCGGACATGGCCTGCACCACATGCTGACCAAGATCGACTACACCAGTGTCTCCGGTATCAGCGGCGTAGCCTGGGACGCAGTCGAATTACCGAGCCAGTTTATGGAAAACTGGTGCTGGGAGCGCGAGGCCCTGGACCTGTTTGCAAGCCATTACCAAAGCGGTGACAAAATCCCGGACGATCTGTATCAACGCATGAAGGCGGCCAAAAACTTCCAGTCGGCGATGCAAATGGCCAGACAACTCGAGTTCTCACTGTTTGACTTTCGCTTGCACATGGAATTCGATCCTGACAAGGGTGCGAATGTATATACGCTACTGGATGACGTACGCAAGCAGGTTGCGGTCATGCAACCGCCTTCCTTCAATCGCTTCCCGCACAGCTTTTCGCATATTTTCGCCGGTGGTTATGCTGCAGGTTATTACAGCTACAAGTGGGCCGAGGTATTATCGGCAGACGCGTTCTCGGCCTTTGAAGAGACCCATATCTTCGATAGCCATACCGGCCAGCGTTTTTTACAGAGTATCCTCGAACAGGGTGGTTCACGAGAACCGATGGAGCTATTTGTCGATTTCCGTGGACGCGAACCGACCATCGATGCACTGTTGCGCCATAGCGGCCTGGCAGCCTGAATCATGTTCAATTCTGGCTAAATAGGCCGTTTTTATATCGTTGTACACATGTCTGCACAGGCACTTACCGCTTTTGCGGACCTGTGCACTTGTTTTTTCAGGCAGTAAGTGCATGATATCGACATTGACCTGACATTGGTTAACGATTTATGATTTCATGCATGGGCTAATAGAATAAAGGAACTATTCAGATGAATAAATTATTATTGAGCCTACTATTACTCGCCGAGCTTATTTTCCCCACACAGATATTCGCCAGAGCCGATGTCAAAGGTTCATCAGAGCATCCATTACTGAGCCGCTATCCCGATTTCCATATCAAACAGTATACGAAACTCGAATATGACGAAGCCGAGATCATGACGGGCGCATATCATTACAAGAATAAAATAGCCGCGACCAAGACCCTCGAAGGCAAGGTTACCAACATTAAATACATCAATCAGGGCACCGGCATGAGTGTCACCGCCTTACAGCTCTATAAAAATTATGAGAAGGCGCTGAAGAAACTCAATGCCACCATGATACTGTCTTGCCGGGGCGCCAAATGCTACGTCAATCAGGCCAGGGAAAATGGCGTCTTTATCAATAACTGGCTTAATAAGCGTAAATTGATGTATAAGGGCGTGCATGCCAATATCGGCAGTGAGTTTGGCATTCTGACCGCAAAAATAGCCGACAAAAAGGGTGGCGATATTTATGTCATGGTGACCGTCGGCGTCGATTTACCCAATAAACGTCGAACCATCCTGATGAGTTTTATCGAACCCGAGACCCTGGATACCGACAAAGTGGGCATTGGCAGTCCGGATGACATACAAAAGGGTATAGAGCAAATAGGTAAAGTGGAACTGGCCGGTGTCTTTTTTGACCACAATAAAGCCACTATCAAACCCGACTCAAAAAACACCCTCGATATCATTGCCCAGTATTTATCCGCAAACCCCTCCAATAAATTTTTCGTTGTCGGCCACACTGATAACACCGGTAGTTTCGATCATAATAAGACGCTGTCACAACAACGCGCCAAGGCCGTGGTCAATGCGCTAATCAAGCTCGGCGCCATTAAAACCCAGCTGACGGCCAAGGGCGTGGGGCCCTTATCGCCGAATGCCCCGAACAAGACCGATGACGGCAAGGCATTGAATCGTCGCGTGGAGTTGGTCGAAAATTAAATTCAATCATCTTATCGGGCTCGCTTGCTTTACATCAGTTGGCGAGCGCGCAACACTGGTCAATAAGTGTCGAGTTTCTTTACAGGTTTGCTTGCTCTTGATTTGCAATAGACTCAAATTTATTAATAACAAAGCATTTATTATTTCTGGCATATATATTGCCTAAATTAGAATCTAATACTTATAAGTTATAAGGACGTTAATATGAAAAAAAATATTATCACACTAGTCGCTCTGTTTGCTTCATTGTTGACTAGCAATGCCAATGCCATTCCACTTCAATACACTTTTGCGCAAGATGGTTACGCAGAAGGTGCAAGCATTACCGGCAGTTTCGCCGGCACAGACTTAAATAATGATGGTCAGCTCAGTTCCTTCCAAGGCGAGATCAGTGACTACTCAATGTCATTTTCCGGAAACTCTATCGTCGATGCGTTTTCACATACGTTTTCTGACTTTGGCCAATTAGTTTATATTATAGGCACTCCTTTTATAGGTGATGATTTTATCGGTGAAAGAGAAGGTATCGCTTCCGGACCTCTGTTTGGGCCAGACCACCCATTCTCTTATATGACAGGTCTTGGGCCAATGCGCTACGGTCATGGTAGAGTCACAAATAACACTACCCTCGCGTTTGACTCCGACTACACCTCAAACCCGGCTACAGTTACACTGGTTCCCGAACCTGCCACGGTAGCGCTGATGAGTATCGGGCTCGCGGGGCTTGGCTTCAGCAGTAAACGCAAAAAAGTCTAAATATTATCCCTTTGTCTTATCGACCCGCCTTATCGGCGGGTTCTTTATTGACTCCGTATTACGCATCAACTAGATCTGCGATTATTCGCCATTCCTCAAGTTTTTGTTCTCGACTCATGGCCGCATGCGCAGGGCTGGTCGATGGCAGGCGCAAATATTCTAATGCACGCGCCTGGATTGGAGCTTGTTGCATCACCTGCCGGGTAAATTCTTGCTCAGCGCGGGCACCGTTAAAAAATACATGGCTTATTTTTTTATGTTCACTGAAAAAAGCCTCAAAATCATTGGCGACAATAGAATCACTCTGGATAGAAGAATCCAGGCTACCCTCACGCACACAGGCCTTTAATACATCCCACACGGCAATGTTGTTGTCGAGCAGGAGTTGCTTTCTGTGCGCATATGTTAGCGGTGATGACACATCAAACAGTTGTTCAATGATATACCAGAAGCTGTTGCGCGGATGGGCATAGTATTGCTGTTGCGCCAGAGAGGCCTCGCCGGGCATCGAGCCCAGTATCAACACGCGGGCGCTGGCCGACGCGATCGGCGCGAAACTGTACTTAATACTCACCGGACAGGCTATAACTCCGTCGCCTGAATTTCCAGGTACATCTTGAACACATGTTTGCCGATGCGTTCCTCGAAACCTGCCCAGTCTTTGAATGCATGCAACTGTTTCTCGGCAACGGCCTTGATTTCATAGTCTTCCAGGTCGCGTTCGTAACCTTGCTTGACGATCTGTTGCAGTGTCGACAGGTATTCAAGAAACTGCCTAGCTGCGGCATCGAAATCGCCGCTTTGTCCATGGCCCGGCACAAAGGTCTTGATATCCAATGTCTTTGCATAGTTCAACACCTTAATGCCACCGTGCATGCTGGAACTGGAATCAAACCGGCCCATGCGTTTATTAAAGCTGTTATCGCCCATAAAGAGGGTCTTGCTGTTGACATGTTCGACCATCACATCCGTGTCTGTGTGCGCAGGGCCGGATGAATGAACCTTAAAACGTTGGCCATCGACAACAATCTCATCACCTTGTTGCACAGGCTTGTCCGGAGCGACGACGCGCGTGCCTTTGCTGGCACCTTCGGTCAGGCGTTGCATGATATTGATCCAGTCACTACCCACTTTTGTTTTTGCTTGTGCGATCATGTTCGGGTGTGCATAGATCAGTGCCTTCGGGTACTGCTCCTTGACCGCCTGATTACCCAGCCAGTGATCGCCATGGATATGTGAATTGAACACGGCCAGGACAGGCTTCGCTGTTATTTTTTTAATCTCACTCAGCACTTGCTTACCGACCTGGTAGGTACCGCCGGGATCAATCAGTATCACACCGTTTTTACTGACGATGATGCCAGGGTTATTCATAAAACCTTGATTCTGTTTACTCGGTTCCTGCAATGGCCCATGCATCACATAAACCTGATCGGCAATGGACTCAAACTTATAATCACCAACGCCGGGTAGCACCCAGGCATGACTTGAGAGCGGCAGTAATAACATTAAAATAAATAATTTTTTCAAGGCATCACCCTTTGTGAATTCTAATCATAACAGTATAAAACATTTAGCCCTCGCCCGTGGAAGGCATTTCCTTGATGAAAATATCGTGTTTGGAATAAGGTATTTCAATGCCTTCACTATCGAAGCGTTTGTAGATCGTGGTATTGAGAATATCGAGCACACGCCCGCGTAGCTCCGGGTTGTCGATCCAGCACAGTAATTCAACGTCGAGACTGGAACCGCCAAAGTTGCGGAAACGCACACGGGGTTCAGGGTCTCCACAGACTGTCGGTTCTTCAATGGCGATGTCCATTAACAACTGTTTAACCTGGTCGATGTCCGAGCCATAGGCGACACCGACCTTGACCCGCAGTCGGAATTTTTCATGCGGCCCGCCGGACTCGTTGGTGATACGGGTATTACCCATAATCGCATTCGGGATGGTGATCTCAACATCATCACGCGTTAACAGACGCGTACTACGAATACCAATATGTGTAACCATGCCGCGCTCACCGCTATCGAGGACGACATAGTCACCGATTTTGTACGGTGTATCGGCGAGTATAAAGACACCGGAGAAGAGATTGGCCAGGGTATCCTTGGCAGCGAAACCAATCGCAATACCGGCGATACCGGCCGAGGCCAACCAGGCCGTCATATCGATATGCCAGGAACGGAACACCAGATAGATCGATACCACAATGACGATGATAAATCCCAAATTCTCAAACAACGGCAGGGTCTGTCTGCGAATGATTGATCGCTCGCTGGCGCTGGCGCTTAAGGCACGTAACACAATCCTGATCATGCGCATCAAAAACATCGACCACAGGATAATCAGAACGCTGGCGATAACCGAGGCAATGATTTTGCCAGTACCCGGCGACAGGTCCAGTGGTAACAGCGCCATCCTGAAACCAATCAACGATATCGTCCAGAATACCGGTCGACGCAACGCCGCGATCAGCTGGTCATCCCATTTGAAGTGCGTATGCGCGGCAAGACGGCCAGCGACACGAGTAACAATGGTCACGGCTATACTGGCGGTAATGACTGTCAGTATTAACACGATCCCGGCAATGGCCATCGGGTGATCACCGAAAAAACCGGTGATCGGTTTTATCTGGGTCATGAGGTCAGTCAGCGTGGTGCCTTGTTCGGTGTCTTTCATAGCTTGCTCCAGTGGTCAGCAATCATCCTTACTCGGGCGCATACTCGTCGTACTGTGGTAATTCATCAGATATCTGTTCCCAGTTGGCCTTTGATGATGCAAAAATATGGCAACCCGGACGTTCACTGATCGCAGACTCAATCGTGCCGAGGCGTATCCTGACGATGTCAGGCTTGGCAGTACTCAAACTCATTATAGGTGAACCACAGGTGCTGCAAAAATATTTAGTCTGCCCCGGGGTCGATTCATAGGCACTCAGACCCTGTTCACCTTGTAACAATTTAAAGTCCTTGGCGGCGACATTGGCGTTACTGGCAAAGGCGCTGCCTTGCACCTTGCGGCAACGCGAACAATGGCAGTAAACAATATCATTGATCGGCCCGTCTATCTCGAAGCGGGTCTGTCCACATAAACATGATCCTTTATACATTAGTCCCTCCGATTCACAAGCTTCTGCTAAATAGTGCATAATAGTATGACATTCACAGCAAGCGATTTTTATTGTGCCATGAAATACCGCGATTTAAGAGACTTTATCCAACAGCTCGAACACAAAGGCCTGCTAAAGCGTATTAGCGCGGAAGTCGATCCGGCCCTGGAGGTCACCGAAATCTGTGACCGTACGCTCAAGGCCGGCGGTCCGGCACTGCTGTTTGAAAATCCGCGCGGCTCATCGATACCGCTATTGGCCAACCTGTTCGGCACCCCCGAGCGCGTTGCCATGGGCATGGGCGAAGATTCGGTACAGGCATTACGCGAGGTCGGAAAATTACTCGCGTTTTTGAAGGAGCCTGAGCCACCGAAAGGCATGAAGGACGCGTGGGAAAAACTACCGGTATTCAAACAGGTCTTGAACATGGCGCCCAAGGTTGTCAAAAAGGCCGCCTGTCAGCAGGTGGTCATTGAGGCCGATGATGTCGATCTTGGCCAATTACCGATACAGACCTGCTGGCCGGGTGATGCGGCGCCGTTGATCACCTGGGCACTGGTCGTGACCCGTGGTCCGCACAAGGACAGACAGAACCTCGGTATTTATCGTCAACAGGTGATCGGCAGGAATCGTGTCGTCATGCGCTGGCTTGCCCATCGCGGTGGTGCGCTGGACTTCAAAGACTGGTGCCTGCAACACCCGGGGGAACCGTTTCCGGTGGCCGTCGCCCTTGGTGCCGATCCGGCGACGATCCTCGGTGCGGTCACGCCGGTGCCGGATTCCTTATCAGAATATGCGTTCGCCGGACTGTTACGCGGCGACAAGACCGAGGTGGTCAAATGCATCGGTAGTGAGCTGCAGGTGCCGGCCTCGGCTGAATTTGTCCTTGAGGGTCATATCTATCCGGATGACATGGCCGATGAAGGTCCCTTTGGCGATCATACCGGCTACTATAACGAGGTCGAACGTTTTCCGGTATTCACGATAGAGCGCATCACCCATCGCCGCGACCCTATCTATCACAGCACCTATACCGGTCGACCGCCGGATGAGCCGGCGATCCTCGGTGTGGCACTGAACGAGGTGTTCGTACCGATCCTGCAAAAACAGTTTCCGGAGATTTGTGATTTCTATCTACCACCGGAAGGCTGTTCGTACCGCGTTGCCGTGGTCAGTATGAAAAAACAGTACCCGGGTCACGCCAAGCGCATTATGCTCGGGGTCTGGTCGTTCCTGCGCCAGTTCATGTATACAAAATTTGTGATTGTGGTTGATGACGATGTCAACGTGCGTGACTGGAAGGATGTGATCTGGGCCATGACCACACGCATGGACCCGGCACGCGACACCACCCTGATCGAGAATACACCGATAGACTATCTCGATTTTGCTTCACCGGTCTCCGGGCTCGGTAGCAAGGCAGGCTTCGATGCCACCAACAAATGGCCGGGCGAGACTCAACGTGAGTGGGGTACGCCAATCGAGATGTCGAATGAGGTTATAGAACGCGTCGATGCTATCTGGGAGTCGCTCGGCATCCTCAAATAAGTCCCCCTCGACTGCAGCCGTGCCATTGAGCAAACGCTTTATATAGTGCTATGGTATGTCCTTCTGCATCTACAGAAGGGATGGGGGCGTGCGCACAATAATGGTACTCAACACCAAGGGCGGCTGTGGCAAATCCACTGTAGCCACCAATCTGGCCAGTTATTTTGCCTATGAACAGGAACTCAATGTCGCTCTGGAAGACTTCGACCCACAGGGTTCGAGCATGGACTGGCTCCAGGCTCGTCCCGATTATTATCCGGAAATCAAAGGTATACGAGCCTACCAGGACCCGGCGCGGGCACCCAAAAATACCGATGTTGTTATTATCGATGCACCGGCGGCCACCTATGGCAAGGATATGAGTTCACTGGTACGTCGTGCCGACACGATCCTGATCCCGGTACTGCCATCGCCGATAGATATCCGTGCCGCCGCGCAGTTTATCCATGACCTGTTGCTGCAAGGCAAGGTGTCGCGCAAGCAGACACGCATCGCGGTCGTTGCCAATCGCGTACGTGAGAATACTCGCGTTTATCACACCCTGGAAAAATTTCTGAAAAGCCTGAAAATCCCGTTTATCGCCACGCTACGCGATACCCAGAACTACATCCGTTCGGCCGAACAGGGTATCGGTATTTTTGAAATGGCGCCCTCCAGTGTCTATAAGGACCTGGAACAATGGGAGCGCCTGACACGTTGGTTACGCAGCAAACGCAGCCTGCCGGAAGCGGCCAAGTAACACAATAGACACAAATCCACAGAAAAAACAGGTAAAGACCCTAGAAGCCAAGGGTTTTAATAGGTCATTAATTAAGCGAGAATGCTTGTCCCTTTCGCCTATTACAAGTATCCATGAAGTATCAAGTCAAACTACCCACCACCGGGCATAGCTTCACGGCCAATGCCGACGAAACCATCCTTGCAGCCGCCTTACACTCCAGTGTCAGTCTGCCCTATGGTTGTCGCGGTGGCCGTTGTGGTGCCTGCAAGGGCAAGATACTGAAGGGTGAGATACGCTACAAGGAAACGCCAAAGGGCCTGACAGAGCAAATGCAGCAACATAACTATGCGCTGTTATGCCAGGCGCATGCCTGTTCAGACCTCGAGATCGCTGTCGACGAGGTCGACAAGTTCAGTAAAATAAAAATAATGAACATGCCAGCCAAGGTCGCCAGGCTCGAGCAGCTGTCGCATGACGTCATGCGCGTTTATCTCAAGTTACCCGAGAATATTCGCATGCAGTTTTTTGCCGGCCAGTATCTGGACATCATTCAGGACACCGGTGAACACCGCAGTTTCTCGATCGCTAATGCGCCGCATGATGATGAGCTGGTTGAGCTACATATTCGCCACATCGACGGTGGCGAATACACCCAATACATCTTCGATCGCATGAAAATCGGTGAAATCCTGCGTATTGAGGCGCCGCTGGGTAATTTTACGCTGAATGAGTCTTCACCACGTCCGATGGTACTGATGGCAGGCGGCACAGGCTTTGCGCCTTTGAAGGGTATGCTTGAACACGCCTTCCATATCGGTCTGGAAAAACCCATGCACCTGTTCTGGGGCGTGCGTTCGCGCCGAGATCTGTACATGCCGGACCTGCCGCTGGAATGGGCGCGCCGCTACCCGCTGTTCCGTTATACACCGGTGTTGTCAGAACCCCAGGCGGATGACAACTGGACTGGTGAGACCGGCCTGGTGCACGAAACCGTTATGCAGCACTACCCTGATATGAAAGACCTGGATATCTATATGAGTGGCTCCCCGGAAATGGTCTACACCGCACGTGACTGCTTTATGAAGCTGGGCGTGGCCGAAAAACAACTGTTTTCGGACGCCTTCGAATTTAATTCCCAGATGGACTGATAGCCCCACCACCCCCTCCCGATCGCGAAAATCACAGCCCAGCTCAATAACTGCCGCCGATGGTCGCTATATCGTCTGCATGGATAGCAAAGGACGAACGAAAGCTGGCCTTATATTTAGGATTATCAGGAGATTACACTGATTTTCACAATATAATAGTGTATATTGGCCCGCATTATTACAATGTCCAAATTTGTCAAGAAAAACATAACAAGCGTCAATTTTGCATTACAGTGGCGTTTACTCATGATAATAATTTGAAGGGACTAAAACCCGCATATGTATGACGAAAAATCGAAATATATAGGAAGGCTACTGTTCCTGCTGGACAGCCTGTTAACGCTGGTCGCATTGATTCTTGCCTATTGGTTCTCTCATTATTTTCTGCACCCGGAAAAACGCGAGCTGATCCATTACCTGGCTATATACATGATTCTGTCGGCGCCACTCGGTTATCTATTATTACGCTTTGGTGCCTATACCGGCTTGCGTATCGTCTCAATCGCAGCGTTCGCGTGGAAGGTGGCCAAGGCGCTGGGTATCAGCATCGGCATCCTGATGATCATACTGTTCCTGCTGGATGCCAGTTTCGTTACACGCGGCTTTTTGGTGACCTTTGCCATTCTCACCTTCAGCCTTCTGGTCGGTGTCAGGGGGGCGCTACATTGGTGGTACTTCCTCCGCTTTGCACAGAAAGGCGAAAATTATCACCGCGTCATTATTATCGGTACCGGCGATCGTGCGGTAAAACTATCCAGGGCACTGAAAGAAAAACTGGAATGGGGCATTTATATCGTAGGTTATCTCGATGTCGACTCAGACCGCACCGGGCAGGAACTGGAAGGTTCACCGGTGTTGGGCACGATAGACAAGGTCAGTGAGATCCTGACCTCGCAGGTCATCGATGAAATTATTTTGGCGGTACCGCGCTCGATGATCAGCGATGTTGAAGGCATCGTCGATGCCTGTGAAGAAGAAGGCGTCAAGTTCAGCTGGATGGCCGACATGTTCGACCTGCGCGTTGCCCGCATGCGCCTGTTCGAATGTGGTGACATTCCAATCCTGACCTTTGAACCGGTTGCGCAGAGTGAAGTGAAATTGATGATCAAGCGTATTGTCGATTTGTTCCTGGTCATGCTGGCCTTGCCGTTGCTGCTGCCAATCATGCTGATCATCGTCATTGCCATCAGGCTCGACTCACCTGGCCCGGCCTTTTTCGTGCAACACCGCGTCGGTCTGCGAAAGCGCCTGTTCCCATTACTTAAATTCCGGTCGATGTATATGGACGCTGAAGAACGGATAAAAGAAATCGAACACCTGAACGAGGCCGATGGTCCTATATTCAAAATAAAGGATGATCCGCGAGTAACCCGGGTGGGTAAGTTCATCCGCAAAACCAGTCTCGATGAGCTGCCGCAGTTATTAAACGTGTTCCGCGGTCACATGAGTCTGGTCGGACCAAGACCGATGTCGCAGCGTGACGTCAACCTGTTCGATAAAGGCATACAAAGAAAGCGTTTCAGTGTACGTCCTGGCATCACCTGTTTGTGGCAAGTGTCGGGTAGAAGCGATCTACCATTCGACCAGTGGCTGGCACTGGATCTAAAATACATCGACAACTGGTCTTTATCACTGGATTTTAAAATCCTGCTTAAAACCATTCCCGCTGTTCTGCGTGGTAGTGGCGCCACTTGATGTTTGCTCAATAAAACGGACGGGATGCAATATTTTTCTTCACTGATAAAGCTAACTGTCCTGTTGTCTTGAAAGCCTTATCAATGCCTGCACAATAGCATCATCACTGGCCGTTTCAGCAACCACCGCTGCGGCCTGCAACCCTTTGGCATGGGCCTTTTTCAGAACGCGCTCACTGATAACAACAAACGGCGTATGCCGCAGATAGGCTTGCGCCTGGTCGTCGAGCAGAATGATCAGATTATCCAGGCCTTGCTCGCTGGTAATGATGACGGCACGTTTACTTGCCTGCAACCAAGGCGCCAGATGCGTTTGCACATCCAGTTCGGGCAGCGCTCTTCGGTATACATTGGCATAGCTTAATTGCGCGCCTCTTTCTATCAAGGTGTCGCCGAGTAACGGCCTTCCGCCTTCGCCACGCACAATAATAATACGGCGGCCCGCCACCTGCTGTAAGGCCGGCATCGCCAGTAATGCTTCGCTATTGAAATTAGATTCGGGGACAAGATCTGCGTGCCAGCCGAATTGTTCAAGCGTGCTTGCAGTTGATCGACCGACTGCGGCTATATCCAGCCCTGCAGGACGGGTGTATTGATCAGGTAGCAACTCGAACATAAAGCGCACGGCATTGGCACTGACGAAAATAGCGAGATCGAATTGATCAAGCCTATCCAACAACTCATGTAAACCCGACTGATCACTGCCTGGCAGGATATCAATGACAGGAAAGCGGAGCGGCTTGCCACCGGCGTGTTCGATCATTTGACACAGGCCTTCGGCCTGCTCGCGTGGCCGCGTGACCAACACGGACCAGCCATTCAGTACTGTCTGTGGATCCTTGGCCGACATGTCGATCAGCGGCAGCCGCTATTCCTGATGACTTGCATAGACTTCCTGTAAGATCGCATCCGCGCCGCGCGCAAGCAGGTCCTGACCGAGCACATCGCCAAGCTCTTCGGCATCGCCCGGTCGCCCACTGATGACGCCATGCACGATTTCGGTACCATCGGGGCGCCCGACCAGTCCGCGAATAACAATAACGCCCTGTTCGATTTCAGCAAAACCGCCGATCGGTACCTGGCAGCCACCCTGTAAGCGCGCATTCATGGCCCGCTCTGCCATTACCCGCGTATGTGTTTTGTCATCATCCAGCGCCGCCAGTAATGTCTCAACCTCACTGTCACCCTGACGACATTCTATACCGATGGCGCCCTGTGCAATCGCCGGTAACATCACCTGCGGCGCAAGGGTTTCGCGGATACGCTCATGCATGCCCAGTCGTATCAGGCCGGCGCTGGCCAGGATAATGGCCTGATAGTCACCCTGATCGAGTTTTGCCAGACGCGTATTCACGTTACCGCGCAGTTCCAGTATTTTCAGGTCAGGTCGCAATTCCGCCAACTGACAACGCCGGCGCAGACTGGAGGTACCAACCACGGCACCCTGGGGGAGCGCCTCCAGACTCTCGACATCATTGGATACAAACGCATCGCGCGGGTCTTCGCGTTCGAGAATGACCGGTATATGCAGGCCTTCTGGCAGCTCCACCGGCACATCCTTCATGGAATGGACGGCGATATCGCTCTCCTGACGCAACATACTCTGCTCCAGCTCCTTGACGAACAGGCCCTTGCCGCCAATTTTCGCCAGCGGCGAGTCCAGTACCCGGTCCCCCTGGGTGGTCATGGTCACCAGCTCGATTTGCAGGCCAGGATGGCATTCCTGCAGGCGCTTACCAACAAATTCTGCCTGCCATAAGGCCAATTGGCTCTTACGTGTTGCGATACGGATACGTTCAAGACTCATGTTGCTTCCTGTAAATATATTAAATAACTCAATAAGTTATGTAAATTATAACACAATTTTAGCCCTCATTGAGCCGCCCTGTGTATACAATATGTGGCTAATTATGACAGAATAGCTAACCATATTGCTGTGCTTTCTGTGCAACTTGAGGTCCGCATAGGGGTCTAAATAACTGTAGAAAAAATATAGGTATAGAGTCGGAAATGAGAGAGTCAAAACTACAATTCATGGTTATCATGCTGGCCATTATGTCACTCGGCGTGATATCGGCCGGCGCCGCCAAACCGACGGTCGAGGTTAAGCAAACCACTGACCTGGCCAAACTCGGTGCTATCGCCAGCGAAAAAAATGTACCGATACTGCTGGTGTTCTCGGCCGAGCATTGTACTTATTGCGAGTTGCTCGAGGATGAGATCCTCAAGCCCATGCTGCTCAGCGGCGAATATCGTCAACGCGCGCTGATCTATAAGGTGATGGTCGATGATAGCACTGAGCTACGTGACTTCAATGGCAACTTCATCAGCGCCGATACCCTGATGCATCGTTATAATGTGTTTGTCACGCCGACAACACTGTTCCTGGATAACAATGGTAAGGAACTGAGCGAACGCTTGCTCGGCATCAATACCGTGGAAATGTTCGGCGGACTCGTTGACCAGGCCATCGATACGTCACTTGAGCAATTACGTAACGGCAGTAAACAACTGGCTAGCAGCAGGCCCTAAGTCGCTGATCGACAGACAACAAGCCTAACCCATATTTTTGATAATTTTCCTGACAGCCGACACATGCCGTCGGCTGACATCTATCGCCGTATGGCTTTCCTTCAGCACAATATGGTGACTGCCGTCTGCGGACTTTTGCAATGACTCTATCGCCTCCCTGGCCACCAGGGCGTTGCGGTGCACACGGATAAAATCATTGGTAAATTCTTGCTCCAGGGACTTCAGTGACTCCTCAATCAAGGTCTCGCCATCAGCGGTGACGACACTGATATATTTCTGGTCGGCCATAAAGAACAGAATACTGTGAAGCGGTATCAAGCTAACACGGTTATGGCTACGCGCGCAGATATGGGTCCTGGCCTCCTCGCCGGGCGCATTGATATGCGCCAGTTGCACGCGATTGAGTTTGCCGGCTTTGCCCAATGATACGGCCAGTCTCTCCTTTCTAACCGGCTTCAGTAAATAGTCTACGGCCTGAGTCTCAAAGGCCTGCAAGGCATGCTCATCAAATGCCGTGGTAAAAATAACCGCCGGTGGCTGTTCCTGCTCCATTAGATGGCGTGCCGTTTCGATACCACCCATGCCTGGCATGCGTATATCCAGCAGCACTACCTCGGGTTGTAGCGCCTCACTCATCTCCAAGGCCTGTTCGCCACTGCTGGCCTCACCCATGACCTCATGGCCAAGCTCTTCCAAGATCGCGCGCAGCCGTAGACGTGCCGGCATCTCATCATCGGTGATCAACACCTTCATAGCTGCTCCCGGTAAGGAAATCTAATCTCGATCTCGCAGCTGTGTTGCTGGCGTTTAATACTGAGACCGGCATCTCCACCAAAGCTCATCTGCAGGCGTTCATTGATATTATCCATGGCCATCTGGTTGCCGCCGGAACGCCGCGACTGCTGCGGTGGCAGACAAGGATTACTGATCTGGATACTGAGCATCTGCCCCTGCTGCGTTCCATGCAGCACTATTTCGCCACCTTCCGCTAGCATTTCAATGCCATGAAAAATAGCGTTTTCAAGTAAAGGCTGTAAGGTCAACACCGGTAACAGCGCATTCTCCGGTAAGTCATCGAGATGCCAGGTTACCTTGAGACGGTCACCGAGACGGAATTGCTCGATATGCAAATAACGCCGGGCGATTTGTATTTCTTCAGTCAGACTGATCAGTTGCGAGGTTTTTCCAAGACTGGCGCGAAACAAATCCGACAAGTCTTCAACAGCGGCTTCTGCTTGTTCTGGCTGTGTGCGTATCAGTGCGGCAATGGTATTCATACTATTAAACAGGAAGTGCGGTCTGATTCTCGCCTGCAAGGCCTGTATACGTGCATCGGCATGGGCCTCGATATGAATCTTCTGCTGATATTGCAGGTAGATCACGCGCAGGCTGATGCCGCTCAGGATCGCACTGATACCCAGAGTACGAAGTACGAAATCCAGATGTTGGTTCGTGCCGTGATCCAGACCCGCGTCCAGCATGAGCCAGTAGGTGGCCTCAGCCACCGCCAGGGTCACCAATAAAACGATCAGGTAGCTGACGATCCCGGCGACCCTGTCACCGAGTCCTGCCAGCCATTTGCGTAACAGGCATAACATGCCAATACTGCCTAATGCGATCCATTGTATTAATAATGAGAGCGTACCCAGCTTGTCCCATTCAAGTGACTCCTGGTAGGGCGTGGATAGCAGAATGGCAATTGCCAATAGCTCGGCCAGCACAACCACGGCAAAGACCATGCGGATATCGCAAAAGTTGGGCAGAAATATCGATTCATCCTTATTCTCGGGATGCTGATCATTGTTCATGGCTGGCTTCCTGATGGTTCAATCCAGAACTTCGTTTATATTCTAGCCTATAATATACGGTATCTGATAATATTAATGTTTCTGCTATACTCGCAGTCAGTTTCTTCAGCAGGATACCAGTCAATGAGCCATAACAATAGCAAAGACAAACTCTGGAGTGGTCGCTTCAACGAACCAACCGATGCCTTTGTGCAAAAATTTACCGCCTCCGTCAATTTCGACAAACGCCTTTACAATTATGACATCAATGGCTCGATCGCCCATGCGCGTATGCTCAGTAAAACCGGCATCCTGACTGCACAAGAATGTGAACACATCATCAAGGGCCTCGAAGACATCAGGGCCGAGATTGAATCCGGGAATTTCGCCTGGTCTGTCGAGCTCGAAGACGTGCATATGAATATTGAGGCACGCCTAACCGATCGTATTGGTGATGCCGGCAAAAAATTACATACCGGCCGTTCACGCAATGATCAGGTGGCCACCGATATCCGCCTGTACATGCGTGATGCTATCGACGCCATCCTCATTGAATTAACGCGTCTGCAACAAGGGCTGATCGATATTGCCGAACGCGAGGCCGATACCATCATGCCCGGGTTTACCCATTTGCAAGTAGCGCAGCCCATTACATTTGGACACCATATGCTTGCCTGGCAGGAAATGCTGGCGCGTGACCATAGTCGTTTGATCGATTGCCGCAAACGCATGAACATCATGCCTCTGGGCTCGGCAGCATTGGCAGGCACCAGCTATCCCATCGATCGCCAGCTGACCTGCGAGCAACTCGGCTTCGACGCACCGAGCGAAAACTCACTGGATGCTGTCAGTGATCGTGACTTTGCCATCGAGTTTAATGCTGCCGCATCCATCTTGCTGACGCACATGTCACGCTTTTCTGAGGAATTGATCCTTTGGGCTTCGGCGCAATTTGATTTCATCGATTTACCGGACCGATTCTGCACCGGCTCATCGATCATGCCACAAAAGAAAAACCCCGATGTGCCGGAACTGGTGCGTGGCAAGAGCGGGCGCGTTCACGGTAACCTGATGGCGCTGCTGACACTAATGAAGTCGCAACCGCTGGCCTATAACAAGGACAATCAGGAAGACAAGGAACCCTTGTTTGATACCGTCGACACCGTCATAGACTGTGTGCGTAGTTTTGCTGACATGATGCCTGCGGTACAAACCAAAAAAGATAATATGTACCAGGCCGCGCGCAGTGGCTTCTCTACCGCCACCGATCTGGCCGATTACCTGGTACGCAAGGGTCTAGCGTTTCGTGATGCCCATGAGGTGGTCGGGCAGGCAGTACGCTTCGGCGTCGAAAACAACAAGGACCTATCCGATATGAGCCTGCAGGAACTACAGGGCTTTGATGGGCGCATTGAAAACGATGTCTTCGACGTGCTGACATTGGAAGGTTCGGTGAGTGCACGTGATCATATTGGCGGTACTGCACCTGCTCAGGTCAGAGCGTCTGTTGCGCGAGCGCGTGCATTACTGGCGTAACTGTGTCTAACTGAATTTGCCGATACTGGGCTTGCCAATATAGTAACCCTGCGCATAGTCCACGCCGATTCCTCTGATCACTTCGTAGACCTCTTTAGACTCAACAAACTCGGCCACGGTCATCATACCCATGCCCCTGGCGACATCGACCAATGCCTTGACAAAAAGTTGGTCATGTTTGCTTTGATGGATTTCGCGAATAAAACTGCCATCGATCTTGAGTATATCGGCCTGCAATTGTTTCAGATAGGAAAACGAGGAAAAACCAACACCAAAGTCGTCCAGGGCTATTCGACAACCCAAGGCCTTGATACGATCTATAAACTCTATGGCCCGCCCGATATCCTGAAATGCTGCACTCTCAGTGACTTCAAATATCACTCGATTCCTGTCCAGACCTGTCCTTTCCAGTTCCGACTCTATCAGGCTGAGCATTTTTGGTTCACCGACTGACAGGCCGGACAAGTTAATCGTAAACGATATATGCGAGTGTGATGCCGGTAGATTGGCGAGCACGCCCATGGCCTTTTTCACAACCCAGGTGTCGATTTCTCGAATCAGGCCAAACTGTTCTGCTGTCGGAATAAAATCGCCCGGGTAGAAAAATTTACCTTCCGTACCGGCACGCATCCTGACCAGCACTTCGTAACGGGAGGCCGATTCGCCGGTGGTAGGCTCGATCGGCTGGAATGCAAGCACCAGCATCTCATTGGAAATCGCGTCATGGATACGGTCTTTCCAAATCAGCTGTGAACCCATTTTCTCTTGTTGTTGATCACCCGGTTCATAGATGCGCGCACGATTTCGACCTTCTTCCTTGGCCTTGTACATTGCAGTATCGGCCTTGGCCATCAAGTCCACCGGATCATTGGAGTGATCAGGGAAGATGGCCACGCCCAGGCTCGCAGTTGTATTCATGACCTTGCCGCTGTACATGGGCTTGAGTTGATTTATTTTATTCAATATCTCGTTAATACGTTTATCGATCTGGTCGACATCCGTGTTAACAAAGGCAATAACAAATTCATCACCACTGAGTCTGGCCACCAGGTCCACATTCCTGGACATCTTTTTCAACAGTCCCGCAAACTGCACAATGACTTCATCGCCTGCCGCGTGTCCGGCGGTATCATTAATCAACTTGAAGTGATCAAGATCAATTAATAACAACGCGCCCTGGGTCTGCTGCCTTTCTGCCAGAGATATCTCTCTTCCCAGTTCTTCCATAAAACGGTTACGGTTCGACAGACCGGTAAGGTGGTCTTTGTTGGCCAGATGCACCAGGCGTTCTTCATCGTTCTTTTCCTTGGTAATATCACTGGCGGTACCACGATAACCCTGGAATACACCATTTTCGAAATAAGGGCTGGCATTGAAGCGCACGCAAATGCGGTAGCCCTGTTGTGTTGTCAACCAGATCTCCAGATTCTTGAAGCCAACATGCGATGGCATATTGCTGTCAAATAACATCGCTATCTCAATAAGATTATCGTTGCGGAAAATCTCAATCATTGATTTACCCTGCATCTCTTCCACAGTGTAGCCCAAGGACTCCTTGACAGAGGATGACAGGTAAGTAAACAGGCCTTCGGCATTGGTTTCCCATAACCAGTCTGAAGATATCTCGGCAAAATCTGCGATCCTTTCTTTAACCAGTGCCTTTTGTTCCTGTGCGTTGAGAATTTTTTGACGCATCTGGTCCAGTGACGTGCGTAGATCACCGAGTTCGTCTTTACGCAGACGTTGGCTGATATTGACATTCAGATTGCCGTCACCAATGGCATGACTGACGCCTGCCAGTTCCTTCAGCGGGCTGGACAGATAGGAGCGGCTGATCTGGATACCGATAAGTGCCGCCAGCAGGATAACCACCAGGCCACCGTAAAAGGCATGTTTGAACATTTCATTATATGGACCCATCTGCTCATTCATGGAGGTGCTGAGCATCACGAACAGACGCGCCGGGCTATGTACCATATCCGGCATGACATAGGCCTTACTGTAATAGGCTTCATCACCTATCTGTACCTGTCGCAGACTATTGTTTTTTGTGTCGATCGCCACTTCGGCCTGGTAAGCAAATGCATTATTGGTTGTGCTGAAGACTGAATTCGGTCTGTACAGCATGATCTCAAGTCCATATGGGTAGCTGTCCTTGATCGCAGCCAGATCTCCGTCTGCAATCAGGTTAGCCTGCATTAACACGGCTACCAGCTTACCCTCTTTCCAAACCGGCACAGCAACGGCATTCAATACAGTATCATCGATAAACAAATAGGCGCGGACCGCCTTCTTGGTTTGCCGTACCTTTGTAAACACACGCTTATACTCATCCTCTGCAAGGATGCGCGGCGACAGCAATACTGCAAATGATGATGCACCGGTCGTGAAGGAACGTCCCGGTACGGTGGATTGCATTAACAACAAATCGTTTTCGAGTATTTTTCTGGATTGCTGCAATTGTGCATGGATGCGAGGTTCAGGGTCATTAACCTGCGCGGCCTGATCGAGGATATCGACCAATTGTCGCGCCAAAATCCTGCTGTCCTTGATTAATTCTCGCGCTTCGGCCTGCAGTACCGATCGCTGCACCGAATAGGCTGAATCCAGCTCATTGCCAATTTCATTGCGGATGTGCCCATTAATCAGGTACAGGCCTATACCTGAAAAACTCAGCAACACGACCAGGATCAGGGTGACAATGAAAAGTGTACTTTTTTGCTCTATATTCATTCAGTAATCAGTATATTCCTTTACTAGTAAATCCTGTTTCGGCCGTCACATGAAAAACTGATGCACAGATTTAATTTTCAGCGAGCGACTGACAACACCCTGAATATCGCCTAAGATAACATTATTTTATGTATATGATCACATCCCTTGAGAGACGTCTATGCCCTCTGACAGCCTGGATCAACTGCGCCAACAACTGGCTGAATTCGCCAGGGCCAGGGATTGGCAACAATTCCATTCACCAAAGAATCTGAGTATGGCCCTGATCGCCGAGGCAGCCGAGCTTGTGGAGCATTTTCAATGGCTTACCGAGGAGGCGAGCCGGACACTGAGCGATGATAAGCGGCATGAAGTCAGCCTGGAGCTGGCCGACATCCTGATCTACCTGATCCGCACGGCCGATCAGCTCAATATCGACCTGCTGCAGGCCGCCGCTGAGAAGGTTGCCATCAATGAATCGCGCTACCCGATTGAGCGCGTGCGCGGTCAGGCCAAACGCGCCAGCGAATACACTGACCAGGACTGATTTCCCCCTCTGCAGACGCTGTCACGCGTCGCATTTTTTCAGCTAAAGCATTGCCCTGCCTGACCGCTAACCCATTTATAAACGTAAAAACATGGATATAAGTCACTGCTATGGGACTCTGTCAAGAAAATGACAAGCTGTTGCTGCCGCTCACAACGAGGAATGTCTTTATGGTCATGGAGAACTTAACTGTAGCCAATCAAACGATCCTGGAAAGCTGCACAAACAGCATTATCAGACTGGATGATAGCGGCAAGATTATCAGTATCAGCAACGAACTCTGCCAGCTCGCCGGGCTGGATGTAGCACAGCTGACGGGCAGGCATGCTAGCGAAGCCGGGCCAGTGATTCAGCATTTGCTGGATAACAGTGGCACGGTGGAAATTCAGGCGCAAAGCGATAGCCGTTATCAGTTCAATCACAGCGAACTGGAAAACCAATCCGATGCGGGTACAGTGCATATATTCACCAACATTACTACGATGATGGATTTGCATAATGAAAACCAGCGCCTCAAGGAAGAGGCCAGACAATTACAACTGATTGACCAGGACACCAGCCTGTTAACCAAGCGTGCTTTGCTACTGGTTCTAGAGTCCCAGGTTTCGCGCTGTCGTCGATATGAGACACCGCTGTCCGTCTTTATGATGAGCTTCAATAAGGGCGGTGACAGGGCTGATTTAAAACTACAGCTGCTAAAGCTGGGGCGTTTGCTAAAAGACCAGCTGCGTTGGTCAGACATGATCGCGCGCTCGGCAGACCGGCAGTTCACCATCATCCTGCCGGAAACTGATCGTTCTTCTTCGGATTTACTGATCAATAAACTCAAAGAAACCATTAAGCTCTGGGGTGAAGACTACCGCGTCTGTTTTGGTCAGTCGGAATGGAAAAAGGGCATCAATGCATCGGACCTGTTAAGTCAATGCGAACATGAACTAGCAGACGCATCAAGGACCACTAGCAGCGGACAGGATGTTGCTTAAGGATTGGGCGGATTCGAAACTGCGCTCTGTTTGTTTGTATTAAATTTAACTCCTGGGATAGTACCGTCTTATGGCGCAGGTAAAAAAACGCGTATTCTCTGATGATGAAAAAACGGTTGCAGAGATTCGCGACCGCTTTCTGAAAGTGAATAACGATCGCATTAAGACAGTCCGTAATGCCCTCAAGCAACGCCAGCAAATATTTCTCGATATCCTGCCATTACTGTTTCACCACAATGAAGTACAACTACCTGGCTTTGTTAGCGATCGCTGCCCCCATGGCATCTATGACTATACCCCCGGTACCACTGCTTCGGATGCCGCCAAAAAACTGATCAAGAAATACAGTGACAAACGCATGCCCATGCGTGAATACCATATCTACGCCCTGTACCTGATCGGCAGTGCCGGTACGATCGCCTATACCGATCGCAGTGACCTCGATATATGGGTATGTCACCGCTCAGATATGGCCGCTGCGGATATCCAAGTCTTGCAAAATAAATGCAAGCTGATCAGTACCTGGGCCGCTTCTTTAGGCCTGGAAGCCAACTTTTTTGTCATTACACCTGAATCAATTCGTGACGGACAGATCGAGACATTGTCCGATGAGAGTAGTGGTAGCGCACAGCACCTATTGCTGATCGAAGAATTCTACCGTTCGGGATTATTATTAGCCGGACGCATACCGGCCTGGTGGCTGGTACCAGCCGATCACGAAAACAAGTACTATGAATACCTGGAACAACTGTTATCGAAAAAAATTATTACCGAACACGATTTCATTGATTTTGGTGACATAAACACCATTCCTGCTGCTGAATTCTATGGTGCTGCTCTATGGCAATTAAACAAGGCCATCGACTCCCCTTACAAATCCATGCTCAAATTATTATTAATGGAGTCCTACGCCAGCGAATACCCACAAACTGAACTGCTATGCACTCACCTGAAAAAGGCAATTTACGAAGGTGAAACAAACATCGATAAGCTCGATTCGTATGTATTGATGATTAACAAGCTTGATAATTACCTCAGCAAACAAGAATCAGAGGGACGTCTACAGCTCGCGCGCAAATGCTTTTATTTAAAAGTTCATGAATGGTTGACAGGCGACCACAGCCAGGAAAAATCCCGTACCCATGAAGTCATGACAGAACTGACCACACAATGGAACTGGACACATGATGAACTTATATTACTGGACTCACGTGAAACCTGGAAAATAGATCGTGTTGTTGAGGAAAGAGGTGTGCTCGTCGATGAGCTGACCAACAGCTACCGTATGATGACTGACCTGGTCCGTCAACATACGGTAGAGACTAACATTAGCCAGGATGACCTCAATATTCTCGGACGTCGTCTGTATAGTGCCTTTGAAAGAAAAACCGGCAAGATCGACCTGATCAATCCCGGCATTTCCACTAACCTGTCAGAAAAACGCCTGGTCTTTGTACATACTTCTGTCAACGACACGCCGACCTGGCTGCTGTATAGAAACAGCTATGATCCAAACAATAATCTAAAGCAACAATCACCTATCAAGCGCAGCCATCATTTGCTCGAACTGGTAGCCTGGTGCTATTTCAATGGCATTCTCGGTCGCGATACCCTGGTGACCCTGCACAGCCAACTACAGGGCCATTCCTCGCAAGAGCTACTGCATCTGATCGATGCCTTCCGCACGCATTTCCCGAGCGGAAAGATCGCCAAATCCACCATGCAACAACTCAGCGAGCCGGCCTCAATCGTCACTACCGCACTGTTTATCAACCTTGGCCGTGATCCGCTTTCATCACATACACGCAAAGGGCTGCATCTGACCAGCAACCGATCGGACCCACTAAGCTTTGGCGGCAAGTGGCAGAACCTGGTCGAGACCTGCAGTTGTATTTTGGTGACCAGCTGGGGTGAGATCCTGACCCAACAATACGAAGGCGAGAATGCGTTACTGGAATGCATTACAGATCAACTTGCCTGGTCGCCTGTGTCACGCGGGATCATGCCGAAACTGCTCAAAACCTATAGTTTTGTGCCCTCATACGGTGAATCCATCAGCCGCCGAATCGACCGCTTATTTGAAGACCTGGTGACATTTTTCTACGGAAATACCGAATCAGCTAATGCACGCTATTTATTAAGAGTGCAGCGTCATCACGCCCTCATCCAGGTAGAGAATGATGTGCCACGCTATGAACTGTTGCGTTCATCCAGGGAGCTAATGCAAACGCTTGGTAGTACCCAGGAGCAATTTTGCACCTATTATTTTGATCGTTATGCGAATGACGACATGATCCTGAAATTACTTCAACGCCATAACAAACCCGGCATCATCCAGCTCTTTTATCTTAACAAAGAACCACTGGTCGACATTTATGTGCTCGATGAATACGGCTCCCTATATACCCAACAAATCGAGTACCATGATATACCAACGATGCTGGGCCATTATCAATACTTTTTTGATGCCGCCCTGAAACGTCATAGCATGCAGGTATCTGCGGGGCTGGACACCGATATACAGATTAGCTATGAGTTCTACCCGATCCGCAAAACGGCCAATAATAGTTTTTACATCGAACAGAAAGAACAACCCAGGATATCCGAGCGCCACAATTATTTTGATGTCCAGGTGATTGGGGATATCAATAATATAAAAAGCGACAGCTTTTATTTATATTGTGACGGTAAGGAATTCAGCAATCTGGAATTTGGCAATAATGTTTTGCATGAAGCCGTCAGCTATATCCTGGAAAAACGCCAACAAAACGAACGTTACCCGATTTATATCACCGATATAGACAACAATAATTCACAGGCCTACAACAATAATCGTATTCAGACGGTACAGCTATTAAACCAGAAAAAGATCATTGAGGGCAGACTGAATCAGACCTTGAAAAACTTGTAAGCTTGACTGTTAACTGGCTTGCCAGTAGCACAAGGCTATTCTTCCTTGCGCACATCTTCCATTATCGATTTAATATCATTGTGCCAGCGTTTAAGCAGCAGGGTATGCTCCGGCTTGTTAGTAGCACTATCGTAATGCAATGGATTCAAGGCGACTATCATGGTTTCGTCACCCTCAGAAAATATAACCAGCTTTAATGGCAAAAAAGCTGCAATCTGAGGTGCACTATCCGTTAGCAATTTCATCTCATCATGCTTACCAAAAAATACAATTCGGTAACGTGATGTTTTAAAGCCTGCTTTTTCCAGCCCTACGTCAATACGTTGTACGCGAGACAGTGTATATTTATGCTCAATAATCGAATTTTGCAGACTTGACATGGCTTCTGGAAACGGCATTGTTGAACGCACCATTAACACATCCTGCTCACTGGCAAAGCTGGAGCCCGCTATACATAACAATACGATACTAACAAAGAAGTTCTTCATAGTGCCGCCTCTTCCAGGATATCCCGGTACATGCCCGTCATTTCTGCACATATTTTATCAAGCTCTGCATTATTAAATTTCTTGCTCATGGCTGACGGGTTGACGGTAATCATACTGACCTTGCCGTCTTTCTCTATTAAGGTAACCCGGCAGGGTAAAAACAGTCCTACACGGGGATCGATAGCCAGGGCCTTGTTCAACATACTGAAGTTACAAAAATACAAAATAATTTTCTTGCTATCTTCCTTACCTTTTTCTACATAACCCTGCTCAAATAGCTGTTCACGAATGATACGGAAGTTGGCGCCAATGGCAGCATTCTTAAGTGCCGCCAGCGTTGACTTCATCGACTCGGAAGATTCATATTTAATATAGGCAGGCTCGGACTTGTCAGTTTTTTGATCAGTTGTTGTATGCTGGAGTGAACGAATATAAGCCACGATATCATTTACCTGGCTATCCGACATGCCCTGACGTGAAAAAGAATTCATCGGTGTGCCTTCACGCCCGTTAATCAATGTATGTTTGATCATCGCATCACTGGCGGCAGCAAGAAATCCGGAATTGGCGAGTGATGGCGCTATGATAGGTAGATCGCGTGGGCGCGAAAATGTCACGCCTGTTCCGCTGCCACCTTTGGCATCTGCACCATGACAACTGGCGCAATGTTGCGCATATAATTTTTTTCCATTGGCGCTATTGCCTTTGATAGGCTGTAACGGGTACACCGGCGCCTTGTTTTTAGACCAACTACGAATATAGCGAACAATCGCCTCAACCTGTACATCGCTCATGTCCTGAAAAGAAGGCATGACACGGCCCGGCCGCCCCTCTCTTATCGTCGTAAACAGGTAGCGATCAGAAACACTGTCGAGAAAACTGGCCAATGCCAGCGGCACGCCGACGCCGCCCTTGCCCATGTCACCATGACAGGCGGCACAGTTTTGCTGATACAGCTGCTTACCCTGTGGAGCACTATAGGCAGTCAGTGGTACTAATAAAATCAATAATAGAGTGGAGAAATTTTTCATGGCACCATTATAACAGTCAATATATTAGAATATTCTTATATACTATCTTGAATGTCTATGATTTTCAAGTCATATAAACACTAATATATGATATATATTAAGAAATTCAGCGTTGCTATGAGCGGTTCTTAGCCTTAGATGCCTAGTCGCTCCAGGATAAAACGGCGTATATCCACTAATTGTTGCTGGCAAACAGTGTGTTCCATCGTGTATTGCTGCCACGACACCGCCGATAGACCCAGCTCACGCAGCCGTCTATAGGCCATTAAGCCAAGCTCGAGATCGATTACTGTGTCATGGCTGCCGTGCATCATCTGTATGGCCGTAGTGCGTTGGCACGGCTGCAGCTCATCTGCCAGTGACGCCGCCAAGGGCAAATAACAGGACAGGGCCAATATTCCGCCCAAGGCCTGCCCAAATCGTAGCCCGGAGCAGTGCCATACAACCGCCCTGGGAGAAGCCTGCCAGCAAAATACGCTGTGCGGGAATACCACTAGCGATCTGATCTTCGATAAGTCCGTCGATCATTACCTGCGATTCTCTGATGCCGACTTCATCCTCCGGTGCCTGCTTGCCAATGCCAGCAATGTCGAACCAGGCGCGCATCTGCACACCGTTGTTGAGGGTCACCGCCCTGACCGGGGCATGCGGAAATAGAAATCGTATACTATGACCGGCCGGCAGATCCAAGGCCTCGACGATAGGGACAAAGTCATTACCGTCGGCACCCAGCCCATGTAACCAAATGACACAGGCATTCGCTGGACCCTGTGGCAACAACTCAATCATCGATATAATATCCTTCATTCACCCAACTATTATTAAAATCATAGTGACCGGCATTAAAAAACCGCTGTGTCTCATAGCTAGAATACTATGAAAGCACAGCGGTCTGCATCAGCCTTTGTTACGCTTTTTAGCTGATCGTAGCGTCCTTGCTATCACTATCACCCTTGTTGTCAGTCCAGCTGATCTTCAGGGCGTCTCCGGCCTTAGCGCCACTAAACTTGCATTGGATAAAGGGGTTTTTTGACACGGCTGGACCTAATAGCCCGTCCAGTACCATCTTGCCATTATGCTCAACCTTTATAGTTTCAATATAATGGGCAGGAATTTTCTTACCCGTTTTTTTATCTTTACGTAAACCCGTTTCCATTGGATGCGTCAGCAACATTTTCACCGTTGCTACGTCACCATCAACCCAGGCACGTGGTCGAATTGTATTTGAAGCCATCTTACACCTCGTATCTTTTTAGTTTCAGGATAGGCCCGCGTTAACCGCCACAGCCACCAATTGTCACTTTCACTTCACGACCCGCGCTGTACAGCTTGCCACCCGATTTCACCACCGCGATCACACTGGAGGTCTTGGCGACCTTGACGCGTGTCTTGATGACGCGTGTCTTGATGAACGGTTCGGTGACGGCCGCCAGGTTGAAGCTGGACGTCAATGGTTGTGCATTTTTCTCGACCAGGATGCTGATAGAGTCAACATTCTTCAGCGAGGTGCTGACCGCGATGTTGACCACGGCACCGTTTTCCGCAATCGGTGGTGCCTTGATGCTGATGTCGCCACTGGCAGTCAGGCCTTCACTACCGAACAGGCTCTTGACAGCATTGTTCATGCCTTTGGCTTCAAAGGCCGCTTTCGGCCATGCGGCCATAACCATTTGCGGGGTCAGCAGACCGGCTGTGGCGGCTACGCCGGCCATGCCTGCCGTCAGGCTGCCCTTAAGTAGGGATCTTCTTTTCATCTGGAATTACTCCTCAAAAATACTGTAACTAGTTTGCCTTAGAGTGTATGAATGTACTCTGTGATCAGGTCGATATCCTTTTCCGACAGGACTTTGTGTCGTCCGAACGGAGGCATGACAGAATTAGGGTTGGCCTTGGTGGCATCCCAAATCTGTGCGCGTAATTTTGCCTTATCAGGAAAGCGTGCCTTCATGGCAACCAGTGGTGGACCCATGTTACCGGCCATGCTGCCGCCCGCAATCGAGTGACAAGCAAGGCAATTGCCTTTTTTACGGTTGAAGGCAACTTTCTTGCCTTGCTCAACAGGGGTTAACTCTGCAGCTGATGCTGTTTGGATGGGCGCCAGGGAGAGGCTTCCCATCAGTGCAGCAATGGCTGATGCCGTGGAAATGATCTTAGCGGTTTTCCGCATGAAATCCTCCTCAATTCTTATAAAATTATAAGTGGTGATAGGTTAAATTTGTACCAATAAACACCGGTTAGGGTGGTTGGTAATGAGTTTACCTTTTCATTATTTCACTGCCAAAAAGGTACAGCTTGTGGGTTAGGATACTGATCTCTTTGCAGATAGCAAGAAAAAAAAACCTAAAAGCAAAATGTTAGAAATCACTAATATTAGGGCGTGCTCAAATGATATTGTGTTCGCGCTATTTTTCCAGCAATGCAATTTGTTTGTATTCTTTTAATTTCGCATCGATTTGCGAGGACAGGTAGTAGTCATTGTTCTTGATAGAAGCCGCTGTTTTAAGGTGACTGATGGCGGTGCGGGTATCACCGTCGAGAAACTCGTGTTCAGCCAGGTAAAGGTAGGCCTCGGCCTTCCTGCCCGTGTTGCTGGCGGCCTTCGATAACAAGTCCAGTACCAAGGTGCTGTTGTCGCGATTGCGACGATAATCCTGCAGCAATGCATAGGCCTGTTGGTGTTGGCCATTTTGCAATAGGTTGCGCGCATAATGTATCGTGATCGGATAACTGTATGGATAAAGATTCAGCAGCGATTTAAAGTTGTTGTTGGCGTTCTTGCCTTGTCCCAGTGACTGCTGGATTTCAGCCTCGGTGATTCGGTAAATGATGTTCTCCGGGTTGGCTTTAATCAGCGGTGTTAAGGCGTTCATCGCTTTTTTTGCCTGAGCTGCTTTTAGATAGGCGCTTGCCAGCGTGTATTGATAGACGGCTTTATTGTCCCCTGGTTTGTGCGCTCGCATAGTGTCAGCGATAAATTGCCGAATGTCAGTCGCCTTCTGTACCTGGATGCGAGCCTTGATGAACGCATACTGTGTGCCGCCTTTTTGTAATTTGGTATTCATCGTGCGTGCACGACTGCGTGATTCGGCGATACGGTTGACGGTGACCGGGTGGGTGCTAAGGAACTCGGGCAGAGCGGTTCCATAAAGCTTGCTGGCTTTCTGCATGCGTTCAAAAAAGCTTGGCATGCCTTGTGGGTCAAATCCGGCGTCTGCCAATGTGCTGATGCCGATGTAATCGGCCTCCTGTTCATTGGCGCGTGTGAAATTGATTTGCAGTTGTGCATTGGCGGCAACGCTGGTGGCGATGGCAGCTTCCGTCAGTTGTTCCACATTTTGGCCGATCAGGATGGCGGCCAGTAATGCCACAGCGGTGGTCAGTTGCTGTTTCTTTGCAGACTCATAGGTGCGCGCCATATGCTTTTGGGTGATATGCGCCACCTCATGGGCAAGGACGGCAGCCAGCTCATGTTCATTCTCAGTAGTCAGTATCAGGCCGGTGTGCATACCGACGAAACCACCGGGTGCAGCAAAGGCGTTGATGCTGGGGTCTTTGACAACAAAGAATGTAAATGACTGGCTGGAATTGTCACTGTTGGCGACCAGTTGATAACCGAGCGAATGTATGTAGGATTGAATCAGTGGGTCGGTTTCTATCAGATCATTGCGGCGTAGCCAGCGCATTAGATTCTCACCCAGACGGACCTCGTCTTCAGGGCCTAGTTCAGTCGACGAAGAATCACCCATATCGGGCAGGGCGATTGCGCCTGCCGCATGGGCAGGTACGATAGATAACAAGCCGAGCAGAACGACTACTAATATAGTGCGGGTCAAATAACTCTCCAACTGGTTGCTGATCGCTGTACCTATTAACAAACTATGCCTGGCGGCATCTGGCTCGCTTATGCTCACGATAAATGCTTGTAAAGCTATGATTTATTGACAATCATCCGTAGTCAAAAGTTCCTCCAGGACTGTTTCGCTCACATTTCATTGGCTATTAAATGGAATTTATCGGACTTTGTAAATACTGCCGTTCAATTGTTGCGATTCGCCAAGTTGTTGGTGCCAGCCGATAGGAGCTTGAAATCGCAGTCCAATATATTATAATATGCTAAATTAAATATAGCATATTGGGCTTTTTTGATGCATGGAATCAACGAAATAGATAGTCAAACCTTAAAGGCCTGGATCGATGATGGTAAGGCCATACGCCTGATCGATGTACGTTCGCAGATGGAATTTAGTCAGGGGATTATCATGGACGGCGAACCGTTACCTCTGAATTTGCTACCATTGAAGACTAATGATTTGGATAGTCAAGACGAGATTATCTTCTATTGTCGTAGTGGCGCCCGCTCAGCCCAGGCATGTTATTATCTAATGCAGCAAGGCTTTGAGCGCGTCTATAATCTGCGTGGCGGTATCATTGATTGGGTGCGATCCGGCAATGCCGTCATAGCACCTGCGTGACAGGGTAGGCGGGGTATTTCCGGGCCTTCTCCTTATATTGTGACAGGTTATTGAAAACTTGCCTTTCTGCCCGAGTTGGCATATAAGTGTGGGCTTCAATACTAATATCAAGTTTAAGTGACCGGCATCTAGTGATGCCTGTTTATTTTTAGAACCTAAGAAATGAGGTATAACAATGGCTAATTTTGATACAGAATTGGACGCATCAGGTCTGAACTGCCCGCTGCCAATCTTGCGTGCAAAGAAATCACTGGCAGGTATGGAAGCAGGGCAAGTGCTGCATATTATTGCGACTGATCCCGGCTCGGTTAAAGACTTTGAAGCTTTTTCAAAGCAGACTGGCAATGAGCTGATGGAATCCAAGGAAGAAGGCGGCAAGTTCTTTTTTCTGATCAAGAAATCGTAATACTGGCCTGGCCAGTATTTTTGATTATATTTCTCTAGCTTTCACATAGTGAGGTAAGCCGATGTCGGACGAAAAGAAACTCGCAATCATTGCTACCAAGGGTACCCTGGACTGGGCTTATCCTCCTTTCATCCTGGCTTCAACAGCTGCTGCGTTGGGTTATCAAGTACAGATATTCTTCACCTTCTATGGTTTGCAGCTATTGAAAAAAAATTTGGCTCTGAAGGTTTCGCCATTAGGTAATCCTGGCATGCCTATGCCAATGGGTATGGATAAATGGTTTCCGGTATTGGGTACTGCTATTCCCGGTATGCAAGCCATCATGACTACGATGATGAAAAATAAAATGAAGTCCAAGGGAGTGGCCAGCGTTGACGAGCTCAGGGATTTATGTGGTGAGGCAGAAGTTAAGATGATTGCGTGTCAGATGACCGTTGATCTGTTTGACATGCCGCCCTCAGAGTTTGTCGATGGTCTGGAATTTGGTGGTGCGGCAACTTTCTTTGAATTTGCCGGAGAAGCAGATATTACATTGTATATCTAGTATCCAGTACAAGCAGTGTTATCAAAAAACCGATCCGACAGGATCGGTTTTTTTTTACCTGTGATTGCAGCTGCGCTGTTACCAGCAGGTGCATGCATGGCGCTATTTATGCATGAAATTAAGGGTATTTAAGCGCTTGCATTCAGGCTTACCTGCGCTGAAGTGGTGCTATAGTCTTGTATTGCAAGCAGTAAAAATTAGTGGTCGTACAGTGCGTATAGCTGCCGAGCGTTAATGAAAACTGACAGAATATAAAAATATTGACATATTGCAATTTGCCTGCAAATATTACGTCACAATTAAATGCATGTTGTCTTTTTGCAACCTTTGTTTCTGCATATTGCAGTCTCATTTGAGGAGTCAGATTATAATGAAAAATATGTTTAAGAAATCGCTCGTGCTGGCCATCAGCGCGGGTATTGCAGGTTTGTCATTCCAGGCCCAGGCTACGAATGGTTATTTTGCCCATGGCTACGGAATCAAGGCCAAGGGTATGGCCGGAGCCGGTGTAGCTTTGTCACAGGATTCTCTGGCTGCGGCGACGAACCCGGCCGGCATGGTACGTGTGGGCTCCCGTTGGGACGCCGGCGCTGATATATTTATTCCTGACCGTACAGCGACTACCGCCTGGGGTAGCGCGGGCAATGCTACTTCTACAACCTATGATGGCAACGGTGATGGCTTTGGTGAATCATGGTTTCTGATTCCTGAATTCGGTTACAACAGAATGATTGATAAAAATATGTCATTCGGGGTCTCCGTGTTTGGAAACGGTGGTATGAATACCAGTTATAGCAGCCCTATTTTTTCCACTGGCGCTACAGGCGCACCTGCGTCAAACACCAATACTGGTGTGGATCTTATGCAATTATTTATATCTCCAACAATATCCATAAAGCTTGATGACAAGAACTCCCTCGGTATGGCTGTGAATCTTGTTTATCAACGCTTTGAAGCAACAGGCATGACGGATTTTGGCGTGGCAAATAATGGCTATGACTCATCTGTAGGTGTCGGTTTGCGCGTTGGCTGGATGGGGGAATTAACTGACACAGTAACGGCAGGATTTACTTATCAGCCGAAAACTAATATGGAGCAATTAGATAAATACAATACGTTATTTGCAGAGCAAGGTGATTTTGATATACCGGCAACTTATGCGCTTGGTTTTGCCTGGAAAGCGACGCCAAAAATGACCGTTGCATTTGATGCGATGCGTATCGATTACGGCGGTGTGAAATCTATTTCAAATCCGAATAATTTTTCGGTAGATGGTAGTGCGACCAGTGCCGGGTTTGGCTGGGAAGATATGGACATTTATAAGCTGGGTGTGAATTATCAAGTGAGCAAGGATCTGGTTGTTCGTGCGGGATGGAATCATGGCAAGCAGCCAATTCCTGCGGGAGAAACACTGTTCAATGTAGTTGCGCCTGCGACCGTTGAAGATCATCTGACACTTGGTTTCACGATGAATATGAAAGGTGGTGCTGAATTATCAGGCTTCTATATGCACGCCCTTGATAATGATGTGAACGGTGTGCCAGGAGGTTCGGCTACAGGTTTCCCGTCTGGCCCTACTACTCCAGGATCATTTGCACCAGGCGCTGCGAACATCGGCATGAGTCAGAACTCCTTTGGTCTGGCCTACGGCAAAGAATTCTGAGGCAGTCTGTAAGCTAACCTGAGTATAAAAAGGTCATGTAGATACATGGCCTTTTTTGTTTGAACATTGTATTGAGGATTTATGTAATGCAAAAAAAACGCAATGCTTTATCTGTTTTCAATCTTCCGCTGCTGATTTTGGCTTTATTGATCCAGCCAGTGCAGGCAGAAGTCAAACTGAAACCGCATGTATTGGCTTCACAGCAATCGGGTGATGTCGCTGAGATCCTGCAGAGTACCCGTACTTCACTGGAGTCTGCGGGATTTGAAATAGCCGGTGAATACAGCCCCTATAAAGGCACAACCATTCTTGTCATTAGTAATGATGCATTGAAAAAAAATGCGGCGGCATCAACCCATGGCGGTTTTGGTGCCATGCAACGCGTATCGGTGACTAGTGCTGACAACAAGGTACAGGTTGCCTTTACCAACCCTGTCTATATGGCCAATGTCTACCGTTTGAAAAACGATTTGTCCGGCGTAGGTCAGACACTGGAAAACGCCCTGGGTAAGGTCAAGGAGTTTGGTTCCGAGGAGGGTAAATCGGCTAAGGAATTGCGCAAATATCATTACAAGGTGTTTATGCCTTACTTTGATGATCCATACGAGTTGAAAAGTTTTGACAGTTATGACGATGCCGTTAAAGCGGTTGAGGCAGGCTTGAAGGCCGGTTGGGGAGGGACCTCGAAGGTCTATCGAATCGATGTTCCTGGCAAGCAGGAGAGCGTCTTTGGTGTCGCTTTGACGCGTGAATGCAGTGGTGATGAATTTATCATGAACAAGATCGATTTTGCAGACATCAAGTCGGCGACCCATTTGCCTTATGAGTTGATGGTGTCAGGCAAAGAGGTGATCGCCTTACATGCGAAATTTCGTATCGCGCAAAGTTTCCCCGACTTGAGTATGGTCGGTAGTAACAGCTTCTTTTCGATCATGTGCGCCCCGGGTGAGATCGAAGAGGCCCTGGGCAGTATCGTCAAGGGAGAATCTGAATCCAGCGAGGAATAATCCGCATTTACTACAATCTAGCCCCGCTTCCTGGCGGGGCTTTCTTTTCTAAGTTCTTGATATATCTGTATTCTAAATATAGGGCATGGGCTTAAGTTTTACCCTGTATAGGCCGATAGCAATAAAAACTATCATAAGTTCGTCACCAGGGGCTAAGGCTATGTCAGGGAACGTTATTTCCAGCTTGTTTCGCAATGCCGGCGTTTTACGCCGTTTATTTGTCTCTTTTATGCTCATCGGCCTGGTCGTCGGTGTCATCTTTCCCGTTCTTATCGAGCCTATCCTTGAAATAGCCCCTGAACACAAGCCATGGTTTTACCTGGCCTGTATTGCTGGCGGTGTATTCGTTACCGTAGCCAATAGCCTGGTCGTCTATTTTCAATTATTGAAAAAGCTGACACCGGTGTCAGTGATGGCTAAAGATTTGTCGGAGGGTGATATCAGCCACCGTTGTGAATTAAACAGTAATGACATGATCGGTGGCATCGCCGCCAATATGAATACCATGGCCGAAACCCTGGAAGCTGCGTTCGCAGATATCGGCCATGCAACCCAGCAAGTGGGTGATGCCTCTGTACGTCTGAAACATGTCAGCGATGAAACCGATACCTGCCTGCAAAACCAGCAGCAGGAAACCGAACAGGTGGTGGCGGCAATGAATGAAATGACATCGACGTTTCAGGAAGTGGCTGGCAATGCCGAGAAGGCAGCCGATGCCTCCAGCCATGCTAAAGCACAGGCCCAGGACGGCGCCCTGGTGGCAACCGAGGCCATTGGTGGTCTGGACTCTTTGGTCGGTAGTATTGGCGAGGCCGCCGGTGTCGTGGATAGTCTGAGGACCGACTCGGATAATATCGGTACGGTGCTGGATGTGATTCGTGGCATTGCCGAACAGACCAATCTACTGGCCCTGAATGCTGCGATTGAGGCGGCACGTGCCGGCGAGCAGGGTCGCGGATTTGCGGTCGTCGCCGATGAGGTCAGAACACTGGCCAGTCGCACCCAGCAGTCTACCCAGGAAATCCAGACCATGATTGAGGCCTTGCAGTCGAACACGGTTTCTGCCGTGAATGTCATGAATCAGGTCAGGTCGCAGGCCGAAGATAGCAGTCAGCAGGTTGAGCATGGTGCCGAAGCCCTGGCCGAGATCGCCGGCGCGGTAGCAACCTTGGATTCGATGAATTCGCAGATCGCCCTGGCAGCGGAGCAGCAGAGCACTGTTGCCGAGGAAATCAACCGCAGTATTTATACTATCAGCGAGTCAACAGAACAGACCGCGGCCGGAACACAGCAAACAGCCTCTTCAAGTGAGCAGCTCAACGGCCTGGTGACACAGCTGCGCTCGGTCGTTTCGAAGTTTCATTAAACGTCCGCCTTCCCTGGTACCGGCGTTGTGCCGGGTCCCTGGTTAAATTATCCCGTATTAATAAATAATGTTATTATCCTATTTGTGATTGACGGTCGTGGCTGGCGTTCTATGTCCAGTTCACGGTTACCTCCCTGTTAGCGTTTAGGGTGATGTCGGTTTAGTTGTCGATGAGCCATGTCACATAAGGATGTCATATGCCCAGATTCTTTACTATTTTCAGTCTGCTATGGTTCTTGCTGAGCTTGTCCTCATCCGTACATGCCGAGGATGCAGGACCGAGCGAAACGGTTCGGGCCATGGGCGTGGCGGAAGTCAGGGTTTTTAATGGTCTTGTCGAGGCCGTGCAACAATCCACTGTATCCGCGCAAACCAGTGGCCGCATAATCGAAATTAATTTTGATGTCCAGGACTATGTCAAGAACGGACAGGTGCTGATGCGCTTCAGCGACAAGGAACAGAAATCTCGCCTCAACAGTGTGCGTTCGAGTATGAAAGAGGCACAGGCCAATGCTGAGCAGGCGGCCAAGGAATTCCAGCGAATCAAGCGTATTTATGATAAGAAACTGGTGGCCAAATCAGCCCTGGACAAAGCCGTGGCCGCCAACAAGGCCGCCGAGGCGCGCCTGAAGGCGGCACGCGCCAAGGTGGCTGAGGCCCAGGAGCAGTGGGAGCATACCGTGGTACGTGCTCCCTATAGTGGCATTGTCGTCGAGCGCCATGTGCAAGTAGGCGAATCTGCGCGCAGTGGCCAGGCCCTGATGACGGGCTTGTCACTGGATCACCTGCGTGTTGTTGTCGAATTGCCGCAGGATGTTTCTTTGCCGGCGCGCACCGATAAACGCATGTATGTCATGTGGCCGGCCGACAAGAAGGTACGAATCGATCCAGCGAATATCACGATTTTTCCCTATGCCGATGTCAAGACGCATAGTTTCCGGGCGCGCTTGACACTACCGCAAGGACTATCGGGTCTGTATCCCGGCATGTTGATCAAGACAGGCGTTGAAGTGGGCAAGTCAGCGCAGATATTGGTACCGGCCACCGCCGTGGTGCAACGCAGCGAGGTGGCCGCGGTCTATGTGCAGGATGCAGCGGGCAAGGTTTCATTCAGGCAGGTGCGTACCGGTCGTCGACACGAGGATCGCATCAGCATACTGGCGGGCCTGCGCGAAGGTGACACATTGTTGCTCGATCCATTCAAGGCCATGAACGCATTAAAGGCCCAGCGGGCCAGGTGACAGGCGCATGAGTGATAAACTGGGTATTTCCGGTCGGATTGCGAAAACATTCCTGTTATCTGAGATTACGCCATTGTTGGCCATATTGGGCCTGCTGCTGGGTGTGTTTGCGGTATTGATCACGGCACGCGAGGAAGAGCCGCAAATTAATGTCACTTTTGCCAACGTCTTTATTCCCTTTCCTGGTGCCAGCGCAAAGGAAGTGGAGCATCTGGTCAGCACGCCGGCCGAACAGGTATTGAGCGAGATTGAAGGCATCAAACACGTCTACTCGATTTCGCGCCCCGGCATGTCGGTGTTGACGGTGCAGTACAAGGTCGGTGAGGACCGAACCGCGGCCATTGTGCGCTTATACAATACTATCTATTCCAAGCAGGACTGGCTGCCGCAAAACCTCGGTGTCGCACAGCCGATCATCAAACCGAAAGGTATTGATGATGTTCCTATTGTTAGCCTGACCCTGTGGTCGGCAAATCAGGAAGTCGCGACCTACGACCTGCAACAGGTCGCGCATGCGCTTGAGGCGGAGTTGAAAAAGGTCCCCGGTACGCGTGATATCTATACCATCGGTGCCAGCGAGCGCGTTTTGCATGTACTGCTAGATCCGCAAAAGGCTGCGGCCTATGGGGTCTCGATGCGCTCACTGAAAACGGCACTAAGTTCAGCTAACCAGTCGACTGATGCTGGGGTGCTGGTCAATCGTAATCGTGAAATACCGGTACAGGCCGGCCGATTTCTGGTTAATGCCGACGACGTCAAATCCCTGGTGATCGGACTGCATGATGGCAAGCCGGTGTATTTATCCGATGTTGCCACGATTCGGCAGGAGTCAGATCAGCCACAGTCTTACGTATGGTTTGGTAGTGGCCAGGCAGTTGCGCAGAAAGGGGTCAATGTGCAGGGTGAGTTCCCGGCCGTGACCATCGCTGTGGCTAAAAAACCGGGTACCAATGCGGTGGACATATCCCGTCAGGTTATCGAACGATTAAAGCAGGTCGAGGGCGTCTATATCCCGGATGATATCGAGGTCACGGTAACACGGAACTATGGAGCCACGGCCAATGAAAAGGCGCAGACGCTGATTGGCAAGCTAATTTTTGCCACTGCATTCGTTGTCTTGTTGGTCTTGTTTGCACTTGGCTGGCGCGAAGCGCTTATTGTTGGTATCGCAGTTGTGATTACCCTGGCCATGACCCTGTTTGCATCCTGGGCCTGGGGTTTTACCCTGAACCGGGTATCCCTGTTTGCGCTTATTTTTTCGATCGGCATTCTGGTTGATGATGCCATCGTCGTGGTCGAAAATATTCATCGGCACATGCAAATGGGGGTAAAAAAACTGAGCGAGGCAATCCCGTTGGCCGTCGATGAGGTTGGTGGGCCAACCATCCTGGCCACCTTTGCCGTGATTGCAGCCTTGTTGCCGATGGCCTTTGTCAGTGGCCTGATGGGGCCTTATATGAGCCCGATTCCAATTAACGCCAGTATCGGTATGTTGATCTCGCTGGCGGTCGCCTTCATTGTTACGCCCTGGTTGACTTACAAGGTGCTCGCCAGGGTTGAGCATGCATCGACTCATCAAGAGAGTGGTGCACAAAAAAAGATTAACCGCCTGTTCAGAAGTCTGTTGACGCCCTTTCTGCAAGGGACAGAGGGCCGCCTGAAGCGCATTATGCTGACTATTGTAATCCTGATTTTGATCGTATTGTCTCTGGGTCTCGCCGTCAGCCAGTCGGTGGTATTAAAAATGCTGCCATTTGATAACAAGTCCGAGTTTCAGGTGGTGATCGACATGCCTGAGGGCACGACGCTGGAAGATACCACAGCGGTCATGCGCAGGCTCAGTGCGCATATTGCCACGGTGCCTGAAGTGGTTGATTATCAGGCCTATGCTGGCAGCGCTTCGCCGATTAATTTCAATGGTCTGGTCAGACAATATTACTTGCGCGAAGGGGCCTTTGTCGGTGATATCCAGGTCAATCTGGTGCACAAATCCGAACGCTCGCGCAAGAGTCATGAAATCGCCCAGGCGATGCGCGTGCCGTTGCAACAGATTGGCAGGGCCATGGGGGCCAATGTCAAGATAGTCGAGGTACCACCGGGGCCGCCGGTGATGTCGCCGTTGGTGGCGGAAATATACGGTCTCGACTATCTAACCCAGGTGGACGTGGCCAAGCAGGTGCGCAAGGTCTTTGCGGGCACTGATAATATCGTCGATATCGATGACAGTGTTGAGGCCAACGCGGAAAAATTACTGCTGCAGGTGGATAGGCAGAAAGCGGCCCTGTTTGGTATTTCACAACAGGACATTAGCGAATTGGTATTTGCCGCTTTGCAAGGTGTGGATATCGGCTATCTGCACGGTACTGATGTCAAATACCCGGTGCCGATTCGCATCGAGTTACCGGCCGCAGACAAGGCTTCAGCCCGATCCCTGTTAGACTTGAAGGTGGCGGCCAGTGATGGCAGTTTGGTGGCCTTGTCTGAGTTTGTCAGCATTGTAAACACGCAGCGCGAGATCAGTATTTATCATAAAGACCTGATGCCGGTGGTGTTTGTGACCGCTGATATGGCCGGTGAGCTGGATAGCCCCTTATATGGCATGTTTGATATCCGTTCTCAACTGATGCAAAAGCCGATATTGCATGGTGAGCCATTGCAACAAAATCTGCTGGGCCCGCCGCAGGCACCACACCAGTATGGCCTGAAGTGGGATGGCGAATGGCAGATCACCTATGAGACCTTCAGGGATATGGGCATCGCCTATTCGATTGGACTGCTGATGATCTATTTACTGGTGGTTGCGCAGTTTGGCTCCTATCTGGTGCCATTGGTGATCATGGCGCCGATCCCTTTGACCATTATTGGTGTTATGCCGGGTCATGCCTTACTCGGTCAGCAGTTTACCGCTACGTCGATGATCGGCATGATTGCACTGGCCGGCATCATTGTGCGTAACTCTATTCTGTTGGTGGACTTTATCAATGGTGAAGTCAGTAAAGGTGTGGATTTCCAGGAGGCCGTCATTCAGTCCGGCGCCGTGCGTGCCAAGCCCATTGTGCTGACCGGTCTTGCCGCCATGCTCGGTGCTTTGTTTATCCTCGATGACCCCATTTTTAGTGGGCTGGCGATCTCGCTGATATTCGGCATCCTGGTATCGACCTTGCTGACCCTGGTCGTGATCCCTGTTATGTACTATGCCTTCATGAATAAGCGTATGGCCTGAGCTCGTGCAAGCCTGAAATCGACAGCGTTTGGCTATCTTGGCATTATTTTGGGGGTATAATTTTATTTTATGTTAATTTTTGGTAACATACCCGCCTCCCTATAAGACCAGAGCAAGAGACCTTCCATGGCCGACCGAAGATTACAAGTATTTCATACAGTTGCAAAGCTGTTGAGTTTTACCAAGGCTGCCGAAAGCCTGCATATGACGCAGCCGGCGGTGACATTTCAGGTCAGGCAACTGGAGGAGCATTTTAATACGCGTCTGTTTGATCGTACCCATAATCGCATCAACCTGACCGAGGCCGGCAAGCAGGTTTATGGCTATGCCGACAAGATCTTCGAACTGTATGCGGAGATGAACAATGCCGTGCGTGAGGTTACCGGTGAAGTCAGTGGCGCGCTGGTGATTGGTGCCAGTACTACGATCGCCGAATACATGCTGCCGGCCCTGCTGGGTGACTTCAAGGTCAAGTATCCCGATGTGACCGTCCACCTGAAGGTCTCCAATACCGATGGTATCGTGCACATGGTCGAGAACAATGATATCGACCTGGGCGTGGTCGAGGCGCCTGTCAGTAACAAGAACCTGGTGGTCGAAGTTTGCCGTCAGGATGAACTGGTAGCCATCATCTCACCGCAGCATGAACTTGCCAATGCGGCTGTGATGCCTTTATCTGAGCTGGTGCATCATCCGTTCATCTGTCGTGAAGAGGGTTCTGGTACGCGTGAGGTCATCGCCGAGCACATGCATGTCAATGATGTTGACAATACCGACATCAATGTCTGTATGGAGTTGGGTAGTCCGGAGGCCGTCAAAGGCGCGGTCGAGGCTGGCATGGGAATGTCTGTGACCTCCAGGGCAACGATCAGTAAGGAACTGCAGCTCGGCACCCTGGTGGCATTGCAGCTTGATCCGCCGTTGCAAAGACCGTTTTCGTTTGTTCACCAAAAACAGAAATTCCGCCATCGCGCCATGGATGAGCTGCTGGAGTTTGCGCGACAGTACTGTAAAGATCATTCCAGTCCAGATTAGTCTGGGTCAAAAGCTTATCTGTCCGCTTTTAAATCAAAGCACTGGTCAATAATCGGCAGAAGTATGCCATAATTTCCCCCATGGCAGAAAAACAGAAAAAACAGCTATTGCAGTATTTCGAAGGTCTTGATGACAACCGTCGCGTTGCCTTGATGGAATATGCTGATTTTTTATATCAGCGTTCAGAGAAAAAACAGCTACCCCTGTCCGAGCCGCAGATGACCACGCGCCCCGATCAGGAATCCGTGGTGGGTGCAATCAAAAGACTGTCAGAATCCTATGCCATGCTGGACAAGCAAGCTATGCTGCATGAATTGTCCGGCTTGATGGCACAGCATATGTTGCAGGGCCGTCCGGCCAGTGAAGTTATTGATGATATCGAGGCTGCGTTTGCAGCGCAGTACCAGCGGTTGCTGGACAAGCAGGAGCGCTGATATGCAACTCATTAAAGACTGGTTCCGTCGTTATTTATCTAATCCGCAGGTGGTCATCCTGCTGACCTTCCTGTTACTGGGATTTGTGCTGATTATTTATGCGGGCACTATTCTCGCACCTGTGCTCGCCAGTATTGTTATCGCCTATTTATTGCAAAGTATCGTGCGTAAAATGCAGCGCCTGAATTTGCCGCGTATGCTGGCGGTGCTGATCGCATTTGCATTGTTTCTGGCCACTTTATTTCTGCTGTTGTTTTATCTGATTCCGGAATTATCCAAGCAGGTCACCCAATTGGTGCCGCAATTACCGCAAATGATCGAGAAAGGCTTAACCCAACTGCAAGTATTTCTGCAACGTAGCCATTTTGTCACTGAAGACCAGATACTTGAGATCATCAATAATATTAAAAGCGAAATATCCAGTTATGGGCAGTCGCTGGTGGTCTCTGTTTCTACTTCGATACCGGATATTATCAGCATTATTGTTTACCTGGTGTTGATGCCACTGCTGGTTTTTTTCTTCCTCAAGGACAAGGAAATACTAGTCGCATGGGCGCGCAACTTTATGCCCAGGAATACCGAACTCAGTACCGAGGTCTGGCATGATGTCGATGCGCAGATCGGCAATTATGTGCGTGGCAAGATGCTGGAGATCATGATCGTCTGGATAACTTGTTACATCGTGTTTGCGCTGATGGGTTTGAACTATGCGATGTTGCTGGCGGCAGCGGTCGGTTTTTCTGTGATCATCCCGTATATAGGCGCGGTCGTGGTCACTATCCCGGTCGCCCTGGTGGCTTACTTTCAGTGGGGCTGGAGCTCGGATTTTATTTATCTGATGGTCGCCTATTTTATTATCCAGGCTATTGATGGCAGTGTGATCGTACCCTTGCTGTTTTCTGAGGTGGTCAATCTGCATCCGATTGCGATTATTGTCGCGGTGTTGTTCTTTGGTGGTTTGTGGGGATTCTGGGGCGTGTTTTTTGCGATACCATTGGCGACCGTTGTGCAGGCGATTATCAAGGCATGGCCGAAAGAGGGAAGCATTGACAGTACCCAGGCTGCTGAGCAGGATGCTTAATCAACATCGACCTTAATCGGGCAGCATCTTACCTGGGTTCATAATGTTGTTTGGATCGAATTGTTGTTTGATTTTTTTCATAAGCATCAGCGTAGCAGGATCTATTTCACGATCTACAAAGTTCTTTTTTTCCAGGCCGACGCCATGTTCACCCGACAAGGTTCCCCTCAGTGACAACACCAGATCAAATACCTCACTGAGGCAGTGTTGCGCATTTTCCATTTGTTTGTGATCGTCCGGGTTGACCAATAGATTGACGTGGATGTTACCGTTACCGGCATGGCCGAAGTTAACGATCGGGATGTCATATTGCTGTGATAGCCTTTCCAGGCCTTGCAGTAATGCCGGAATTTTGGAGACTGGGACGACCACGTCTTCATTGATTTTTTTTGGTGCGATCTTGCGTAAGGCCGGCGACAAAGCCTTGCGCGTTCGCCACAGCGCTTGCCTTTCGGCTTCATTCTGCGCGATCTTGATCGACAGCAATCCGCTATTCTGTGCGGCGCTCTCGATGGCGTGGATGGATTGATCGATACTTTCTTCGTTGCCATCGACCTCGATCATTAATAAGGCGCCGGCTTCGGGTAATGTCATATCGGCATAATCGCGGATCATGTTGATGGCGGCCTTGTCAATGAATTCCAGTGCACAGGGGATAAGCGGTTGCGCCATAATGCTGGACACGGCTGCGGCCGCACTTTGTATGTCGGTGTATATCGCCTGCAAGGTCCGAGTGCATTGCGCCAGTGGGGTCAATTTTAATGTCGCTTCAGTGATGATGGCCATGGTCCCTTCCGAACCGATCAGCAGTCGTGTCAGATCATAGCCGACCACCCCCTTACTTGTGTATACGCCGGTGCAGATTTCTTCGCCGCTGCCAGTAATTGCCTTCAGGCCGAGGGTGTTTTCGCGTGGGGTGCCATACTTGACCGCGCGCGGTCCTGCTGAGTTATAGGCAAGGTTGCCACCGATAGTGCAGAATTCGGCGCTGGTCGGGTCCGGCGGCCAGAAAAAACCATGTTCAGCGGCGGCACGTTGTAATTGCATATTGGTGACACCTGGTTCGGCGACGATGTAGCGGTCCTGCGGCGATACTTCCAGAATCTTGTTCATGCGTTCCAGTGATAGCACCAGGCCACCATTGATGGGGACTGTGGCGCCAGTGGTGCCGGTGCCACGGCCGCGAACAATGACCGGTACTGTATAGTCATTGCAGAGCTGGATGATGGTTTTGATGTGGTCACTGCTGGTGGCAAATACGACCAGATCGGGATTGACCTGGCGCCGACTATTGTCAGCACCATAGGGCCAGCGATCGGCAGCCTCGGTTAATACATTTTCGCTACCGAGGCTCTCTTTCAGGGCGCTAATAAATTCAGTGCTTAGTAACATAGCCTATGACTGGATGGCGGGTTGAGTACAGCGGCATAGAAACGCTAAGCCCACGGCTGTTCTCGTGCTGTGCCGCTTAGCGTAATTGATGTTAGAAAGTCGTTGTCTCGGGCATCGGCGTGGTTTGAGCGTCAGTATCGGTCATTGGCGTGTTTTGTGGGTAATTATTGCCTTCGAATTCAAATATTTTGACCACGCGTTGAACGCCACCAACTCTTCTGACGACATCGACGACATCAGTCGCTTCTGCCTGCGTCAACAGACCCATCAGGTAGACGGTGCCGTTTTCGGTGACTACCTTAACGCGGGTTGGATCGAAACCCTTGTGACCTTTTACTTTTAGCAGGCTGGTCTTGACCTTGCTTGTGACCCAGGTGTCGGTACTGCGGGATCCCAAGGAGCTGGGTGCTGCAATAGTTAGCTCATTGTGCACTTTCTTGACTTTCGGAACCGTGAGTACGCTTGCTTCCGCCCTGGCTCTAAGCTCGGCTGAAGGGGTCTGGCCACTGAGGAGGACGATGCCATTATAGCTGGTGACGCTGATATGACTCTGTTTTTCCAGATCCTGATCCTTGGCTATGGCATCGTAGGCCTTTAGTTCAATGTTCTGGTCTTCGACGAATGAGCCCAATGTGCGGCGATCATGAGCGGCACCGACGGCGCTACCGCCAACGATAACGGCAGGCGCACAAGCCGTGAGAATTGAACTTACAAGCAGGGAAATAAGGATTTTATGCGTGCGGGTCATGTTTGGGTGCTCCTATGGGAACTCATGTTCTCTCGGTTATCATCACAAGGTCAGTCATCATCGCCAAGTGTACCTGTTGTCTGTGCGTTGTGCCATTAGTTGGTGCTCGGTTTTTAATATTACTTTAGTGTAGTATATCCTGTTTTTTTTCATCTTGCTGGGCGCGCCGCAAGCAGGATGGCATTGATGCGGGATTCAACGACAGTAGCTTTTGTCGGATTTATAGTTGGATTAAGACATAAATGCATTTTTTATCCAATCTATCTTAATGGCAGTGAGTGGTCCATTCAGGGATATGACATCAAAGCGGCAGGCCTGGTTCAATTTTTTACGTACAGTCAGGTAATGTTTTGCACTTTGGACTAATTTGCTTTGTTTGCGGCTATCAATGCTCTCGGCTGCCGAACCAAAGTGCTGTGACTTTCGATAACGGACCTCGACAAACACCAGGGTTTGATGATCTTCCATGACCAGGTCAATTTCACCCTGACGGCAGCGGTAGTTAGATTCTTTATGAGTCAAGCCGTGCTGTTGTAAGTAATCGCGGGCCAGTTGTTCAGTGTGTTTACCAATTGCAATGCTGTCCATTAGCGTTTTGCCTCCGTGGATTGGCTGTTTAATCTGTGCTGATGTCTATGGCTCGGTACTCAGTGATGGCACCCTTGGTTGGATTTTGTTTAATGGCTTGATCTTGCCGTCTTCGAAGCGGCCCCATTTGAGGGTGCGATGAATGCGGTTGTACTCACCCAGATGGAGTCTGCCGGTGGCGCCATCGAAACGCTCGGCGGGATGACTCTGTAGCCATCTCAATTGGGCGAGAATCAGGTAGGCATCGACACCGAGCGCATACAGGCGTGTATAGCGTTTCATTTTTCCGGGCCAGAGGCTGTTAAGTTGCTGGCGCAATGGATCGGATTGGTCGGGTGTTGACAACATCCAGTCGGAATCGCACATCACAACGCCTCCCATGTCCTTGTTTTGCTGCTCCGTTTGTTGGCCGCTATAGGAGCTCGAGGTGGTGTATACCGGTATGTCGGCGGCATGGTGAAAACGTAGTTGCGGCACGATTTGACGCGCCTGTTTGGGAAAGGCTGCCATAAAGATAAAGTCGACATCCTGTCTGCGTCTGGGTACAAATTTTATATCCGCCGCTAAGGCGTTACGCAGTTGATTATAGCGGCGTTCGCTCTCATCGATGTTGAGCATACGCTTTATCGGTGCAGAGAAGTCGTTGCCGCGAAAATCATATTGTGCATGTTGTAAGATGACGCCTCCCAATTGCTGAAAGCGTTCGCTGAAAGCCCGCGCCATACGTTTTCCCCAGTCACCCTGAGGCGTGATCGTGATCGCACGATTCATGCCTTCGAGGCTGGTACGTTCGGCGATTTGTCGTGCTTCATCTTCCGGGTTGAGGCCGAATTGAAATAGATTGTCAGCCGAAAAGAGATTATTGTCAGTCTGGTTCAGAGTCAGTACCGGCACCGGGTAGTTAGGCATGCTGGCCAATTCGGCGACCTTCAGTTTGTCCAGTGGGCCGACAATAAATTCGGCACCATCGGTGACGGCCTGTTGATAAAGGTCGATGATGGATTGCTGATTGCTGGATGAATCATAGAGTTTGATTTCGGTGCGCAGTTGACTGCCATTTTGCTGGTAATGGGCGGCCAGGAACCCATCGCGAATAGCATTGGCAGGTTTGGACAGTTTACCGTGCATGGGTAATATCAGCGCAAGTTTTTCCGGTTTTTTGATAGCGCGAAAATGTGCGCTCAGATTTTCCAGGATCCTGCCACTGGCGGGATGCAGTGGATAGTTTGCTTGCCATTGCCTGATGCGGGTTTCGAATGCGGCAGTCGAACCCATCAGGGTCTTACTTATTTTGACCAGTTGCAGCCAGCCACTGAGGATATTGGGAGGGGGTTTCAGGGCCATTTGTTGCAAGAAAACCGGTGACAGCTGCAGCAGGCCTTGCCACAGTTGCTCGCGATTCAAGGCAATTTTGTCGGCCTCCAGCAGTAGCGGCTCTAACTGGATGCGTTCACGCGCACTTTCCAGTGGGTTGCCAGACTGTAGATAGGCATTGGCACGTAGCTCATGAGTCAATGCACGTACCGTCACAGGCAGGGTGTCGTCGACAATCAATAAGGCCAGGGCCTTATCCGCTTGATCCTGTTGCAGCAGCAGTTCCGCCTGAAGTTGGCGTCGGCGCGTTTGCAGAATTGGGTCTGTAGGACTCGGCGGGATACTTTGCAATACCTTGTCGGCCTGTTCAATGTCACCGGCATGGATGAAGAGACGAGTGGCGCGGATCAATAAGTCGGTGCGACCGGGCTCCCGGGTCTGTTCGGCGCGCTGCAGCAATAAGTGAGCGGCCTCGCGATATTGTCCTTGTTGTTCCAGTATCTGCGCCTGTGTAGGTATGCCGGGTTGTTCAACCGGAGCTGGTCTACGGTCGCGGATGCCTTCACAGGCGGGTAATAACAGGATCAGTAGCACACAGGCAATGAGTGTAGTTAGAGGTTGTGACAGATTTATCTTCATATTGTGTTTGCGGCCCCGTTAAAGTTGAAGAACCTAGTCAGGGCTGTTAGTTTGCGTATTTATAGTCAGATGTCAGGTGGTCTATTGTCAGTAAAATCGGGTCTATTGTACGTGGTTGCAACGCCAATTGGTAATCTTGGGGATATTAGCCTGCGTGCAAAACAGATTTTAACAGAAGTTGACTTTATTGCTGCTGAGGATAGCCGGCGAACGCGACCATTGCTCAAACACCTCGGTATCAGCAAGGATATTATTTCCTTGCATGAGCATAACGAGCGTCAGCGGGTTCAGGGTCTACTGACAAGGATTGAGGCCGGCGAGAGCATGGCTCTGGTGTCTGATGCCGGAACACCCTTGATCAGCGATCCCGGTTATCACCTGGTCAAACAGGCGCGGTCGATGGGCATCACGGTCAGCCCGGTGCCAGGCGCCAGTGCCCTGGTGGCGGCGTTGTCGGTCAGTGGCTTGCCGACAGATCATTTTCGTTTCCAGGGCTTTCTACCGTCCAAACGTAGCGCGCGCCGGACACAATTAGCAGAGCTGGTGGATGAAACCGTGACGCTGGTATTTTATGAGTCCAGTCATCGCATCGTCGAATCTGTTGAAGACATGTGCGAGATCCTGGGTGGCGATCGCGAGGCTATTTTGGCCAGAGAATTGACCAAGGTTTATGAAACCGTGCTGGGGCAGAGCCTGGAGGCTATATTGGCGGCTTTACAGGCCGATGCAAACCAGTCCAGAGGTGAGTTTGTGTTGGTTGTCAGGGGTGCTGCTAAAGAGGTCGCTGCCGACCTCAGCGAGGCCGATAAACTACTGGCATTACTGCTGCCGGAAATGTCGGTTAAATCCGCCAGCCGTCTGGTATCTACCTATATGGGCCTATCCAAGAATGAGGTTTATCAGCGCGCACTAAAGTTGCAGCAGGATGCAGACAGCTAGCCATCAAGTGTGCGCTCAGCTTGCCACGGATGCGCTGCGCATCGACAGTTTATTCTGGTATAATAGACTTGGAAGTCGGCCAGGCAGTCGCTGTTCAGTGTTCTTAGAGCGCTGGATGGAGGAAAGTCCGGGCTCCACAGGGCAAGGTGCCAGGTAACGCCTGGGGGGCGTGAGCCTACGGAAAGTGCAGCAGAAAATATACCGCCGATGGCCGCACCGCGCGCATGGCAACATGCGTGGCAGGGTAAACCCCACCTGGAGCAAGACCAAATAGGGGGGCAGTGATCCTTGGATCATAAAATATGGCCCATATTGTCCCCGGGTAGGTCGCACGAGGCATGCAGTGATGTATGTCCCAGATGAATGACTGTCTTTGACAGAACCCGGCTTATCGGCCGACTTCCACTTCTTTTTTCAAAAATACCAATAAATCAATATAAAACAATATTTTAACTAATTTTAGTTAACAATTCACTATAATATCCTTCCTCAACTAGCTGATAAATAAATTTATTATTTATGCGGCGCTTCCATTAACTGCACTTAATACCAGGATTATATCTAAGTGTCTGTATCTAAAATGATCTTTTGACAATATTGTCCCTCTATTTCCTTGACAAAAGCCACTTTTCCCACCAATATTGGATAATTATGGAGATTAATGGATAAAAGTGGAAAAAAGTGGATAACTGCCGTCATGTTTAGAGGGGTCAACATCATCAGCCTGGACGCGAAAGGCCGTTTCGCGATGCCGACACGGTATCGGGAAGCCTTGGCCGAGTCGTGTGCCGGCAAGCTGGTGGCCACGGTTGACCACGATCATTGCCTGTTGATCTATCCGTTCCCGGAGTGGGAAGAAATCGAACGCAAGCTGGTCAGGCTGCCTAGTTTCAACAAACAAGCGCGTAGCCTGCAGCGGCTGTTGATTGGTCATGCGACCGAACTGGATATGGATAACAACGGCCGCATGCTATTGACCACGCCATTACGCAGCTTTGCCGGCCTGGATAAAAAAGCAGTGCTGATCGGTCAAGGAAACAAGTTTGAATTCTGGATTCGGATGGGTTACCTCCGGAGCTGGAATCGCTGTCCCTGTAACGGTAATGGAAAAACATGATACGCACCAATCGGTATTACTGGATGAGGTGCTGGAAGGATTGAATATCAGGCCCGAGGGCGTCTATTTTGATGGCACCTTTGGTCGCGGTGGCCATGCGGCTGCCGTGTTGCAGCGTCTCGGCCCGCAAGGCAGATTGCTGGCAATGGATAAGGATCCGGATGCCATCCGCTTTGCGGCAGAGAAATTCGCAAATGATGACAGGTTTGAAATCAGGCAGGGCAGTTTTGCAATGATGGCTGAGATGGTTGATGAAGCAGGGTTACTGGGACAAGTCGATGGTGTTCTGCTCGATCTTGGCGTGTCTTCACCACAGCTTGATAACGCCGGGCGTGGCTTTAGTTTCATGAAGGATGGTCCATTGGATATGCGTATGGATAGCAGTCAAGGCCAGTCGGCCGCAGATTGGTTGGCGTCTGCTGATGAGCAACTTATTTCTGAAGTGATACGTGACTATGGTGAGGAACGATTTCATCGCCGTATTGCCCGTGCCATCGTCGAACAGCGTGAGCATGAACGGCTTGCAACAACGCTGCAGTTGGCCGGGCTGATTGAGAAGGCCGTGCCGAAACGCGAGAAGGGTAAGCATCCGGCCACGCGTAGTTTTCAGGCGATCCGAATATTTATCAATCGCGAGCTTGATGATTTGCGTGAGGGATTGGAGCAGGCGGTTACTATTTTACGCAAAGGTGGGCGTTTGGCGGTAATCAGTTTTCATTCGCTTGAGGACAGGTTGGTAAAGCGGTTTTTGCGACAGAAAGCACAGGGCCAGCGTTTACCGCTGGATTTGCCGGTGCAATATGAAGATACCGGCGCGGAACTGAAATTGGTGGGCAAGGCTTTGCGTGCCGGGGCAAAGGAAATTGAAGAAAATGTCAGGGCGCGCAGTGCCACGTTAAGGGTGGCAGAGAAAATTACTGCATGAAGGCCCAGTCGTTACTGGTTTTGTTGTTTGTGTTAGTGCTTGCTTCAGCAGTGGCAGTTGTCTTCAGTAAGCATGAAAGCCGCACACTTTTTGTGCAATGGCAAGCCTTGATAAAGGAACGGGATCGGATGGACATCGAGTGGGGCCGTATGCAGCTTGAGCAAAGTACATGGGCCACGCATGGCAGGATCGAGCGGCTGGCAAGGAAAAAACTGGATATGAAAATCCCACAGGCAGAAAGCGTAGTCATTATTCGACCATGAAGAAACAACAAAAAATAATCACATATGACAAACGCCGGATTGTCTTGTTATTGTTGTTTGTCGCCATTGTTGCATTGCTGGTGTGGCGTGTTGTCTACCTGCAGGTCTTTAACAAAGACTTTTTACAGAATCAGGGCGCTGCCCGCCATTTACGTACCGTCGATACGGCTGCGAATCGGGGCGTGATAATGGATCGGCATGGTGAGGCGCTGGCCATTAGTACGCCGGTCGAGTCGGTCTGGGTCAATCCATCCTTATTGGTGAATCAGCGGCAGTTGTTGCCAAAGCTGGCACGTATGCTAGGGCTTGATCTGGAGCAGGTTGAGCGAACGCTGGCGGCGCGTATGGATCGTGAGTTTGTTTACCTGAAGCGCCATGTTAATCCGGATACTGCCAGGCAGGTATTGGACCTGCAGGCCGAAGGCGTGTTTACCCAGCGCGAGTATCGTCGCTATTATCCAACCGGTGAGGTCGCCTCACATGTGATTGGTTTTACCAACATTGACGACCTTGGTCAGGAAGGTGTTGAGCTCGCCTATGAAGACTGGTTAAAAGGTACGCCCGGTAAAAAACGAGTCATTAAAGACAGGCTTGGCAGGGTTATCGAGGACCTGGAAAATATTCATACCGCAGCCCCGGGCAAAGACCTGCATCTGAGTCTGGATCGTCGCATCCAGTATCTGGCCTATCGAGAGTTGAAGGCAGCCATCAAGCTGAATAAGGCACGTTCGGGTTCGGCGGTGATGCTGGATGTCAAAACCGGTGAAGTGCTGGCGGCGGTCAATCAGCCTTCATTCAATCCCAATAATCGTAAAAAAATGCGTAGCTCGCAATATCGCAATCGTGCGGTGACCGATGTCTTTGAGCCGGGCTCAACAATCAAGCCGTTTACCATCGCCATGGCCCTGGAGAGTCGTAAGTATCGTCCAGCAACGATAATCAATACCGCACCCGGCTCGCTCAAGGTGGGGCGTAACACCATTCGTGATTTAAATAACTATGGCAGCATTAATCTAACGAATGTGATTACCAAGTCCAGTAATGTCGGTGCCAGTAAGATCGCGTTGTCGCTGACACCTGAACAGATGTGGGTCATGTATAACCGTCTGGGTTTCGGTAGTGTTACCGGTAGTGGTTTCCCGGGTGAATCGGCCGGTTTGCTAAGTCACTTTTCCCGTTGGCACAAGATCGAACAGGCAACCTTGTCGTTTGGTTATGGCCTGTCGGTGACGCCATTGCAACTGGCGCATGCCTATTCGATTTTGGCGGCTGATGGTCGTTCGCGGCCAGTGTCCTTTCTGCGCCAGGATGAGCCGGTGTTGGCCGAACAGGTCTTGCCGGTGAAGGTGGCGCAACAGGTGCGCGAAATGATGAAGACCGTGGTCAGCAGCGAAGGCACAGGCCTACAGGCCAGCGTGCAGGGTTATCAGGTTGCCGGTAAGACCGGCACCATACACAAGACTGCAGCGGGTGGTTATGCCAATGATCGTTATATTGCGGTCTTTGCCGGTCTGGCTCCGGCCTCGGATCCTCGTCTGGTGCTGGTGGTGATGATCAATGATCCGGCTGGTGAACAATATTATGGCGGCCAGGTAGCAGCACCGGTATTTTCGCGGGTGATGTCCGGGGCCTTGCGTCTGATGGATGTAGCGCCCGATAACCTGCCGGTCATACAAACCAGTTTGCCACAGGACGAGGGGCGCTCATGAATATGGCAAGCGCGCAACAAGGCAGTCAGCGCCTGAGTCAGTTACTCGAAGGTTTTGCGATTGTAGAGCAAGACATGGACCGTGAGGTCAATGCCTTGTTTATCGATAGCCGCGAAGCCAGTGAGGGTGGCTTGTTTATGGCCTGTGCAGGTACGCAGGGTCATGGTGTTGATTATATGTCGCAGGCCTGTGCCGCAGGTGTGGCGGCCATAGCCTGGGAGCCGACCGCAGATTATCCGCTGTCTCCACAGCAGGCGGCTGACTGTGCCGATGTGCCGCTTATCGCCGTTGAGAATCTGCATCAACAACTAGGTTATATCGCCGATCGTTTTTATGGTCACCCGTCACATGATCTGCATGTTATTGGTATTACCGGTACCGATGGCAAGACTTCATGTAGTCACTTTCTCGCCAATGCCTTGCAGCATGATGAGCGTCCGACCGGTTTGATCGGTACTCTGGGTTATGGTTTGACCGGCGCGTTAACGGCGGCCACACATACCACGCCGGATGCGATTCGTGTGCATCAATTATTGCATCAAATGCGTGAGCAGGGTGCGCAATATGTGGTCATGGAGGTGTCTTCGCATGCGCTGGATCAAGGACGTGTGAATGGTGTGCTGTTTGAGGTGGCTGTGTTGACCAATGTCAGCCGCGACCATCTCGATTATCACGGTGATCAGGATACTTATGCCAGGGCCAAGGAACAATTATTTTATTCGCCTGGATTGGCGCATGCTGTGATCAATGGTGATGATGACTATGGCCGGCAATGGCTAAACTCGCTGCCACAAGATCTGCATTGTGTTGTCTATGGCGTGAATGCGAATGCTGCTGATGAGCAGATGCTTGAGATCAGTGCATTGCAGTTGAGTGATGATGGCATAGACTGGCAGGTGCGCAGCCCATGGGGTGAAGCGCAATTGCATAGTCATCTGTATGGCCGCTTTAATGTTTATAACCTGGCCGCGGTATTATCAACGCTCGCAGTACTGGACGTCTCCTGGGCCGACGCCTGTCGCCTGGTGGAGCAACTGCAGACAGTACCCGGACGTATGGAGTTTTGTCGTTCAAATAATAATTCATCGTCACCTCTGGTTATTATCGACTTTGCACATACACCGGATGCCCTGCAGCAGGTGTTGCTGGCGTTGAAAGAGCATGGTTTCGGTCGTATTTGTTGTGTGTTTGGTTGCGGTGGTGATCGTGATCGAGGTAAGCGGGCATTAATGGGTCGCGCTGCCGAGACACTGGCTGATCAGTTGGTGCTGACGGATGATAATCCCCGTTCCGAGTCCGGTGATGACATTATCGAAGATATACTCGGTGGGATTGCTGATCGTCAACATGTACACATTGAGCGGGACCGTAAGGCCGCAATCGCCTGGGCAATCGAGCAGGGCGATGAAAACACTGTTGTCCTGGTGGCGGGCAAGGGCGATGAAAGCTATCAGTGGGTGGGTGACAGCAAGCTGGAATTCAGCGATCGCCAGGTCGTGCAGTCATTGTTACAGGGAGGGCTGCACTGATGCAGATGCAGTTGTCCGAGGCCGCAGCCCATATGCCAGCCGAGCATATTGGTAAAGACATCGCTTTCACGCAGGTCAGTACCGATACTCGGTCGCTGGCACAAGGTGATTTGTTTGTCGCGCTCGAAGGTGAGCATTTTGATGGTCATGAATATCTGCAACAGGCTCGTGAGGCTGGCGCAGTTGCGGCGATGGTTAGTCGCAGCGCCGATGGCGACCTGCCGCTGTTGAAGGTGGATGATACCCGTCAGGGGCTCGGCCGACTGGCTGCTGTCTGGCGTCAGCATTTTACTCTGCCAGTGGCGGCCGTGACTGGCAGTAACGGTAAAACGACCGTCAAGGAGATGCTGGCTGCGATTCTGCGTCAGCGCGGTGAGGTGCTCGCGACCCGTGGAAATCTGAATAATGACATTGGTGTGCCACTGACACTGTTGCGATTGCAGGAACGCCATCGCTATGCAGTGATCGAGATGGGCGCCAACCATGCGGGTGAGATTCGCTATTTGTGTACATTGGCGCGTCCGGATGTGGCGGTAGTCACTAATGCCGCTGCCGCCCACCTGGAAGGCTTTGGCAGTATTGACGGCGTGGCAAAGGCCAAGGGCGAGATCTTCAGCGGTCTGCAAAGCGACGGTGTAGCGGTGATTAATGCCGATGATGTCTACGCGCCATTATGGATGCGGCTGGCGGGTGACAGAAAAGTGATTCGCTTTGGTCTCAACAAAGATGCCGATGTGAGTGCTAACTGGCAGCAACAGGATGATGGTGTACGTCTCGATTTATACACGCCAAAAGGGTCGATTGTACTGCAATTGCACTTACACGGCCGCCATAATGTCATGAATGCATTGGCTGCGGCTGCAGCGGCACTGGCCCTGGGAGCCGACCTGGATATGATTCAAGCGGGTCTAGCCGATATCAAGGCGGTGGCAGGCCGTCTACAGACATTACCGGGTCTGGCCGGTATGCAGATTTTAAATGATACCTATAATGCCAACCCGGCATCCTTTAAGGCTGCGCTGGACGTATTGGCCGGGATGCAGGGGCAGAAGTGGTTGGTGCTTGGCGATATGGGTGAGTTGGGTGGTGATGCCGAGCAGCTGCATGCTAGTTGTGGACTGCAGGCACATGCAAGCGGCGTGACTCGACTGTATGCATTGGGTGAGTTATCACGCAATGCGGTAGATAGTTTCGGTCAGGGTGCTTACTGGTTTGCTGACCATGATGAATTGATTCGACAGCTAAAACAGGATTGGCAAGGTCAGGGTGCCGTGCTGATAAAGGGTTCGCGCCTGATGCGCATGGAAGAGGTCGTCAACGCACTACATGCAGGAGACGTTGAATGATTCTTTATCTGGCAGAATATCTCGAGCAATTTCATAGCGGCTTTAGTGTTTTTCAATATATCACTTTACGTTCCGTGCTCGCAGCGATTACTGCGTTACTGATTTCGTTCATGGTCGGGCCTTATATGATTCGTCGCTTGAGTCGTTATCGTATCGGCCAGGTAGTGCGTGATGACGGACCAGAGACACATCTGAACAAGGCCGGTACACCGACTATGGGCGGGGCCTTGATTCTAGTAGCCATTGCGATCACGACTTTATTGTGGGGCCGTCTTGATAACAAATATGTCTGGGTAGTGTTGTTGACGACACTGGCATTTGGTGCAGTGGGCTGGGTCGATGATTATCGCAAGTTGGTATTGCAGGATCCTCGAGGTCTGGCTTCGCGTTACAAGTATCTGTGGCAATCTGTTATCGCCCTGGTGGTTGCTGTTTACCTCTATTACACCGCGCAGCCGGTGGATACTCAATTGGTCGTGCCGTTTTTCAAAAATGTAAACCCGCAGTTGGGCTGGTTGTTTGTGCCTTTGGCTTATTTTGTCGTCGTCGGTAGCAGTAATGCCGTTAACCTGACTGACGGCCTGGATGGCCTGGCAGTGATGCCGACGGTTCTGGTTTGCGGCGCCCTCGGTTTGATCGCCTACCTAACCGGACATGCGCAGTTTGCAAAATATCTATCCATTCCACATCTGGTTGGTGTCGGCGAGATAGCCGTTTTTTGTGGCGCCCTGGTCGGTGCCGGCTTGGGCTTTCTCTGGTTTAATGCCTATCCAGCGATGGTGTTCATGGGTGATGTCGGTGCGCTGGCCTTGGGTGCGGCACTCGGTATTGTCGCTGTTGTTACTCGTCAGGAGTTGGTGCTGTTGATCATGGGTGGCGTGTTTGTCATGGAGACGGTGTCGGTCATCCTGCAAGTGGCCTCATTCAAATTGACTGGTAAACGTATTTTTAAAATGGCGCCATTGCATCATCATTTTGAATTGAAGGGTTGGCCGGAGCCGCGCGTGATAGTGCGTTTCTGGATTATTACTGTGATTCTGGTGCTGGTTGGACTGGCAACATTGAAAATACGTTAAAGAATCAAGTGAGCAAGATGCAGTTACAGAGGACAGTCATAAATAAAATGGTAACGGACAAACACAGGGTGTTGATAGTGGGTCTGGGTAAGACCGGTTTGTCCTGTGCGCGTTATTTATATTCCCAGGGAATTGAGGTGGCGATTACGGATAGCCGTGATCAGCCTCCCGGACTGGCGACACTCCGCGCTGAGCTGCCTGATGTCGCAGTATTTACCGGTGGTTTTGATGAGCAGGTGTTTGCCAGTGCCGATGAACTGATTGTTAGTCCGGGGGTATCACTAAAACATCCGTTACTTGTGCAGGCCTTCGAGCAAGGTAAAAAAATTCTTGGTGATGTCGAGTTGTTCGCTCAGCATGTGAGTGCGCCGGTGTTGGTCATTACCGGTTCCAATGGTAAGAGTACGGTGACCAGTCTGGTCGGTATCATGGCCAGGGAGTCGGGTAAGGATGTTCGCATCGGCGGTAATATAGGCAAACCTGTGTTGGAATTGATTGAAGAGACTGAGCCGGATTGCTATGTGCTCGAATTATCCAGTTTTCAGCTTGAATATACACACTCATTGAAGGCTGAGGTGGCCACGGTATTAAATATTTCCGCAGACCATATGGATCGTTATGACGACTTGCAGGAATATATGGATGCAAAGCAAAGGGTTTTCCGCGGCAATGGTGTGATGGTCCTGAATCGTGATGATGAGCAGGTCATGAGTATGGCTGAGCCACTCAGAAAGATTATTACTTTTGGTCTTGATGAGGCGCAGTCTAATCAATATGGTGTTTGCGAGTATCGGGGTGAACAATATTTATGTCGCGGCAGCAAGCCTTTGATGGCCTGTCATGAGTTACTGATTCCGGGAAAACATAATATCGTCAATGCGCTGGCGGCTCTGGCAATAGGTGAAGCCGCGGGATTCTCGCAGTCAGCTATGTTAAGGGCCTTGAAAGGTTTTCAGGGTTTGCCGCATCGTACTCAGTTTGTCATCGAGTCAGACGATGTGCGTTGGTATAACGATTCCAAAGGAACCAATGTTGGTGCAAGCTGTGCGGCACTGTCCGGTATGCAAGGACAGGTGGTATTGATTGCCGGTGGCGAAGGCAAGGGAGCGAATTTCAGCGGCCTGGTTCCGGTTGTTGCGGAAAAAGCGCGTGCCGTTATATTGATCGGTAAGGACGCCGAAGTGATCGCGCAGGTCCTGCAAGGGCATACCGAAATTGAGTTTGCCTCAGACATGCAAGATGCCGTCATCAAGGCCAAGCGTCATGCGCATCGTGGAGACGCTGTGTTGTTGTCTCCTGCTTGTGCCAGTTTTGATATGTTCGAAGATTACCAGCAACGCGGCGAAGTCTTCATGCAGATGGTCAGGAGGTATGCATGAGTCATTCGCAAGCCGTCACCGAGTCAGTCAGCCATGATCAGGCCTTGCATAACAAGGGTTGGGACATGGTGCTGCTGTATGTCACCTTGGCCATACTCGGTCTGGGTCTGGTGATGGTGATGTCTGCATCGATACCGATGGCGGAGAAGCAATTGGGTCGTCCCTTTGCCTATTTCCAAAAGCAATTTGTGTATGTGCTGATGGGGTTGCTGGGAGCCTATCTGGTCGCGAGAATACCGATGCGTCAATGGCAAAAAGCCGGACCAGTGTTATTGTTGCTTGGGTTTATATTATTGATCGCGGTGCTGTTGCCGGGAGTCGGCAAGCAGGTCAATGGTAGTATGCGCTGGTTGCCTTTGGGTATTTTTAATCTGCAGGTTTCGGAGCTGGTCAAGCTGATTGTATTTATTTACCTGGCGGGTTATTTGGTCCGTCGCGGCGATGAAATCCGTTCAACGATCGGCGGCTTCTTGAAGCCGATGCTGGTATTGATACTGGCCTCAGTGTTGTTGCTATTGGAGCCTGATTTCGGTGCCACGACCGTGATGCTGGCGACGGCGCTGGGCATGATGTACATGTCTGGTGTCGGTTTACTTAAATTTGCCACGCTGATTCTGGCTACGGCTTCGGCCATGAGTCTGCTAGCCCTGGTTTCGCCTTACCGCGTCGCGCGCATTCTCAGTTTTATGAACCCATGGGAAGACCCCTACAATAGTGGATTTCAATTGACCCAATCACTGATTGCGTTTGGTCGTGGTGAGTGGTTTGGCGTCGGCCTGGGTGGGAGTATACAAAAACTCTTTTATTTACCGGAAACACATACGGATTTTCTGTATGCCATTCTGGCCGAAGAGCTTGGTCTGCTCGGCGCCGTGACCGTGATTATGTTATTTGCTTTATTGGTCTGGCGTGCTTTCCTGATCGCTGCGATGGCCGAACGTGAGCAACAGTTTTTCTCTGCCTACCTGGCCTATGGCATCGGCATATGGATTGGCCTGCAGGCCTTTATCAATGTCGGTGTCAATATGGGTGTATTGCCGACCAAGGGTTTGACCCTGCCGTTAATGAGTTATGGTGGCAGCAGTATTGTCGTGACATTGCTGGCCATTGGCTTATTGATGCGCATCGGTTTCGAGGCCCAGAACCAGGACAAGCAACTGGCTTGGGCAAAAAAGAGGCGGGTGGCGAAATGAACAACGCAAAAACCCCTGCCAAGCAGCGCCCGGTATTGATTATGGCTGGCGGTACCGGTGGCCATGTGTTTCCGGCCCTGGCCGTAGCTCAGGAGATCCTGTCACGAAACATCCCGGTTGTCTGGCTCGGCACTCATCAAGGTATAGAGGCACGACTTGTGCCAGCAGCCGGAATTCCAGTGGAGTGGGTTAGCGTCAGCGGCTTACGCGGTAAAGGCCTTGGTCGAATACTCAAGGCGCCTTTTATGCTAATGCATGCTGCCTGGCAATGTTTTCGTATTCTGTTGCGCATCAAGCCGATGTTGGTACTGGGTATGGGTGGTTTTGTCACCGGCCCCGGTGGGGTGATGGCGCGTCTGATGGGTAAGCCATTGTGTGTGCATGAGCAGAATGCCATCAGTGGTATGACTAATCGTTATCTGTCGCGTATCAGCACCCGTCTCATGCAGGGGTTTCCGGGTAGCTTTCCTGAGTACAGAAAACCCGTGACCACGGGCAATCCGGTGCGCACGGATATTTTGCAAATTCCCGCTCCCGAACAAAGACTGGCAGCGCGACAGCACCCCATACATTTGTTGGTACTGGGTGGCAGTTTGGGCGCGCAGGCATTGAATGAACTGGTACCTCAGGCTTTATCGAAGCTGGCGCCAGAAAATCGTCCTATGGTCCGGCATCAAACCGGAGAGCGAAATATAGATCAGGCCCGCGAGGCTTACCGTCAGGCCGGTGTGCAGGAAAACTGTGAAGTCTTGCCATTTATCGATGACATGGCTGAGGCCTATGCCTGGGCGGATTTCGTCATTTGCCGTGCCGGGGCGTTGACGATATCTGAGTTGACCGCAGTCGGTGTTGGCGCCTTGCTGGTGCCGTACCCACATGCGGTCGATGATCATCAGACTCATAATGCAGAATTTATGCTGACAGCGGGCGCTGCCTTGCTGGTACAGCAACGTGATCTAGATGCGGACAAGTTGCACAGCTTGTTGCTGGGCTTGGTCACTGACAGGAATCGTTTGTTACTGATGGCGAAGGCAGCTTATGCATTGGCTAAAAAGGATGCGACTCAGCAGGTAGCGGATATTTGTTTGCAAGCAGGTAGGCAGGAATGAGTATGGATACCTCCAGGGTGAAAATGATGCACGATATGCAGGACCCGATGGGACGCATGCGCCGTATTCATTTTGTTGGCATTGGTGGTGCCGGCATGAGTGGTATTGCCGAGGTCCTTATTAATCTTGAGTATTCTGTTTCCGGCTCCGATATTGCAGAAAATGCGGTGACCCGTCGGCTGGCCGATATGGGTGCACAGATATTTATCGGCCATGATGCCGCTAATGTCAGCGCGACTGATGTGGTGGTGGTTTCGACTGCGATCAAGCATGACAACCCCGAAGTGCTGGCGGCGCAGCAGTCCCGTATTCCAGTGATACCACGTGCAGAGATGCTCGCTGAACTAATGCGTTTCAGGTTTGGTGTTGCCATTGCAGGGACGCATGGAAAAACAACAACGACCAGCCTGGTTGCCAGTGTTTTGGCCGAAGGTGAACTTGATCCTACTTTTGTCATTGGCGGTAAATTGACGAGTACCGGAACCCATGCGCGCCTCGGAGAAAGTCGCTACCTGGTGGCCGAGGCCGATGAGAGTGATGCATCATTTTTGTACCTGCAGCCGATGATCGCTGTCGTCACCAATATCGATGCCGACCACCTCGAGACCTATGATGGAGATTTTGAACGCCTGCAGGCAACTTTCCTGGAGTTTTTGCATCACCTGCCATTTTATGGCCAGGCGATTTTGTGCCTGGACGATGATGATGTGCGGCGTTTATTACCCGAACTTAGTCGGCCAACGATTACCTATGGCACCTGTGAAGATGCGGATATCCGTGCCAGTAATATTGTCCAGCAGGGTCAGCAAACACGTTTTGATGTTCATTTTATTGATAGCGATGACGTCCTCGACATTACCCTGAATATGCCCGGCAAGCACAATGTACTGAACGCACTTGCAGCGATTGCGATAGCGCGTGATTTGGGTGTTGCTGATGACAGTATTCAACGGGCCTTATTGCAATTTCAAGGGATCGGCCGACGTTTCCAGAGTTATGGCGATATCAATGTGGCTCAAGGACAGGTGTTATTGGTTGATGACTATGGTCATCATCCAAGTGAGGTTGCGGTGACGGTTGATGCCATTCGTAAGGGTTGGCCAGCACGCCGCCTGGTGGTTGTTTTCCAGCCGCATCGCTACACACGTACGCGTGATTTATTTGAAGACTTTGTGCAGGTGCTGTCGGCGGTGGATGTATTGGTGTTACTGGAAATTTATGCCGCCGGCGAAGAGCCGATCAGTGGTGCAGATGGACGCGCCTTGACCGCTGCGATTCGTGCCAGAGGTCAGGTAGAGCCAGTATTTGTGGAAAGGATTGATGAGTTGTCCGAGGTCCTGCCAGGTTTGTTACATGATGATGATATCTTGCTGACACTCGGCGCCGGTAGTATCGGTACGGTTGCACCGCAACTGTTGCAGACATTGGGGGTAGAGAATAATGAATAAGACCGTGACAAGAAACTTGCGTTTTGGCTGTGGTGCATCTCTGCGTAGCACCTTCCTGTTTTCCCGACAACAAGACTGCGAGTCGATACGGGAATGGACTGGAAAGGAGCAGGAAAATCTCCAGAAAGCTCAACGGCAACGTAGTCGTGGAAATTGTAAGTAATGATGGCGCTGGAAATGAATATGCAAACGACAGGTGAGTTATTGCTGAATGAGCCACTGGCTCGTTACACCACATGGCGTGTAGGCGGTCCTGCGGAACGTTTGTACAAGCCTGCCGGTTTGCAAGACCTGAGTCTATTTTTGCAGCAATTGCCTGCGGACGAGCCGCTTTTCTGGCTGGGGCTGGGCAGTAATCTGCTGATACGTGATGGCGGTATCCGTGGCACAGTCGTTGCCACCCAGGGTGCATTGACGGAGATGGCGATGACGGTGTCGGGTACGGTGCGTGTTGAGGCCGGCGTGACTTGTGCCAAGGCAGCACGTTTTTGTAGCGCGCAGTCTCTGGTCGGAGCGGAATTTTTAGCGGGCATTCCCGGCACCATGGGCGGGGCCCTGGCCATGAATGCCGGTGCCTTTGGTGGTGAAACCTGGAACCTTGTGGACAGCGTTGAAACGATTGACCGGTATGGACACATACATGTGCGCCGGCCAGCTGAGTTCTCGGTTGCTTATCGTAGTGTCAAGGCCGATCGTGATGAATGGTTTGTCGCCGTGCATTTGCAATTACAATCCGTTTCCGCCGAGCAAGAGGACAGTATCAAGAAGAATGTTAAGGCCTTGTTGGCGAAACGTAATAAGAGTCAGCCTATTGGTCAACCTAGTTGTGGTTCAGTGTTTAGAAATCCGACGGATGGTTACGCCGCTGAGCTGATCGAGAAGACAGGTCTAAAAGGTTTGTGCGTAGGCGGCGCCTGTGTTTCCGACAAGCATGCCAATTTTATTATCAATACCGGCACAGCGAGCGCCAGTGATATAGAGGCCTTGGTCTACAAGGTAGAAGATATGGTGTATCAGGCGCAGGGCATTCGTTTGCAACGCGAAGTACGTATCGTCGGTGAAGATAAGCTAAGCGGAGCGTCAGCAGACTGATGAATCAGAGCAATATGTCAGCCTACAAAACAATCAGCAATGCCGACGATTTCGGTCGCGTCGCGGTGCTGATGGGCGGGCTTTCTGCTGAACGTGAGATCTCTTTACAAAGCGGGCAGGCGGTGTTGCAAGGCCTGCAGCGAAAAGGCGTGGATGCGCATGCCGTGGATGTGGATGAGAATATTTTACAGACCCTGGAGCAGTTTTCTCCTGACCGTGCCTTCATTGTGTTGCATGGTCGCGGCGGTGAGGACGGGGTCATGCAGGCGGCACTGGAATGCATGCATATCCCTTATACCGGTAGCGGTGTGCTCGGTTCGGCTCTGGGCATGGATAAATTGCGCTGTAAACAGTTATGGCTAGGTGCAGGTTTGCCGACGCCGGATTATCAGCTATTGGATCAGGATTGTGATTTTACCACGGTGGCCGAACAGTTGGGATTGCCGCTTATTGTCAAGCCTGTACACGAGGGTTCCAGTATCGGCATGAGTAAGGTTGATGATGCCGCGGCCCTTGAGCCGGCCTGGGCCAATGCTGCCCAGTATGACAGCGAAATTATTGCCGAGCGCTGGGTGCAGGGTGATGAGTACACGGTGGCCATATTGCAACAACAGGCATTACCCATAATCAGGTTGGAGACACCGCATCAGTTTTATGATTATGACGCAAAATATGTGTCGGATACGACGGTTTATCACTGTCCTTGTGGTTTGGACAGTGCGGCAGAACAGGCCTTGCAGGCGCTGGCCTTGAAAACGTTTCAGGCGGTGGGTGCCAGCGGCTGGGGTCGGGTCGATTTGATGCTGGATGAGCAGGGAGAGCCCTGGTTAATCGAAGTCAATACCGTGCCTGGTATGACCGATCATAGCCTGGTGCCGATGGCAGCGCGTACGGCGGGTATTGGTTTTGATGATTTAGTGTGGCGCATTCTGGAAACCAGTGGTGACAAGATTCATGGCTAGGCGCAGCAACAAAAACAGATTGCAGGATGAGTTGCGCGAACGCAGGCGCAAGCTGGCGCGCATATTATTACTGTTTGTGTTGCTGTTGTCAGGGGCTGCCGTTGCAGCGGCAGTCTATATCAAGCTAACGGATGCCGACACATTGCCATTGCGTGTTGTCAGGATTGAAGGCGCGTTCCAGCATCTCGACAAGGAGGCCTTGAAGACCGTATTGGCAGGACAGTTGAATAGAAACTTTTTGCGTATCGATATCGATGCGATCCATGCGGATGTTAAGGCTGTGCCATGGGTCGATCAGGTAACGATACGTAGAAAATGGCCGGATACGATGATTTTAAAAGTACAGGAGCAGAAGCCCTTAGCCAGGTGGAGCAAAGGCGGACTGGTTAATCAACGCGGAGAGTTATTTGCGGGTCACTTGAATGAGCCGTTTGACTTGCCGGAACTGGATGGGCCGAAGGGTACTGCTTCAATTCTGTCCGGTGAATATCTGTATTTGAATGAAGCCTTGAAGGTTCTGGGTCTGAGGGCAACTACATTGACCATGAGCAGTCGTCGTGCCTGGAGTATCAAGCTTGATAATGGTCTGAGCCTGCAGCTCGGACGTAAGCAGGTGCATGCACGCCTGCAACGTTTCAAAAAAATATATGAACAGATAGTGAAGAAGCAATTACAAAAAATAGAGAGTGTCGATATGCGCTACACCAATGGTTTTGCAGTGCGCTGGAAGCCGGGTACTGACAGTCATAATAATAACAATAAGGGAGATCGCGAAGATGTCTAGGAAATCAGAGCGTAACCTGATCGTTGGCTTGGATATTGGCACCTCTAAAGTGGTCGCGATAGTCGGCGAAGTTAATGTGTCAGGCGATATAGAGATCATTGGATTGGGGTCGCATCCATCGAGAGGCTTAAAAAAAGGTGTGGTGGTCAATATCGAGTCCACGGTGCAATCAATTCAGCGTGCTGTAGAAGAAGCTGAGTTAATGGCCGGTTGCCAAATCCATTCAGTGTTTGCCGGGATTGCCGGTAGCCACATACGCAGTCTTAATTCGCACGGTATTGTCGCCATCAGGGATAAGGAAGTTTCAAATGCGGATGTTGATCGTGTTATCGATGCTGCACGCGCGGTTGCGATTCCTGCAGACCAGCGCATCCTGCATATTATTCCGCAGGAGTTTCTGATTGATAATCAGGAAGGCATACAAGAGCCGGTGGGAATGTCCGGTGTACGGCTTGAGGCCAAAGTGCATATGATCACGGGTGCGGTTAGCGCGGCGCAAAATATCGTTAAATGTGTGCGCCGCTGCGGTCTGGAAGTAGACGATATTATTCTCGAGCAAATGGCCTCCAGTTACTCGGTGTTGACCGATGATGAAAAAGAGCTGGGGGTGTGCATGGTGGATATAGGTGGTGGCACTACCGATATTGCTGTGTTTACTGAGGGTTCGATTCGGCATACGGCTGTTATCCCTATTGCCGGTGATCAGGTTACCAATGATATCGCCGTCGCGCTGCGCACGCCGACGCAGTATGCCGAGGAAATCAAGATCAAATATGCCTGTGCATTACGTCAACTGGCGAGTTCAGATGAAACCATTGAGGTACCGAGTGTGGGCGACCGTGCACCACGCCGGCTCGCCCGACAAACCCTGGCCGAAGTAGTTGAGCCTCGTTATGAGGAGTTGATGACACTGGTGCAGGCTGAATTGCGTCGCAGCGGTTTCGAGGATCTGGTTGCAGCCGGCATTGTATTGACCGGTGGTAGTTCGAAAATGGAAGGGCTGATAGAACTGGCCGAGGAAATTTTTCATATTCCAGTGCGTCTGGGTTCACCACAGTATGTCACCGGCCTGGTTGATGTGGTGCGTAATCCGATTTATGCCACTGGTGTTGGTTTGTTGTTGTTTGGCAAAAAGAATAGCGAACTGCGTCTGTCAGAAATGCCGGCAGGCACAGGGATGAAAGGGATCTGGGCCAGAATGAAAGGCTGGTTTCAGGGTAATTTTTAAATTTCTGCCAATGAAGCGGCAGTTTTATGAGTGTTGTTTACAAAATGTCTTAATTGACTGAGGAGGGGTAATCATGTTTGAACTAATGGATTCTTTTAGTGAGAACGCAGTAATAAAAGTAGTGGGTGTCGGTGGCGGTGGTGGTAATGCCGTGCAGCATATGGTCAAGGCAGGTATCGAAGGCGTTGACTTCATATGTTTGAATACCGATTCACAGGCATTAACCAGTACGCAGGCGAAAACCACTTTGCAGATTGGTAGTAATATCACCAAGGGGCTGGGTGCCGGTGCTAATCCGGAAGTCGGCCGGCAAGCGGCGATTGAAGATCGTGAGCGTATTATGGAAGTTATCCAGGGTTCCGATATGTTGTTTATCACGGCCGGAATGGGCGGTGGTACCGGAACCGGAGCAGCTCCGATCGTTGCACAAATGGCCAGGGAGATGGGTATTCTGACGGTCGCCGTTGTCACCAAGCCATTTGGTTTTGAAGGCAAGCGACGTATGGGTGCTGCCAATGCCGGCATCGGTGAGTTAGGTAAAAATGTTGATTCGTTGATCACGATACCGAATGAGAAGTTGTTACAGGTATTGGGTAAATCGATCAGTCTGCTGGATGCGTTCAAGTCTGCCAATGATGTTTTGCTCGGTGCCGTGCAGGGTATTGCTGAACTGATCACACGCCCGGGTCTGATCAATGTTGACTTTGCCGATGTCCGGACCGTGATGTCTGAAATGGGTATGGCCATGATGGGTAGCGGTGTCGCCGCCGGTGAAGACCGGGCGCGTGAAGCGGCAGAAGCTGCGGCTGCCAGCCCGCTGTTGGAGGATGTTGATTTGACTGGCGCACGCGGCATACTCGTCAACGTTACTGCCGGACTGGATATGAGTATCGGTGAGTTTGAAGAGGTTGGCATGGCGATCAAGGACTTTGCTTCGGATGAGGCGAATGTCGTGGTCGGTACTGTGATCGATCCAACTCTAAGTGATGAGCTACGTGTCACTGTCGTTGCCACCGGTATAGGTCATGGCCGTGCGGCACAGGTTGAAGAGGTCACGCCGGTGAAGATGGTTCAGCGCAACAAGAGTGGTGAAGTCGATTATGGCGAGTTGGATCGACCAACCGTGATCCGCAATAAGGTCTCGGGTGGTGACACGACTGTACCGTCCTTGGATTCGGATCTCGATTATCTTGATATCCCGGCTTTTTTGCGTAAGCAGGCAGACTAAGTACTTGTAAAATATGAACAATCACATTGCCCTGGTATCTACCCCTCCCGCCATGGGCAATGTGACTGTCCAATACCATTGATTGATGTTGTTGAATACACAGGGGTGCTGTAACCGGAAGGGGTGTGCTAAAACTTTGAACTATCTCACTATTCAGGTGTTATATGCTATGTTATTATCCGCAAAATTAAGCGTACTTATATTAGTCGCCAGAGGTGGAACAGGACAATGATCAGACAAAGAACGTTAAAAAATGTAATCCGCGCGACCGGCGTGGGCTTGCATACAGGCAAGAAGGTTTATCTGACCTTAAGACCTGCAGCTGCCAATAGCGGCATTATCTTTCGTCGTGTCGATTTGGATAACCCTGTCGAGATCAAGGCCAGTCCTGAGAATGTCGGTGATACCCGTTTATCAACCAGTTTGGTAAAAGGTGATGTACGCATCTCCACTGTTGAACATCTTTTATCTGCGATGGCGGGACTGGGTATCGATAATGCCTATGTCGATGTCAGTGCACCGGAAGTACCCATTATGGACGGTAGTGCCGGACCCTTTGTTTTTTTAATTCAGTCCGCCGGTATTGTTGAACAGAATGCGGCCAAACGTTTTATCCGTATCAAACGTACGATCAAGGTTCAGGAAGATGACAAATGGGCACAATTCGATCCGTTTGAAGGCTTCAAAGTTGGTTTTGCCATTGACTTTGATCATCCTGTTTTCAAATCCAGGGAACAACGTGCGGAAGTCGATTTTTCCACCACATCATTTGTAAAAGAAGTCAGCCGTGCGCGTACCTTTGGTTTTATGCGTGATATAGAGCAGTTACGCGAACGCGAACTGGCCTTGGGCGGTAGCCTGGATAATGCGATTGTTGTTGATGACTACCGCGTACTGAATGAAGATGGCCTGCGTTATGAAGACGAATTTGTTAAACACAAGATCCTAGATGCCATTGGCGATCTTTATTTACTGGGTCATAGCCTGATCGGTGCCTTTAGTGGTTATAAATCCGGACATGCGCTGAATAACCGTTTACTTTGTGCATTACTGGCGGACAAGCAGGCCTGGGAAGAGGTCACCTTTGATGATGTTGAGTCAGCGCCGATCCTGTATATGCAGCCGATCCAGGCAACTTAATATTTTTTAACTGACAAAGGGATGTGTTGCTGAGTAATCTGATCAACGGCTATCTCCCTTTATTAACGTTTATTGCTATTTTTCTTTTGCGCCAGCTTCAGTAATGAGGCCTTCAGCTTGGAATCGTCCAGAGATCCGGCGAGCGCTTGAATGATGTCCTGACTTTTTGAAGACAGCGCAGCGCGATGATTTTTACGTGTGTCTTTTGTCTCTGTTTGTCGGTCACGATTAGGGATGATCCTGATGGCGACATGGTTGATTTTCCCGTTCGTGTGTTGATGCAGTTTTTTTTCCAGATCCGGTAGTACGAATCTGAGTCTGGATTTCCAGGCCGGTGATTCGACCATCAGCACCAAGGTATTACCAGATATATTTAATGGTTTAATGTGTGCTCGTAGCTGCTCGGGCACCTGTTTCTGTAAAAAAACTTCAATAGTTTTAAGCGCATATAACGTTTCTGTGATTGAGTTGGCAATCAAAGTGTTATTTTTCAACAGCTTGTGCAGTTTCTGGTATTTTAGTTTTGACATCTTTCGCCGATAAAGTAGATATATTATGATACTAGATCATTTGGCTCACAAAAAACTACAGGCTTTAACAACATGAATATTATCCTGCTTGGTCAATCAGGCAAAAAACCGTTCAGTGTGAACTCATCACAACCCGGCTTTTACATGAGTCTGTTGGCCATTATACTGATTTTTTCCGCCGGCCTGTTGTCCGTAGGTTTCTGGGTAGGTGGAGTTGCACAGGTTAACAAATCCATCGATCCGAGGATTGTGCAGCAATGGAAAGAGACTGTCGAGGCGCAAAAACGGGCCCTGGCAGAAAGTAAAAAGAATACTCAGGCACATATTAACGCCTTGTCACAACGATTGGGTGAATTGCAGGCACACGTTTACCGCGTTGATGCCCTGGGCAGTCGCCTGACCGAGATGGCCAAATTGGATAAGGGTGAATTCAACTTCAAACAGGCCCCGGCACTGGGTGGTCCAGAGAATAGTATCGAACTGCCTGCAGCAAATTCCAGCGATGTTATTGCTGCACTGGACGCGTTGGCCCTGCAATTACAGGACCGCGAGCAACAACTGAGCTCTCTTGAATCGATGATGTTGTATGGTGAATTACAGGAAGAGGCCCTACCAGCTGGTCGGCCTATTACCAAGGGCTGGATGTCATCTTTCTATGGTGCTCGTAACGACCCTTTCACAGGTAAACGCCATTTCCACAAGGGCATAGATTTCGCCGGCAAAATGGGCTCCGATGTTGTTTCAGTGGCCGCAGGCGTCATTACCTGGTCCGGCGACCGTTATGGCTATGGTAAAATGGTCGAGGTGGACCACGGCAATGGTTATGCGACTCGTTATGCACATAACTCCGAAAACGTGGTCAAGCTTGGGGACAAGATCAATAAAGGTCAGTTGATTGCGAAAATGGGTAGCAGTGGTCGTTCCACTGGTCCTCATGTTCATTTTGAAGTAGTCAAGAACGGCCGCGTTGTCGATCCACAAAAATACCTGGCGGCCACACGCTAATCCCACTCTGCTCGTGATACTGAAAAATACCCCGGCGCGGGTGATTTTCAGCTGCTTTTTCTTGCATACCCGTTATTTTTGAACATTAGCCCTGATTCCTGGTCGGATTTAGGCTGGTTGTGCTATTAAGCATGAGAAAATCATATAAATCAGTTATCATTACGCACTCATTTCACAACAAATAATGTAGATTCTGCAGACCATGGTTGCCAAAGTATTCAGAAAAATGTTCGGTAGTCGCAATGATCGCTACCTGAAGAAAATCACAAAAACCGTTCGTGCCATTAACGATCTGGAAGAGAGCCTCAGTAGCCTTGATGATGAAGCGCTAAAGGCAAAAACCGATGCCTTTCGTCAGCGTTACCAACAAGGTGAATCCCTGGACGACCTGTTAACCGAGGCCTTTGCTGTATGCCGTGAGGCCGGTAAGCGTGTCCTTAACATGCGTCATTTTGATGAACAAATGATCGGCGGTATCGTTCTGCATGAAGGCAAGATCGCCGAGATGCGTACCGGTGAGGGCAAGACTCTGGTTGCGACCCTGGCTACCTATCTGAATGCATTGAGCGGCCAGGGTGTACATGTCGTCACCGTCAATGATTACCTGGCGCGTCGTGATGCCGAATGGATGGGGCAGCTGTATGGTTTTCTCGGCCTCAGTACCGGTGTCATCGTCAATGATATGGTCCATGCCGACCGAAAGGCGGCCTATGCTGCCGATATTACCTATGGTACCAATAATGAATTCGGCTTCGATTACCTGCGCGACAATATGGCCTTTAGTACCGAGGAAAAGGTACAGCGCGAACTGAATTTCGCTGTTGTCGATGAAGTGGATTCGATTTTGATCGACGAGGCGCGCACACCACTGATTATATCTGGTCCAACCGAAGAGAACCCTGAGATCTACGTGAGTATCAATAAGTTGATGCCGCAATTGCAGCGCCAGGAAGAGGAAGAGGGTCCTGGAGATTTCAGTGTCGACGAAAAGGCCAAGCAGATTTATCTGACTGAATCGGGTCATCAACATATAGAGGAATTACTCACTCAGGCTGGCCTGCTACAGGAAAATGAAAGTCTGTATGATGCGGGCAATATCATGCTCATGCATCATGTCAATGCCGCTATCCGCGCACATGTGCTATTTGAAAAGGATGTGGATTATATCGTCAGTAATGGCGAAGTCGTCATTGTCGATGAGTTTACCGGCCGAACACTGGCTGGGCGACGATGGTCAGATGGCCTACACCAGGCCGTTGAAGCCAAAGAGGGTGTCAAGGTCCAGAGCGAGAACCAGACCCTGGCCTCGATCACATTCCAGAATTATTTCCGTTTGTATAACAAGCTGGCCGGTATGACCGGTACTGCCGATACCGAGGCCTTCGAGTTCCAGTCCATCTACGGCTTGGAAGTCATCGTGATTCCGACGCATCGACCGATGGTACGCCAGGATCATGCCGATCAGGTCTACCTGAATCAGGCAGATAAATATGCCGCTATCGCAGAAGATATAAAGGATTGTGTTGAACGCGGCCAGCCGGTTCTGGTTGGCACCACGTCGATCGAGGTTTCGGAGCAACTGGCTGCTTTGCTGAAGAAAGAAAAGGTCAAGCACGAAGTGTTGAATGCCAAACAGCATGCGCGCGAGGCTGAGATTGTAGCGCAGGCCGGGCGTTCTTCGGCAGTCACGATTGCCACCAATATGGCTGGTCGAGGTACTGATATTGTCCTTGGCGGCAACCTTGAGGTTGAGCTGAAGCAGGCCGGTGATATCGATGCGTCGGCCGAACAAAGTTTGCGTGATGCCTGGCAGGCACGCCACGACAAGGTGCTCGAGCAGGGTGGTCTACACATTATCGGTACCGAACGGCATGAGTCTCGCCGTATCGATAATCAGTTGCGTGGTCGTTCAGGTCGTCAGGGTGACGCCGGTTCATCCAGATTTTACTTATCCCTGGAAGATAATCTGATGCGCATTTTTGCCTCCGAACGCGTCGGTAGTCTGATGCAAAAGCTGGGTATGGAGGAGGGCGAGTCCATCGAGCATCCATGGGTTTCCAAGGCCATTGCCAATGCGCAACGCAAGGTTGAGACCTATAATTTTGATATACGCAAGAATCTGCTTGAATTTGATGATGTTGCTAACGACCAGCGTAAAGTCATCTATGAGCAACGTAATGAATTGATGGCGACCGAGGATATTTCGGAAACGATTGCGGCCATCCGCGTCGATGTGGTCAATGATGTTATCAGCACCTATATTCCACCGGGTAGTCTGGATGAGCAATGGGATGTTGACGGGCTGACAGAGGCGCTTGCGCATGAGTTTGACCTGAAGCTGGATATTCAACAGTGGCTGGATGACGATGAGGACTTGCATGAAGAGCCGCTGCGCGAACGCATCCTCAGTGAATTAGAAAAGCAGTATGCAGAAAAAGAAGCGCAGGCCGGTACTGAGGTAGTACGTCATTTTGAAAAAGCGATTATGCTGCAGGTACTGGATACCATGTGGAAAGAACATCTGGCAGCCATGGATTACCTGCGCCAAGGAATACATTTGCGGGGTTATGCGCAGAAGAATCCCAAGCAGGAGTATAAACGTGAGGCCTTCGAAATGTTCACCAGTTTGCTTGAGCGAATCAAGTATGATGTTGTGACGGTATTGTCCAAGGTCAAGGTCAGCGCTGAAGAGGATGTAGAGGCCGTTGAGGAACAGCGTCGTAGTCATGCACCGATGCAGTTTGAGCATGCGGCGGCGCCTATGGCAACGGCTGGTGAAGCGGGTGAAGCTGAGGAACAGCCCGTCGAGCAGGAAAAACCATTTGTGCGTAGCGAAGAAAAGGTAGGGCGAAATTCACCTTGTCCTTGTGGCTCCGGTAAGAAATACAAGCAATGTCACGGTAAGCTTAGCTGAGCGAGGGTTTTTTGTGTCTGTAAAGCAGCAACCCGCGGGTTGCTGCTTTTTTTATGTCAGTAGGAATAGTAGTTGGTCTATTATTGGCAAATTTAATTCGTTAAGTTTCGCGAGAGGCTGGCCTGAAAGGCATTTTGCAGTTAATCTAGGATGCTTGTGAATACATTTTATTATTGGACCAGGTGAAAAAATGGCAATCGGGTTGAAAGCACTTCCAACAATGCATCCCATCGAGGGTGTTCGTCTGGCTGTGGCGGAAGCGGGTGTGCGCTATCAGGGGCGCAACGATGTCGTATTGATTGCCTGTGATGAAGGTACCAGCTGTGCAGGCGTGTTTACTCAAAATGCCTTTTGTGCAGCACCCGTGGTGATTGCCAAGCAGCATATGTCGACTGCCAGTCCTCGGGCATTGTTGATCAATTCGGGAAATGCCAACGCCGGTACCGGTGAGCAGGGCATGCAAGCTGCACTGGATTGTTGCGCGAGTGCCGCCGATGCCATTGCTTGTCAGTCGTCACAGGTTCTACCGTTTTCGACCGGTGTTATCGGTGAATCCCTGGCGGCCGAAAAAATCCAGTCGGTGTTGCCGGCAATGGCGACACGTCTGCAGACAGATCAATGGCAACAGGCTGCTGAAGCGATCATGACCACGGATACCGTGGCCAAGGGCGTCTCGGTCAAAATCGAACTGCAGGGTCAAACGTTAACTTTAACCGGTATTGCCAAGGGTTCCGGCATGATTCACCCGAATATGGCAACGATGCTGGCCTTCATTGCCACCGATGCGAACATCGAGCAGGCCTTGTTACAGGAATGTTTGCAGCAGGCCGTACAGCAATCCTTTAATCGCATTACAGTGGATGGCGATACCTCAACCAATGATGCCTGTATGTTGTTGGCCAGCGGTAAAAGTGCGGTGCAGGTGGATCGGGGTAGTATGGAGCTGCAACAGTTTGTGGCAGCGCTGACGGATGTTTGCTTGCAGTTGGCGCAGAGTATCATTCGCGATGGTGAGGGTGTAAGCAAGTTCATCAGTGTGTTGGTCGAGCAGGGTGCGACTGCACAGGAATGTCTGGATGTGGCCTATACTGTGGCCCTGTCGCCATTGGTGAAGACGGCTTTTTTTGCCAGTGACCCGAACTGGGGTCGTATCCTGGCGGCAGTCGGTCGAGCGGGTATCCAGGACATGCGCGTTGAGGATATCAAGATCTACCTTGATGATGTCTGCATTGTTGAACACGGTGGGCGCGCCGGTACTTATACTGAACAGCAGGGTCAGCGTGTAATGGCGCAGGAAGACATTACGATTCGCATCAGTCTGGGGCGCGGCCAAAGCAGCGAGACGGTATGGACGACCGATTTGTCCTACGACTACGTCAAGATTAATGCCGAGTATCGTACCTGATTCGGTTGCTATAACCATGGTGTCGGACCAAGCTGAGAGAATACATGTTGCCGTTGCGGTGATCGAGAATGCGCATCAGCAGGTGCTGATAGCGAAACGTCCCGCGCATGTGCATCAGGGTGATCTGTGGGAGTTTCCGGGCGGTAAAGTGGAGACTGGGGAGCTGGTCAGTGAGGCCCTGGCACGTGAATTGTATGAAGAGCTGGGAGTTACTGTGGCCCGGATGCATCCATTGATCCAGATCCGGCATGACTATGCTGATCGTAAGGTACTGTTGGATGTCTATCGGGTCGAGGCCTTTTCCGGGACGGCGCATGGCAAGGAAGGTCAGCAGGTACAGTGGGTCAAGTGCGATGCGTTGTTTGACTGGCCGATGCCAGAGGCAAACCTGCCGATTACGCGCGCGTTGCAATTACCTCAACGTTACCTGATAACACCCGCAGAAAGTTCTAACGCTACTGTCTTCGTCGACCATTTAGAATCGTGTTTGCAGGCTGGTATCAGCTTGCTGCAGTATCGAGATAGTGAAATCGATGCGCAGCAATATTTAGTGATGGCGCAGCGGATTATTGATCTGGCGAATCATTATAATGCGCAGGTCATGTTGAACTGCCCACTGCAGCTATTTCATCAATGCCAGGGCGCGGGGCTGCATTTGACCAGTGCTAGTCTGATGGGCTTAGTTGAAAGGCCGGTGCCCGTGGGTGTTTATCTATCGGCGTCCTGCCATGATGCTGCCGAAGTGCAACAAGCAAACAAGATCGGGGTTGATTTTATTGTTGTCGCACCGGTATTGCCTACGCGTAGTCACCCTGATGCAAAGCTCCTGGGCTGGCAACAATTCGAGTTACTGACAGCGTTGGCGCAGATGCCGGTATATGCGCTGGGCGGCCTGAATGAGAGCGATATCCGTATTGCACAAACACATGGGGCGCAGGGTATTGCGGCTATTCGTTCACTGTGGGGTGATGGTGTATGAAGTTTCCTTGGCAGCGTTTTATAAACCAACGTAGTGTGCTGATCATATTGATGATGTTATTGATCGCCTATTTTCTGCAACTACGTGAAGGCTATTTTAGTGTTGATCGGCAGTCGACGGTCTATCTACAACAGCAGCTGGTTGTTGATAGGGACTGTGATGTCACTCAGGGAAAATGTAACAGTAGTCGTGACGAGCTGCGTTTGTCGCTAGCATTATTGGAACAGCCAGGGGCGTTACAGTCGTTTCCGGCCGAAGTTAATGTGGAAGGACTGGGCAGTCCTGAGCACCTGGATATCGGCCTGGTGTTTAGTATGAAGGGAATGGATATGGGTGATTTGCGCCAAAAACTGGTGTTTGATCGCCAAACGAAGACGTGGCGTGGCCAGGTGATTTTACCAATCTGTAGTACGGGTCGCCGTGACTGGCTTGCCAGAGTTGATGTGATCAATGGGGATACTATCTATACCGCTGCATATGAGTTTACATTGACGAGGTAGTGCAGGGGGCTGTTTACTGATCAGTAGTCGTCGTGTTCGGGTAGTTCAGCAGAGTCAGGAATGCGGGGCTTCTCATCTAGCCATTCACCCAGGTCGATCAAGCTGCAACGTTTGCTGCAAAAAGGTTTCCATTTGGATGCTTCATTCCACTGTACCGGCTTCTTGCAGGTTGGGCAATGGACGCATTGATTGTTTTGTTTGTTCTGTTTCATTGGGCAATCTGACGCTTAGATCATGCAGCAGGACATTTCAAATTCAATATCATGATTAACTTGTTGCGGACGCTTCTCATCATGTTCCTGGCGTAGGAAGCGAACAGTGAAGCGGTGCTTGCCACCACTTATTTCTGGGTAGCAGTCCAGTTCTGCAGGTAGGCTGATTCTCAATATCTGACAAGGGTTGGCCGGGTCAAGATTGCGCTGAAAGAAACCATTTTCGGCCAATTCCAGGCGTGGTACGGCGCTGTTGCGAATCAGTTGCAGGATTAGTTCAATGGCCTTGCGCATGGTGTCGAAACCGGAGATCCATGTTGTCAGTGCAGCGATTCTTTCTTCACTACTTTTTTGTAGCCAGAAATGATAGCCAGGCAGATCCATTTCGCAAGTGCCACCCGGGACGGTAGCCCGTTGCCGGATGCTGGCGATGAATTCATTATGCTTGAGGGCATGGCCAAAAGGCAGGCTGTCAGAAAATAATTTGTTGCTGAAAGAATCCAGCTCCAGTAACACCTGGTCAAGTCGCTGGTGGTCGACCTGGGGATTTTCAAATAACAGGGTCAGGCTTTGGGTGTGACGCTCCAGCTCTTTCAGTATTTCCGTTTTCAGATCACTACGACTGACCAGATCATGAATTTCAATGATCGTCCCCAGTGCCGCGCGGCTATTCCAGGCGGACGTGCCATTGAGGCTGTAGTCGGCTTGTTTGAATAGGTATTCCAGGCGCAGGAATGAGCGGATGCGCTCGTTCAAGGGCTGTTCATAGTTAATTTTTCTCACGTATTGCCGTCCGCGAATTACTGTTGTCTAGCGTTTCTATATTGATATTTCGTCAAAGATAACATGACATGGGGATAAAAATCAGGCATTTTTGCTCATTTCTATGTATTGCTGATGTAAGCGAAAGATTTCCTGTCTTAGCAGGTCGATATCATCACTGTCATTGATGATTACATCATCTGCAACCGCCAGACGTTGCGGCCGTGAGCACTGAGCCTGCAAGATGGCATTAAATTGTGGCTCGCTCAAGCCAGGGCGACGCAGGACCCGTTCTCGTTGGGTGCTCTCGCTACAATCCAGTGCCAGGATCCGGTCGCAAATAGCCTGTTGACCGCTCTCCACTAACAGCGGGATGACCAAAACACAATAGTCTGCATCGATAGATTCGCGTTGACGTAGCATTTCTTTGCGAATAGCCGGATGCATAATGGCTTCGAGTTCCTGGCGACGGTCGCTGTCATTGAAAACGAGTTCACGTAATGCAGCTCGGTCCAGCAAGCCATCGGCCTGTTTCAATTCGGCGCCAAACCTCTCAAGCAGTAGTTCTAGTGTGGCTTGTCCGGGTTCGACGATTTGATGGGCTATCGCATCTGCATCGATAACGGGGACCTGCAGTTCAGAGAAAACCGCTGCTGCTGTGGATTTTCCACAACCGATACCGCCTGTGAGTCCAATAGTAAGCATATGTTTAATTTCTAGCTTGTTGGTATGCAGTTTATGCTACAGACTTAGGCCGGTAAAGTCCTTATAGGCTTGCACGATATCATGTCCCCATACGAGGCTGATCCAGCCAGCCATGGCCAGGTAGGGTCCGAAAGGAATTGGTAGCTGGCGGTCTCTGCCCAGCACTAAAATAAGACTGATGCCGACCACAGCGCCAACGACTGACGATAGCAGGGCTATCATCAGCAATGATTGCCAGCCCAGCCAGGCGCCAAAAAGCGCCAGTAACTTGAAGTCACCGTAACCCATGCCTTCCTTGCCGGTCAGTAAATGATGAATCTGATAGATGCTCCACAAGGACAGGTAACCGGCCATAGCACCAATGACGCTGTCTTCAAGGCTAGCAAATGTGCCGTTGATATTCAGTAACAGGCCCAGCCATAAGACCGGCAGGGTGATGTTGTCTGGCAGTAGCTTGGTGTCGTAATCGATGACCGATAAGGAGATCAGTGACCAGGTTAATACCATCGCCGCCAGGGCCTGTAGTCCAAAACCAAAATGCCAGGCGACATACGCGGTCATCAGGCCGCAGAGCAGCTCGATAGCGGGGTAGCGTAACGAAATTTTGTTTTTGCATTGCGAGCATTTACCCAGTAGGAACAAATAGCTGAATACCGGGATATTTTCCCAGGGTTTTATCTTGTGGTCGCAGTGTGGACAGGTCGATGCCGGTGTGGCCAGATTAAATTTTTCTTCAGCCGTTGTTTGCTGCTCAAGCTCGAGAAATTCCTGGCATTGACTGCGCCATTCTTTTTGCAGCATAACTGGCAGGCGATAGATGACTACGTTCAGAAAGCTGCCGACGACCAGGCCGAATATCAGACTGATAATGATAAAGGCCAGCGGGTGGGTGTCGAGGTATTCGAGGATTAGCATTCAGATTTTTATAGTGTGCGGGGTGCTGTCAACAGCACCCCTGACCCGGGAATTTATACAACCTGGCCCAGTTTGAATATTGGCAGGTACATGGCAATAACGAGGCCGCCGACCAGAACACCAAGAACGGCCATAATTAACGGTTCGAGCAGGCTGCTGAGGGAGTCAACGGCATTATCGACTTCGTCTTCATAGAAATCCGCGACTTTTGCCAGCATGTCATCGAGAGCGCCCGATTCTTCACCGATGGCAACCATTTGTATTACCATATTTGGAAACAGGCCAGCATCCTTCATCGACAAATTTAATTGACGACCGGTAGAAACCTCGTCGCGAATGCGCAGTATCGCATCCGAATAGACAATATTGCCGGTCGCGCCAGCGACTGAATCCATGGCTTCCACCAGCGGTACGCCGGCGGCGAACATGGTTGACAGGGTCCTGGAATAACGGGCAATCGCCGCCTTGTTCAGGATGGGACCAACAATAGGGATTTTCAGGGCCATTTTGTCGAGGAAATGTCCGAACTTGGTCGACCGTTGTTTCAACTGGATAAAGCCATAGATAATGGCGATGGTGCCAGCAAGTACCGCAAACCACCAATCCTGCATAAATCGCGACAGGCCGATGACCATCTGCGTAAAGGCCGGCAGGCTAGCACCAAATCCGCTAAACAGCTCTTCGAATTGCGGGACAACGAAAATCAACAGGATCGCGGTGACGATGCCGGCGACAACAATAACCGCGGTTGGGTAGAACAGGGCTTTCTTGATTTTGGCCTTGATGGCCTCGGTCTTTTCTTTGTAGGTCGCGATTTTATGCAACAGGTTCTCAAGGATACCGGCATGTTCGCCAGCCCTGACCAGATTGCAAAACAGTTCATCAAACTGAAGCGGGTGCTTGGCCAGTGATTCGGCCAGTGGGTTTCCGGACTCGACGTCGTTCTTGATCGTCATCAGCAATTCCTGCATGCGCGGATTATCGTGCCCACGGCCGATGATTTCGAATGCTTGTACCAGTGGTACTCCGGACGACATCATGGTTGCCAACTGGCGACTGAAAATGGCGATATCCCTGGATGTTATTTTCTTACCCTTGGTGGAGCTGAACAAAGTCGATTTCTTGCGCACTTTTTTGGGTGCGATGCCGCGTTTTCTGAGTTCTGCCTTGACCATGGCAGGGGTGCTGCCCTGGCTTTCGCCCTTGACCTTGACGCCACGTTTGTCAGACCCTTCCCATAGAAACACACTCTGTTTGATTGCTTTTTCTGCCATTGATTAGTCCTTTGTAATCCGGTTTATTTCTTCCAGACTAGTTAAGCCTTCTTTAACTTTATTTAAACCTGAGCGACGCAGATCATTTGTTCCTTCTTTCTTGGCCTGAGCAGCGATCTCCAGTGCATTGCCGCCGGCCATTATTATTCGGCCTGTTTCTTCAGACACGGGCATAACCTGGTAGACGCCCAGGCGACCCTTGTAACCATTCGTACACTGATCGCAGCCTGTGGGGCCATAGACTTTCAGATCGGCGATCTCATCCTTAAGGAAGCCTTCTTCCAGCAAAGCTTCAGCGGGGATCTTTTCTTCCTTTTTGCAATGTGTACACAGGCGCCGGGCTAGACGTTGGGCGATAATTAGACTGATAGATGAGGCGATATTGAACGGGGGTATGCCCATGTTGACCAGACGTGTCAAAGTTTGTGGCGCATCATTAGTATGTAATGTCGATAACACCAGGTGGCCTGTCTGTGCGGCCTTGATCGCGATTTCGGCCGTCTCCAGGTCACGAATCTCACCAACCATGATAATATCTGGATCCTGACGCAGGAAGGCGCGTAATGCGGCCGAAAAGGTCATGCCGGTCTTCGCATTCATGTGTACCTGATTTATACCCGGCAGGTTGATTTCAACAGGGTCTTCAGCGGTGGAGATATTTTTATCCGGGTTGTTGAGGATATTGAGTGCAGTATATAACGACACCGTCTTACCACTACCCGTTGGACCGGTTACCAGTACAAGCCCCCAGGGTTTGTGAATGGCGTCTATGAATAGTTTTTTCTGGTGATCTTCATAACCGAGAATATCGATATCCAGGTTCGCTGCACTGGAATCAAGGATACGCATAACGATCTTTTCGCCGAACAGGGTCGGACAGGTATTAACACGAAAGTCTACCGCGCGCGTCTTTGAGATGTTCATCTTAATACGGCCGTCCTGTGGGACGCGGCGCTCGGCGATATCCATGCGTGCCATAACCTTGATGCGTGCGGTTACGCGCGAAGCCAGGTTGATGGGTGGTGCGGCAATTTCATGCAGGATACCATCTTGTCTGAAGCGTACACGATAGGTTTTTTCATAGGCCTCAAAGTGTATGTCGGACGCACCCTTATTTATCGCATCCAGCAGGACTTTGTTAACAAAACGGACGACAGGGGTGTCATCAATGTCGGCATCATCTTCATCCTTGGATTCAGTATCCTCGCCACCTTCGATTGACAGGTTATCCAGGTCTTCATCCAGTAGCCCCTCCATAGGCGTTTCTTGTGCTGCAAGTGCTTTTTCGATGACGTTTTTAAGTTGTTCTTCCTCAACCAAGACGGCATCGGTATTGATGCCGGTATTGAACTTGATCTCGTCCAGGGCTTGCAAATTGGTCGGATCTGAGATGGCAACAAACAAGCGATTGCCCCTGCGCATTAGTGGCAGTGTATGATGTTTGCGAATCAGCTTTTCATCGACCAGGCTGATATAGCTAGCTGAGGCTTCGAGGTCCAGGCAATTGATATCAAACAGCGGCACACCAAATTCTTGTGATGCGGCATTGGCTATCTGCTTGCCGTTCAGAATTTTGTTTTCAACCAGGTGAGTGACCAGGGTGGTTTTGTTTTTCCGAGCAGCCTTTAATGCAGTTTCGGCTACACCCTCTTCAATAAGACCATCATGCACCAGTCTTCTTGCCAGACCGCTAAGCTGAATTTTTGGATTGGTTGTTGCCATTTTTAAATTATTAATTCCTAATATTGCCCTGTTACCATCGCGGATACAGACTTGCTTATCTAGATTCGTGATAAATATTCCGTGGTTATCACTATAATTATCGTGTCTTATATCATTTCAATAGGTAACAGCTAAATTTGTCATGACTACAATACTATCAAGCACGCATATACCTAACAGCCGAACAAGCAATATTCATTTTATAATCAGTGAGTTAAATAAAACAAATAGCTTGGCAGTTGCATGTATCTTATATACTATAACGTCAAAATACTATAAAACTGAAGATTGATTAAGATTATAGTGTAAATTATTATTTTTCTGCCGTTTTTACAAGGTCAATATGGTAATTTGTAACCTGAATCACAAAGATTATGCGGTGCTTTCGCTAATATTATTAACCAATGATATTTATAAATTAACGATCTCTAAGATTATGGCTCACGAGGAAATTTATGTTTAACCAGAAGAATATTCTAATAACAGGTGGAACAGGTTCTTTTGGGAAAAAATATGTAAAAACGATACTGGATCGATACAAGCCTAACAAGATAATCATCTTTTCCAGGGATGAGCTGAAGCAATTCGAGATGCAGCAGGAGTTCAATGGTCCTGAAATGCGCTATTTCATTGGTGATGTGCGTGACCAGGACAGGCTGATATCGGCCATGAATGAGGTAGATTATGTTATTCATGCAGCAGCCCTGAAACAAGTACCCGCGGCTGAGTACAATCCGATGGAATGTATCAAGACAAATATCCATGGGGCAGAGAATGTAATTCAGGCAGCTCTGGCGGCAGATGTTGAAAAAGTGGTGGCCCTGTCTACTGACAAGGCGGCCAATCCAATCAATTTGTATGGTGCGACGAAACTGGCATCAGATAAATTATTTGTTGCGGCCAATAATATCACAGGAAAACAGAGAACCCGATTTTCTGTTGTGCGTTACGGCAATGTGGTTGGATCCAGAGGATCCGTTGTTCCCTATTTTAAGAAACTTGTGAAAGAAGGGACAGCTTCACTTCCAATAACACATCCGGAGATGACACGCTTCTGGATCACATTGCAGCAAGGGGTGGATTTTGTATTTAAAAACTTTGAGCGTATGCAGGGTGGTGAGATATTTGTGCCGAAAATACCTTCTGCCAGGATTGTCGACCTTGCCAGCTCATTGGCTCCGGATCTAGCTACAGAGATTGTGGGGATACGCCCGGGTGAAAAACTTCATGAAATAATGTGCCCGTCTGATGATTCACATCTGACGATTGAATTTGAGGATCATTACGTTATCAGTCCCAGTATTGTTTTTTATGAAGATATTGATTTTAAAGTTAATGCCTTGGGTGAGAAGGGTCGACTAGTAGAGCAGGGTTTTGAATACAATTCTGGTACAAATCCCAGTTTTTTAAGTGTAGCGGATCTGTGTAAGTATAATGACTTGAAGGCTGAATGATTTTGATGTGCAGCGCTGATGATAACGTCTACAGGATTAGTTTAGATATTTTACGCTTCTGGGTCGATCTCAACTAGGGAAATTCGGAAAGGTTTGACAAGCATGATTCCATACGGTCGTCATGATATTAATCAGGAAGACATTGATGCAGTTATTGATGTCTTGCATTCTGATTATTTGACTCAAGGGCCTACTGTTCCCGCATTTGAGCAAAGTGTTGCAGGTTATTGTGATGTTCGCTATGCCGTTGCAGTTAACAGTGCGACAAGTGCCTTGCATATCGCATGTCTAGCTTTGGGTGTTTCAAGCGGCGATATAGTCTGGACAACACCAATTACTTTTGTGGCCAGCGCAAATTGTGCGCTCTATTGTGGTGCGTCTATTGATTTTGTCGATATCGATCCTCGCACATCTAATATGAGCGTGGATCGCTTATCTGAAAAACTAGCGCAAGCGAAAAAAAACGGATCTCTGCCTAAGGTAGTTATTCCTGTGCATCTATGTGGCCAGTCCTGTGACATGAAGGCTATACACAAACTTGGCACACAATATGGATTTAGGATAGTCGAAGATGCATCGCATGCCATAGGTGGAAAATTTCGTGATGAACCAATTGGCAGCTGTCGTTACAGCGATATCACAGTTTTTAGTTTTCATCCTGTTAAAATAATCACTACAGGTGAAGGCGGGATGGCTTTGACCAACGATTCAAAGCTAGCTAAACAAATGCAGTTGTTGCGTAGCCATGGTATAACCCGAGATGTGAGCGAGTTGTCCCAAGATAGCGATGGGCCTTGGTATTACCAACAAATCGATCTTGGCTTCAATTACCGCATGACTGATATTCAGGCGGCCATAGGTTTAAGTCAATTGAGACGGTTAGATGAATTTGTGAGCAAGCGGCATGTCATTGCCAAACGATATGACAGTTTATTGCCTGATCTACCAGTAGTTGTTACGTGGCAAGACCCAGAGAGTTATTCGGGCTTTCATCTGTATGTAATTAGATTGAAGCTAGAAGAAATAACAAATTCACATTTAAAGGTTTTTAAGGAGCTTAGAAATAAAGGTATTGGGGTTAATTTGCATTATATCCCCGTGTATAGACAGCCATATTATGAACAATTCGGGTTTAAAGCAGGGTATTGTCCTGAAGCTGAGAAATACTATTCAGAGGCGATTAGTTTGCCGATGTATCCTCGATTAACAGAGATGCAACAGGATGAAGTTATTTCTGCACTTAGTTCGGTTCTTAAAAAATGTTGAAAATGATTACTGTAGGAGCGGAATAGATTTGAAGCAAAAAGATATCTTTTTGCAATCTGAAGGAGACGCCTGGTTTTCCAGAAATCAACGAGACGTCGTTACAAAAAAACTCCCAGATGACGATGTTTTGTTGTTAGAGATACTCGATTTTCTACCAAACAACGTAGAGAAGATAAAGGTGCTTGAGATTGGTTGTGGTGACGGGACGCGGTTATCCTGGATTAAAGATAATCTGAATGCCGATTGTTATGGAATAGAGCCGTCCGCTCAAGCGGTCAAACAGGCATGCGCTAAAGGTATCAATGTGCGGCAAGGTACAGCTGATATGCTTCCATTTGAGAACCAGAGTTTTGATATTGTGATTTTTGGTTTTTGTCTCTATCTTTGTGATCGTGAAGATTTGTTTCGTATAGCTGGCGAGGCAGCCCGGGTAGTACGTTCACCTGGGTGGTTAGTGATTATGGATTTTTATAGCCCGACACCACGAGAAAGATCTTATCATCATTGCACTGGCGTCCAGTGCTATAAAATGGACTACAGGACTTTGTTTACTTGGCATCCTGATTATGAGTGCATGACTCATAAAATAAGGCATCATGCGGAACTTGGTTATACGGATGACCCGGATGAGTGGATTGCAGTTTCAGTGCTGCGTAAGTATACGAGGTGATACATTGCATGAGTCGTCTAGCTCTTGGTGCGGTGCAGTTTGGTTTGCCTTATGGAATTGCAAATGAAACAGGTCAAGTTACACGATTAGCTGCGAGTAAAATGCTTCATCTGGCAGCGATGAATGGGATCGACACACTGGATACTGCTATCGCCTATGGCGAAAGTGAAATCTGCTTGGGTGAGGTGGGTGTCAAGGGCTTCAGGCTGGTAACTAAGTTGAGTGCAGTACCAGATGATTGTCCTGATGTGGGTATGTGGGTTCAAAAGCAAGTGAAGGATTCACTGGTTCGGCTTGGCGTGCGGTCCGTGTACGGTCTATTGCTGCACCGCTCGTCACAATTGCTTGGTAAATATGGCAGGGAGCTATATCAAGCATTGCAAGATTTAAAGCAATCAGGCCAGGTACAAAAAATTGGAATATCTATTTATTCTCCAGACGAACTGGAAGAGCTAACTTCTTATTATCATTTTGATTTAGTGCAAGCACCTTTTAATATATTTGATATTCGTTTGTCTATGTCAGGATGGTTGCAACGACTGAAGGAAAAAGGCATAGAAATTCATGTGCGCTCAGTCTTTTTGCAGGGCCTGTTATTGATGAGTAGAGAGGGTATCCCGGAGAAGTTTACGCCATGGGCAGGTTTATTGAATAAGTGGCATGAATGGCTACTGCAGAATAATGTTTCTGCTATTCAAGCTTGTCTGGCATATCCGTTGTCGTTTCCAGAAATCGACCGGGTTATTGTTGGCGCAGATAGTGTTGCGCAATTAGAGGAAATTATTCAAGCGGCACAGGAAAATATTCCCATTGAAATACCCGATTTTCATTGTGAAGACGAAAAATTAATTAATCCCTCCAACTGGAATAACCTGTGAAAATAATTGCTATCGTACAGGCCCGCATGGATTCAAAGCGGTTCCCAAATAAGGTAATGCGAACAATTATGGGTGTGCCTATGATTGAGTTATTGCTTAATCGGCTTATGTTGACCAGACGCATTGATAAGATTGTACTGGCAACTACAAATGGCCTTTGCGATCAAAAATTAGTAGATCATGTCAGCAAGCTCGGCTTTGATGTCTACCGGGGTAGTGAAAATGATGTACTGGGACGATATTATCATGCAGCTTTACCCTATACGCCTGATGTTGTTGTCCGTATTACCGGAGACTGCCCTCTAATAGATCCAGTTGTGGTCGACGAAGTGTTGGCGACTTTTGCAGAAGCTGGTGTTGATTATCTAAGCAATATTTCACCGCCAACCTATCCAGATGGTCTTGATGTAGAAGTGCTTACTTTTGAGGCACTTGAACAGGCGCACAGAGAAGCAACTCATGTTAGAGAGCGTGAGCATGTTACTCCATATATAAGGGAGTCTGGAAAATTTAAGATAAAAAATATGGCTTATAAAGAAGACTGTTCTAATAAAAGATGGACGGTTGATGAGCCTGAAGATTTTGAAGTGATTGCTAACGTTTTTAAAAACTTTTACCCAAGAACTGACTTTAGTTGGCTTGAGGTGCTTGAGCTAAATAAACAAAATCCACAAATCTTTTCCGCCAATCAACATCTAACAAGAAATGAGGGTGCGAATATGGGAACAGGACAGAAGCTCTGGAATAGAGCTAAAAGAGTTATTCCTGGCGGCAATATGCTTCTCTCTAAACGGGCAGAGCTTTTTTTACCTGAACAGTGGCCGTCATATTTTAGTAAGGCCAAAGGTTGTAAGGTCTGGGATCTCGATAATAATGAATTCACTGATATGAGTCTTATGGGGATTGGTACCAATACGCTTGGTTATGGACATCCTGAAGTCGATGATGCTGTACGTTCAGTTATAGATAAAGGAAACATGTCTACTTTAAATTGCCCAGAGGAAGTTTATCTTGCTGAGCGTTTAGTAGAACTTCATCCGTGGTCAGATATGGTGCGTTTTGCTCGTTCGGGTGGAGAAGCTAATGCTATAGCTATTCGTATTGCGCGCGCAGCTTCAGGTAGGGATAAGGTGGCTATTTGCGGCTATCATGGTTGGCATGATTGGTATCTGGCAGCAAATTTAGGCGATGATCAAAATCTGTCAGGTCACTTACTTCCCGGACTTGCACCTAATGGGGTACCGAAAGATCTGAAGGGTAGTGTGTTACCTTTCGAATATAATGATTTTGCAGGGCTAGAAAAACTTGTAGCGGAAAATGACATTGGTGTTATTAAAATGGAGGTTTCGCGTAATAAAGGCCCTGAAATTGGCTATCTTGAAAAGATTCGAAAGCTCGCCACGGATAAAAATATAGTACTAATCTTTGATGAATGCACTTCAGGTTTTCGACAAACACTGGGCGGTCTGCATAAACAATTTGGTGTAGAGCCAGATATAGCTGTTTTTGGTAAGGCTTTAGGTAATGGTTATGCTATTACAGCAATTCTTGGTCGGCGTAATATAATGGATGCGGCGCAAACTTCATTTATTAGCAGTACATTTTGGACTGAGCGGATTGGACCAGTTGCTGCATTAAAAACACTTGACGTAATGGAGCGAGAGCGCTCATATGAGCACATAAGCAATGCGGGGGAAAAAATTAACCAGGGGTGGCAGCAACTTGCCGACAAGTATGAGTTGGATATGCAGATATATGGCTTACCTGCATTGACTGGTTTTTCATTTAATAGTCCAAATGCCCTGGCGTATAAAACTTTTATAACACAAGAGATGCTGAGTAAGGGATATCTTGCTGCAACAGGCGTGTATGTCTGTATCGAACACACGGATAAAATTATAAGTGAATACCTCGAAAATATAGACGATGTATTTGGAATTATTAAGGAATGTGAAGAAGGAAGAGATATTAACAGTCTGTTGAAAGGGCCTGTTTGTCATAGTGGGTTCAAGCGGATAAATTAACACTATGTATCACGCAACTTCTTTTTGCCTATCAGCATGTAATCAGAGATGAAGATAATCTTTCGCGTTGATGCCTCGCAACAAATCGGTTCCGGCCATGTTATGCGTTGCCTCACTTTGGCTGAAGCACTATCTGATTTAGGTGGCTCAGTGGAATTTATCACACGTGCTCATCCAGGGAATATGAACGAGTATATAAGCAGTAAGGGCTTTAAGGTACATTCACTACCAATTCCACCAGGTACTGAGATTAAACAGGGCTTGAGTGGGTATGAACATTGGCTTGTAGTCACACAGGAGGGGGATGCTGATAGTAGTATACAGGTACTTGCGGATACTCAAGTTGACTGGTTAATTGTCGACCACTATGCGCTGGGCCATGCCTGGGAAGAGAAACTAAGGCCTTTCGTTCGTAAGATCATGGTGATTGATGATTTGGCCAACCGCCAGCATGATTGCGATGTATTGCTTGATCAGAATTATATTCATGATTGCAGACGTTATGAACCGTTACTCTTGCCAGCAACGACTCAATTGCTGGGTCCTGGCTATGCCCTGTTGAGGAAGGACTTTGCGAAAAATCGCTGTTGTAATGCGAGGGAATACGGGGTAGTCAATAATATCTTCGTATTTTTTGGTGGATCTGACCCAGATAACATGACATCAATAGCGCTGAGAGCATTGACTAGGCCAGATCTGAAGCATCTGCTGGTGGACGTGGTGATTGGATCAGCCAATCCGAATTTCATAGAAGTGAGAGCATTGGTGACAAAACACCCGAATGCTCGCCTTCATGTGCAGGTTGAGAACATAGTAGAATTAATGTGTAAATCCGATGTTGCACTAGGGGCGGGAGGCACTACAACCTGGGAGCGGTTGGCAGCAGGTTTGCCCAGTATTGTAGTGACCATTGCAGAGAATCAGGTTGCCTTAATAAGAGACCTGGATCAGGATGGATATCTTAAATGGCTGGGAAATGCTGTTCAGATGGATTCTGACAAGATGCATGATGCTCTGCTTGAGGTAATTCGAAACCCTCACCAGCTTCAAACGCAATCTAGAAAAGGCCAAAAGTTAATAGATGGTATGGGCGTCCGAAACACTGCCAGGTTGCTATTAAAGGGACCTGAAATTGATACCCTGACAGTTCGAAAAGCAAAAGCCACAGACTGTCTACTTTATTGGTACTGGGCCAATGATCCAGTGGTCAGATTAAATGCCTTCAATCAGCAAGCTATAAAATGGGAAGATCATCAGTCTTGGTTTAAAAAACGGTCAAATGACCCTGACACGATTCTGCTGGTGATAGAGTGTCAATATGGGCCGATCGGGCAAGTGCGGTTTGATCGTACAGATACACATTTTATGATTAGTTACTCAATTGTTAGGCAATTTCGAGGAGTTGGCTTGGGTAATTCAATGCTCAAAATTGCAATCAATTACCTGCAGCCGGAGGAGCCAATTACATTGATTGGCGATGTAAGAGAGACTAATGTAGCTTCTAGAAAGATATTTGAGCAATTAGGGTTCAGTGAATCTACTCTTCCTCCACGAAAGGGGGCGCTTCGATATCAGTTGCTGTTTGACCCTTCAAAGCAAAATGGGGAAGCTACGGTTCAACTAGCTGAGGACTGACTTTGAGTTGCATGGGGCTGCTTATGGACTCAAGATATAAAAATGCACAAAACATTATGGTAAAAAAGCTATGGGAATAAACATTGGTGAAGTGGTGATAGCGCAGGATACACGTCCGTTTATTATTGCAGAGATGTCAGGTAACCATAATCAATCGCTAGAGCGTGCGTTATCAATTGTCGAAGCAGCCGCAGCTGCAGGCGTTCACGCCCTTAAACTTCAAACGTATACTGCTGATACAATCACGCTCGATATTGAAGAGGGTGATTTTTTCATAAGCGATGAAAGTAGCTTATGGAAGGGTAAAAGTCTTCATGAGCTCTATGGGCAAGCGTATACTCCCTGGGAATGGCATCAGCCGATTATGAGGCGGGCAAATGAGTTGGGCATGATCTGCTTTAGTTCACCGTTCGATGACTCGGCAGTCGACTTTCTTGAAGGCTTGAATGTACCGGCCTACAAGATTGCCTCATTTGAGAATACTCACTTGCCATTAATCAGAAAAGTGGCTTCGACTGGTAAGCCGATGATTATTTCAACCGGTATGGCATCAGTGGCTGAAATTCATGAGGCAGTTACTGCAGCGCGAGAGGCAGGCTGCGAAGAATTGATATTGCTTAAATGTACAAGCACATATCCTGCTAGCCCGGAAAATAGCAATGTATTGACTATTCCGCATATGCGAGAATTGTTTGGCTGTGAAGTAGGTTTGTCTGACCACACAATGGGGGTTGGCGTATCAGTTGCCGCAGTGGCACATGGTGCAACCGTAATTGAAAAACACTTCACCCTATCTCGGTCAGATGGTGGAGTAGATAGTAGTTTTTCATTGGAGCCGCATGAGCTTAAATCTTTGGTGATAGAAACTGAGCGTGCATGGCAGTCACTCGGTGATGTTGTTTATGGCGCTACAGGTGGCGAAGATAAGTCGCAAATGTTCAGGCGGTCACTCTATGTCGCTGAAGACATGGCAGCAGGAGAAAGCTTTACCGAACAAAATCTGAAAGTTGTTCGTCCAGGTATGGGATTGCCAGCAAAGTACTATGAGTTGTTACTTGGGCGAAAGGTAAGAATGGATGTGAAAAAGGGGACAGCTGTAAGCTGGGATTTGGTGTGAGAACAATTTAAGCTAATCACGCTAAAAATTGCTTATTGTATGTTTTCGTAGAGATTCAAGGTTATTTTAACAACAATTTATATGCTTGCTTATTCTAAAAATACTAATATGAAAATTGTAGCTACCATCGAAGCCCGAATGACATCTTCTCGCTTGCCGGGAAAAGTATTGATGGAGAGTTTAAACAAGCCTATGTTGCATCATCTTGTAACACGCCTGCGTGAAGTGCCTTCTGTGGATGCTATTGTTTTGGCGACCACCACAAATACAACAGATGATATATTGGTGTCATTCGCGGAAAGTGAAGGTATCGCTTGTTTTAGAGGAAGTGAAGATGATGTAATGGAAAGGGTAATAGGGGCAGCAAGCTCTGTTAATTCAGATGTAGTAGTAGAGATAACGGGTGATTGCCCGATTATCGACCCAGAGATAATTGAGCAAGCGATAAGAATGTTTTTAGTTAATGGTGCAGATTATGTGAGTAATGCAGATATTCGTAGTTACCCTGATGGGATGGATGTCCAGGTTTTTCGATTAGATACATTGAAACGATCGGCATCAATGACGACGAATTCACTTGAGCGTGAACATGTCACATTGCATATTCGTAATCATCCTGAGTTATTTTCCAAGCTACACCTTGTTGCTCCACCTGAGATACATTGGCCTGAGCTTAGGCTGACTCTTGATGAAATAGCTGACTACGAATTATTAAAACGTATTATAGAATATTTTGGACGGGATCGACCTCTCTTTACTTGTCTGGATATAGTACGTTTGCTGCGAAAGAATATTGATTGGATAGAAATTAATCAAGCAGTGCAACCAAAAGGTGATACCTAATTTGAGAAAGAGTGTTCTAATCGTTGGTTTAGGCCAGATAGGTATGGGGTATGATCTTCATCTAGATCCCGCATTACATGTTTATTCACATACACGGGCCTTCAGCCTACACCCAGAATTTAACTTGTTAGCTGCAGTTGAGCCTGATGAGAAAAAACAAGAAGCTTTTATTCAAACTTATAAATCGCCTGTATATAGTGATGTTGATTCCGCGCTCGCACAGCATCAGCCTGATGTAATAGTGATTGCTGTGTCTACTCAATTACATGCTGAGACTTTGTATAAAGTCCTGGATAAGAGCAATCCAAAGGTAATATTGTGCGAAAAGCCTTTGTCATATAATTCCGATGATGCTCGAAAGATGGTTCAATTATGCGAAGCCAAGGGGGTGAAGTTATATGTGAACTATATGCGCCGTTCCGATCCAGGAGTTATTAAAATAAAAAAATTGATTGACTCAGGAGAGTGTCAAATTCCTATTAAAGGCGTGGTCTGGTATTCTAAAGGATTTCTACATAATGGGTCGCATTTTTTTAATTTAATAGAGTATTGGTTAGGTCCAATGGAAAATTATAGCTTATTGGAAAGAGGACGCTTATGGGACGGTGTAGATCCTGAGCCGGATGTGCGAGTGAAGTTTAACAAAGGTACTGTAATTTTTTTATCTGCCTGGGAGGAAGCATTTTCACATTATACGATTGAGCTACTTTCTATGAGCGGTAGGATTAGATATGAACAGCAAGGCGCTATGATTCAATGGCAATCTGTTAAGGATGACCCTGTGTATAAAGGGCATAAGCTATTGGCGCCCAACTCAGAAGAAATCAGTTCAGATATGGCACGCTCTCAATGGAATGTGATAAATCAATTGAGCCAGGTAATGTCAGGACAGGATGGGTATCTCTGTGCGGGTTCAGATGCACTTAATACCCTTGAAAATATGAGTTTGATTCTTAAGTAGAGTTCATTATGACAGTAAAAACTTTAGCACTTTTTGGTGGATCTAAAGCAATTCCTGAACCATTTAAGCGTTATAATTCAATTGGTCAGGAAGAGCTTGAAAGTGTTAAATCAATAGTTGAAAGTGGTGTGTTATCACAGTTTTTGGGTTGTTGGGACCCTGATTTTTACGGCGGTCCTAAGGTTCAGGAATTTGAGCGTCAATGTGAAGCATATTTTGGTGTTAAGCATGCTATTACAGTTAATTCCTGGACATCCGGCCTGATAGCGGCTGTTGGAGCTATTGGTATTGAGCCTGGCGACGAAGTCATTGTCAGTCCCTGGACAATGTGTGCAAGTGCTACTGCTATTCTTATGTGGAATGCAATACCCGTATTTGCAGACATTGAACCAGAGACATTCTGCATTAATCCATCATCTATTGAGAAAAATATAACACCTTATACAAAGGCCATTCTGGCGATAGACATCTTTGGTCACTCCGCTGATATGGATGCAATTATGGATATTGCAGAACGCCACGGCCTAAAAGTGATCTCTGACACAGCGCAAGCACCAGGTACATTATATAAAAGTCAAAAAACAGGTACATTAGCGCATGTCGGAGGTTATAGCCTGAACTACCATAAACATATTCATACGGGTGAGGGAGGGTTGCTGGTTACGAATGATGATGATATTGCAGAGCGTTTACAATTGATCCGAAATCATGCAGAGGCCGTGGTGGAAGATAAGGGCGTACATAATCTTACAAATATGGTCGGCTATAATTTTCGCTTAGGTGAAATGGAGTGTGCCATAGGAATTGAGCAATTGAAAAAGCTGGATGATCTTGTCGCAGGACGTCAACGTGCAGCTGAACGCTTGACTGCAGGTTTGCATGAATTGGAGGGGCTTCGTACACCTATTGTCAATCCTGATTGCACCCATGCCTATTATATGTATCCGCTCATACTGGATATTGATAAGCTTGGCGTATCCCGGACACGAATTATTGAGGCGTTGGCAGCTGAGGGTGTCGATGGGCTGGCTGGTGGCTATGTGAATGTGCATCTTTTGCCTATGTATCAGCAGAAAATCGCATTTGGTTCGAAAGGTTTTCCCTGGACATCGGATATTTGCAGACGTGATGTGAATTATACTAAAGGCATATGTCCGGTTGCTGAAGGACTACATGATTCAAGTTTTTTGGGTTATGAAATGTGTGTTTATGAACTAACAGATACTGATGTTGATTTGATAATTCAGGCTTTTAAAAAAGTTTGGGCGAATATAGAAAAGCTCAAATTAGTTGAATAAAAGGTGCATTTAATTTGGCTGATAAGACTTTAATGCTAAGAGGCGATAACATACGTTTACAGTCTGTAAGTGATGAAAGCATAACGGATGAATATGTTAATTGGCTAAATGATAAAGAAGTGGTCCGTTTTAGTAATCAACGCTTCATGCAACATAGTAAGGAAAGCTGTTTAGCTTATTTGCAGTCTTTTCAGGGCACAGATAATATATTTCTTTCTATTAATGAGATTAAAAATGATCGAGCAATTGGCTCAATTACGGCCTATTTGAATATCCATCATGGCACTGCAGACATGGGTTTACTGATAGGAGATCGCTCAGTCTGGGGGAATGGGTATGGGCTCGAAGCGTGGCAGCTACTGATGGGATATTTGTTTAATGATGCAAAAATAAGAAAAGTTACTGGTGGAACAGTGCGTGATAATATCGCTATGATTAAGATAATGGAGCGATCGGGTATGCATCTTGAAGCTATCAGGAAAAAACAAGAGCTGATAAGCGGTGTTGCAATAGATGTGCTTCACTTTGCAAAGTTTTTAGATGTTTGATTCAAATACAAAGTTAGCTATTGTATGTCATGACGCTGGTGGTGCAGAGATACTATCAAGTTATATAAAGCAGCAAGGCATAAATCCGTACTATTGCATTGAGGGGCCTGCCCTCGGAATATTTGAGCGAAAAATAGGAGCGGTTGAATCTATAGCGCTTGATAAGGCTCTGAGTCTGGCTGATTGCTTTCTCTGTGGTACAAGTTGGCAATCTGATCTTGAATGGCATGTTTTTGAGCGAGCGAAAAATACCGGGAAAAAGACCATCGCTTTTCTTGATCACTGGGTAAATTATCAGGAGCGTTTTATTCGGAATGGAGTCCAACATCTACCTGGCGAAATATGGGTGGGAGATGCTTATGCAATGGACATGGCCAGTGATATATTTCCTGACATACCTGTTACATTAGTAAATAATCCGAGTTTTGAGGATGTTCGCAACCAATTTTCAAAGATAACTGTTGATAATAGCTTAGAGGCAGGCAGACTTAGTGTACTTTTTTTAAGTGATAACCTGGGTGAAGCCATGTTGAAATTACATGGAGATCAGCGACATGTGGGTTATACTGATTTCGATGCGCTTGAATATCTGATTCAAAATCTGGATGTACTAGGTGGGGATGTTGCTAAAGTCACCATCCGCCCGCATCCTTCTGAGTCGGGCGAGAAATATCGATGGGCTAACGAACGTTATAAAGGATTGGTAGAAATAGGTGGGCATATAACATTACTAGAGGAATTAGCGAGAAACGACGTTATTGTTGGTGGTGAAAGCATGGCTATGGTCATTGCATTGATTTGTGGTAAACGTGTTATTAGTTGTATTCCTCCTGGTGGTAAAGATTGCTCATTGCCATATGATGACATACAGAAAATGCATAAGCTTATCGCTGCTCGTTGCAAGCTTTGTTAAATATAATAGCTAATATATTTTGCTCCTAAGTCGCAGTTTCGATTTGAATGTTCAGTTGATCCAATTATATTAATAATCCTATACGAGTAGCTATTATTCATTATGTTAAGACTTTTACAAATGGTTTTTTCACTTTTCTCCAGGCAGGAAAAGAAGAAATTAGCTTGGCTTTTATTGTCTATTTTAGTTGCTGGTATATTAGAAGCAACCAGTATCTCTTCTGTGATGCCATTTATGGCGGTAGTAGGCAATCCTGATATAATTCATACTAATATATATTTAAACGATATATATACTTATCTGGATTTTTCCAGTACGGACTATTTCCTGTTGTTTCTGGGGACTATTGCGTTACTAGCATTATTAATTGGAAATGCATTTACGGCATTTACTATTTGGATGTTACTTCGATTTTCCAATATGCAAGAGCATATTATTGCAAAAAGATTATTAAAAAAATATCTTTACAAGCCTTATGTTTATTTTGTTACCAATAATACGGCTGAGCTTAGTAAAAATATAATTAGTGAAGTAAATCGTGTGGTGGTAGGTATTTTAGTGCCAGGCATGCAAGCGTTTGCAAGAGCAGTTATTGCACTATTTATTGTTGGCTTACTATTTTTGGTTGATTCCACTCTCGCGTTTACAGTTACTTTAGTGCTCGGCTCTGTTTACTCCCTTTTTTATTATTTTATCAGGAAGAAATTATATCGGATAGGGAGCGAGGCCTCTTCATCTGCAAGAGAGAGATTTATTGCAGCAAATGAAGCATTTGGCGGGATAAAAGATATTAAATTATTTGGGAAGGAAGATGATTTTTTAAGACGTTTTTCAGAGCCTTCATATCGATACGCATTATATACCACCGAGAGTCGAATATTCACGCAAATACCAAAATATGCATTTGAAACAATTGCTTTTGGAGGTATATTGCTGATCGTTTTATACCTGATAGCAGTTAAGAGAGATATGGAATATGTGATGCCAATTATTGTATTGTATGCATTCTCTGGATATCGACTCATGAATGCATTACATGTGATATTTATGGGTATTACAGAATGTAGATACCATTTTCCAGCATTAGAAATATTGCATGGTGATCTTGCACAAAAAACAGATACTGAGTGCAACGAAGAATTGCCGAAGAAGGAAGGAGATATAAAGGGAAAGATTAAACTGCAAGATATAGTTTTTAAGTATCCTAATGTACAGGTTCCTAATATTAAAAACATATCGCTTGAAATAGATGTTAATCAAACGATAGGAATTGTTGGTGCTACCGGTTCTGGAAAAACTACAATTATAGATATAATACTAGGGTTGCTGTCACCGGAATTTGGTTCTATTTCTGTTGGGGGAGTTGATATAAATGAAGATAATGTTAAGGCATGGCAGGAACAACTGGGTTATGTGCCACAATCAATTTACCTTATGGATAAGTCGATCGCACAAAACATAGCATTTGGAGTAAATCCTGAAAAGATAAATATGGCTGATGTAGAGCGCGCAGCAAGTGTTGCAAATATACATGACTTTATAACAGATGAGCTCCCACATAAATACCAGACGATAGTTGGTGAAAAAGGCATCAAGTTAAGTGGTGGACAACGACAGCGAATCGGTATAGCACGCGCTCTATACCATCATCCAGACGTACTCGTATTAGATGAAGCTACAAGTGCATTAGATGGGGCCACCGAGAATATCGTTATGGATGCTATGCGGGTACTTTCGAGTAAAATCACAATTGTAATTGTTACTCATCGGTTGTCTACTGTTAAAGAGTGTGATTGTATTTATGTACTTGATAAGGGGCAGCTGGTCGGTTCCGGGAATTATGCAAAACTAGAAGCAGATAATGCTTATTTTAAAAGCTTAATTGATACAGATGCTTCTAGTAACAAGATGAAAGATTAAAGTATGGATTTAATGTTAAATATAATAATAAGTATTTACGAATGAATAAGAAAGTATTGATTTATTCACCATTTTCAGTGTGGGATCCACATTTTGAAACAGATCTCGAAATT
>CAMYJO010000002.1:134512-296759 GCA_947258755.1 uncultured Gammaproteobacteria bacterium
TAACTTGTCATAAAGAACTATCATCATGTGGACCAAACCCGCATCACTATTTTGAAAAATGCTGGCGCTGCAGATCACGATTCAAGAGAGGTATTACCTGGCTTGGAGAAGACAAGGTAAAAATAAAAAGTATAGACAACCTTACAGGCAATCAGAAAAATATTGTTAGTGAGTTATCAAATAAAAAATATAGCTCGGTTGATGAAATAAGGAAAACATACATTGATAAAGCTGATATTGGGCTATCAGCAATTTCTTCAGTTGTGACTATCCTTCGTGAGCCGAAACCACCAGTAATCGCTAATGAGACAATAATACGAAATAATATTGAAACGGCAGCAACAGTTTATTTTTCGATACTAAATCATCTAAAACAGCATACACCGGATGTTTTTATATTGTTTAATGGCAGGATGTCAGCACTAAGACCAGCATTGCGTGCTGCCCAGACATTAAATATTGACTGCTATTTACACGAGAGAGCAGGGGTAATAGGAGGGTATTCATATTTTAAAAATAGCTATGCCCACGATTTAGAATTAATAAAGAAAAAAATAGAATCAGTATGGCATGATTCTGTTTTAACAAATATTGAAAAAGAAAATATAGCGCGTGAATGGTATGACGAAAGACTAAAAAGAGTGCCACAGGCGCATGTTTCATTTCAAAAAGGTAAGAAAAAGGGGGAATTACCTCGTCAATTTGATGATTCAAAAATAAATATCGGAATATTTATTTCATCAGAAGAAGAATTTGTAGCTATAGAGGAATGGCATAATCCATTCTATAGGGATCAAAATGAAGGAATCACCAGACTTTTAAGCGATCTGGATCCTGATGGTGACTATTGTGTTTTTATCCGAATCCATCCAAACCTAGCAAAAATTAATAATTCACAGACACGAGGCTTATTAGAAATATCCAGTAGATTTCCTTTTGTAAATATAATTCACGCAGAAGAAAAGGTTGATTCATATGAGTTGGTGAAAAATTGCTCATTAATACTGACATATGGATCTACAATTGGTATTGAAGCGAGCTATCTAGGAAAACCATCCATCGTCATGGGTAGGGCTGATTATGAAGATTTAAATTGCTGCATAAAACCATCATCACATGAAGAACTCATACATATTATTAATAATTATGTGAACTTTAACATTCTACCTGATACTAGTAACTCAGATACTGGCATATTGAAATATGGTTATTATATGAAGAGTAAGGGTGTAAAGTTTCATCATGTGAAGGAGCATAGTTTTCGTAAAGTATCGATGATTACAATCGAAGGTGATAATTATTATATCAGGCCTAGTATTCCAGTTTTAAGTGCCTCCTACTTTATTTTGGGTATAAGAATATGCTATAAAAAAATATCAGGCCTTTTCGGTTTTGGAGTTAGACAATCATAATATTAACCATCACGTAAAAGCCACATGACTGGTTAGATCACACGGCTACTAGTATCTATATACCCAACAGTCAGAACTGAAAAAATTCAGATATTGCGATGCGCTAAACAGGAAAGATTACAAAATCTGTTGGGATCATAAATTCCAATGGTAGTTTTTGACTAATCTTGGGTGTTTTTGAGCGTAGTCGATAAAGCCTTTCTGGAAGTGCTCGTTAATCTCTACTGGTATATAGCTGGATCCAAAACTGCTGTTCTCATAGAGTATCTGAAGGATAAGTCTATCCCCTTCCAGAAGTGGCTTACCCTTGTGAAAGCCAATATTGTCTACAGCAACAATAGTTCCACGCTTTCCGATAATTTCCACTAGTTTGTCGGCAGGATAATGTTGTTTCATTTCATTATCAGAGACTCGCTTCGATCCACGCAATAAAGCACGCGGTTTTCTCTTATGGGAGCCTTCTACAAAACAATGCGGACCATTTTCATGATCGACGTCGCTAAGATACACAAAAAATTTAAAAAATCGTATACGATCAAGATCGGCATGATAAAATTGTGCTGCTGACGAACTCCCTTCACTGCCAAAATTAGCGTTACTCCACCACATGCTATTCAAATCCGTGATTGGCTTGCATCGTAAATAATTTTCTGCAATCATTATAAAAGTCGGATCTATGATTAGATTCTGAATGATCGAATTCTGCATCAAATCCTGTGCAATAAAATCATATCGAACAGAAACAGGATTGTCGCGTTCATAAATGCGTGCATTCTCTGGCAAATATCCGAATGCATCCAGTTTGTCTGTGTTGCCCATCTTCATTGGCGTACAAGGTGTAGACAGTGCAAAGTTTAGTAGCTGATCGCACATCTCCTGTGATAGTTTGTTATCGAATACGTAATAACCCTTCTCTTTTATTACTTCAACAATATTTTCAATTTCTCCCTTCTTTAGATTACCAAGCACGCCTTTGGCATCTTCTGCCGGACTGGCAGGATGACGTAAGGAAATAAACCAGGAAAGAAAATCATTCAAACGGCCATTTGAAAAACTGCTAAGATGCGCAAGGCTACGTGTGGCAAATTTCGGAGTAGTCCCCGTGAATAGAAATACAGAATAACCAACCAGGAAGCGTAATGAATTGATCACTAACCGAAGTGATTCAAATAGAGTCGACCTTAAATTGTTCAGAAATTTAGCAGCACTCATCTTAATCGTTTCTACGTCATGTCATAGATCAGTAGTATTGTCATCTGGAAAACGAAACCTGTATCCGAAGACACATTCACGCTATTGACTAGGCTCATTTTTTTAGACTAAACACCACCATAATTGTGGACTCACCGTAAGAGCTAACGCGATTCAAGACATCTAGCTGGTCTTTTAACGGTGCATCATGTTTAAAATAGACAGTGTCAACAGCTTCGCCAAATAAATCAAGAACTTCATCAGCAGAGTTAGCATGCTCCGCTGTCGAATCAGCAGGAATTATGGCGTATCCATCGCGTTTTTCCACCTCTTGTGGAGTTAAGGAAATGTGGTCTATTCCTATTGCTACCAATGCACCATTCCTGGCAACACGCGTGATTTCCGCTGCTACATCGCGTGGAGATGCGCTGTAGCTGAGCACCCAGCCACAAAACACGCCATCATAGGAGTTGTCGGGATATTCCATCTTGTGCATATCCCCAAGCTCAATCCAGGGTGAATATGTAATTAAATCGATTGCACTTAATCTTGAACGCTCAAAACCATAGGCCAGAAACATCAGTAGATCATTTTCTGTTCTTGGCCCAATTATCAATATATCAGAATTGGTCCCAATTGTTTCTACTGCGCTAAAAGGACGTAACAGTCTGTCAACGCGATCCATTGTAAAGTCAGTACGTGGTCTCTTAAGGGCATCCAGATTATGCATCAATGTAAGTTCGTATGCGCGATCAGATGCCAGGGTACGTAACTTTCTTCTGATGCGGACGTAGTAGAACATGCGAAGAGATCCGATCAGCCATCGGACTATTGGTATCAACAACATTCGCCGCATCGAAACGCGAATAACGCGTAATATGGCAGAAATTCGGTATCCAATGCTTTTTTTCATAAATTATATATTCTCTGTCGAGTCGTCTATGTTTAAAAACCGCGATACTACCGGCTTGTCAGAAATTAAAATGTGTAAGCTATGTGAGGAATAAACACATTATAATCAATGTCTAGCACAACTCGCGTTCTACTTTATCTGTAAAATAACAATTTTGTTCACAAGCTTTATGAGCTCCATTTGCAAACTATATCTTTTCCAGCATCAATCAAGCAAGTTTATATGCTTAGTGATGCCGTTTCCACTTTTATCCGCGGTTTAGCTGTCACGCCTGTAACTAGGATTACAAAGTATACTTTTTAAGCTCTTTTTCTACAAAGAATTCTATAGAATGTCATTGGCGTATACTATGTATATGTGAAAAAGGTGTAACTAAATGATTATTTAATTAATCGAAAAGTTTAAGGTTGATTCAAGTTTAATTGCCTGGTCTCTCCATGTTGGTATACTGATTTCAGGTCGGCGAGGATGTTTTAGTTGATGTGTAGCGGTCGAGAGGAAATCACCTATATCATCAGCTTGATAGAGGCAGTCAGTATTATTTTCTAGTAATGTTTTCGTTGGGCCGACAGCAGCAGCAATAAAGGGAATATGGCAAGCCATAAATTCATATATTTTTTGGGGGAAACAGAACTTGCCAAAATTGGTATCTAGATTACAGACTACTGCTAAATCAAGCGAATTAATTAAGAAGGGTATTTCATTATAGGGCAAGTTCCCCAGATAATGAACTTTATCACCATTAGGTAAAATTACGTTTTTTCCTACTGGGCCAGCAACAAGCAAATGAAGGTCTTTGTGTTCTGAAACAAGCTGTTTATAGCCATCAAATAATATATTTATACCTCGTCCATTATTTAGTGCGCCAGCAGTTCCTATATAGCGAGCGTTGACAGGTAGGCCAAGGTGTTGCCGGCAAAATGTTTTTTCCATAGGTTTAAATAAATTAGATGGGATTGCATTTTCAATTACGGACACAGGATTTTTAGGTTTGTAGTTGCTTATAACATAGTGGGCAAGTGCCTGGCTAATGCATGTTGTTGATTTTGCATTTTCTATAGCGCGTTTGAACAGTGGCAGTATGCCTGGTATATGAGAGAGTCCATAGCTTTCAAAATTATCATACAGATCGATTACGCATGGTATCCCAGTTCTTTTAGAGAGATTGCTGCCAATGATGGCATGTATGGCATCAGAACATGACCATATTACATCAGCCTGGAATGATTGAGTTATTGATTGAAGTCGGTCCTGGTGTCTTTTAAATCTGGGTAGGATAAAGTCTTTCAGATTATACGAATGCCATTGGAATTTATTGTGTTCTTCTACATTATCAATCAAGATTCCTTCATCACTTTTTCTGTAACTCAGTGCAACACCGATAACTTCATGCCCTAACTTGCTTAACTCAAGCGGCATTTCATAAAAACGCCCGTAGCGATCATCGATGAGGTCTTTACTCATATATTGTCGTTTTGTAATAACTACTATGCGCATATATTGTAAGTTTTGACTGAAAACACCCTGTATTCTCTATCAAAAATTCTATGAGTAAACATTTCTATTTATTAGAAAATTCGCTAAGTCGTTGCACGATGATCTCGGTAGGTGAGATATTATAATCTATTCTGTTATATCGATAATTGTCAATATTATTGAGAAAGTCTTTTAGAGTGTCAGCGTCATAGTCGCAGATAACGGTATTGGTATTCAGGCCTTCTTGACGTTCAGTAGTTTTTCGCATAAGTAAGGTAGGTATGCCTAAATATGATAGTTCTTCTTGGTTGCTTCCGCCATCTGTTATCATAAAGCTACATGAGGATACTAAATTCATAAAGTCGAAATAACCCATTCGATCTCTAAATGTAATGTTATATTGTTTTAGTTCGTTAATTAGACCAGTGTTTTCAAGTCTTTTCTTTGTTGTTGGGTGAAGTATGAAAATTAAGGGGTAATGCTCTGATGTAATTTTAAGTAGTTTAATTATTTTGACCAATCTTTTTTTGTGAAATAGATTTTCAAATCTATGTATTGAGCAAACGGCATAATTTAGTACTTCCTGACTGTTTTTTTTATTATCATTTGATTTCAATGCAAGTCTTAATGAGTCAAGCAAAGTGTTCTGCTCAGTATTGATGCGTTCAATTTTTCGGTGTTTTTTAAGATTGTTAAATGCCCATTCTCCTGGGCAGAAGGCAATATCTGTTAATTGAAAAGTGGCTAGTCGGTTAAGTTCCTCCGGAAAAGGATTGAATATATTATGCGACCGTAGACCGGATTCAATGTGCGCTACTTTTGTATTTGAGCGTTTCCCGAGGACTGCGCCCAGTATTGTGGAGAAAGTGTCGCCATGTACCAGGACGATATCGTTACTCGAATCTGATTTTATTATATGCTGACGGGCCTTGAATAAGACTTGCCATAATAGCTTTGTTAGCCAGGTGGCAGCTTTAAAGACTGAATTTACTTCACTTCCGTTAATGATTGGTTGCCAGGGCGTTTGTATAGAGAAGTCTTCGCATAAAGATTGCATGCTTTCTCGATGTTGCCCTGTATGAATGAGACGGATAGGCCAGTTATTTTGCTCAATTGCCCTGATTACAGGTGCCATTTTAACAAGCTGCGCGCGTGTTCCAATGATACAGTAGATCATTTATCTTGGTTGGTTATCTGCACGTTCTGGATGCCGCTATCATGTTCGGAAAAACGATAATGTAAAGATGATATTTGTTCAGAAACTATTCCAATCAGGAAGGTTAATAAAGATGTTATATAAAGCAACGCACTCATATTAGTAAAGCGCTCGGCAGTATAAAAAGTGTAAGCGTAATAAATTGAGGCTATAAGGAAAAATAACGCGCTGACAGGGAGAAATAGCCTCATGGGTGAAAATAGTGCACCTACCTTCATAATAATTATCAGGAAGCGTGTGCCATCCTTGAGCAGGCGAATTTTACTTTTTCCTTCACGCTGCAGGGCAGAAATCGGAATATAGGCAATTGGGAATCCTGATCGGAAGAATGCCATTGTGCTTGTTGTCGGATAGGAAAATCCGTTGGGAAGTAGATACAGAAATTTTCTGAATTTGTCAGCTTTTACAGCCCGGAAGCCAGAAGTCAGGTCCTTAATAGTAAAGCCTGTCATAAATGACGCTAGTTTATTATAGAATGTATTAGCAAACAGTCGCCAGAAATTGGCGTGGGTGTCTGATGTGCGAGCACCGACGACCATGTCATATCCTTCGTCAAGCTTATCAAGTAAACGCTGTATGTCCACTGGTTTATGTTGGCCATCAGTATCCATGAAGACTATAATGTCGCCTGTTGCATTTCTCGCTCCCGTTTTAATGCTGGCGCCATTCCCCATATTTCTAGGGTGGAGGATGGTTTTTACTCCCAGTTCCTGTGCTACTGTTGCTGAATTATCTGTGGAGCCATCGTCTACGACTATTATCTCGGCTTCGGGATATTGAGTGCTGAGGTCTTCTAATATGCTAGGGAGATTGTTTTTCTCATTATAGCAAGGCAAAACGATAGAAATTCTTGGTGATTGTATATTATTGTTGCCCATGTTCAATTTCAATACCTAATTCATCGCCTAAGTTTATGATATTATTCAATTTATGCTTATTCCACCAGCGCGCTCGCTGGGCTTGATTATAGGCCTGCTTGAGCAATGCAGTAGCGTGATCAAGCATGTTTTCGTTCATATACAGTTTTGCCAGCCAAGATAGTCTATCAATAGAAGTTAATATATCATTTGCCTTCTCTACTGCAGTTATTAATTGTTTAATGTCAACTTTGTCTTCATGTGCCAATGCTATAGCATAAGCCTCCCAAGTGAAAGAGCGAATGCCTTTGTCGCCCTTTATATTGCTGTTTGCTCTAAGAGCATTCAGGATCAAGTTTGTGTTCTCTATCCTTAAAATGTCGCATTTTTCATGGTTCCTGGTATCAATTAGGGTTTTAACTAATTGAGGTACAAAATTTTGGTATCGACCACCGGAGAGCCTTTTAAGTTGATTATTGAAATCTTCATTTCCTATATTCGTATGTAATTTACATGCTAGTAAAAGTCTGTATAGAGAAGTATTGATATGATCGGGTTCTACAATTTCCAGTTTTTGGATTGTATTGTATGCGTCTTCTACATACCCCATCTCTAGTTGTTTCCCTGCTAGGTACTGTATTGATCTAGGTGAGTTGGGATGGAAATGATTCCATATGACTGCCAGCTCAGGTGGGTTACCCCATAACTTATTTAGCTCATAGGTATTATGACCGATGAAAAGACTAAATAATATGAAAATGAAATAACCTGCTTTCCTGGCAGTACTATGTAATGAATGGATCGTAATGTATGAAAACAGAACTAAAGGGCCGAGTATCGCCAGATAATTACGATGCTCGAAATAGAGTTCTAATTGAAAAACACTGCTTTCCAGGACATGCGCTGCCAGGAACCATAGTATGGCGAAGCTATATATCGGATATTTTCTTCTCAGTTTTATTGAGCTAATGAAAAGTGCAAGTATAAAGGCAACGGAGAACAATGTTGAGATTGGGTCTATCAGCGACCTGGAAGCCTGATAATCATCATGGAAAATAGACATGGTTAAATATCTTGGTGCAAGTATCTGACGTAGGTAGTCTACTAGTACTCTGTTTTCAGTGATCAAACGTTCCCAGGAATTAAAGCCCCGATATGAAGGGGTAGTAGAAAAAGAAAATATGTAGGTGAAGTAATAGATGCCAAGCAACAAAAGGGGGCTAATAAGAAACAGGAATAAAATCTTTTGCTGGGTTCCTTTTTTAATTGGAATAGTATTTGATAGGAGAGTAAATTCCAGTACAGCCGCAAATAATATCAGCAGTATGCCCGATTCTTTGGCAAAAATAGCTATTGTAGAAAAGAACATCAGGCTGGCAATCAGGAGGGTAAATCGTATTCTTTCTACACCCGTATAGCGGATTCTTAATTTGACATAACTTATCAAGCCAAGCAATGTCATCAGCGTCGCAATCTGCGTCATTCTTTGTATGGTATAGAGCGTTGTACTGACATTAAGCGGATGAATCAGCCACAGGGTTGTTGCTGCCATTGCCAGAATGAGCGTTTTGTTATTATCTTTTAAGTAGTCTTTGAAGATGAGCGTGAATAGCCAAAAAATACATATCGCATTTACTAAATGTAAGATGATATTTGTGATTTTATAGCCTTGTACTGTCTGGCCTAGGTAATGGTTAAGCGCAAAGCTGGCCAGACTTAAAGGGCGCCCGGTTGGTCCTGAAGTACCGGAAAAAATAAATTCAAAATATTTGCTTTCTTCCCGCTCTGTATTTTCATACAGGCCTTCCAGGTTGGGTATATCATCTAGTAAAAATTCGCTATGAGTACCCGGCCAGTATAGAAATAAGGTGAGTGGTATGATGGATGCAAGGAAGAGTATAGAATATAGCTGATTCTTCGTGTGTTTCTGCTCGCTATTGATCATAATTTATCATTAAGATGAACAAATCTCGTTCATGGTTAGGCATGTTATTCTGGCCGTAAGTTGCGTGTCTGACTAACGACAGTTTCCAGGCAAATATTTACTCGGGATAGAACTGCTCTTGCAGGTCCAGACAATGCTTCCAGAAAAGGAGGTATCAGCAATAAGGCTAAGAGTGCCACCAGTGATGTGCTGCGAAACAGAGCCTGATCCTTTCATGGTAATAACAACTCTGCCTGCACTGCTGGCAAGAACCTGTTTGACATATTTACCAGAAATAGATGTTGCCAATGGTATTCCGCATTCCCCACTATCAGGGAACAGGCCTGAATGGCTGTAGCACTCTGTGATAGCCGTTTTGAGGCGTCCAGTAAGGGTTAGCCCTTCGGCAATTTGTGTTCTGGCAATGTAATTTGAGTATGAATTGAATGCAATGGAGGCAAGGATGCCTATGATGGCGACGACAATCATCAACTCTATCAGAGTAAAGCCGTTGTTATGTCGTGTAGAGTTAATTTCATTGACCATATAGCTTTTTTATTTGCTCAGATTCTCTGGTCATACTTGGGTTAATAAATAAAATACGGTCCCTGTTTTGGCAGGGACCGTATAATATGATTAACGACAGCTGCTAGGCAGGTATTTTGTTTCAGCAGAGCTTGTACATAACCAGGTGATTGATCCACCGCTAGTTGTATCGGCAGTCAATGTCAGAGATGCTTGAACGATTCCTCCCGAGACACTACCCGCGGTTTTCATTGTCGCAGTAATTGTACCGGCGTTGCTAGCACGGATAGAACTGACATATTTACCAGTGATTGAAACTGCAGCCGGGACACCACACTCCTGATTGTTTGGAAAGGTGCCGTTATTCGCATAACATTCAGTCATCGACGTTTTCAGACCACTGGCCAGTGTCATTGCCTCACTCATTTGTGAACGAGCGATGTAATCCTGATAGGCAGGGATCGCGATGGCCGCAAGGATACCGATAATCGCAACAACGATCATCAATTCGATAAGGGTAAAACCCTGTTGTACTTTCTTCATGGTTTGCATGTTTAGCTCCATAGTAAATGTTTGTGTTAACTATTGTTCAAATTTCAAGTTAATCAACGTTGTATAACTTTGAAATCCCCTGACTAAACGACCAGACACCGGCTTGCGCGGGTGCTTAGCTATCCAGCCAATGTTTTGCCAGACGATGTCAGTGCGTGATTTACAATGCAGGGAATGTGCCAGATATTTTAGTATGGGCTCAATAATGTAAATAAATAAATAAAAACAATTGCTTATATTTATTTCCATGTCTGAATCACGGTAGCCTTGGAGGCGATTGCGCCAGAAAATCAGCGCCGCCGACAAAATGACCTGACCATATTTGTCACTTACTGACAAATATGGTCAGTTTTGCCTTGAAATCAATCGATTCCGAGTTTTTTCAGGCGGTATCGCAGTTGGCGAAAACTGATACCCAGCAGTTTGGCGGCGGCGGTTTTATTATAACGGGTCTTTTCCAGTGCCTGCATGATGACGGATTTTTCCTTGTCGTCGAGGTAGTCTTCCAGTTGTGGTGCTGATTTCGTCTCGATGTCGTCGCTCAGATCGGGCAGCTGCAGGTCGTCCTGATGGATAATATGGTTTTCGCACAGCGCCGTGGCGCGCTCCAGTATATTCTCCAGTTCACGTACATTGCCGGGGAACGCGTAGGCCTGCAATGCCTTGATGGCGTCCTCTGCCAGTACGGGGGTAGTGGTAGCATGGGCGGCGGCTATTTTATTCAGGATGTGCGCAGACAGCATGTTGATATCCTCAATGCGATCGCGCAGTGGTGGCACGGTGAGCTGGATGACATGCAGGCGGTAGTACAGATCCTGGCGGAAGTGACCACTGGCGACCTGTTTGTCGAGGTCTTTGTGCGAGGCGCTGAGGATACGTGTATCTATGCTGGTTTCCTGTTGGGCACCCACAGGGCGCACTGCCTTCTCCTGGATAGCGCGTAACAGTTTGACCTGCATGGCCATCGGTAGCTCGGCGATCTCATCGAGAAACAGGGTGCCGCCATGGGCGGCCTGGAACAGGCCCTGCTTGTCGCTAATGGCGCCGGTGAAGCTGCCTTTCTTGTGGCCGAAAAATTCGCTCTCCATCAGCTCCGTCGGGATGGCGCCACAGTTAACGGGTATGAAAGGGTGGTCGGCCCTGGGGCCCTTGTTGTGGATCAGGCGGGCCACGAGTTCCTTGCCAGTGCCTGACTCGCCACTAATATAAACGGGCGCCTGACTGCGGGCCAGCTTGGCAATCGTGCCGCGGATCTTTTGCATCGGTTCGGAATCACCGAGTAGTTCATGGCTACTGCGCAGGTTTTTACCCTGGTGTTGGCTCGACAACTTTAACGCCGCCTGCACCAGGTTGCGCAGGTTTTCCAAATCCACCGGCTTGGAGACAAAGTCGAAAGCACCGGCCTTGAGAGCCTGGACCGCCAGTTCCATGTTGCCATGCGCGGTAATGACGGCAACCGGTAGATTCGGGCGATGCTGCTGTATCCATTCAACCAGCTCAATACCGTTGCCATCGGGCAGGCGCATATCGGTCAGGCACAGGTCATAGTGCTGTTGCTGTAATTGATCCCTTGCCCGGGTCAGGTCGGCGGCGGCATCGGTCGCGATATTCATACGATTGAGTGTGAGCTCAAGCAGTTCGCGGATATCCGGTTCGTCATCAATGATCAGCGCAGTTTGTTGGTTCATTGCTTGATTCGTCTCGGGTCATAAAAGGATAAGCGGAAACAACTGCCGCCGGCCGGTACATTATGATAACTGATTCTGGCCTTGTTGGATTCGCACATCTCCTTACTAATATACAGGCCGAGACCGGTACTCTCGGTGCCGGTCGTAAAGAATGGTTCGAACACCTGCTCGATAATGTCGTCTGCTATACCTTCGCCGGTGTCAATGACATCCAGGAATGGTCCTCTAGACTCTTCGGTGATGCCCCCTCTGAGGGTGATCCTGACGGGCTGGCCCTCAGCGTGACCATACTTGATAGCGTTCTGGCACAGGTTCCACAGGATTTGTTGCAGGTGACTGGTGTCCATCTGAACCATCGTATTATCCGGTTGTATATCGACGCTAATGCTGGCGGGATCGAGTTGCTCGGCTTCGCAAAATTCACGGGCGAAGTCTTCGGTCCAGACCTTCAGCTCGATGATTTTTGGGTTGGTGCTTTCGCGTCGGGATAGTTGCAGGATATTCTCAACAATGGTGTTCATGCGTGCCGAGTGATTTTGAATAATCTCGGACAAGCGGTAATCAGCGCCCTCTAGCTCAGGTGACTCCTGTAATAACTGTGCGGCATGACTGATGGCGCCGAGTGGGTTGCGGATTTCGTGGGCAATGCTGGCGGTCAGACGGCCGAGTGATGCCAGTTTCAGCTGCTGCATTTGTTGGGTGACGTGACTGGAGTCCTCGAGCAGGATCAGGGTGCCGTTTTCGCGGTTTTTTCCGAGTGGCGTGAAGCGAGCAAGAATCTGTGCTGCATCAGGATGTGGCCTGAATGCCTTGATTTCGACGTCCGGGTCCTGTTTCCAGTTTTGCAGTTGGCACGCCAACTCCTCGGATACCTGGTCCAGGGGTTGGTACTGTTCCAGTTTAGGCATGCCGAGGTAATGCCAGGCCGCTTCATTCACCAGGCGCGTATCCATATCATGGTCGACGACAATAATACCCGCATCCATGGTCTGAATGATGTACTCATTGACCTGTTGCATATTGGCAAGGTCGATGCCGCGTTGTGCTGCCAGTTCTTCGGTCTTGCGAATACGGGTGGCGAGGACATGGGACAACAACGCAGTAGCAAAAAAGGTAACGCCGAGGATGCCGGCCTGAGTATAGGAGGTTGTTGCAAAGGACTGGTGCAGATGTGAGTAGATTTGTTCGATCAGGATGGCGATCGCGGCGACGGCCGCAAACAATAACGCCAGTCGACCTGCCAGGATCATACTACTGCCGGCAATGGCAATGACCAACAGGATGCCGAGGCCGGTGGTCAGGCCGCCACTGCTATGCATCAGCAGTGTCAGCGCAATAATATCGACCAGGGTTTGCAGTTGTGTCTGCGTGGAGAAGCGCGGTGCTTTAGCGTAAATACTGAACAGGCTGAACAGGCTGAAGACCAGATAGAACACGGCCGTACCCAAAAACAGCGAGGGTTTATAGGAGCCGAGCAGAATCGGTGTGGGCCCTGATACAAACAGGATGACGAAAAGTCCTGACAGTACCAGCCGGTAATAATTGAAGTATGCCAGCGGCCTCCATTCGGGGGCCTTAGACTCCATGCCGGATGAGGCATCGAGTATGTTCCATCCCTGCATATTCATGGACGACGGGCCTGATGGTCGATTGTAGTCATGAGCATAGCTTGAGTAGACTCAGGACTGATGCAGCTTACGATGTTCATCAGAGCAGAAATATTTGCCGGCAGACTCGACGGCCTCGTCTTTGGGGACATGAACGCCACATTGCTCGCAGCGTATTATCGCCGTGGATGGCGGAAGTTTGTTATCCCCGGTTTTTTTTCGCGGGCCGTATAATTGTTTCAGGATCAGGATTCCGAGGACAATGGCAACTATCAGTAGTATAAAACGCATATTTATAATGATCTTGATGGTAATTGTAATCAAACATAGTGTGGATACTTGCGCCTAAAACTGCAAGTGCGTCCACCCCTGAACCGCGCAATTTTGCCTCTGTGGGTAATTTGTTCCACAATACGTGCCTTGAGAACAAGTTTGAAGGCCCATTCTAATGAATTTACATGAATATCAGTCGAAAAAGCTATTTTCCGACTATGGTATTGCGGTGCCATCCGGGCGGGCTGCACGCACGGTCGATGAAGCGGTCAGCTATGCAAAGGCGCTCGGCGGTGAGCGCTGGGTGGTCAAGGCGCAGGTGCATGCGGGTGGTCGTGGCAAGGGGGGTGGTGTCAAACTTTGCGCCGATCTGGACGAGCTTGAGGCCACCGCCGAGCGCTTGCTAGGTGCCCGGCTGGTGACCCCGCAAACCGACGAAAAAGGTCTTCCAATCAATGTGTTAATGGTTGAGCAAACGTCTTCGATTGCACGCGAGCTTTATCTTGCAGTATTGCTAGATCGCAGTAGTGAGCGTCTGGTGTTCATGACCTCTACCGAGGGAGGTATGGATATTGAGGAGGTCGCCGCTACGCAGCCGGAAAAAATACTCAGTATCCATGTGCATCCGGCGGCGGGCCTACAGGCCTACCAGTGTCGGCAACTGGCCTTTGGCCTGCAGCTCGAAGGAGAGCAAATCCGTGCATTCACCCGTCTACTAATGTCTCTGTATCGTCTGTTTGTCGACAATGATGCCAGCCTGGTTGAGATTAATCCGTTGGTGGTTACCACAGATGGGGCATTGGTGGCGTTGGATGCCAAGATCAATCTTGATGAGAATGCCCTGTATCGTCATGCCGACCTTGCAGCGCTGTATGATGAATCGCAGCAAGATGAAAAAGAACATCTGGCGGCCCAGCACGACCTTAACTATGTCACCCTGGACGGCAGCATCGGCTGCATGGTCAATGGCGCCGGCCTGGCGATGGCGACCATGGATCTGATCAAGCTGCATGGTGGCGAACCGGCCAATTTTCTCGATGTCGGTGGCGGCACCACGGCCGAGCGTGTGGCCGAGGCCTTCAAGATCATCCTGTCGGACGCCAATGTGCAGGCGATTCTGGTCAACATCTTTGGTGGCATTGTCCGTTGCGATCTGATCGCCGAAGGGATTGTAAGCGCCTTGCAACAAGTCGACACCCGCTTGCCGGTGGTGGTGCGCCTGCAGGGCACCAATGTCGAACGCGGGCGTGAGATACTGCAAAACAGTGGTCTCGATATTGTCAGTTCATCCGATCTTACTGAAGCGGCCAAGTCAGTTGTCCGCGCCGCACAGTCCAAGTAGCAGGGTTCGCACTATTATGAGTATCCTTATCGACAACAACACTCGAGTGATCTGCCAGGGTTTTACTGGCAAACAAGGCAGCTTTCATTCTGAGCAGGCCATTGCTTATGGTACCCGCATGGTCGGGGGTGTTACCCCGGGCAAGGGCGGACAGCGACATCTCGACTTGCCGGTATTCAACACCGTTCATGACGCCGTCAGTGAAACCGGCGCCGATGCCAGTATGATTTATGTGCCGGCACCGTTTGCAATGGATGCGATCCTTGAGGCCGCCGATGCCGGTATCAAAGTCATTGCCTGTATCACCGAAGGTATTCCGTTGCTGGATATGGCCAAGGTCAAGGCCGCATTGGCTGATTACGATGCCCGTCTGATTGGCCCTAATTGTCCTGGCTTGATTACCCCGGGGGCGTGCAAGATCGGTATCATGCCCGGCAGTATCCATCAGGCCGGTAGTATCGGTATCGTCTCGCGTTCGGGAACGCTGACCTATGAAGCCGTGCATCAAACCAGCATGGCCGGCCTCGGTCAGAGCACCTGTGTCGGCATCGGTGGCGACCCGATCCATGGCATGGACTTTATCGACTGCCTGGAACTGTTTGAGGCCGATGCGCAGACCGAGGGGATTGTCATGGTTGGCGAGATTGGTGGCAGCGATGAAGAGGCTGCAGCCGAATACATCAAATCCAGTGTCAGCAAGCCGGTGGTCGCCTATATCGCCGGAGTCACGGCACCTGCCGGTAAACGCATGGGTCATGCCGGTGCCATCATAGCCGGTGGTAAGGGCACTGCCGATGAAAAATTTGCCGCACTTGAGGCAGCCGGTGTGGCTACGGTGCGTTCGCCCGCCGAGATAGGCCGACGCATGGCCGAACTATTGCCGGTTTAGAGATCGCCTATGGAAACGACAGAGTCACTTCGATTGGGTATGGCGCAGGTCAACCTGTTAGTGGGTGATATCGAAGGCAATACCCGTAAGGTGCTGTCCTGTGTGCAGCAGGCGCAACAGCAACAATTGCAGTTGCTGGTATTCCCGGAGCTGACCCTGACCGGTTACCCACCTGAAGACCTGCTACTCAGATCGGGCTTGTATACACGCGTGGAGCAGGCCTTGCAGACCCTGTGTGCCGAGATCGGTGATGTTGGTGTCATCATAGGATATCCGCGCCAGATTGATGGCAACATCTATAACATGGCCGGCCTGATTCATCATGGCAAGATCGTGACCGAATATCAAAAACAGTGCCTGCCCAATTACAGTGTGTTCGATGAAAAACGCTATTTTACTGCCGGCGACAAGGCCTGTGTATTTGACTACAATGGCATCCCGCTGGCACTGACAATCTGTGAAGATATCTGGGAGAGCCAACCGCTGCAACGAGCTGCTGATGCCGGTGCACGCCTGATAATTAACCTGAATGCATCGCCATTCCAGATAGGCAAGAGTCGGGAGCGTGAACAAGTGCTGGCTCAGCGCCATGCCGAGAATGCGTTGCCGATAGTCTACGCCAACCTGCTTGGCGGCCAGGACGAATTGGTTTTTGACGGCCAGTCAATGGTCATGGATCGGTATGGCAACATTGTTAGTCGTGCACCAGCCTTTACTGAAGGGATTTATGCACTGGAATGTCGTCTGCAGGATGACCATGTGGACATTAGTAGTAGTGTCTGCGAGCCGCCGCAGGAGGATGTTGCCAGTGTCTACCAGGCATTGGTCATGGGCGTGCGCGATTATATAAACAAGAACGGCTTTAAGGGTGCTGTGATTGGCTTGTCCGGTGGCATTGATTCGGCATTGACGTTGGCCATTGCCGTGGATGCATTGGGCCCGGAGCGGGTCGAAGGGGTATCCATGCCGTCACGTTATACCATGGATATGAGTATCGAAGACGCGCAGGAAGAAGCGCGCATTCTGGGTAGCAATTTTCAGGTCATCCCGATAGAACCGGTTTTCAAGTCTTTTCTGAAAAGCCTCAAGGATGAATTTCGGGGTCTGCCTGCAGACACGACAGAGGAAAATATCCAGGCGCGTTGTCGCGGTGTCATGCTGATGGCGATATCCAATAAAAAGGGGAAAATGGTCCTGACCACAGGTAACAAGAGTGAGATGGCAGTCGGCTATGCTACCCTCTATGGTGATATGGCGGGCGGCTTTTGTGTCCTCAAGGATGTGCCCAAGACCCTTGTATACCAACTGAGTCATTATCGTAATCGCGAACGCGTGGTGATCCCGGAGCGAGTCATAGAGAGGCCACCGTCTGCAGAACTCGCACCTGACCAAAAAGATGAAGACAGTCTGCCACCCTACGATGTTCTTGATGCTATTCTTGAGCGCTATGTCGAGCAGGACCAGTGTCCCGAGGACATCATTAACGCCGGTTTTGATGCGAAAATTGTCAACAAGGTGACCCGGCTCGTCGACCGTAACGAATACAAACGACGGCAGGCCGCACCCGGTATCAAGGTCACGCATCGTGCCTTTGGTCGGGATCGACGCTATCCCATCACTTCCGGTTTCGGACGTTTTGACCAGGAATAGGGCGAAACAGCTTTTCAAGGCCATCCTGTTGCGGTATCTTTTGTACATTAAGGGATCACTGGCTTAACAAAAGCTCGCAATGACTCAGTATTTTCTATTTATCAGGGATTCCATAACAGTCTGATCATTTAAGTATAATTAATAATTAACGGATAGCTGCCCGTTACTGATAACCCATACAAGAACAATAAATTGTTGGACATGCCGAAAAACGAGTTTGTCAGGAGGAACGAGAAAAATGAAAAAGATCGAAGCGATAATCAAACCATTCAAGCTTGACGATGTTCGTGAGGCGCTGTCTGAAATTGGTATTACTGGAATGACCGCAACCGAGGTGAAGGGATTCGGGCGACAAAAGGGACACACGGAATTGTATCGCGGAGCAGAATATATTGTTGATTTCCTGCCGAAGGTGAAAATTGAGATCGTCCTTGCAGAAAATGACCTGGAGCGTTGCCTGGAGGTGTTAACCGAGGCCGCGCGTACTGGCAAGATTGGTGATGGCAAGATATTTGTTACCACGGTGGAAAAAATTATCCGTATTCGTACCGGTGAGCAGGATAATGATGCAATCTAATCGCTAACGCAGGACGAGGCTCACAAGGCCTGGCAGGCGCGTACCTGTCAGGCCTTTTTTAATATTTTTTTATTCCTTGTGCAGTGATTTGTACGATGGAAATATATAAAAGTGATCGCGGTCATCGCCCTATGTGTGAGAGGGTAGTGCCTGGAAGCTCACTGTACGCTGATCTAGATCGGATTCCACCAGGATTTTTTCGATTTCCTTTCGCTGTCATACTTAGGGAATGAGGCTACCAGTACTCTGCGCGCATCTGCGGCCAGCTCGGTCAGACCCAGTTTATCATAGGCCTGTGCCATAATATCGAGTGCACCAGGTACTGCCGAAGAGCGGTCATAATTTTCAATAATATATTTACAGCGATTGACCGCAGCGACGTAGGCCTTTCGGGTCATATAATATTTAGCAACATGCAACTCATGTTCGGCCAGGTTGTTACGCAGATATAAGGCGCGCAGACGTGCCTCTGTGGCATAACGACTATTCGGGAATTTTTTTATCAAGGTTGAGAATTCTTGGAAAGCCTGTTTCGAGGATTCCGGGTCTCGACTAGAACTATCTTGTTGAAAGAGCCTGCCGAGGAAGCCGATGTTACGATTAAAATAAATCAGACCCTTCAAGTAATAGGCATAATCAACATGTGGGTGCTTGGGGTGAAGCTTGATGAAACGGTCGGCAGCGGCGATCGCCGATTCGGGCTCATCAAATTTATAATAGGCATAGGCAATCTCGATTTGCCCTTGCTTGGCGAAGCGGCCGAAGGGATATCGGGATTCCAGGGTCTCGTAAAAATTAATGGCGTTTTCATAGTCGCCACTGCTGAGAGATTTTTTCGCTTCAGTATAGATTTTACGTGCCGACCAGTTCTTGGTGTCATCGTCAGGGGCCGGAAGCATGGAGCAGCCCTGTATGAATAAACCGAACAGGCTTGTAAATAATATAAGTGATTTTCGCATAGGTGCGTAAGGTTACTGGAGCGCGTGCCATAGGTAAAGACTTGTGCGTGCAGCCCCACCATTTTTTAGCAAATTGCCACAGCCGTAGGCGCTAAAGTGCTCGCAAGCATTGCCAGTGGCCCCATAGATGCTGTATAAGGTTTTGTTCAAAAAGGTATTTTTATTCTGACTCCCGGGAACCGGGGTCGATCTGCTGGAACATCCAGATTCATGCACAAAATACAGTTAAATGCCCAAATTCCGCAAGAGATGGCGGATTTACGTCTGGACCAGGCCCTCGCACGCCTGTTTCCTGATTATTCCCGTGCGCGCCTGAGTCAGTGGATCAAGGCCGGTGAGATCTTGCTGGACGGTCAGTCCAGGCGGCCGCGCGATCGTGTCCTCGGTGGCGAGTCGGTGGTCGTGGATGCCACCATTGAAGATGTCAATCTGAGTAGTGTTGCCCAGGATATTGATTTGGACATCGTCTACGAAGATGATGCATTGCTGGTACTGAACAAGCCGAGCAATCTGGTCGTACATCCAGGTGCCGGCAACCGCGATGGCACCGTGTTGAATGCGTTACTGAATCACTGCCCGGATCTGGCTACCTTGCCACGCGCCGGTATTGTCCACCGCCTCGACAAGAACACCACCGGTCTAATGGTGGTGGCCAAGACCCTGGAGGCGCATCATCACCTTGTCGATGCGATGCAGGCCCGTGAGATCAGGAGAGAGTATGAAGCCGTCGTGCATGGCGTCATGACCGCAGGTGGGAGCATCGACGAGCCGATCGGCCGACATCCGGTTGAGCGCAAACGTATGGCCGTAGTCGCCAGTGGCAAACCTGCAGTCACGCATTACCGGGTGCTCAAACGCTTTCGTATGCACACCTGGGTCCGCGTCCGCCTGGAGACCGGGCGCACGCATCAGATCAGGGTGCATATGGCCCATCGGCGTTATCCGATTGTCGGTGACCCAGTTTACGGCGGGCGTATGCGTATGCCGCCGAATGCATCGGCTGAGTTACGAGAATGCCTGCAGCATTTTTCCCGACAAGCTCTGCATGCGATTCAGTTGGCAGTGCCTCATCCCAACACAGGCGAGATCATGGAGTGGACCAGTGTGCTACCCGAGGATATGCAGCAACTGATTAATGTCCTTGATCAGGATCTGCAGGAAGCAGAATAGTGGATCACTGTATTCATGCCGACTGGCCGGCACCGGACCATATCAATGCCTGTACCAGCCTGCGTCATCCTGGCAACAGTCAGCCGCCCTATGCAAGCTGGAACCTGGCCACGCATGTACAGGACTCAAATGTGCATGTTGCCGAGAACCGTGCGCTGTTGAGGCAAAGGCTGGCATTGCCGGCAGAACCACTATGGCTGCAACAGGTGCACGGCACCTACATAGCAACGCTGGATCAGCAGACATCGGTCCAGGATGCAAAGGCCGATGGCAGTTATACCCGCGCGCATGGGCAGGTCTGTGCTGTGCTGACGGCAGATTGTTTACCCGCCTTGATCTGTGATCGCGCCGGTACCGAGGTGGCCGCGGTGCACGCCGGCTGGCGTGGCCTTGCTGCCGGTGTGCTTGAGTCGGCCCTGCAATGTTTTCAGGCGCCGGCGCAGGAGCTTATGGTTTGGCTGGGACCGGCGATTGGTGCGCAGGCCTTCGAAGTCGGCGCCGAGGTGTTGCAGGCGTTCACACAACATGACCCGTCGGCAAGTCAGGCGTTTGTTGCCAGTGCAGACAATAAGTTCCTGGCAGACATCTATCAACTGGCACGACAACGACTGCAACGCGCAGGAGTCGAGGCCGTTTATGGCGGTGACTATTGCACCTACTCCGAGCCGTCGCGTTTTTATTCCTATCGGCGTGAACATAATACCGGGCGCATGGCCTCGTTAATCTGGATCGATGCATGAGTCATTATCTAAAGCCGTATGTTATAGTCATGCCTGATAAATAAAGAGCTGAAACTGCTGATGGACCTGATTTACTGGATTATTATATTTAGCCTGCTGGGCGGCGTCCTAAGTGTGATTGCGGCTTCGACGTTTTTGTTATTACCCGAACGCTTTCGTATTCGTTTACTACCCCATTTCGTCAGTTTTGCTATCGGTGCCCTGTTGGGTGCTGCCTTTCTCGCCTTGTTACCGCACTCCATGGCCAAACCGGGAACAGACTTTCATTTCATTGGCTTGACCGTGTTGTTGGGAATATTGAGTTTTTTTCTATTGGAGAAAATGGTTTTGTGGCGGCATTGCCATTCCGATCATTGTGAAGCGCATGCACCTAAGGAAGCCTTTGATAAGGGTAAAGAACAATCCACCGTAACGCTGATCCTGTTTGGTGATGGCCTGCATAACTTTGTTGATGGCATATTGATTGCTGCTGCATTCATGACCGATATTCATCTCGGTGTCGTCACCAGTATTGCCGTGGCTACGCACGAGATCCCGCAGGAGGTAGGGGATTTTGCCATCTTGCTGCACAGTGGCATGAGCCGGGTTAAATCCTTTGTCATGAATGTGCTCTCCAGTCTGACGACGGTGTTAGGCGCCTTGCTGGCTTATGTTAGCCTTGCTGGCTTTCTGGATATTATTCCCTATGTGCTGGCGGTGGCGGCCTCCAGCTTCATTTATATTGCTATGGCAGACCTGTTGCCGGGCTTACATAAAAAAACACAGTTGAATGAAACCGTCAAACAGATCATCCTGATCGTCATGGGTGTTGCGACTATTTATTTGGCCCATTCCAGTCTGCATTAAGCGGCTTTATTAATGACGGGAGAACAACAATGAATCACTGGTATATGTTAACCGTTGTCGGCGAAGACAGACGCGCCATTGTCGCGCATTTGACTCATGCCTTGTATGAGGGGGGTTGTAACCTTGGCGAGGCCTCGATGATGCGCCTGGGTGGAAACTTTTCCATCATGATGATGGTGCAGACGACCTTGAGCAAGCACCAGCTCGACCAGCTAATTGAACCGGTGGTGGACTCATTGGGACTGCATGCGCATATCGATAGCATTAAGGGTCAATTGCATCAGCACCAGATCCCGGATGTGCGCGTGCATGTCAATGGCGCCGACCGTGCCGGTATTGTTTCCCAGGTTGTGGGTGCGTTGGCCGAGGCCGGTTTGGATATTACCGATCTGGAATCCGATGTCGCCGGCACTGAACAGCAGCCAATCTACCTTATGATCATAGAGGGTCATGCAAGTGAAGGTATTGAGCCACTGCGTTCAGCATTGGAGATTGTCGCTCAGAATGGTATCGATGCACGCATCGATGAGATCGAAACCATGGTCGGCTAAGGATGGAAATACTCAAGTACCCCGACCCGCGTCTGAAACAGGTATCGGAACCCGTCGACTGTTTTGATGATGCCTTGCGGCAGTTTGTTCGCGAACTCGAACAAACCATGCGTGCCGGGCCGGGTGGGGTCGGTATTGCCGCACCTCAGGTGGCTTGTTTTAAGCAGATTGTGATTGTCGACGTGTCATCCAAGCCTAAAATTCCGAGTCATGGTTGCATGATATTGATCAATCCGGAATTGACTCGTTGGGAAGGCCTGGCGTTGGGGCGGGAAGGATGCATGTCGGTGCCTGACTATACCGGTAACGTTATTCGCGCGGAAAGTATCACCGTTCAGGCCCTGAATGAACACGGAGAACAGCAGGCATTTGATTGTGAGGGCTATGAGGCCCGGGCCGTGCAGCATGAAATCGATCACCTGCAGGGCATGTTGTTTCTGGACAGACTGGTCAGTCGGCGTAACGATCTGTTCAAACGCAAGGTCTATAAAAAATAACAACCTACTAAATTACTAATGTTCTTACAGGGCCGATCTGGGTAGAAGCAGTCATTGAGGCATGAATTAACAAATCTTGGTTTATTTCATTAACAATTGTCCTGTATATGTTAACAACTGCAAAATTGATGTTTTTCCACTACCCAACTATATTATTATTATGTAATATCCGCACTCAGGAATGCACACAGGCTCGGGCTTCGCGTTGCATACAAGAATCATTATTACCTTTTAGGAGAGAGTACATGAAATATCTATCATTCGTTGCGTACGTATTGATGATGTCTCTGGGGCTGGCTACGGCTAGTCAGGCAGGTGGAAAAGATATCATTGGTTATGCGGTCGATAGCTCGGGTAAGCTTGTTCACGATAATTACGGTTACTGTGTCAGGACTGGTTCCTGGTCGAAAAAACATGAAATTGCATCTTGTGAAGGCGGTATCGATGATAAAGACGGCGACGGTGTTGCTGATGACAAGGACAAATGTCCTGATACGCCTGCCAGCGTCAAGGTAGACGAAAGCGGTTGCCCGCTGGATTCAGATGGCGACGGTGTTGCTGATTATCTGGATAAATGTGCAGGTACACCTGCCGGTGCCACTGTTAATTCAAACGGCTGTCCTGGTGACAGTGATAACGATGGCGTAGCCGACTATCTGGATAAATGTCCAGGTACTCCAGTAGGCGCGACAGTCGATGCCAGCGGTTGTACTAAAGACAGCGATGGTGACGGCATTGCCGATTATCTGGATAAATGCCCGGGTACAGCCAAGGGTGTCAAGGTTGACAACAAGGGTTGTAAACTGGATACACGCATCCAGCTGCGCGGTGTTAACTTCGGCAACAACAGTGCAAAACTGACAGGTGCTTCATCTGCAGTACTGAATGAGATGGCGACTACATTGAAGCGCTATCCTAACCAGAAAGTAGAAGTGGCTGGGCATACTGATAGCTCTGGTGCACGCAGCTACAATGTTCGTCTGTCACAGAAACGTGCTGAAGCAGTACGCAAGTACCTGATCGACAACGGTGTTGCAGCAGGCAACCTGACTGCACGTGGCTACGGCCCGGACAGCCCGGTCGCAAGCAACAAGACCCGCGATGGTCGTGCTAAAAACCGCAGGGTTGAACTGCGACTGAAGTAATAGCAGTCGTTAAGCGAATAAAAGGGAGGCTTCGGCCTCCCTTTTTTTATGCCAGAATTGAAGTAGTTCATCCATGATATGGGTTTTAGCACTTGACTCGTTGCGCCTTCAGGCTAGGATGTTCCTTGTTAATGGAAGTATGGATTCACCAAAACACTAAAAGGAAATATTATGGACAGAAGAGCATTGTTAAAATTGAGTCTGCTGGGTATCGGCGGCGCTGTTACCCCGGCCATCGTCTCGGCGAAGAGTAAGCTCGCTACACCGATAACAGGCAACCTGTATTATACCAAGGAGAACCCGGGTCGCTGGTCTAAAAAGGTAGGCGGGCATTTCCCAACCGTCAAGCAACTAGCGGATGGCAAAATCAAGGTCATCACAAGCCATGCCATGAACGGCTATCAACACTATATCGTCAAACACATCATTCTGGATAAGGACTATCAATTCATCACTGAGCATATGTTTGATCCAAGCACGGAAAAGGTGCCCATATCGACCTTCGATCTTGGCTCTTACCGGGGGCAGATTCATGTACTCAGTGTCTGTAACAAACACGATACCTGGATGAATTCAGTAAGTGTATGATTCTTAATATTATTAAATAAAAGTTGGCCCGATATGCATACATATCGGGCTTTTTTGTTTTCACACTTGAATTTTTACCCTACAGTCATCATTTATAAGCCATTAGACAAGCATTATTAACAATGGGGTGGTTCGAATGAGAATGGACAAATTAACCAGCAAGTTTCAAATGGCACTGGCCGATGCCCAGAGCCTGGCGGTTGGCCGCGATCACCAATTCATAGAGCCGGTTCATGTAATGATTGCGCTGCTGGATCAGGATGGTGGCAGTATCCGTCATCTGCTGACACAGTCGGGAACAGAGGTTAACAAACTGCGTTCGCAACTGGGTGAGGCTATGGACCGTCTGCCTTCGGTGGAGGGTGCTGACGGTGATGTTCATCTGTCGAATGAACTCGGCAAATTATTAAACATGACCGACAAGCTGGCACAAAGACGTAACGATAATTACATCTCCAGTGAGCTGTTTGTACTCGCTGCACTGGATGATAATGGCGCACTTGGAAAACTATTGCGCGATGCCGGCGCCAGCAAGGGAAGCCTGGAGAGTGCGATAGAAGATATGCGTGGCGGTCAACGTGTCGATGATCCGAATGCAGAGGATCAGCGCCAGGCCCTGGAAAAATATACCGTTGATCTAACCGAACGCGCTGAGCAAGGCAAACTCGATCCGGTTATTGGCCGCGATGATGAAATTCGCCGCACCATACAGGTATTGCAGCGACGCACAAAGAACAACCCGGTACTAATTGGTGAGCCTGGTGTGGGTAAAACCGCCATTATTGAAGGTCTGGCACAACGTATCGTCAATGCCGAGGTACCTGAGGGCTTGCGTGGTAAACGTATTCTTTCGCTGGATCTGGGCGCCTTGCTTGCAGGTGCTAAATACCGCGGTGAATTTGAGGAGCGCCTAAAGGCGGTCATGAATGACCTGGCCAAGCAGGAAGGGCAAATTATTCTGTTCATCGATGAAATCCATACCATGGTCGGCGCCGGTAAAGCCGAAGGTGCAATGGATGCCGGTAATATGCTAAAGCCGGCACTGGCACGCGGCGAATTGCATTGCGTCGGTGCGACCACGCTGGATGAGTATCGTCAGCACGTTGAAAAAGACGCGGCACTCGAACGTCGTTTCCAGAAAGTACTGGTTGATGAACCTTCGGTTGAAGATACGATAGCGATCCTGCGTGGCTTGAAGGAAAAATACGAATTGCATCATGGTGTCGATATGACTGATCCGGCGATAGTAGCCGCAGCAACCTTGTCACACCGTTACATCACCGACCGCAAATTACCGGATAAGGCCATTGACCTGATAGATGAGGCGGGTAGTCGGATTCGTATGGAAATAGATTCCAAGCCGGAGGAGATGGATAAACTTGAGCGCCGTCTGATTCAGCTCAAGATCGAGCGTGAGGCGGTCAAGAAAGAGAGTGATGACGCATCAATGAAACGCCTGCAGAACCTCGAGACCGAGATTGGCAGCCTGGAGCGCGAGTATTCCGATATGGAAGAGATATGGAAATCTGAAAAGGCCGCCCTGCAAGGTGCCACGCATATCAAGGAGGAACTCGAACGCGCACGCCAGGAAATGGAAACGGCCCGGCGCGCCGGTGATCTGGCGCGTATGTCAGAGCTGCAGTATGGGCAGATTCCTGACCTGGAAAAATCATTGGAGATGGCCAGCCAGGCCGAAGAGCAGACCATGCAGTTGCTGCGTAATCGCGTCACCGATGAGGAAATCGCCGAAGTCGTGTCACGTTGGACCGGCATTCCGGTCGCCAAGATGCTCGAAGGCGAACGTGAAAAACTATTGCATATGGAAGATGACTTGCGCAAACGCGTGATTGGTCAGGACGAGGCCATGGTTGCCGTCAGTGATGCCATTCGTCGCTCGCGTGCCGGACTTTCCGATCCAAACCGTCCGAACGGGTCTTTCCTGTTCCTCGGTCCAACCGGTGTTGGTAAGACCGAATTAACCAAGGCCCTGGCTGCCTTTTTGTTTGATACTGAAGATGCCATCGTGCGCCTGGATATGTCCGAGTTTATGGAAAAGCATGCCGTTGCTCGACTCATCGGTGCGCCACCGGGTTATGTCGGCTATGAAGAGGGTGGCTATCTGACCGAGGCCATACGCCGCCGACCCTATTCCGTTATCCTGCTCGATGAAGTAGAGAAAGCACACCCGGATGTCTTCAATGTGTTGTTGCAGGTGCTCGATGATGGCCGTCTGACCGATGGTCAGGGACGCACCGTGGACTTCAGGAATACTGTGATCGTAATGACCTCGAACCTGGGTTCACAGCAAATCCAGGAGATGTCCGGCGAAGACAACTACGAGGCCATGAAGCTGGCGGTCATGGATAGTGTCGGTGCACATTTCCGCCCTGAATTCATCAACCGTATTGATGAAGTTGTGGTGTTCCATCCGCTTGGACGCGAACAGATCCGCAAGATTACTGATATCCAGATCGATTATCTCAGGCAGCGTCTACAAGACCGTGAAATGCAGCTTGAAATAACAGAAGTGGCCCTGGATCGCCTGGGTGAAGCCGGTTTTGATCCGGTCTACGGTGCGCGCCCACTCAAGCGTGCAATTCAGCAACAACTGGAAAACCAGCTGGCGCAGGAAATACTGGCAGGGCATTACAAGCCAGGCGATGTCATCAAGGTCGATGTTCAGGCGGATAAGTTGGTGTTCAGCAAGTCTGCTAAGACTGCCTCGGCAGCTTGATAGTGACTCGACTAATAGCCCATGGATGGGCCAGGCCTGAGCGCAGTCATTGATCGTCTGCGCGTTATTCAGATTGTAGTTTACGTACCCGTTCCCTGATTTCCTCAAACGTATGGCCGCTTTCCTGGCGTGCAGCCGGGGTCAGGAATGACTCCAGTTTCTTTGCCAGGCGTACGGAATTCTGTTCATACTGGATGGCCATGACACCATCGGTAACCAGTTTCTGCATCATCAATTCACGCCCGGTCTTGGCGTTAATATTTTCGGCAATCGGGTTGAGGATAAAATTACTGAGCACGATGCCGTACAGGATCGAGGTCAGGGCGACCGCCATATTCTGCATGATAAAGTCCTGATCGCCATAGCCGGATAACATGGCTATCAGACCGACAACACTGCCGGCAACACCAAATGCAGGGGCCAGACGCGCCGCATGTCGGAACAGGCGTTCATGATGAATGCGGCGTTCATGAAAATAGTGCATCTCGGTGTACAGGATATCGCGCAGTTCAGCGGCGCTGTAACCATCAACCAGCATCTCCAGTGCGCGTTTTAAAAAACTGACGGTGGTTTCTTCTTCGGCGTCTTCCAGGGCCAGCATGCCTTTGCGACGTGAACGAACGGACAGGTCCATCAAGGTATTGACGATGTCCTCGGTGGTCGGTGGTTGTACGGTGTAGGCATTCTGCGCAACCCGCAGCGATGCAATGATGTCAGAGGAGGAATAGCTCAGAAACATTGCGCCTAGTGTCCCCGAAAATACAACCAGTAGACCCAGTGGGTTAAAAAATAAGCTGGCGTTATCGTAAACATAAAAGCTTGTCAGAAACAGGCTGATGAACAGCGCAACAGCCAGCCAGTTATAGCGGGTCATCATGGTTTATTCTCCGTTTGCGGATTGCCGTCAAGCAAAATAATAATCTCCACACGCCTGTTCTGTGCGCGCGAACTGGCAATCAGGTTTGAGGTCACTGGCTGATGCTGCGCCCGACCGCTGACAGTAAAGCGACTGGCATCAAGTCTGCCCACTTCGACCAGGTAGCGCATGACTGCGCTCGCCTGTGCCAGCGATAACGCCCAGTTATCCGGATAACGTATGCTGTCAATGATCTGATCGTCAGTGTGGCCGATAATTTGTATCGGCTTTTTTAACAGCTGTAGTATCTCTGCGAGTTGGTCAAGCATCACCGGGGCCGGTTGTAACAGCTCGGCGGTTCCGCTCTCGAATAGCCTATCTACGCCCAGCATTAATTTAATGGATCGTCCCGCCAGATGGCTTATCCTGACTTGCTCGCTGTTGCTTGTCGTCTGTGAATTACCGAATTGCAGCAACAGTGCGATGTTGGCGTCAGTGCCCGTATCCGCCTGGTTAGTGACAGCGGCTGTTGTCACTGGCTGCGATGCTGAGCGTATGCTGCCTGGTTCTTGTGTGGCGATGTTGACTGGGTCCTGTACCGTCAACGTCGTGGTGGATGCCTTTGTCTGTTCATCCTTACTTTGCAGGCTGATCAGCATAAACATGATCGCAAACAATACCATCATCAGATTGGCCCAGGGTATTGACCACAGGTTGTCATCATCGTTATTGGAATTCTCAGTCAACAGCCCGGTGTTTTTGTGCCAATCCGGTGATTGCGCGAGCGTCAGTACCCACGGTGGAGCAGGTCTTTCATCCGCCTCGGTCTGCGGCCCTGTAGCAGGATCGGATGCGGTGCTATCGGCATCCTGGTCGCTGTCATTGGCATCCATTTCAGGCATGGGGGGTTCCTCGTTCTCGGGCACTCATTCTGTTTAATAATAGTTGGATATATTGGTTTTCGTCCTTCTGCCTCAACTCTTTAGTGTATTCGTGGCTATTTGCACCTGTATAGACAGCGGAGCCAGGTTTTGAGCTGAGCTGAAGAGTCCGTCTTTATGCTGATATGGGCTTTTGCTGGTAAAGTTTGATTTTTATTGTTTTGGAATGCCTAACATCAATAAAATTTTGCTTGCAAGTTGCAACGGCTGTACTAGGATTGAGACAGGCGTCGATGACTTGGTAGTTGAGATGACGATCGCCGATAATGATAACTATAAAAATAGTATTGCAGGAGTATTAAGATGCCGGAATCCTCTCACCCTGTTGACCCGGGTCATTACGACCCTTCGAATATGCCCTTTGTGGCGCCATGCAGACAGCTCGATAAATCAGCACCGGGCCGTTGGTTATATATGGGCTGGCAAGATATCCGTACCGCACCCAGGCAAAGCTTACTGTATGGATTTGTATTAATGCTGATCAGTTATACGGTGGCCTACTTTTCATATCAGATTGGCAGTTTCATCATGATGGTCGCGATGCTGGCCGGTTTTATGTTTATCGGGCCGGTGCTGGCGTTCGGCCTGTACTCGATCAGCCGTCAGATACAGCAGGGTAAAAAACCCGTGCTCGGTTACTGTTTTCAGGAGGGTAGGCGGCATTTTGGTAATGAGATGGTATTTGCTGCCATACTGTTGGTTGTTTTTTTGATCTGGGCAAGGGCCGCATCGACCATACATATTTTCTTTCCGGTCGAGGCGAATCCTGATATTAGCGATCTGGCTATTTTCCTCGGTGTTGGTACAGCGGTAGGGGCTGTTTTTTCTGCCGTTATTTTCTGTGCCAGTGCTTTGTCCCTACCGATGTTACTGGACCGCAAGGTGGATGTGGTCACAGCAGTGATTACCAGTATCAATGCCTGTTTTCGCAACAAGGGAGTTATGTTGTTGTGGGGTGTCATCGTAACCCTGTGCGTGTTTATAGGGTTCTTTACCGCTACATTGATTATCCTGTTACCACTGCTTGGTCATGCAAGCTGGCATGCCTACCAGGAAACAATCGATGCACATGCCTGGCCCAGTCACAATGGCGAACAATAAGGAGTTGTTGCTAACGTGATGGTCGATCTTTAGTGGTTTAGCGTTTGCCGCCTGATGAGCTTTTTATCAAGATCCTGTCGAGTGCGCGATAGGAGAGGATACGACGTAAGAAACCAACGACATAGGTCGGGGTGGTCACATAATAACGGATCTTTGGTTTTCGACTTTCCAGTGCGTGTATGACCCGCTTGAGCACAGCTTCCGGTGGCAGGGTTGACTTCATGGCAGCTCCTGGCTTTTGCAGGCGTTTCAGTACCTGTTGATAGGCATCTGTATGCACGCTGCTATCGGTATCAATATATTTTTTCAGTGCCAGTAGCGAATTCTCGCGAATCTTGCTGGTGATCGGTCCAGGTTCTATCAGGCAAACGTGTATCGGCGTGTCAGCCAGCTCGACGCGTAAGGTACTGGACAGACCTTCGAGGGCAAATTTCGATGCCACATAGGCGCCGCGATATTTGAACGGGATCATACCGAGTATCGAGCTGTTCTGGATGATGCGTCCATAGCCCTGCTTGCGCATCACCGGAATGATCAGGTTGCTGAGTTCGAGCCAGCCGAACAGGTTGGTTTCAAATTGCGCCCGCAGCGCCTCGCGTGACAGGTCCTCGACGGCGCCGGGCTGAACATAGCCACCATTATTGAACAGGCCATATAGCTTACCGTCGGTGCGCGACAGGACTTCATTGACCGCATGCTGTATCGACTGGGAGTCATCAAGGTCCAGTTGCAGGCTTTCCAGTCCACTGCGGTTCAGGCTATCAACATCGGCCTGTTTGCGTGCACTGGCAAAGACTCGATAACCGCGTTGTTGCAGGCCTTTGGCGACAGACAGGCCAATGCCGCTAGAGCAGCCGGTGATGAGTATGTTTTTGTCCTGAGTGTCGTTTTTCATGTCAGTAGTACGGCGATGATGCCGGTAATGAATACGCCGTCGAATGTACCGGCACCGCCAATGGCGGCCACCGGCACGCCCATGCTGCGGATGTTATTTAATCGCAACAAATCCGCGCCGATCAATACGCCCAGTGTACCACCAATATAGGCCAATGCTGCGGCATGTTCCTGATCAATGAGCAGAGCGGTCAGTGCGGCACATATCGGCGCAATGAAAACCGGCATGCCAATGCCGAGACCCTTGATGGGTCGGCTGACCAGATAACTAACAGCACTGGTGATGCTGATAGCCATCAGAATTTGTGTAACAGTCAATGGCTGGATAGTGATCAGGTAGATCGAGAAAGCGAGCGGAATTAATGCGCCGCCGGTGTTCAGTGCAATCAAGGTATAACCCGGGGTCGGAACAATACCGATTTGCCTGAATTCAATCATTGGCGTTGGCTGTTGTTGACTGCCGTAGTGTGAGCGTAGGCGAAACAGGGGTAGATTGATCATACTGCCAAACAGGGAGCTGAATAATAACAGCGCAGCGCCGTGCTGCGACAGGCCCAGTTTGCTGAAGACGATACTGATCGCCTGCACCTGAATAAAAATAAACAGGAACAGCAGTGCGAATAGAAAAATAAAAAACGACCCAGGTGGAGAGAAGGGGCGCATTAATCAGAAGACTGAGATTGATCGGGGTCTGCAGGCAATGCGATGCTGATTGTTGCTTGCGGTGCCTGGTGGCAGTCTAGCAATATCCATGGTCGTTAACGATCATTGCTGCGTCCGCGCGCCTGGTTGACCTGTAAGGTCTGGCCTTCATAGTCTTTTCCACTCAGTGCCTTTATAGCTTCAATGGCGGCATCATCAGGCATTTCAACGAAACCATAACCGAGCATCTGACCGGTTTCACTATCACTGATTAGCTTGACTGAGAGGATTTCGCCGTATTGTTCGAACAGGGTCTGGACCTGTTGCTCACTGGTGCTTAAGGGTAGATTTGCAACGTAGATAATTTTACTCATAGGTGCTTCCCGGGTCTGAAATATAGTTTGGCATTATCATACACCTGTCACTATATCTTTCAAATAGACATTGATTGCCTCGTCGGTTGGCATCGACACTGCCCATTTATCTATAGAATCCTGCTTAGCTGTCGATATCCTGTCAAGAGTATTGATTATATAAAGTGTTTGAAGCCTGATGAAGGAATAATAGCGGTCGGTTTAGTGATGAGTAAATACGATTACCAGATTGTACACAATATAAGTGATCTGAAGGAGGCCCTGGCTAACCTGGTGCCCCAACCTGGGCGACATTTGGGTGAGTTTCTGGTTGAAGATGGCGTTATTAGTGAGCAGCAACTGACCGATATCCTGAAACACAAGACTGACAATCCTCATCTGCGTATAGGTCAATTGATGATACAGATGGGCGCTGTTTCACCGACCCAGGTCAGTATTGCCCTGGGTAAAAAATTTGGTATCCCCTTTGTGCAATTGCACGAGTTCAAGATTAGTCCCGAAGTCTTGAATATGGTGCCGACGGACCTGGCCCTGCAATACAACGCATTACCACTGGCCGAAGTGGATGGCATCCTGATACTAGCCATGGAGGATCCGATGGACTGGGAGGCGCGTGATGTTATCCGTTTTCATGCCAATCGCATGGTTGATGCGGTCATTGCCTCTTCGCAGGATATCAGTCAGACCTTAAGTGAGTATTACAGTCAGCAACAGGACATCGAGATACTCGATGAGGTCGAGTTGGACCTGTTACCCAGGCATGAGTCCGATTTCGACAGCAAGGAACTGGCGAATCTGGTAGAGCAGAAACCGATCGTGCGCATGATTAATTCCTTGTTGCAGCAGGCGGTCATGCGCGCGGCTTCCGATATCAATATTCGTCCCGAAAAGGATCGGGTCAATGTCTATTTCAGGATCGATGGCAAACTCCAATTCGTGCGCAGCCTGAATCGTCATATGTTGTTACCACTGGTGACCAGGATCAAGGTCATCGGTCAGATGGATATTGCCGAACACCACTTACCGCAGGATGGACACGCGCGTTTAGTACGCGGTAATAATGAAGTGGACCTGCGGCTGTCGATTATTCCGACCGTCACCGGTGAGAGTGTGGTCATTCGTATTCTTGATACCGAAGTGGGGCTGAAGCCACTTTCCTCAATCGGCTTTGGTGAGCGTGAGATTCGTCTGCTGCGAGATCTTGTCAGCCGTTCTTTCGGTATTTTCCTGGTCACCGGACCAACCGGCTCGGGAAAGTCGACGACCCTGTATTCGGTGTTGAATGAACTAAAAAAGAAAGGTCCACATATCATTACCGTTGAGGACCCGGTGGAATATCATATGGACGGGGTCGAGCAAATCCAGGTGCTGAATGCACGCGGTTATACCTTTGCCGAGGCCCTGCGACATATCCTGCGTCATGACCCGGATGTCATTATGATTGGCGAGATCCGTGATGTAGAAACGGCACGGATTGCAAACAAGGCAGCGTTGACCGGGCATACGGTACTCAGCACCCTGCATACCAACGATGCTGCCAGTTCGATCACACGCTTGTTGGATATGGGTATTGAGCCCTATTTACTTAGTGCGACCATGCTCGGCGGCATGGCGCAACGCCTGATTCGCCTGAATTGTACGCACTGCGTAAAGCCGGCCAAGGTCGAGACCGAGTTGTTACAGGAACTGCATCTGAGTAGCGATGAGGTTTTCTATCGTGGTGAGGGTTGTCCGTCATGCAATAATACCGGCTATCATGGCCGCGTAGCTGTCTGTGAAATACTGCCGGTGACCAATAAAATACGCAATCTGATAACGGCCGGTGCCGATTCTCAGACCATCAAACAAGCGGCCGTCGACGAAGGTATGATCAGCCTGACCGAACATGCAATGATGCTGGCACGAGAAGGCAAGACATCCATCGAAGAGGTATACTCTATTCGGCTGGAATAGGTTGAGTTGAGACGCCGTGTAATTATCGAGTTTATAGCTCAATTCCCTATAGGGGCGGCGAATACAAAGTAGCTAGTTGCTAGTGACGAGTGGCTAGAAAAAACTAGGGCCTGGGTTCTATTTTACCTCGCTACTAGCCACTAGCAACTCGCTACTGTTTTATTGCGGCCAAGGGCCGCTCCTACAGTTGCGGCTCTTTACCTGGCCACTTGTTCTTGAAGTCGTGCTTCCTGATTGCGCTGTTGCTGTTCTTTCTGCTGTAGTTGCCATAGATGTTTATAGGCGCCATCATGCTCCAGCAATTCAGCGTGGTTGCCCTGTTCAACAATACGACCACTGTCTAACACCAAAATCTGATCGGCATCGACAATCGTTGATAAACGATGCGCAATCACCAGGGTGGTGTGATGGCTGGCAATTTCCCGCAGTGCTTCAAGGATGGCCTGTTCCGACTTGGAATCGAGTGAGGAAGTGGCCTCATCAAAGATCAGAATTTTCGGGTTTTTCAGTACCGCACGGGCAATCGCGACTCGTTGTTTTTCGCCGCCCGAGAGCTTGAGGCCGCGTTCACCGACTATGGTCTCGTAGCCATCAGGCAATGATTGGATGAATTCATCAATATGAGCAAGTCGTGCTGCTTCGATGACTTGGTCGCGGCTGGCGCTGATCCGTGCATAGGCAATGTTGTGATAGATACTGTCATTAAACAGCACCGTGTCCTGGGGGACGATACCGATGACATCGCGCAGGCTTTGCTGGGTCACGTCGCTGATATCCTGGTCGTTGATCAGAATGCGGCCTGCACTGACTTCATAAAAGCGGAACAATAGACGCGCCAGGGTCGATTTGCCGGCACCGCTGGGGCCGACAATGGCCAGTTTCTGTCCTGGCTGAATGCTGAAATCAACGTCCTTGAGAATAGGGCGGCTGGCATCATAGTGAAAAGACACCTGTTCGAAACGTACGCCCGCATCGCCAACCACCAAGGTGCCGGCATCTGCCTTATCCTTGATCTCCGGTTCTTCTTTCAACAGCGTAAACATTCTTTCCATGTCCGATAAGGCATGTTTCAGCTGGCTATAGACCACACCAAGAAAATTCAGAGGTATAAACATCTGAATCATAAAGGCATTGACCAGGACCAGGTCACCCAGCGACATGGTGCCGGCGACAACGGCGTTGGCGGCCATAAACATAATAATGGTTACCCCGGTCGCGATAATGGCACCTTGACCGATATTCAGCGCCGACAAGGAGGTTTGGCTTTTGACGGCCGCATTTTCCCAATGTTGCAGTGTTTGGTTATAGCGCTGCAGTTCGTAATCTTCGTTGCCAAAGTATTTGACCGTTTCATAATTGAGCAGACTGTCGATGGCCTGATTATTGGCCTGTGAATCCATCTGATTCATCGTCACCCTGAATTTCATGCGCCATTCCGTGATTAGCATGGTGATGGCGATATAGATGGCGACCGTGATAAAGGTAACCACAGCAAACCAGGGGCTGTAGTTGCCGAGCAGGATAATCGCAATAAGACCGACCTCGACCAGAATCGGAATAATACTGAAGACCATGTAATTCAACAGTGAACTGACGCTGCGCGTGCCACGCTCAAGATCGCGGGTGATGGCGCCGGTCTTTCGTTCCAGGTGGTAACGTAACGACAGTGCATGTAAGTGCTCGACAACCTTGTGTGACATTCTACGCATGGCCCCATGGCGCACGCGTGCGAATGCTGAATCACGCAGCTCATTGAAGGCCGAACCCGCCAGACGTAATACCCCATAGGCGACCAGAAACAGCAGCGGCAGTGTCAGCTCCTTGTTCTTGGACGCATCCAGGGCATCGACGATTTCCTTCAGTACCAGTGGCACGGCGACAATGGCGACCTTGGACAGGATCAATGCCGCCAAGGCTAGCAGTACACGGCCGCGATAGGCCCACAGGTAGGGCAGCAGGCTTTGCAGTGTTTTAAGGTCCTTGCGCTGGCTACTGGGCTCGGAGGTGTGGTGGTGATATCCTGCTGACATGAAATTCCTGTGATGTTGAAGCGTTGTTTGCTGTGTGTTGCTGCTCGTGTAAAGGCTGTATCGAATTTTACGATTGTTTGGCTTGAATAGCACGGCTATTTGAGGAATTCCGGCACTTATGCAAAAGCGGGCTCAAGCTTGTTAGGGTTTAGCCGCGATAATGCTTTAGACGGGTTTTATAATATCAAGGAGAATCTAGAATGAAACCGAGTGCAGAACAAATGCAGCATGCCCTTGAACTGGCCGAGCAGATGCGCGAACAGGGTAAAGACCCGGACCATCTGTCGATGACGCTACTTTACCTGCAACACAAAGTGGAGGTCCTGGAACAGGTCAATTCCGCTGCCAATGAGTACATGCGTTTTGGTCAGGAAGAGCGTCAGCATTCACGTTTGTTACGCGCATTGGAGCATGTGCGCCAGTTCGAGGAACGCGAAAGCAATCAGGATAGAGAGGATTTGGGCCTGTAAGCCATTCATTTAAAAGTGAAATTAAGGGATTTTGCTGTCGCCCTGCTGTTATATTCGGGCGTTAGAGGGTATAATAGTATTAGTTAATGCTAATATTTTCGGAGAAGGTGTGTATGCCTATCTATGAGTACAAATGTACGGAATGTGAACATACATTGGAAAAACTGCAGAAAATGTCCGATGAGCCATTGGTCGATTGTCCTGAATGCGGTAAGGCTGGATTGCAAAAAATGATTTCAGCGGCGGCTTTCAGGCTCAAGGGCGGTGGCTGGTATGAGACCGATTTTAAATCCGGCAGCAAGAAAAACGTAGCAGAATCAGGTGGTTCATCTTCCGGCGGCGGCTGTAGTAGCGGCAACTGCCCGGCAAGTTCCGATTAAATCCACAGCGGCATAAGTCGTGCGCACCCTGAAAAAATACCTGATTGCCGGCATCCTGGTTTGGCTACCCCTAGGTGTGACCGTACTCGTGGTCAAGCTGTTCATCGACCTGATGGACCGCACGCTGTTGCTGATTCCACCTGAATACCGCCCGGAAGAATTGCTTGGCGTCTCGGTGCCGGGCTTCGGCGTTATCCTGTCGGTGATCATTATCCTGCTAACTGGCATGATCGCGGCCAACCTGTTGGGTGGCAAGCTGGTAGCCTTGTGGGAGCTGGTTCTGTCACGCATCCCACTGGTGCGTTCGGTCTATTCCGCCGTCAAGCAGTTGACCGAGACCCTGTTCTCATCCTCCGGTCAGTCTTTTCGTAAGGTTTTGATGATTGAATATCCACGCAAGGGCCTGTGGACACTGGCGTTTCAGACCGGCACCGAGGTCGGTGAGGCGCAGCGCAAGACCGGTACCGATGTTGTCAGTGTGTATGTGCCGACGACCCCCAACCCGACCTCCGGTTTTTTTCTGATGGTACCAAAAGCGGATGTCATCGAGCTCGATATGAGTGTCGATGAAGGCCTGAAAATGATTATTTCGATGGGTGTCGTGATTCCCGGGCAAGAATCCCTGCCTGCAGGTGAAAAAAAGGGCGGATAGCCTTGCACAGCCTGGGTCAAGGACGTAACATTTCCCGTTTTCAGTAACATAGATGGCGTATGGCAATGGCCTGGGCCCGACTTTGAGATTAATTTGGAAGAATTTGCTATGCGCAGCCATTATTGCGGACATTTAAACGAAGCCCATCTGGACCAGGAAGTCGAGATTAGCGGTTGGGTCCATCGCCGTCGTGACCACGGCGGGGTAATTTTTATCGATTTGCGTGACCGCGAAGGTCTGGTGCAGGTGGTCTTTGACCCGGATACCCCGGATATTTTCGCGATTGCTGAACGTGTGCGTAGTGAATATGTGTTGCGTATCAAAGGCAAGGTACGTCCGCGTCCGCAGGGCACGGCCAATCCGGACCTGCCGACCGGTGCCATCGAGATACTCGGTCTTGACCTGGAAATTTTGAATACGGCCGAGACCCCACCGTTCCAGACCGATATCGAAGACGATGAGGTCTCCGAGGAACTGCGCCTGCGCTATCGCTATATCGATCTGCGTCGTCCGCGTATGCTGCAACGCCTGCAGATACGTTCACAGATTACCCGGGTGTTGCGTGAATACCTCGATAAGCATGGCTTCATGGATATCGAAACACCGATGTTGACCAAGGCAACACCGGAGGGTGCGCGCGATTACCTGGTTCCCAGTCGTACCCATCAGGGTGAGTTTTTTGCGTTGCCGCAATCACCGCAGATTTTCAAACAACTGTTAATGATGTCCGGCCTGGATCGTTATTACCAGATCGTGCGCTGTTTCCGTGATGAAGACCTGCGTGCCGATCGCCAGCCCGAGTTTACCCAGCTGGATATCGAGACCTCATTCCTGTCTGAAGAACAGATCATGGAGATGATGGAAGCGATGATGCGTGAGGTATTCGCTCAGGTGCTTGAAATACCGTTGCACGATCCTTTTCCGCGTATGACTTATACCGAGGCAATGCTGCGTTATGGTTCCGATAAACCAGATTTGCGTATCCCGTTAGAACTGGTCGATGTCAACGATGTTATGCAGGATGTCGAATTCAAGGTGTTTTCGGGGCCGGCCAAAGACCCACGCGGTCGGGTAGCTGCGTTAAGGTTGCCGCAGGGCTGTGAGCTGAGCCGCAAAGAGATCGATGACTACACCAAATATGTCGGTATCTATGGTGCTCGAGGTCTGGCCTATATTAAGGTCAATGAAGTTGCCAAAGGTCGTGAAGGCATGCAGTCACCGATCCTGAAATTCCTGCCTGATGAGGCCATTGCCACCATTATGCAACGCACCGGCGCCGAAGACGGTGACCTGGTGTTCTTTGGCGCCGACTCGGCCAAGATTGTTAACGAATCACTGGGCGCATTACGTGTCAAACTGGGTCATGATCGCGGCCTGGTCGAACATGGTTGGCGACCGTTATGGGTCGTTGATTTCCCGATGTTTGAATACGATGAAAAATCCAAACGCTGGGCATCACTGCATCATCCTTTCACATCACCGAAGGAAGAGCATATCGATCTGCTCGATTCCGATCCGGAGGCCTGCCATTCACGTGCCTACGACATGATCCTGAACGGCACCGAGGTCGGTGGTGGCTCGATGCGTATCTACCGTGCCGAAGTGCAGGAAAAAGTATTTCGACAACTCGGTATCGACGATCAGGAAGCCGAAGACAAATTTGGCTTCCTGCTTAAGGCCTTGAAATACGGTTGTCCTCCGCATGGTGGTATCGCCTTCGGTCTGGACCGACTGGTGATGTTGATGACCGGTGCGTTGTCGATCCGCGACGTGATGGCCTTCCCGAAGACGCAGACCGCCAGTTGCCCGTTGACCGAGGCACCCTCCGAGGTTAGTCAGGCGCAATTGACCGAACTCGGTATCCGCTTGCGTAAACCACCCGCCGATACCACGGCTGAATAAGCCGCCCGCGACATGACGGATTCTGATCGTTACCAGCGCCCGGAATCCGTGTTGGTGGTTGTCTACACCACCGAAGGCGACGTGCTGTTATTAAACCGCGTACGACCAGCCGGTTTCTGGCAGTCGGTGACCGGCAGTCTCGAATGGGACGAACTGCCGATGCAGGCCGCGGTCAGGGAGCTGTATGAAGAAACCGGCATTCAAACCGACCACCTGAACGACTGTCATTTACAACACAGTTTTCCGATCCTGCCGGCCTGGCGTGACCGTTTTGCAGCGGACGTGACAGAAAATACCGAACATGTTTTCACGTTGTTGCTGGATGCTCCCCATGCTGTCCAGCTTAATCCAGAAGAACACAGTCAATACCAATGGTTACCGATCAGTGAGGCCGCCGCCAAGGTCTTTTCGTGGACCAATCGTGATGTTATTTTGAGTTTGTTGTAGTGGGTTTCTGGTTTTATACCGCTAAGGCGCCAGGACACGACATAATGTAAAATAATCGATACCCTGTAGGAGCGGCCCTTGGCCGCGATATTCGAGTAGCAAATAACGAGTGGCGAGTGGCTAGAAAAAGACTAAGACCCGGGTTCTGTTTTTACCTCGCTACAGTTTTATCGCGGCCAAGGGCCGCTCCTACAGGGTGTGTAGGTCACTTTTGTATTCCTTCGTGTCTTCGTGTCTTCGTGGTAAATTGAAATAGAAGAATCTATGCTCAGCAGGGCCAATAAATGGAAACAGTTATACTACTACATGGCATCTGGATGAAGCCGGTGATCATGCAGGCGCTGGCGGCACGCCTGCGCAAAGGCGGTTACAATACCGCTTGTTTCTCCTACCCCAGTCTGAAAAAAACCCCGGCACAAAACGCGCAACTATTGCGCGAATACACACACGGCTTATCTGGCGATCGCCTGCATTTTGTCGCCCATAGCCTGGGTGGCATCGTATTGATGCATTATTTTTCCCTTTTTGCCGAACCCAGGCCGGGACGGGTGGTGTTGCTGGGTTCGCCAGTCTGCGGCAGTGCCTATGCCGAGAAATTCCAGCAGTTACCGCTGTCGCGGCTGACATTGGGGAACAGTATTGAGCAAGGCTTGCTGGGTGGGGTTCCACCCTGGGAAGGTGGACGTGATCTCGGTATGATCGCCGGTACCCGTAATATAGGGGTGGGTAATCTGCTTGGTCGCTCGACAGAAACCAATGATGGTGCAGTTTTTCTGGCCGAGACGCAGTTACCGGGCTTGAGCGATCACCTCAGTCTGCCGGTCAGTCACACCGGTATGTTGCTGTCAGCCAGGGTAGCCAGGCAAGTCATTCATTTCCTTAAAAATGGCTACTTTTCGCCAGAGAGGTAATTAATGAAAAGATGTGACCAGCCATGGTATTATTACGCGACTTTTCAAGAATAGGTAGCAAACGAGGTTATGCATGGCTGGACATAGTAAATGGGCTAATATCAAACATCGTAAGGCAGCCCAGGATGCCAAACGCGGCAAGCTGTTTACTAAATTGATCAGGGAACTGACCGTGGCGGCCAAAATGGGCGGCGCAGACCCGGATTCGAATCCGCGCCTGCGTGATGCCACCAGTAAGGCCTTATCCGCCAATATGACCCGCGATACCATTGATCGCGCCATCAAACGAGGCGCCGGCGCTGCGGATGGCGAAAATTTCGATGAGGTCCGCTATGAAGGTTATGGTGTCAATGGCGTCGCCATCCTGGTCGATTGTCTGACCGATAATATTAACCGTACGGTGTCCGAGGTCCGGCATGCCTTCAGTAAATGCGGCGGTAATCTGGGTACCGACGGCTCAGTCGCCTATCTGTTCAGCAAGACCGGTGTCATCAGTTATCCAGCAGATGCGGACGAGGACACGATTATGGAGCAGGCCCTCGAGGCCGGCGCCGACGATGTGGTTAATAATGATGATGGCAGTATCGATGTCATCACTACCCCGGAGAGCTTTACCGATATCAAAGAGGCCCTGGTGGCGGCAGGATTGGAAGCACAGAATGCCGAGGTATTGATGAAACCATCGACCTCGGTAGATCTCGATCTGGAAGGTGCGCAGAAGGTCATGCGTCTAATTGATATGCTCGAAGACCTGGATGATGTGCAAAACGTCTATTCCAATGCCGATTTCTCTGAAGAGGTCATGGAGCAACTGTAAATGCAGCAACAAGCGACAGTTAAAGGGCTGACATCGGCGAACAAGTTTGCCGTGTTGCTCGTGTCGACTGGTTTATGACCCGTATTCTCGGCATTGATCCGGGCTCAAGAATCACCGGTTTTGGCGTGATCGAACTCCAGGGCCATCAACATCAATATGTCAGCAGTGGTTGTATACGTACCAGCAGCGATGTCCTCGCAGAAAGGCTACAGGAAATCTTCAATGGCCTGGTCGAGATTGTGGCCACACACAAGCCCGATGTGATGGCGATAGAGCGTGTTTTTATGCACCGTAATGCCGATTCCGCGTTGAAACTGGGGCAGGCCCGTGGAGCGGCCATTTGTGCCTGTTCGACGCAATCCCTTAGCGTTCATGAATATAGTCCCAGGGAAATCAAGCAGGCCGTGGTCGGCAAAGGCGGGGCCAGTAAGGAACAGGTGCAGCATATGGTCGTGTCGATGTTGTCGCTGAATGCAAGCCCACAGGCCGATGCCGCCGATGCGCTGGCTACGGCCATTTGTCATGCACAGATGAGCCAGGGTCTGGCGGCCATGCAGGGTGTCAAAGGTAAGCGCGGGGGACGTCTACGATGATCGGTCGGCTTCGGGGTACATTGGCGGAAAAACAGGCGCCTACGATCCTGATCGATGTTCAAGGCGTTGGCTATGAGGTGTCGGCACCGATGTCGACTTTTTATGTCCTGCCTGAGTTGAATCAGACCGTCACACTGCATATCCAGATGGTGGTACGCGAAGACAGTCAGACCTTGTATGGTTTTGCCAGCGTGGATGAGCGCAGCCTGTTTCGTAGCCTGATCCGGATCAATGGTGTCGGCGCCAAGCTGGCCCTGGCGATCCTGTCGGGCGTATCGACGACTGAATTCATCCAGTGTATCGAACATGAGGATGCCGCAACCCTGGTGCGCCTGCCCGGTGTTGGCAAGAAAACCGCCGAACGCCTGATTATTGAAATGAAGGACCGCATCAAGGAATTGTCGGCGCATAGTGTGTCGCCAGCTAGCGGACAGAGTACCGAATCCTTGCACACAAACGACTCGGTCGGTGATGCCGTCAGTGCCTTGATGGCGCTCGGTTACAAGGCCCCGGAGGCCAGTCGTATGGTAAGACAGGTGGAAAATATGTCATCCTGTACGAGTGAGGAACTGATCCGCCTGGCCCTGCAGGCGGCAGTCAAATAACAGGCTGGAAATATGATTGAATCTGACCGATTGATAACAGCAAGTGCCAACCGCGAAGAAGAAGCCATTGATCGTGCGATTCGACCGGATAATCTGGCCGACTATGTCGGCCAGGACCACGTCCGCGAACAGATGGAGATCTTCATTCAGGCCAGTCGCGAACGTCAGGAGGCACTGGATCATGTGCTTATTTTCGGCCCACCCGGACTGGGCAAAACCACCCTGGCTCATATTATCGCCCATGAAATGGGCGTCAACTTGCGACATACCTCAGGACCGGTACTGGAACGTCCCGGGGACCTGGCCGCACTGCTGACTAATCTGGAGCCGCACGATGTATTATTTGTTGATGAAATTCATCGTCTCAGCCCGGTGGTGGAGGAAGTGCTTTATCCGGCTATGGAAGATTATCAACTGGACATCATGATCGGTGAAGGCCCGGCGGCGCGCTCGATCAAGCTGGATCTGCCGCCATTTACACTGGTTGGCGCGACCACGCGGGCCGGCCTGCTGACCTCGCCATTGCGTGATCGTTTCGGTATCGTCCAGCGCCTCGAGTTTTATGCGGTCAGTGATCTGACCTCGATTGTGCAGCGCTCGGCCGGCATCCTCGGACTGGATATGCAGGAAGCAGGTGCGCATGAGATTGCCCGTCGATCACGTGGTACACCACGTATCGCTAATCGACTGTTACGCCGGGTTCGCGACTATGCGCAGGTCAAGGCAGCAGGCAGTATCAGTAGCGAGGTCGCGGACGCGGCCATGCAGATGTTGAAAGTGGACAGCTGCGGGTTTGACCAGATGGATCATAAATTATTGTCGACGATGATAGAAAAATTCGATGGTGGGCCGGTCGGTCTTGATAGCCTGGCCGCCGCGATTGGTGAGGAACGTGGCACGATTGAAGATGTGCTCGAACCTTACTTGATTCAACAGGGTTTTATTATGCGCACACCGCGTGGACGTATGGCTACCCGTAATGCCTATAAGCATTTTGGCTTTAAAATGCCGAAGGCCCTGGATTCGGCGCAGTCTGCCGAGGAAGATTTGTTTGCACAGCAACAGGATAATGTCGAGTAAGCAAAATTACCGTTGTTTTGGTTTTATGAATAATGTTTACATAACTTTTACATACGATACCGGAATTATTTATTATTCTCAGGGTCATATTAAGCAAGGAATATATTAAACTGTGAATGAGTTCCTATGGTCCGTGCGCGTTTACTATGAAGATACAGATCGTGGCGGTGTCGTTTATCATACGAACTACCTGAAATTCATGGAACGCAGCCGTACTGAGATGTTACGCAGTGTTGGATTTGAACAGGACCAGCTGATTGAGAAGGAAAATATTATTTTTGTCGTGCGCTCACTGCAGGTAGACTATATGAAACCTGCTACATTTAATGACTTATTGCAGGTGAGTGCCTTGATCAGTCATGTCGGTCATGCAAGCCTGACATTCAAGCAGGCTATCAAGCGCGAAGCTGATGACAGCCTGATCTGTCAAGCCCAGGTCAAGGTCGCCTGTTGTCATGCCCAGGAAATGAAGCCACGCCCGATTCCGAAAACTATTCGAAGAGAATTTAACTATGCAGATTGAAATGTCATATTGGCATCTTATCCAGAATGCCAGTCTGGTCGTGCAGTTGGTGATGGTGTTGCTGGTACTGGCATCGGTAATGTCATGGACTTTTATTTTCCGTAAATGGAAAACAGTCGCAAAAGCGCGTCGGGCGGCCGATAATTTTGAAAAACGCTTCTGGTCCGGTGGTGATCTTGGCGATATATACAAGCAGGTGCAAGCGAAGGGTAAGCGTACCTACGGTATGGAGAATATTTTCGAGGCCGGCTTCCGAGAGTTTGCCCGTCTGCGTAAACAGGATAGCGCCGTTGCCATGGATGTATTGCACGGTGCGCAACGGGCAATGCGGGTCGCCCAGGCGCGCGAGATGGATGCGTTGGAGACCCATCTGTCATTCCTGGCAACAGTCGGTTCTACCAGTCCCTATGTCGGCCTGTTCGGAACGGTGTGGGGGATTATGAATTCCTTCCGTGCCCTCGGCAACGTCGAGCAGGCAACACTATCCCTGGTGGCTCCCGGTATTGCCGAGGCCCTGATAGCGACTGCGATCGGACTGTTTGCAGCGATACCGGCGGTAGTGGCCTATAATCGATTCGCCAATCATGTCGAGCGACTGGATAATCGTTACGATACATTCTCAGACGAGTTTTCTACTATCCTGCAACGTTATGCTTACGAAGCCAAAGGATAGGCGGTCGTTTCGATGGAAAAACCACGTCAGAAAATAAAAAAACGACCGATGTCCGAGATTAATGTCGTGCCGTATATTGATGTCATGCTGGTATTACTGGTCATCTTCATGATTACAGCACCGTTATTGACACAGGGTGTCAAAGTAAGTCTGCCGCAGGCCAGTGCCAAGCCAATGGATAGCCAGAAGCTGAAACCACTGATCTTGAGTATCGATATCAACGGCCAGTTCTATCTCGATGTTGGTGAGACACCGAATGAGCCGGTCGATGCGGCCACCCTGGTCGCCAGGATAGCAGCCGTTTTGCAAAGCAAAAAGGGCACTCAGGTACTGGTCAGGGGTGACGAAGGCGTCAATTATGGCAGAGTCATGGATGCGATGGTATTGGCACAAAAGGCGGGGGCACCGAGTGTCGGCATGATAACCCGCAATCCGGAGCCATAGGTTTCATGTGGACGTTTATTAGTCGTTATAGCTTTTTCTTGGCCCTGTCAGTTGTTTTGCATGTCATGGTCCTAGGTGGTTTATTATTGGGATTTTCATCGACCCCGGAACGGCCAAAACCATTAGGGGCGAGTAAAAAGAAAAACGTGATCCAGGCCGTGAGTGTGGACGCATCAAAGGTGCAGGCGGAACTGCAGAAACTGCAGAGCGCCGAAATGAGTAGAAAACAACGCGAGTCCAAGCGCCAGAAACGGCTGCAGGATCAGGCCAAAAAAGCAGAGCAGCAACGCATTAAGGAACAGGAAAAACTGGCGGCGTTAAAAATACAGCAAAAAAAGCAGCAGGACCGTCTGCAAAAACAGAAGCAGGAACAGGAAAAGAAGATATCGGAACTGAAAAAAAAGCAGGCGCAGGAACAGCAACGTATCAAAAAACTGAAAACAGCTGCCGCGGAACTGGAGAAGAAGAAAGTTGCCGAGAAAAAGCGCTTGCAGAAGCTAAAGGATGATAAGGCCGCGGCAGAGAAAAAACGCCAACAGCAAAAATTACGCGCGGCGCAGGCCAAACGTGAAAAGGCCCTGAAAGAACAAATGGCTGCAGAGGAACAGGCAGAACAGGAACAAGAGCTGGAGGGCGTGCGTTCCAGTTATATTGACAGTATTGCTGCTGTTATTAATCGCAACTGGCGACGGCCATCGCGTGTCGACAAGGACGCCTCTTGCCTGATAGAAGTAACACAGATTCCGGGTGGTGAGATCATCTCTTACCGGGTCAGCAGCTGCGATGGTGGCGTGGTTTTCCAGGATTCAGTAGAAAGGGCGGTGGGTAAGACTTCGCATCTGCCGGCACCACCTGATCCGCGCGTATTTGATCGCGTGATACGTTTTAAATTTACTATTAAATAGTGGGTTGAATTAAATGTTTAAAAAAGCTCTGTTATTGATGTGTTGCATAATGAGCCAGCCGGCATTGGCCGTGTTGGATATCGAAATTAGCGGTGGCGTCGTCGGCGATCATCCCATTGCCATTGTGCCGTTCGCCTGGGATGTGAAAAGTCGGGCGGGCCTCGAAGACGTCAGTAAAGTATTAGCGACAGATTTAAAAAGAAGTGGGCGCTTTGAACTGATTCCGGAAAAGAAGTTTCTCGAATTTCCGCATCATGGCGATGAGGTCGATTTCCAGAACTGGCGTTCGCTCGGTGCTGAGAGTCTTGTCGTCGGTCGTGTACGTCCCGGTAGCAATGGTCAATACCTGATCGAATTTCAATTATTTGACATTTTTAAGCGTGCACAGGCACAAGATGCCGGGCCGGTTGAGGTGGAGTATAAGGTTAAGCAAATCATTGGTTACAGTTTGTCTTCTACTCGACAAGACTTGCGTCGTACTGCGCACCATATGAGTGATCTGATTTACGAAGCCCTGACCGGGGAGAAAGGAATATTCACAACGCGCATTGCCTATGTTACGGCGACATCGAAAGGCAAGCAGAAAAAATATCAGTTGCGCATAGCCGATATGGACGGACAGAAACCATTTACGGTTTTAAAATCGAGTCAACCCATCATGTCGCCGGCGTGGTCACCGGATGCTCGAAAACTGGCCTATGTTTCTTTTGAGAAAAAGAAATCCCAGGTTTATGTTCAAGATGTGCTCACGGGTACGCGGCAACTGATTGCATCGTATAAGGGCGTCAACAGTGCGCCTGCCTGGTCGCCGGATGGCAATAAACTGGCCTTGACCCTGTCGCGCGCCGGCAACCTGGAAATCTATACGCTGGACTTGACTTCGCGCCTGTTAAAACGGATGACTCGCAATAGCGCTATCGATACCGAAGCGGCCTGGTCGCCGGATGGAAAATCCATTGTTTTCGTTTCCGATCGTAGTGGCCGTCCACAGGTCTATCGCATGCCGGCAAATGGTGGCCGTGCAGAGCGTATGACATTTCAGGGGAAATACAATGCGCGTCCATCCTTTTCGCCGGATGGAAAATCCATGGCCCTGGTGCATGGGACCTCGCGGGGTTATTACATCGCGATCATGGATATCGCCTCGGGCGTTATCAATGTAGTCAGTGATGGGCGTTTGGATGAATCCCCCAGTTTTGCTCCCAATGGGAGTTTGGTGCTATATGCGACGTCGGGCGCGCGTCGAGGAATTTTGTCAGCAGTTTCTGCAGATGGTAAGGTGAAGCAACGTCTGGTCTTGCAGCAGGGTGATGTCAGGGAACCCGCCTGGGCTCCATTTCGAAAATAAAGGAGAGGTTTGATGTTTAAAAAAATACTGTTTTCTGTTTTAGTCGGTGCTTTCGTGTTGTCGGCTGGTTGTAGTTCAACAGGCGATACCAAGGGCGATGATGGCGCTGCAGTTGAGGATCGCAGCTCGGGCTCAACAGCCACTGATGACGCCAGTAGCACGGGTTTACCCTCTGCTGGTACTTTTCAGGGAGACCCATTGGATAATCCAGCCAGCCCCTTGTCTACTCGAACCATTTATTTTGAATACGATAGTAGTGAAATCAGCCAGGAGTTCCAAAATATCATTCTCGCGCATGGACAGTATCTGGGCGGACACCAGGGGGTATCAATAACACTCGAAGGTCATACCGATGAGCGTGGTTCACGTGAATATAATATCGGTCTGGGTGAGCGCCGAGCGCAAGCGGTCCGCCGCCTGTTGTTGTTTCAGGGTGCAGCCGACCAGCAGGTACAGGTAGTCAGTTACGGCGAGGAGAACCCTGCTCAAGAGGGTCACGATGAACAGAGCTACAGCCGCAATCGTCGTGTCGAGATATTATATAAGAGGTAGCAATGAATAAACGCCTATATCTAATTGCCCTCAGCCTGCTACTGAGCAGCCTGTCGGTCACTGCCCAGGAGCCGCTGAGCAGGTCTGGAACACTCGGGGTAAACAGAAGCGCTGTCGAAATACTGAATCGACTTGATCAGTTGGAGAAGGAGATAAGACAGCTGCGCGGTGATATGGAGGTCATTAATCACGATTTGTCGGGTATCAAGCGTCGGCAGCGTGAGCTTTACCTTGATATAGATCGGCGTCTCAGTGCATTGGAGCTGGGTAGCGTGCATAGTGGGTCGGTAACGGATAAGGCCATTGATAATCAGCCAGTGGATGCAGAGCAGACACTAGCGCCTGCAGCGCAGCCTACGATGACTGATGCTGGCGCGCTGGTAGTGCCACCACAGCCACCGACGAGAGAGGAAAAAGATGCTTATCGCAGTGCCTTTAACTTACTCAAGGAAGGGCGGTATGAACGTTCCATCAGGGCATTCAGCAGTTTTCTGATTGGTTATCCGAAAAGTAGCTATGCTGACAATGCGCAGTATTGGCTCGGCGAAGCCAACTACGTATCGCGCAAATACCCGGCGGCGGTCAAGGAGTTTGGCAAGGTGATCTCCGCTTTTCCGAACAGCTCGAAGACGCCGGATGCGATGTTGAAGCTGGGCTTTACTCATTATGAATTAAAGCAATGGGACAAGGCCCGGGAAACCCTGACAGCAGTCGTGCAAAAATACCCGCAGAGTACTGCTGCCAAACTGGCGCAAACACGCCTGAAGCGCATGCAAGACGAAGGGCGTTAAAGCGCTAAACAAACCTCTGCAGCAAGGCGCACCTTGGTGCGCCTTTTTTTGTTTGCTCACAGCATCTACATTCATTGCCTTGCCGTCCCATTTTTGCGGAGGACATAAGCTTATTTTTTAAATTTTTTTAAGGTTTTGTTGCGACGCTTATTTATCTCCGTGTTAAACTAAAAATAATAGTAAAAACAATAATATATTAAACTTTTCTTAGCCGCTTATGCGCGCGTTGCAGGCACCTGGAGCCACGTTTAGGTCTGATAATACCTTTCCACATAAAAATAATGGTAAATAAATCGCAACGATCTGCCGTTTATCCACCTAGTGATTGAACATAATTAGACAGGACTGGGCAAATGGGAAAACTGTTTTCAAAATTTACTATTAATCAAAAGATCTGGGGCGGCTTTGGCTTGCTACTGATTATCCTGAGCGTGGTGTCGGCAGGCAGTATAATGGGTCTGTCATCGACGCAGAGCAGTATCAAGAAAGTCGTCAGTGACGTGCAACCGACACTGGTGGTCTCTCTGGAACTAGCGCAGGTTCTGGATAGCTCGGCCCAATCCCTCGGTTTCTATTTATTGAGTCTGGAAGAGGCCGACAAGAAAGCCTATCAGGAAAGCCTGAACCAGGTTGGTACGGTGCTTACCAGTCTGAAGCAGCAAAAACCGATTATGGACAGCGCAGAGATGAAACAGCTGGTCGCCAGTATTGAAACACGCACCCAGAAATACCAGTCTTACCAGGGACAGATGTTTAAATACGCAGCGTCACAACCGGCCAACATGCCCGCTGTTGCCATTACCAGTAATGACATGAACCCGTTGGCCCGGACCCTGTTGCAGCAAATTGGTGTGATGTCTGGTGCGGAAATGGAGATTGATGACGAAGAGTTGAAGGCCAGTATCACTAAGGATATATACGAGCTGCGTTATGCCTATATGAATGTCCTGAATGAGATGCGCGGTTACCTGTTCTCAAGGACAGACAGTTTGAAGGCCAATCTTGGTCTGTATACCAGCAGGGTTAATGAGTTGGTGACAAAATTGAACGGCTATGGCGAGGACCTGGGTTTCGAACAGTCCGACGCGCTGGCTATTTTTGAAAAAACCTATGCCAAGTATCAAAAATTAGTAACCCGTGTGATTGAAGCACACGGTAGCGACAAGTGGCGTAGCGATGCCTATGTGATTCGCACGGAGCTTGGCCCCTTGCTGAAGACTATCAAGAGCGATCTGAAAACCCTAGTGACAACACTGCAAGGCATGTCTGAACAGGAAAGCACGCTGCTATTGGATCGTGTCAATGGTTCACAGGCACTGGTCAGTACCCTGTTTATCGTAGGCCTGTTGATAGGCCTGGGTTGTGCCTTATTGATTGTGAATGTAGTCGTCAAGCCACTGAAAATTGCTGTACATGCGATGAATGATATCGCCGAGGGCGAGGGTGACTTGACCCGCAGACTGGATGCTGAGGGTAAGGATGAGATTGCTGCATTTGGTCAGGCCTTTAACAAGTTCGCCAGTAAGGTGCATGGTGTTGTTTCCGAGGTCATGAATTCAGTGTCACAACTATCGAGTGCGGCCTCTGAATTGTCTATGGTGACTAACCAGACCAGTGATGGTGTTGCGCGTCAGCAAATGGAAACTGAGCAGGTAGCCACAGCGATGAATGAAATGACATCTACTGTGCAGGAAGTTGCCAATAATGCCGAACAGGCAGCTGAAGCGGCTAATGATGCGAATACGGCATCACAAAGCGGTAATAGCATCGTCAATGAAGGTATCAAGTCGATCAGTTCATTGGCTACTGAGATCACCAATGCATCTGATGTTATCGGCCGATTGGAAACCGATAGCGAAAATATCGGCACTGTGCTGGATGTTATTCGCGGCATTGCCGAGCAGACCAATCTGTTGGCATTGAATGCGGCGATTGAGGCGGCACGTGCCGGTGAGCAGGGTCGCGGTTTCGCGGTAGTTGCGGATGAGGTCAGGACCTTGGCGTCACGTACACAGGAGTCGACCCAGGAAATACAATCGATGATCGAGAAGTTACAGAGCGGTGCTCATGATGCGGTGGAAGTGATGACAGCCAGTCAAAGCCGAGCCTCTGAGACCGTTGGTCATGCCAATGAGGCGGGTAATGCACTTAATTCCATTGCCGGCTCGGTTGAAAGGATCAATGATATGAACCTGCAGATCGCCAGCGCTGCCGAAGAACAGAGTTCGGTCGCCGAGGAGATCAATATGAACGTGGTCAAGATAGCGGATATTGCCCAGGAGACTTCGGGCAGTATGCAGCAGATCGCCAGTTCCAGTGAAGACCTGGCACGCCTGTCTACTACCCTCGATCAACTGGTGGGTAGCTTTAAAGTCTAGGTTCGCATTTTAGCTTGATATTAATGGCCCGTCCCGACGGGCCATTTTTATTTCTGACTATTCCATGGCGGTTATAGTCTATACTGTGCTTATATTCATTCTATCTAAAATTAAATGGAGCTAATCTTACTTAGACATGCCGATACGGAATCCGGTGCCAGTTTCGCCGATGATTCACTGCGCCCACTAACATCAAGGGGACGCCAGGTCCAAGAACAGGTTGCCAGGGAATTACATCGGCGTGGATTTAACCCGGATGTTATATTATCCAGCCCGCGCTTACGTGCGGAACAAACCGCGTGGATTACCGCACAGGTTTTGCCGGGTGATGTTACCGTCGTCGAGGTGCCGGAACTGGATGGTGGTTATGCGGTCGAGGATCTGCTGAAACGTCTGCAAAACTATCTGGATTGTCAGCGCCTTTGTTGTACAGGGCATGAACCGGATGTGACGTTCTGGACAAATGCGTTGTTGGCAACAGATCAAATGCAGGTGCCTGGTTTTAGTAAAAGTGGCGTGGCGTCTATACAGTTCGAGCGCGAGCCTGTAGTACACAGTGGCCGTTTAAATTATTTTTATACGGCAGATGATTTATTGTTGTGAAGTTGTGGTGCTGTTACTTGGCCGGAAAAGCAACCACATGATCGGCTTCGATGTTGACACAAACCTGCTCACCAATTTCATGATTATGATGACTGGGAAAAAGCGACAGTAGGGTACTGCCGGTCGCCAGCTGTAAGGTATAGAGGATCTCCGCACCCTTAAAGGCCTTTTGGCTGATAATGGCAGGGATGCTACCATTAGGGTCGTGTATGATATCGTCCGGACGTATCAGCACATCAACCTGTGTTCCTTTCGGCCATAATAGTGTGTGTTCCGAGTTAATAATGCCCAGTTCTGTTTCCAGACTGCTTGCAGATAACACCGTGGCTCTCAAAAAACTGCCCTGACCGATAAAATCTGCGACAAAACGCTCAGCAGGTTCATGGTACAAATTATAGGGCGTATCCCACTGCAGAATGCGTCCATGCTCCATGACGCCAATGGTATCGGCAATAGCAAAGGCCTCATGTTGGTCATGAGTGACGATAATGCCGGTGATGCCGCGTTCTTTTAATATATTTCGTACATCGACGCTGAGTCGCTCACGCAATTCAATGTCCAGATTGGAGAAGGGTTCATCCATGAGGATGATTTCAGGTTCAGGCGCCAGTGCCCGTGCCAGTGCAATACGTTGTTGCTGCCCCCCGGATAGCTCATGCGCATAGCGATGTTCCATGCCGTCCATGCCAACCAGTTCGAGTAACTGTCCAGCCGTTTGCTGTTTTTGTTGTGCCGTGAGCTTACGCAGACCAAAGCAGATGTTGTCAGCGAGGTTGAGGTGTGGAAAGAGTGCATAATCCTGGAATACCATGCCCAGTTTGCGTTTCTCTGGTGCCAATGTGAACCCAGGCTTGGAAGCGGTTATGCCACGCAGTTGTATTTGTCCGGAAAGTAGGGGCTCGAAGCCGGCGATGGCGCGTAATACGGTTGTTTTACCGCAGCCACTGGGTCCAAGTAAACCGACAATACTGCCACGATTGACCTCAAAGGATAAGTTGCGTACAACGCTAAGACCGCGATATTGGCATTCTATATTATCGATGTTTAGCAATGTATACATAGTGGTAGCAGACTGCTCGTGAATTAATGCCTAATGTAACAATAGCTGATCGCAGTCACAAGCGCTCAGGTCAGCAGGAATTCCAGCAGTGCCTTTTGTGCATGCAGACGATTCTCAGCTTCGTCCCAGGCAACACTCTGTGGGCCATCGATAACATCGGCGCTGACTTCTTCACCACGATGCGCGGGCAAGCAATGCATGAACAGGGCATCGTCATTGGCCAGGCTCATCATCTCGGTGGTGACGATAAAACCTGCAAAGGCCGCTTCGCGTTTGGCTTGCTCCTCTTCCTGACCCATGCTGGTCCAGACGTCGGTAACGACCAGGTCTGCCTGTTGCGCGGCTTGTTGTGGTGACCTGAATATTTCGATATGTTCACGGGCATTGTTGACCACGACAGTGTCCGGATCGTAGCCTTCAGGGCAGGCGATCTTAAGCTTGAAGTCAAATTGTCGTGCGGCATTGATATAGGAATGGCACATGTTGTTGCCATCACCAATCCAGGCAACGGTTTTCCCCTGGATAGAACCACGGTGTTCGACATAGGTTTGTACATCGGCCAGTAACTGGCAGGGGTGATATAGATCGGTCAAGGCATTGATGACCGGAACAGAACTGTATTGAGCAAACTGTTCGATCTTTTCATGTTCGAAGGTGCGAATCATGACGGCATCGAGCATGCCCGAGAGTACGCGTGCGCTGTCTTCGATGGTCTCGCCGCGCCCCAGTTGCGTATCGCGTGGCGACAGGAAAATGGCATGGCCACCAAAATGCGCCATCGCAGTCTCGAAGGACACACGTGTGCGCGTGGATGACTTCTCGAACACCATGCCAAGCACGCGATTCTTCAGGGGTTCATAAATCTCGCCGGCCTTGTGCATGGCTTTCAGCGCTATCGCGCGATCGATGATGGATTGCAATTCGCTGGCTGACAGGTCAAGCAAGGTAAGGAAATGACGTACAGGCATTAGACTATGTCCACTTTACTTACTGGCTGAGGAAATCACGAACCAGTTCGCTGACCACGGTTACGATGTGGTCGGCGTCCTGTTCGCTGATAATGAGTGGTGGTAACAACCTGATGACACGTTCGGCAGTGACATTGATCAACAGACCCTTGTCTCTTGCATGGTCTACCAGTTCTGCGCAGGGTCGATCCAGTTCAATACCCAGTAACAATCCCAGGCCGCGTATTTCGGTGACACCTTCAACATCCTGCAGGGACTGTTGGAAACCCGTTAGCATACGTTTGCCTAAAGTTGCGGCATGTGTGGCATATTGGTTTTTTTCCAGTGTATCGATGACATTGTTTGCGACGGCACTGACCAGTGGATTGCCACCAAAGGTTGAGCCGTGCGTGCCGGGTTGGAATATGTCAGCGGCCACGCCCTTGCCAAGGCAGGCGCCAATCGGCACGCCATTACCCAAGCCCTTGGCCAGAGTCATGACATCGGGCTGAATGTTATTATGCTGAAATGCAAACCAGTGGCCACTTCGGCACATACCGGTCTGTATTTCGTCCAGCATCATCAACCAGCCATGTTCGTTACAGAGTTCACGGATGCCGTTCAGATAATCGCTATCCGGCATCTGTATACCACCTTCTCCCTGTATCGGTTCAACCAGAATGGCGACAACATTTTTCGAGTTCTGACCAATCGCCTTGATCGCTTCCAGGTCATTATAAGGTGCGCGCACAAAGCCCTTGACCAGCGGTTCGAATCCGGCCTGAACCTTACGGTTGCCGGTGGCAGACAGGGTCGCCATGGTGCGTCCATGAAAGCTGCCTTCCATGACAATAATCTCGGGGTTATCGATATTCTTCTGATGGCCATACAGACGCGCCAGTTTGATCGCGGCTTCGTTGGCTTCGGCACCGGAATTAGAGAAAAATACCTTATCCATACCGCTGAGTCGGCACAGACGCTCGGCCAATTCCTGCTGTTGTTTGACCTGATACAGGTTGCTGGTATGAATCAGGGTCTTGCCTTGTTCACACAGGGCTGCAGTGACAGCGGGATGGGCATGACCAAGGCCGCAGACGGCAATGCCGCTCAGCGCGTCCATGTATTGCTTACCTTGATCATCCCAGAGCCAGATACCATCACCTTTTTCGAAGGTAATGCTTTGTGGCCTGTATGTACTCATCAGTGTTTCTGTCATTGCTAGCGTACTCTTGAAAAGCAAATGGCAGTCTCAATAGAGACTGCCATTTGTGCATAAGATTATGGATATTAATAATAAAATCGGGTTTTGGCAACCATTTCGTGCCTTTACCCTAATAAAAAAACCCGGTCAAGAGACCGGGTTTTGGCTAATATTGCCGGCTTGAATTACAGCGGCATGCCACCATTGTGGAATGAGCTGGCAGTCATGGCCAGTAACATCGGGATGGATAACATGGTGTTGGTACGTGATGCCATCAATGCGACGACCTTACCCTTGGCGATGGCTTCCGGTGTGGATTCAACCATGCCGAGAATTTTCTTCTGGTTAGGCCAGATCAATACCCAGACGTTGAACAGCATGATGGTACCCATCCAGGCGCCGAGACCAATAACCATGGCATTTTCTTTTAACATGAAAGCATCTGCGAGAATACCGTATTTCCATAATGCTGCGGCACCTGTCAGCCAGGTCAACAGGGCTGAATAACGGAACCAGGCCAGTGCTCTGGGGGCAACATATTTATTGATGGCTGCAGCACCCGGGCCACCGCTGTCTGCTTCGGCCAGGGCCTGGCCAACAGCCGGAACTTGGACAAAGTTGAAGTAATAGAGTAGGCCAATCCAGCATACGCCGACAATGGCATGGACCCAGATAGTCCATTCATTCATGTTGCCGTTACCTGTTTTCATGGCAAAGACCATGATAAGAGCAAGGACGATACCTGCGATGATCGTGCCCGGTATGGATTTTAAAGGATTCATAAAAACTCTCCGCTATTGTTATAAAAATTAGCCCACTGAAATGATCGAGTATTGGCGAACATTATATGCAGGCCGACAAGGATTGCAATCTGATTTTATTCTGTTGTGCCCTAAGCAATGCTATTATGACTGCATGGATGCCATTGATTTAAGTATATTTTCCAGCCGTATTGATGCCATATGTGAAGAAATGGGGGTTGTTTTGCGACGCACCGCCTTTTCTCCCAATATCATGGATCGGCTGGATTTTTCCTGCGCGATCTTCGACGCCCGTGGTCAGTTGTGTGCCCAGGCTGCCCATATTCCAGTGCATCTCGGCAGTATGGCCTATGCCATGAGCGCTATTGTCAGCCAGATCGAGTGGCAAGCGGGCGACATGGTTATTCTAAATGATCCCTATCTGGGCGGCACGCATCTACCGGATGTGACGGTGATTGCGCCCTTATTCATCGATACACAGTTGTGCGCCTTTATCTGCAATCGAGCGCACCATGCCGATATCGGCGCCGAGTCACCGGGGTCGATGCCGATCTCAACACGATTGGATGAAGAAGGCATGATTATCGCGCCGACCGTGTTGGTCAAAAATGATCAAGTGGATGAGGCGGTAATGACAGCGATTATTACAAAAACGCGTACGCCGCGTCAGGCGCGCGGTGACTTTTCCGCCCAGATCAGTGCCAATCGAGTCGGTCTGCAACGCCTGCAAGATCTGATTGACGGCATGGGCCTGGTGGATTTTGATGTCGCCTTACGACAATTGAATGACTATGCCGAGCGCCTGGCGATCGCCACACTGAAAACCATTCCTGCTGGCTACTATCAGGCAGAGGATTTCATGGATGATGACGGTCTTGGGCAGCGAGATATCGCTATCAAAGTCAAATTGCATGTTGATGGCGGCAAAGTGGATATCGATTTCAGTGGTACGGCCGCGGCCGTCAACGGCAATATCAATTGCCCGTTATCGGTCACTGCAGCAGCCGTCTATTATGTGTTTCGTTGCTTGATGCCGGATTACACGCCAGCTTGTCAGGGAAGTTTTCGGCCAATCAGTATTCGTGCGCCAAAGGCCTGTCTGGTCAATGCCACACGCCCCGCAGCCGTGGCGGCTGGTAATGTTGAAACCAGCACTCGTATTGTTGATGTCATCCTCGAGGCCCTGGCGGCGGCCTTACCACAGCGCATTCCTGCGGCCAGTCATGGTAGTATGAACAACCTGGCCATGGGTTCGACAGACCCCGAACTTGGCTGGGATTATTATGAAACCATCGGTGGTGGCATGGGCGCTAGTGCTGCAGGCCCTGGTCTGAGTGCCGTACAAACACATATGACCAATACCCTGAATACACCGGTAGAGGTATTGGAGAAGCGCTATCCATTGCGGGTCAGACGTTACATGATTCGCAAGCACAGTGGTGGCGAGGGTCGTTATCGTGGTGGTGACGGTTTGTTGCGCGAGTTTGAATTTTTGCGCCCGGCAACTGTGACCTTATTGACTGAGCGTCGTCGACTAGCGCCTCCCGGCCATGTCGGTGGCGCAGATGCGCGATGTGGAGAAAATCGTTTGAACGGACAGATTCATGCACCCAAGTTCTCTGTACAGGTACAGGCAGGGGATTGTCTGACCGTGGCCACACCGGGAGGGGGTGGCTGGGGTCGAAAATCAAATAGTGAGGAGTAAGGCATGCATAAAACAGCTTTGATCGTGATGCTCTGTATATCCATGTTCATAGGTGGTTGCGCCAGTCTGCTAGTTTCAAGACCTTCTGGTAGCTCGGGTACGAGTGGCACGCCGTCGACGTCTGATGCCAGGGTGACCAATCAGGTCAATGCTGCTCTGGTACGCGAACCGGGTATTTCATCGCTGGATGTTTATGTCAGTACCTATCAGGGTGTTGTTACCCTTAAGGGTTACGTCAGTAGCGAACGCATGAAAAGCCGTGCGGCAGAGCTCGCCAACTCGGTAGCCGGCGTGCAGGCGGTACGTAATCAAATACGCCTGAGGTAATCGCAGGCATTAAACGGAAGTTGATATGTGTGGTATTTGTGGTGAATTAAGAATCGATCAGTCGCGCGCAGACCCGGCTGATCTTATGCCAATGTTAAAGACATTGCAGCGTCGCGGTCCGGATAATGAGGGTGTTTTTCATCAGGGGCCGGTGGCCTTGGGGCATCGCCGTTTATCGATCATCGATCTGTCTGAACGTTCCAACCAACCTTTACTTGATCAGACTGCGGGCCTGGCCCTGGTCTTCAATGGCACGATCTATAATTATCCAGAATTGCGCAAACACCTGCAGGCCAAAGGTCACCACTTTATTAGTACGGGTGATAGCGAAGTGATTTTGCGGGCATACCAGGAATGGGGACAGGCCTGCGTAGAACACCTGCATGGTATGTTCGCTTTTGCGATCTGGGACAATAATCAGCAACAGTTATTCCTGGCGCGCGACCGACTTGGCATCAAGCCGCTTTATTATGCCGAGGATAAAAAGGGGTTTCGTTTCGCCTCTAATACCCAGGCGCTGTTGGCCGCGGGCGGTATCGATACCGACATCGATGCAGTGGCATTACATCACCAGTTCAGCCTGCATGCCGTTATCCCGGCGCCTCGAACGATTCTGAAGGGTGTGCGCAAATTAGCGCCCGGTACGACCATGACGGTGTCAACGTCCGGCCATCAGCAGCATCAACGCTACTGGCAATTGCAGGCCAGGCGCCCGCAAAAAGCACTAAGCGAATGGGAGTGGATAGAACAGATTCATGAGTCCTTGAAGCAGGCGGTGGAAAAACGCAAGACCATCGCCGATGTGCCGGTCGGCGTATTGTTGTCGGGTGGCCTGGATTCAAGTCTGCTAGTGGGCCTGCTGGCCGAGGCCGGTGTCAAGGACCTGAAGACCTTCTCGGTTGGTTTCGAGGACAGCCCGGAAGAGAGCGGTAGTGAATTTGTATACTCGGATCAGGTCGTGGCCATGTATGGCACCGAACACCATAAAATTCATGTGCCCAATGACGAAGTACTTAAGCGTCTGCCCGAGGCCGTCCGCAACATGGCCGAGCCGATGGTAGGTCAGGATGCCGTGGCCTTCTATCTGTTGGCTGAACAGGTCTCGCAACATGTTAAAGTCGTGCAGAGTGGGCAGGGTGCGGACGAGGTATTTGCCGGCTATTTCTGGTATGCGCAAATGCAACAGGCGGCGGGCACTGACCTGGATCGATTCCGGCAGCATTATTTCGATCGCGATCACGATGAATATCTGCAAATGGTGCAGCCGTCGTATCATGGCCCGGACTATACATCGGGCCTGGTTGAATCTTTACTGGCAGCCCCGGGCGCCGATACGTTTATGGATAAGGTCCTGCGTTTGGATGTCACCACTTTGATTGTCGATGACCCGGTCAAGCGTGTCGATAACATGACTATGGCCTGGGGACTGGAGGCACGTGTTCCATTCCTGGATCATGAGCTGGTTGAGTTGGCCGCACAGATGCCTGCGGAAATCAAAATGAAAAGTGGTGGTAAGCATCCCTTGAAAGCGATTGCACGCGGATTGATACCGGATGCGGTCATCGACCGGCCCAAGGGTTATTTCCCGGTTCCGGCGCTGAAATTTGTCCGCGGTGAATTCCTGGAATTCATGAAATCGGTTTTGTTGTCAGACAGTAGCCGCCAGCGCGGCATCTATCAATCCGCTTATCTGGAGAAATTATTAAAAGAACCGGAAAAATACCTAACCCGTATACAGGGTAACAAACTCTGGCATATGGCCCTGCTTGAATTCTGGTTACAGCAAAATGTGGACAATCCCTGACTGCTCAGTATGGCTTGAAATTTTCTGATACGTCCCCATATTACCTCTAAATCAATAAGATATCGGTTTTTTTAGGCTAAAAACCCTATAAATCGGTGCTATTTATTTCGTTTAACCGGGGGTAGACTGCGCAGCACTGGTAGTGAACCACCCTTTTTTCTGCGGACCAATGGTTGCCGCGGGCTGGTAAATAGATGAGGTCACAAGATGGATGTATTGGAAAGAATTCAGAAGCAGGTTGATGAGAACCCGATCGTTCTCTATATGAAAGGAACACCACAAATGCCTAGTTGCGGTTTCTCAAGCCGCACGGCCCAGGCTTTGCAGGGTTGTGGCGTCGAGTTTGCCTATGTCAATGTACTCGCAGACCCGGAGGTTTTTGAAAATCTGCCGCGTTTTGCCGACTGGCCTACCTTTCCCCAGGTTTATATCAATGGCGAGCTGATTGGCGGCTGCGATATCACTCTGGAGCTGTTTCAAAAAGGCGAATTACAGAAAATGACCAAGGAAGCGGCAACGGGCAAGGAAAACGCTGAGCAGGGATAATTACTGCTGATTGTTTATAAAAAAGGCGCACTTTAGTGCGCCTTTTTTTATTGATGTTGTTACCACGAAGGCACGAAGAAAAAAACTACTAGATTGAAATTAAGAATAATACCCCTGCTATCATCTTGTACCTTGTACCTTGTACCTTCCCCTGTGGGAGCGGCCCTTGGCCGCGATATTCGAGTCGCTAGGGGAGAGTGGCTAGCAGCTAGAAAAAAAGTAGTAACAGGATTCTGTTTTACCTCGCTACTCGCCACTAGCAACCCGCTACTGTTTTATCGCGGCCAAGGGCCGCTCCTACAAAAACAGTTCAAAGGGGAAGGCATAAGATCGCTGGATATGGGTGATCAGATTAATTTGAGCTGGCAACCCCCTTTAATCTTTTATCTTGCACCTTTTATCTGACGCTAATAAATAACCTGGTCACGCCCTTTCTTTTTCGCGCGATACATTTTCTGGTCTGCGCATTTGATCAGCATATCCATGTCCATATCAGGATCACCACTGAAGCGGCAACATACACCCATCGTTATAGTGACTTGCAATTCGCCGGCCGAAGTCTTGATCGGACGGGCGCCGACGCTTTTCTGGATGCGGCCGAAAATGGAATGACGAAAGTTGCTGGCATTTTGATAGTACATGATGATAGCGAATTCTTCGCCGCCGATGCGAGCCAGGACATCGGTCGGTCGTACCGCACGACGTAAGCGGCTGGAAACACCAATTAAAACTTCATCGCCGACATCGTGCCCATGCTTGTCATTGATCTTTTTGAAATGGTCGATATCGATAATGGCACAACAAGTGCCACCCTCGCGGCTTGAGGATTCTCTGAGGATGGCCTCCAGGTGTGATTGCATATAACGGCGGTTGCCCAACTGGGTTAACGGGTCGGTTTGCGCCAGCTCAGTGAGTTTCGCATTGCGTTCCTGCAGCTCGCGGGCAGTATCAAACAGACTATTTTGCAGGCTGCTGATACGCCCGGCGGCCTGCACACGTGCAGCTAGTTCGCGGGTATCGATCGGTTTGGATAGAAAATCATCGACTTCATGTTCGAAGGCGTAGACCAGGTTTTCAACGCCTTCTCTGGCCGTGCATAGTACGATTGATGTATAGCGGTTTTGTTCTTCATCTTGTTGTCGTATTTTCTGCGTCAGTTCAAGACCATCCATTTCCGGCATGATCCAGTCCGCCAGGACGACATCAGCCGGGCGCTCGGCCAGCATTTGCAGAACTTCTTTACCACTTTCGGCGAGACGAATGTCTTGATAACCCGCTTCGTTTAATGTTGATTTAAAGAATTGGCGGCCTGCGTTGGTATCATCTACTGTTAATATGGACAGGTCATTAGTAATCATATTGCGCACCGTTAAGCATTTGTTATTATTTGTCGACTATTTTCTTAGGGAGTCTCTGATTAATTAAAGAGTTTTTGTCATTGCGAGCGTGGCGCGGCAGTCTGTTAGATAGAATCATATACTTTCAGATTGCTTCGTCGTGTCTTTCCTCGAAATGACATATTAATCAAAGATTCCTTGATTTTAGAGCATCATCGAGCAGGGTTTATCCAAACGCCTGTGGCGTCGTATCATCCAGTTGCGCGAGCTGTTGCCAACGATTGGTCATCAGGCAAAACAGGTCGGCGGTCCGTTCGGCATCATAGATGGCGGAATGGGCAGATTCATGATCCCATTCCATGCCTGCTGCTTCGGCAATCCGGGCAAGTACCGTCTGGCCATAGACAATACCACCCAATGTGACCGTGTCAAATGTACTGAACGGGTGAAACGGGTTGCGTTTGATTTCGCAGCGTTCAGAGGCCGCATTAATGAATCCCAGGTCAAACGGTGCATTATGGCCAACCAGGATGGCTCGTTTGCAGCTGTGCTTTTTCAAGGATTTGCGGATAGCGCGAAAAATTTCCTGTAATGCTTCTTTCTCAGGCTTGGCCATGCGGAAGGGGTGGAAAGGATCAATGCCAGTAAAGGCCAATGCGGCCGCTTCAAGGTTAGCGCCCTTGAAGGGCTGGATATGGCAATTGAAGGTCTCTTCACGAAAGAGTTCTCCCTTGCTGTCCATATCCAGGGTGACCGCAGCAACTTCCAGCAGTGCATCCTTTTTGGCATTAAAACCGCCCGTTTCGACATCAACAACAACAGGCATAAAGCCGCGAAAACGGTCGGACAGGGCGTAGGATGAGGAATCTTTTGCTGACATGGCTACAGAATAACGAATGATTGCATTAAAATCGATATATAATTGGATTTGATTCCGTTAAGGAGGATGTTATGAAGGTTTTTCGCGCCGGTTTTTTATTGGCTCTGTTAGTGCTGGTTCCACCACTGCAGGCCGAATCCCTTAGTGCCCTGGTGGTGCCGGTTAAATATACTAAAGGATTGTTGTGGAAAATCGAATCAGCTGGCCAGGCGCCGAGTTACCTGATCGGAACCATGCATGTTGATGATCCGGGTATTCGGGATATGTTCGCTCAGGCGAAAAAATATTTTGATAAATCTCAAACAGTCTGTACCGAGGTCAAACTGGATTTTGAAACAGTCGCCGCTGAAATGCGCGTGATGTTTTTCAGTGATGGACGTACATTGAAAAGCGTTATGAATGATGATGAGCTCTATCAGCGCGTCATCCACACGGCCAGTCTACGTGGCTTGCCGGAAGTCATGGTCAGGAGTATGAAGCCATTTACACTGGCCTTTATGTTGAGCATGCCGCAGTCAAAGGGTGAGGTGTTGGATCAGAAAATATATACCGATGCGATTCGTCAGCATAAGCAATTGTGCGGTCTGGAAACCACGGCAGAGCACAGCGCAGTATTCGAGTCTTTTGATATGGCCACACAGCTGAAAATGCTGAAAATGACCGTTGAGCGAATAGATGAAGTCGATCAGGTCTATCCACTCATGTTGGCGGCCTATCTTGATCGTGATCTCGCTGCAATCGCACGAATTGTCAACGGCTCGCTGCTGATGGAAGATAAAGATATCGAGCGCGTGTTTATCCAGCGCTTCCTGCTCGATCGCAATAAGAAAATGTTTGAACGGATGGTGCCCTTAATTAATAAGGGTAGCGCTTTTTTTGCAGTCGGCGCCATGCACCTGACGGGTAAGGCGGGACTGTTGCGTATGCTGGAAGCAAAGGGTTATTCGATCAGCAAGATTTTTTAATGCCGTGAGTGATTCCTAAGCTCATAATCCAGAAAAAGCCTACAGCTTCCATTGCAGGGATTCTCCAGCGCGAAAGGGGATGATCGTATCCTCATTGCCCATTGGAAATTCTGACGCCACCTGCCATTGCTTTCTGTTGATGGTTATTTTATCTGTGTTACGCGGCAGACCATAAAAATCGGGGCCATTAAAACTGGCAAAGGCCTCGAACTTATCCAATGCACCGGCCTGTTCGAAGGCCTCTACATAGAGTTCCAGGGCGGCATGCGCTGTGTAAATGCCTGCGCAACCACAGCCGCTTTCCTTGGCCCGTCTGGCGTGCGGCGCGCTGTCGGTGCCGAGGAAGAAACGCGGATGACCACTGCGAATGGCCTCGATCAAGGCACGTCGGTGCTGTTCGCGTTTTAATACCGGCAGGCAATAGTGATGTGGCCGTATACCGCCTGCGAACATCGCGTTCCTGTTCAGTAGCAGGTGATGGGCGGTAATGGTGGCGGCGACTCGCTCGGGGGCATCGAGAATAAAATTGACCGCGTCCTGGGTGGTGATATGTTCGAGCACGACGCGCAGATTGGGTATGGCCGACAGCATCGGCATCAACTGTTGTTCGATGAAAACCTGCTCACGGTCAAACACATCAACATCCGGGTCGGTGACCTCGCCATGCACCAGCAGGGGCATGCCGCATTCGGCCATGACCGCGAGCGTATCGTAGGTCTTTTCGATATTAGTAACGCCAGCGTCGGAATGGGTCGTGGCACCCGAGGGGTAGAGCTTGACCGCATGGATCATGCCACTATCCCTGGCCCGCAGGATTTCGTCGCCGGGGGTATTGTCGGTCAGATACAGGGTCATTAAGGGCGTGAAATCGAGACCGGCGGGGACATTATCAAGTATGCGTTGGCGGTAGGCCATTGCCGCAGCGGTATCGGTGACCGGCGGTTGCAGGTTAGGCATGATAATGGCGCGGGCAAATTGCCTGGCCGTATGCGCAATGACGGTCGCCAGAGTGCTGCCATCGCGCACATGTAGATGCCAGTCGTCAGGACGGCAGAGACTAATGGATTCAGTTATATTCATGCATCGCTTCTGTGATTATTACCGGTTTCGGCCCCGAACTATATCATTTCAATGGCATTTTGGGCACGATTCGAGTCACTCGGGCCACTTTCAGGCATCCTCAATAGGCTTATATTTTAGTTATAAGTCAATGATAATTATAGCAATAACGTGGATTTGGTCATATTTTTACGCTCAGCAATTCTTGACCTGCAGCGCTAAAAATAAGATCATAGCGCGTTTGAATTTTTAACACAGTTGCCGGATTTATTGACAAGAAACAATGCATTAGTAAATCTGCCTTTGCAAACAAGTGGATCTATATGGACTCTGAAGTCAAGAAACGATTATTACACGAAATGTTATTCGCCAGGCGCTTTGAGGAGCGTTGCTATGAAGCCTATGTCGAGCGCAAGATCGGCGGCTTCCTGCACCTTTATTCCGGTGAAGAGGCCTGTGCTTTTGGCGTACTGGAAGCGGCCAGGGTCAACCATGATTATGTCATGACCAGTTACCGTGATCATATTCATGCGATCAAATGTGGTGTCGACCCGAAGGTCGTCATGGCTGAGCTTTACGCCAAGGTTACCGGTTGCTGTAAGGGGCTGGGCGGGTCCATGCATATCTTCGGCGCGGAGCATCGCTTTATGGGTGGCTATGCGCTGGTCGGTGGTCCATTTCCACTGGCTGCCGGTATTGCCAAGGCCATTAAGATGAAGGGTGGCGATGAGATTAGCATCTGTTTCCTGGGTGATGCCGCCAATAACCAGGGCACCTTCCATGAGTCCCTGAATATGGCCAAGGTTTGGGATCTGCCAGTGTTGTATGTCTGTGAGAATAACCTGTATGGCATCGGCACACGTATTGATCGTTCTACTGCGGTCGTCGATCAGTACAAACGTGTATCCGGTTATAATATTCCGTCCGAACAGGTAGACGGTCAGGACGTTGAAGTAGTCTACGCCGCTGCACAAAAGGCCATCGAGCATGTGCGTTCGGGCAAGGGACCCTATTTCCTGGAGTTGATGACCTATCGTTACCGTGGTCATTCGATGTCAGATTCCAATGCCTATCGTCCGAAAGACGAGGAGCGTATGTGGAGCAAGCGTGACCCGATTATCATGCTGCGTGATCGCTTGATTGATGCCGGCGAAATGAGCCTGGAGGACTACAAACAGATGGATGGCGATATCCTTGATAAAATCGAGGACGAAATCATCAAGTTTGCTGAAGAGTCACCTGAGCCACCGCTGGAAATGTTGGAAAAATATACCTTGGTTGAGAATGACCCCTGGGTTAATGGAGGGTCAGTATAATGTCCGAGATTATGTTTTGGGAGGCTATCCGCCGCGCCCATGATGAAGAAATGAGTCGTGATCCGATGGTCATCTGTATGGGTGAGGACATCGGTGTCGCCGGTGGTACCTACAAGGCCACCAATGGTCTGTTCGACAAATTTGGACCTGAGCGTGTTATCGATACACCGATTTCAGAAAACGGTTATACCGGTCTCGGTATTGGTGCATCCTATCTGGGCGTGCGTCCAATCATTGAGATTATGTCGGTCAACTTTGCCTGGCTGGCGATGGACCAGATGTTCAATACCGCAGCCAAGGTGCATTATATGTCCGGTGGACAACTCAAGGCACCCGTGGTCATACGTTCACCCGGTGGTACTGCGCATCAGTTGGGTGCGCAACATTCGGCGCGTATGGAAAAGGTCTTTATGGGTATCGCCGGTCTACGCGTAGTGACACCCTCGAATCCACGACAGGCCTATGGTCTGCTTAAATCAGCGATTCGCTGCGATGATCCGGTGTTCATCAATGAACATGAGTTGATGTATAACATGAAGGGCGAGGTCGATGACAAGGAATTCTTCATGCCCCTGGTCGGTTCCGAAGTGGCGCGCAGCGGCAAGGACATCACCCTGTTTGGTTATAACATCTCCGTGCATTGGTGTTTGCAGGCTGCGGATATTCTCGCCAAACAGCATGGTATTGATGCCGAGGTCGTTGATCTGTACGCACTGAGTCCACTGGACCGTGAAGGCATTGCTGCATCGGTGAGCAAGACGCATCGTGCATTGATTGCCGAAGAAGCGGAGCCAGCAGTTGGCGTGGGTTCGGAAATCATGGCGATCATCAATGAAACCTGTTTCTATGAACTCGATGCGCCACCCGTACGCGTGTCCGCAGTCAACGTGCCGATCCCGTACAACCATACGCTGGAAAAAGCAGCCATCCCGACGGCGCAGGATGTCGTTAAGGCTGTTTTGAAAATGTTTGGAAAATAAAATCTATACGTGGGGTTTGGGCCAAGTCCCAAACCCCGCTACTCGTAACTCGCTACTCGATACTGGATTGTTATGTCAGACCCCTATGTAATAAAAATGCCGCAATTATCAGACACGATGACCGAAGGTGTGATCGTCAGCTGGGAGAAGAATGTTGGCGATAAACTCGAACGCGGTGACATCGTCGCCACGGTCGAAACCGACAAGGCCATCATGGATGTAGAGATTTTCCGCGAGGGCTATTTATCCGGGCCGATAGCCGCAGTTGACAGTACAGTGGTAGTCGGTGGTGCGATTGGCTATATCGTCGCCAGCGCGGATGAAGTTCAGCAAGGTGATGCTGTCGTTGAAGGCGCCGAACCGGTAGTACAGGAAGCGGCAGTAGCTGCAAGCGAGTCGGTAACAGAACAAGCTGACGTCGACAACACGACGGCGGCTCCGCAAGGCAGCACCTATACCATCAAGATGCCACAACTATCGGATACAATGACCGAAGGTATCGTGGTTGAATGGACCAAGGAACCCGGAGATAAGATTGAGCGTGGTGATATTGTCGCCCAGGTCGAGACCGATAAGGCCATTATGGATGTCGAGGTATTTCGTGAGGGCTTCCTGTCGGGTCCGATCGCCGAGGTAGACAGTGTTGTTGCCGTCGGTGGTGCGATGGCCTATCTGGTCGAAGATGCAGAGCAGGTGGTTCGAGAGGGTGCCGTTGTACAGGCAACTGTTGCTGATACCCAGCCAGCGTCGGAATCAGCAAGCTCAAGCAGTGCCAGCAGCAGCACCCATGTGATTCAAGCGGCCGGTACTGCAGCACCAGCGCCACGTCCGCATAGCAAACGGGCAACACCGTTTGCACGCAAGCTTGCAGGTCAATCGGGTGTCGATTTGAACAGCATGCAGGGCTCTGGCCCTGGCGGCGTAATAACATCATCTGACGTGGCCAACACACAGCCTGGAGCCTCTGCACCTGCAGCGGCTGCGGCAATGCAAGTGGACGTGCCTGGCAATGGCCGCGCGATGAATGCAATGGAACGTGCCATCAGTCAGTCGATGACATCCTCACTGAGTATGCCGACCTTCCATGTCACCGTGGATGCGAAACCTGCAGCGCTGATCAAGGCCTCGAAGAAAAAAGGCGTTTCGGTAACCGTCTCTATCGCCAAGGCCTGTGCGCTGGCAATGGAAAAACACCCGACCATGAATTGGTGTTACCAGCCGGTTGATAAACTGGTTGAACGCAGCCAGGTGGATATCGGCATGGCCGTGTCCGCCGATGGTGGTGGTCTGGTAGTACCGGTATTGCGTGCTTGTGAATCCAGTAGTCTTGAATCCCTGAATGATGAATGGAAGGGTTTGTTGGACCGTGCGCGCAAGCGTCGTCTGGCCCCTGAAGAATATGCCAATCCTACCTTTATGGTTTCCAATATGGGTATGTTGGGTGTCAGTTATTTTGATGCGATACCGACCCCGGGCACGGCGGCGATACTGGCCATTTCATCGGCCGGGCCTGATGGCATGCCATTGACCGTGACCGCTGATCATCGTGTCGTCAACGGTGCCGAAGTCGCGCTCTATCTGAATACCCTGAAGGGCCTGATCGAACAACCGGAAACCTGGATGGGACCGATCGGACCGGCCATACCAGAAGGCGACTGGGACTATGATGTAATTGTCATTGGCGGTGGTCCCGGTGGTGAGGATTGCGCACGTGATCTGGCCGAGCATGGCATCAAGGTGGCCATGGTCAACGATAGCAAATTCCCGGGTGGCGAATGCCTGTGGCGTGGTTGTATACCCTCCAAGGCCTGGCGTGCCGCCGCCGACCGTATCCGTGATCGTGCCCATGATGAGCACCTCGGTGTCGAAGGCACTAACAAGGCCAAGCTGAACTGGGACAAACTCGAGCAGACCCGTCGACAGGTATTGGAGACGCGTGGCGACATGGCCTTGAAGACCGACAAGGGCGTCAAGATCAAGGTCATTCAGGGCTTTGCCCGTTTTGAAGATGAACATAGCTTGTTTATCGATACATCGGGTAATACCGATGACCCGCATCAACGTGCACCGCAGGGTGATGGTTCAGCCGGGGAGCGCCTGCGTTTTGGTTGCGCCGTGATTGCCACCGGTGCGCCACCGTTTGTACCGCCGATTCCCGGCGCCCATGATGCGCTCGAGGCTGGCGGGGTGCTGACATCAGATACGGTCTGGGGTCTGCAATCGGTACCTAAGCGTCTTGGTGTTATCGGTGGCGGTGCCATCGGTATGGAAATGGCGCAGATCTTTCAGGACTTCGGCAGCAAGGTCACCTTGCTCGAAGGTCAGGACAGAATCCTGGCTGAAGTGGAACCCGAGATCGCCAAGCATTTGACCGCTGTGCTCAATGATGATCCAAACCTGAGTATCCTGACCTCGGTTCAGGTTAAATCCATCAAGGGTAAACCGGGGGCGATGAAGCTGGTGTACACGACAGCAGATGGCAAGGACCACAGCTATAGTTGTGATTATGTCGTCATGGCGACCGGCAAGCGTCCGCATCTAGAACCCCTGCAACTGGACAAGGCCGGTGTCGCCAGCGATAAGGGCGTGATCACGGTCGATACGCGTGGTCGCAGTAGTAAATCCCATATTTTTGCTGTGGGCGATGTCATTGGCGGCCTAATGTTGGCGCATACGGCAGGGCAACAGGGGCGCGTAGCGGCGGCGACAATCCTCGGTGAAGACATGCAGTATAACCAGGACAAAGACAGTGGGGTAATATTCACACGTCCAGAGGCGGCCTTCGTCGGTCTGTCTGTCGAGCAGGCCAAGGCCAAGGGTATCGATGCCGTGGAGGTCAAGATGCCGATGAGCATTGATGCCAAGGCTATGATTACTAATGAAATTCATGGGATGATCAAGATTGTCGCCGACAAGGCATCGCACAAGGTCATTGGTGTGCATTACCTCGCTGACCATGCCGACACGCTGATTGGTGAAGGCGTGATGATGGTCTCGGCAGAGATGAGTCTGGAGCAGGTTGCCCAGGCCATCCATCCGCATCCTACCCAGACCGAGATGTTTGGTGAGATGGCACGCAGGCTGTTGTCACGCCTGCGTCGCAGCAAGCGCAAAAAAGCCTGACGCTTCCCTACAGTAGATTTACCGGCGCCTATAAAGAAATTGCCCGGTAGACCGCTAACATGGGATAGGTATTTGAAAATTAAAGACAAACTATTTCAAATGAGACTTTTATGCGTCTGCTGATACAATTATTTTTTGTGCCGCTGTGGTTGCTGGCGACCTTGCCGGCGGCGGCGGGTAGCTTGCACTATCAGGCATCACTGGCTGACTCCAGCTGGGATACCAGCTCATCGCCCCTGGTTTGCACCCTCAGCCACACGGTACACCGCTTTGGCCGTGCCGAATTTTATCAGGCTGCCGGATATCAGGTGGGTTTCCGGTTTTTCGCCGATGAGGTACCGATACGCAAGGGCACTGTCAAGGTCACTTCACGTCCACCTGGGTGGAAACACGATCAGAACGAACGCAAGATTGGCAAATATACCTACCAGGTAGACGAGACACCGTTTCGTTTCCGACGTGAAATCAGTCTGCGCCTGCTGTCCGAACTGGAACAAGGCATGGCCCCGGTGTTCAGTTTCAAGGACTGGGGTGATGGTCGGGATAATGTCACTGCCGTTTTATCGGGTGTTCGCTTCCTCCAGGCCCAGGCCAAGTTTCGTCGTTGTTTGGGTCAGCTGATCCCGTATAAATATGAGAATGCAAGCGATCACAAGATCTACTTTGCCACGGCAAAATATTCATTGTCCGCAGGGGAAAAACGCAAACTGGACCGTTCAGTGGCCTATTTGTTACGCGATCCCAGTGTCAAGAAGGTCTATGTCAGCGGTCATGCGGATGAAGTCGGCACACATGCCTACAATAATGAATTATCCGAACAGCGCGCGATCGCGATCAGGAATTATTTATTAGAGAAGAAAGTGCCTGCATCGAAAATGGTAGTCAGGTATTTTGGTAAACGCAAACCGGCAGGAAATAACAACAGTGAGAGCGGCAGGGCCAAGAATCGCCGGGTCAGTGTCAAGTTAGTGCGCGAATAAGGTTTTATAACAATTAAAGATCGATCATAATAGATCGCAGTGTAAATTGTCAGGAGTGGGAAATGTCGAAGGGTGAGGTCAGAAAGGTTGTGCTGGCTTATTCGGGCGGTCTGGATACGTCTGTTATTTTGAAATGGCTGGAAGATAACTATGGCTGTGAGGTAGTGACCTTCACAGCTGATATCGGCCAGGGTGAGGAAGTCGAGCCTGCACGTGCCAAGGCCGAGGCCTACGGAATCAAGGAAATCTATATCGAAGATTTGCGCGAAGAGTTTGCCCGTGATTTTGTCTTTCCAATGTTTCGAGCCAATACCATTTATGAGGGCGAATACCTGCTGGGTACCTCGATAGCACGACCATTAATTTCCAAGCGCCTGGTAGAGATTGCTGCGGAAACCGGCGCCGATGCCATTTCACACGGGGCCACCGGTAAGGGTAATGATCAAGTCAGGTTTGAGCTGGGTGCCTATGCCTTGATGCCCGATGTCAAGGTCATCGCGCCGTGGCGTGAATGGGATCTTAACTCGCGTGAAAAACTGATGGACTATGCGGAAAAGCATGGAATCAATGTCGAACAAAAGCGTGGTAAGAAATCGCCATATTCCATGGACGCCAATTCATTACACATTTCCTATGAAGGCGGCATACTGGAGGATCCGTGGGCCGAACCTGAAGAAGACATGTGGCGTTGGACAATCTCACCCGAGAAGGCCGCCGACAAACCGCTTTACCTGGAGCTAACATATGAACGTGGCGACATCGTCGCTATTGATGATGTGGCGACATCGCCAGCAGTAGTCATGGAAACCTTGAATCGAATTGCCGGTGAATGCGGTATCGGTCGCGATGATATCGTCGAAAACAGATATGTCGGTATGAAATCCAGGGGTTGTTATGAGACCCCGGCAGGTACGGTGATGTTGAAAGCACATCGTGCGATTGAGTCAATCACACTTGATCGTGAAGTAGCGCATTTAAAGGATGAGTTAATGCCGCGGTATGCAAGTCTGATCTATAACGGCTATTGGTGGAGCCCGGAAAGAAAAATGCTGCAGGAGATGATTGATGCCTCTCAGCAAACCGTTAATGGCAAGGTGCGTTTGAAATTGTACAAGGGGAATGTGATGGTGGTCGGTCGTAAGTCAGATACCGACAGCTTGTTTGATGAGAATATCGCGACCTTTGAAGATGATCAGGGTGCATATGACCAAAAAGATGCCGAAGGCTTTATCAAGCTTAATGCCTTGCGCCTGCGAATTTCTGCAATGAAGAAAGATTAATTTTTCTATGCTAAGTATGAAGTTTTGTTCATGCTTGTACTGCAGGAAAGAATCAGGCATCGATCATTGTCGGGAATGTTAATGAAATGAAACCTGAATAGTGTAATGTTGCTCTATGCCCATTGATGCTTCGCTCAGTCGAATCTGCTCTCAATGTCTATGTCTTGTAAAAGGTATGGCGATAATCATAGTGCTGCTTTTTCCACTGCCTGCGGCAGCGGAACAGGGAAATATAGATAGAGCCAAGCAGGACAAGGTCATTAAGATCGGTGTGTTGGCTCACCGCGGTAGTGCAGTTGCATTTAAAACCTGGTTCCCCCTGTCTACCTATCTGAATAAAAAACTTCCGGACTATCGATTTCAAATAATCCCGCTCAATCTTGCCGAGACGCGTGAAAGGGTTGCGCAACAGTCGGTCGATTTCCTATTAACCAATCCAGGAAATTATATTGACCTTGAAAACAGGTTTAATCTGCGTGCATTGGCTACGTTGAAAAAGAAATATAGAAATCATCACTTGAATGAATTCGGAGCAGTCATTTTTACCCGGGCAACCGAGAAAAAAATCAATTCACTTGCGGATTTGAAGTCAAAATCATTTATGGGCGTAAAGCCCGGGGCATTTGGCGGTTTTCAGCTTGCCTGGGGCGAATTCAAGAACCATCATATCGACCCCTTTTCAGAATTGAGTGAATTACAGTTTAGTGGTTTTCCTCAAAGTGCTGTTGTGGTTGCCGTCAGCAAGGGTTTGGTTGATGCTGGTACTGTACGTACAGGCATTCTCGAATCCATGGCGGAGCAAGGTCTGATAAAACTGAAAGACTTTAAAATATTGAATGCACAACACAAGTCGAATTTTCCACATAGATTGAGTACCGGGCTTTATCCGGAATGGCCATTAGCCCATCTTGCCAATACCGACCAAAAGCTTATCAAGGCGGTATACCAGGCATTGCTTAAAATGCCTAAAAATATTATCAAATCCGGTCGCACACAGATAACAGGTTGGAGATCTCCCAGTGATTATCGAAATGTGCATGACTTGATGCGGCAGTTACAGGTGGGTGCCTATAAGAATGTACTGACTATTTCGCCCTCATTATTTTTGAAAAATTACCTGGTTTGGATAATGTTGGCAGTGGCCACCCTGGTCATTTTGATTTTATTCATGTTGCACACCTTGTTTCTAAATCGCCGCATCATGCTTGGCAAGCGCGACCTGGAAAGAGAGGTTCGGGAGGGTTTGGAGCTCAAACAATCGCTGCAGGGTGAAAGGAATTTTCTACGCACTTTGCTGGATAATATCTCCGACGGCGTCCTCGCCTGCGATAAAGAAGGCAGGATCACACTTTATAATCGGGCGATGTTATCAATTTGTTCGCTGAATGATAAAAGTATTGTCGGCAGCCACTGGCGTGATCTTTTTGATTTCTATCAAGGCGATAGCCTGACGCCGCTGGCAGACGAAAAAAGTCCATTTGCCCGCATCTTGAGCGGTCAGTCTGTCAATGTGCAGGGGCTTGTAATAAAGACAAAAAAAGGCATGCGTCACCTGCTGGTCAGCGGGCAATCTTTGTCGAAGGATTCAGATCAAGAAATGGGCGCGGTCTTTACCCTGCATGATGAAACAGTCAGGATTGCCAATGATCGGCGCCTGCGTGATTCCGAGAAGGAGCTGCGTGCAATTCTCGATAGCATGCAGGATACCTATTATCGTACTGACCTGGATGGCAAGGTAGTGCGCACGTCAAGATCTGTTTATAACATGCTTGGCTATACTACTGAGGAGAGTCTCGGTGTGGATATGCGTACCCTGTACGTTGTGCCTGGTGGCAGAGATAAATTTCTTAAGACCCTTGAAGAAAGTAACGGCGAGATACAAAACTATCAGATGCCTATGTGGCATAAGGATGGGCATGCGATCTGGGTCTCAACCAGCGCACACTTTCATTATGATAGTAACGGCAATGTCGATGGCGTCGAAGGCGTCACGCGCGACATTACCGAACTTAAAAATGCCGAGGCGCAGATCTTTAAGGAAAAAGAGCGCGCTCATATTACCCTGCAATCTATTGGTGATGGCGTTATCACTATGGATGTTAGCGGTAATATAGAATATTTAAATCCCTATGCCGAACAGATGGTAGGCTGTTCCAGTGATAGTGCAGCCAATATGCCATTAGCATCCTTGCTGAGCTTCACTGATGCTGCCAAGCATGTGCCATTGGATGACCCTGTATCCATGTGCCTGGAAGAAGAGCAGGTAGTAGTTTTCAATGAGCATGTGCATGCGGTGCGCAAGGATGGAGCCCGCTTTGCAGTGAAATTAACCGTCTCGCCGATGCGTGACCTACAGGGGCGGATTCAAGGCGTGGTCATGGTTCTGCATGATGCTTCAGAGATGTGGAAGATGGCGCAACAGCTCAGCTACCAGGCCTCACATGATGCCTTAACCGGGCTTATTAATCGCCGCGAGTTTGATCAGCAATTAGCACAGGCTTTGGAGCGATGCCGAAAAACGGGTAGGCAACATACACTCTGTTATATGGATCTTGATCAATTCAAGATTGTTAATGACACCTGTGGGCATATAGCCGGAGACAGATTGTTGAAGCAGCTATCGCAGGTGCTTGTTTCCGATGTGCGAGATAATGATGTATTTGCCCGACTTGGCGGCGATGAGTTTGGCCTGTTGCTAGAGGGCTGTTCGTTGGGTAAGGCGGAATCCATAGTCGAGAAAGTTCGCAAGAAGGTTAAAGGCTTCCGCTTTACTTGGGAAGATAAGAATTTTGAGATCGGTGTCAGTATCGGTATGGTGCCGATAGACAAGGATAGTGTTAGTGTGACCGAGTTACTGAGTGAGGCCGATGCGGCCTGCTATGTCGCCAAGGATCTGGGACGTAATCGCATTCATAAGTATCAGCAAGGGGATTCCGAGCTGGTTAAGCATAAAAGCGAAATGCAGTGGGTTAATCGTATTCAGCAGGCCCTGGAAGAGGATCGATTGGTCTGCTATTGCCAATCGATACAACCGCTCGAATGTGATCTCGAATTGTATGCCGAAATTCTGATCAGGATGTTGGATGAAAATGGTGACATTGTCTTGCCGGGCGCGTTTATCCCGGCTGCAGAACGTTATCATTTGATGTCTGATATAGACCGCTGGGTGATCCGTAATGTGTTTGCGTGGCTGCAAAAAATGGAGGTGGGTGTTGAGCAACACTACACGATCAATTTGTCTGGTCAATCTGTCGGTGATAACAAGATATTGCAATTTATTATTGATAATCTGAATGAGTTCGAAATTGATCCATCCTGTATTTGTTTCGAAATCACAGAAACGGCAGCGGTTGCTAATCTTGATAGTGCGCGCGATTTTATTGCTCATTTGCATGAGCTGGGTTGTAAGTTCGCTCTCGATGATTTTGGCAGCGGCCTGAGTTCATTTGCCTATTTGAAAAACCTGGATGTGGATTACTTGAAAATTGACGGTAGTTTTGTTCAGGATATCAATAATGACCCGGTTGACTATGCTATGGTGGCGTCCATCAATCGCATTGGCCACCTGATGGGCATCAAAACGATTGCAGAGTTTGTCGAAGACAGTGAAATATTGGAAAGATTGAAAGAAATCGGTGTGGATTATGTGCAGGGCTATAATATCGATATACCAAAACCACTTTCCGATTTATCCGCAGGAAAAATAGCGAGGGTATAATGCGATTACTACATACGATGCTTCGTGTTGGCAATCTGGAAAGGTCGATATCTTTTTATACCGAGATTCTCGGAATGAAATTACTACGCCAAAAAGATTACCCGGACGGTAAGTTTACCTTGGCATTTGTTGGTTATGGTGAGGAATCAGATAATACCGTGATAGAGCTGACTTTTAACTGGGACGTTGACAGCTATGATATAGGTGCTGGTTTTGGTCATCTGGCCATCCAGGTGGATGATGTCTATCAGGCAACAGAGAGGATTCGTCAGCAGGGCGGTAAGATTATCAGGGACGCTGGACCAATGAATGCGGGGACCACAATCATTGCTTTTGTCGAAGACCCTGATGGTTACCAGATTGAGCTGATTGGGCCACGCTAGCGGGTGTTTTGATTATCCTGAGTGCTTACTAGCGCTTGGCAGCGGGACAGGATAAAATACCGCCATTAGATGCTAAATCCACGAGGAAACTCTATGTGTGCTGATGAAACATCATCGACTCCAAGTAATTTTATTCGTCATATTATTGATGATGACATCAAGGCCAATAAGAACGACGGCAAGGTCGCGACGCGTTTTCCGCCCGAGCCGAATGGCTATCTGCATATCGGCCACGCAAAATCGATTTGCCTCAATTTTGGCATCGGCAAAGATTATAATGGCACCTGTAACCTGCGTTTTGATGATACCAATCCACACAAAGAAAACCTGGAATTTGTTGAGGCGATCAAGGAAGATGTGCGCTGGCTGGAATACGATTGGGATGACCGGCTCTTTTATGCATCAGATTATTTTGAAGCGCTGTATCAATTTGCTGTGCAGTTGGTTGAGAAGCAACTGGCCTATGTCTGTGATCTGAACGCCGAGCAAATAAGGGACTATCGCGGCACCTTGACCGAGCCCGGACGCGACAGTCCCTACCGCAATCGCACAGTAGAAGAAAACCTTGACCTGTTCAAGCGTATGCGCGACGGCGAGTTCGAGGATGGTAGTAAGGTCTTGAGGGCGAAGATAGACATGGCCTCGCCGAATATCAATTTACGCGATCCGACAATCTATCGTATTCGCCATGGCGTCATACATCATCAGACCGGCGAGTCATGGTGTATCTATCCAATGTATGACTTTACCCATTGCTTGTCCGATTCCATCGAAGGCATCACGCATTCGCTGTGTACGCTGGAGTTTGAAGATCATCGACCATTGTATGATTGGTTTCTTGATAGCCTTGATGTCGATTGTCATCCACAACAAATAGAATTTTCAAGGTTGAATCTCGAATACACGGTGACTAGTAAGCGCAAATTGACCGAGTTGGTAGAGCAGGGTCATGTCGAAGGCTGGGATGATCCGCGTATGCCGACCATAGCCGGTTTGAGACGGCGAGGTTTTACATCCGCGTCCATTCGCGATTTTTGCAATCGTATCGGTGTGACCAAGGCCGATAACCTGGTCGAAATGGGTGTATTGGAGAGTTGCATTCGTGAAGACCTGAATGACAATGCGCCCAGACGCATGGCCGTCCTGCATCCGCTCAAGGTGATCTTAAGCAATTACCCTGAGGGCAAGCAGGAAGAGCTACAACCCGCTAACCACCCACAGCATGAGGCTATGGGTACGCGTAAGGTGATTATGGAGCGCGAACTTTATATAGACAGGAATGATTTTGCCGAGATACCGCCAAAGAAATTCAAGCGCCTGATCCCTGGCGGTGAAGTACGCCTACGTAATGGCTACGTTATCCGTTGCGATGAAGTGATCAAGGATGATAAGGGTGAGGTGATAGAATTACATTGCAGCTATGATGAGGCTACTCTCGGCGCCAATCCTGAGGGCCGCAAGGTCAAGGGTGTGATCCACTGGCTGTCGGCCAATCATTCGATCAAGGCAGAAATACGTCTGTATGACCGCCTGTTTACCCATCCATTACCGGATGCAAGCAAGGAAGGTAAGGATTACAGCGAATACCTGAATCCGGAATCATTGCTGACCCTGACGCAATGTTATGTAGAGGCAAGTCTCGTCGATGCCCAGCCAGGCGATACCTTTCAGTTTGAGCGCGAGGGTTATTTTAGCCTGGATAAAGCACGATCCGCCAATGACATGCCTGTCTTCAACCGCACCGTGACCTTGCGCGATACCTGGAAAAAATAGTGGCGAGTAGCTAGTGGCTAGTAGCTAGGTGAATGACTCTTTGTTTTTGATTGTCCTAGCCACTCGCAACTAGCTACTGTTCTTTGGTAGGAGCGGCCCTTGGCCGCGAATCATATAATATCGCGAGCAAGGCTCGCTCCCACAGGGATTGTGTCGGGTTTTTATTTGAATGATTTTCACGGATGAAAAAATAACCAGCATAAAAAATACTTTTTCAGCACGCTTGCCTGCTGGATCGTAACTATTCATTTACTCGTAATGGATGAGGGGGGCAATGCAGCGGCAGCATTTATGCTGAACTATTGTGAAGCCCAAACAGAAGTCTTGTTAGGTTTTTCGGTTTTTCCTAGCCACCCGCTACTATGTTCCAGTAGGAGCGGCCCTTGGCCGCGAATCATATAATATCGCGAGCAAGGCTCGCTCCCACAAGAGCTGTGTTAAAAAAGCCATGGAGAAAGATGGTGTTAGCTGAGGAGTTTTTCACGGCACCATCAAACAGACTACTCTCCATGGCTATAAACTGTTACTAAGTCAGTAAGAAGGCCTGTTAAAAAGCCGGGCCAGCCAGTAATCGATGCTGAAGAACCTTCCCGCGCCGATAAAAAATAATACCAGTAGCATAATGAAGTAGGTTGCCGCGAACTCGATACCATTTTTCAGTACCGTGATCGATCCATGCTCGGTGATCCATTCATAATTGCTATTTTCCTTGAGGATCTCTCTGGCGCGCTCTTTGCGTATATTGGCTTCCTTGATCTTGTCTTTTTTCCATTCCCAGGGCACGGTGAGGGTGTCATCCGGGAGCGCATGCCAGCCATTTTCCCAATGCGCAGTGCCGGCAGCGACAGCCATCGTGAACATCAGCGGAATCGCTATCCAGCGTACGGCCAGGCCTACAAGCAGTAAAATGCCGCCGATTAATTCAGTTAGGCCTGCGAGCCAGACCATTAATTCAGGGGCTGGTAGACCCAAGGATCCGAAGTACCAGGCGGTGCTTTCTATATTTGATAATTTTCCAAGCCCTGCGTATATGAATATTGGTGCCAGGAAAATTCTCAGCGCCAGTGGGCCTAGAAAATCGAGGATGCGAGTTTTGTCGAGCAGGTTTTGCAAGGTCGTGAGCATGGTAGGTCTCCCGTGCTGTTATTGTTATCGTGTGCGCACGCCCAGTAGAATATCGGCTTCGCGCAATTGCTCCATTATTTCCAGTCCACCGGTTATGACAACGCTAGGGTCTGAATGGTTCAGCTCATCGGCGATATTTTTTAATAATTGCCCGCCGGTCTGTTCGCTATCCAGTTGCAGGCTTTGGATCATATGTGCTGTCACTGGATTGATTTCCATGAAACCGATTTCATCATCGCGGTCGCGGTAAACGATCAATGTCGTTATTTGCTCAGGCGGTAATGTGGGTTGATAATCAGGGCCGATATGTTGAACATCAAATTGGTAGCTGAGTAGCCAGGCCAGCGGTGATAAAACGGGAATGTTCTGCAGAAAATCACCTTGCGGGTCTATGCCGGTCTCATCGATCTCCTGCTCGGCAACGGTCAGTGCCAGCTCGACCCATTCGTAATGGGCCAGTTCCTGCATGAATGCAGGATCGTTGCTGTTATCTCGTTCGTTTTCCAGGTAATCGAGAAACTCTTCGGATATTTCCAGAAAGTAAGGGGTCTTGCAATGATGGCGGGAGAAAAAGTCCCGGACCATGGCGTGCCAGGTTTTATCGTCAGTGAGATCACGCAGAACAGGAAAGCCGCTGGAAATAAAGCCTTCCACATTATTGTAAAACAGCTCGCGGTAGATACCCATGCGACGATCTTCGACATCATCCGGTTTGCTGTGGATGTCGGGGTTACGTATATGCGCAGCAAATTCTAGCTGTTTGCTGATGAATTCTGGCTGCTTATCCTTGTGCGCTTTGCTGTTCAATGCGACTCCATTTTTCCTGCATGTTGGAAATGGTGGCAATTTCCTGTAACAGTTCGGCCAGTGGGGGTATGTTAAAATCACGTTCCAGTAAGGTTGGGACCACGCCAAGATGAGCGTAGGTCTGATCGAGTAATTGCCAAACGGGATCAATAACATCGGCGCCATGTGTGTCGACGATCAGATCTTCGGCTTCCTGATAATGGCCGGCAACGTGTATATAGACCACGCGTTCTGCAGGTAATGCCTTCAGGTATTGTTCTGCATCGTAGCGGTGATTAACGCTATTGACGTAAATATTGTTTACATCGAGTAACAAATTGCAATCGGCCTCGTCGAGAACGGCATTGATAAAGTCAATTTCCGTCATCTGCTGGCCGGGTGCGGCATAGTACGAGACGTTTTCCATGGCAATGCGTTGTTCCAGCGTGTCCTGGACAATACGAATGCGTTCAGCAACGTATTTTACCGCTTCTTCTGTGAACGGGATGGGTAGCAGGTCATACAGGTGGCCGCTGTCACTGCAATAACTGAGGTGTTCGGTATAGGTTTTGATATCGTGATCTTTTAGGAAAACCTTGAGCTTTCGTAAAAAATCCATGTCCAGTGGAGATGGGCTGCCGATCGATAAAGACAGTCCATGGCTGACAAACGGATACTGTTCGGTGAAATGGCGGAATTGTTTACCTAAGCTACCACCAACACCGATCCAGTTTTCCGGCGCAACTTCCATGAAGTCAATTTGTGTAGGACTGGCCTCGGCCAACGAATCCATCATGGATCGTCGCAGGCCAAGACCGGTTCCTTGCACAGGGTACTGTGTTTGCTTCATGAAGTGGCAGACCTTATTTCTTGCCGCCGCATTTGCCTTCACCACATTTGCCTTCTTTGGCTTTTTCCATCTTTTCAGAGCCTTTCATGCCGCCACATTTACCTTCGCCACATTTACCTTCCATGCCTTTTTTCTTGGCGTTTTTGTACATTTTCTTTTCTTCCATGGTGATCATGCCATCTTTGTTGGCATCCATACGATCGAACTTGCTTGCATGGTAGGCATCAAATTCAGCACGACTAACACTACCGTCACCGTCTTTATCCATTTTATTCATCATCTTGCCGCCGCATTTGCCCTGTTTGGCTTTCATGCCGCCGCACTTACCTTCGCCGCATTTGCCTTCTTTGGCTTTCTCGGTTTTCATGCCGCCGCATTTGCCTTCACCACATTTACCTTCCATAGCAGCAATCTGCATATAGCCACTGCTGAGTTGTGTGGCGGAGAAAGGATTTTCATTGGCCTGTACTGCAGAGCTTGCAGTCACAGACAGGAATGCTGCACCCAGTGCAGCCGCCAGAGGTTTTTGCGTATACTTCTTAGCCATATTTGTGCTCCTCGAGGATAATAATATATTAAAGTTGACCAATTAATTCTGTATCAGGCCGGTCTTCAGTGGTTGCAGCATCATGACTGCAGCGACTGTCTTGCCTTGAATGATAGGACTTGATCATTTACAGGAAGTTTCATTATAGGGGCAAAAAATCACAAATTTATATCAAATTTTATCGATTAATCGCTTCAGGCAGTGGATATAGGTCAGTTCGTCAGGTAATTGACTATTATTTTGCGCCTGCCACAAACTTTCACCAAGGCATTCCATCATCGCATGCTCGGCTTCATGTGGGTCACCGGCCTTTATTAGTATTTGTTGATATAGCTGTGTAATGCCGGATGGACGGTCTGTGCTGAATTGTTCGCGCAGACTGATGTGCATACCCATGTGCAGGAACGGATTGGTTTGACCCTGTTCCGGCAGGTAGTCCTGGTCGAGGTCATCAAGTTCGTTCTCCAGCATGGATTGATATTCCGGATGCATACTGACGACTTCGGCAATCATATTTTCCAGTGCCTCTATTGGTTGGCGGTTTTTGTATTTTAGCCACGCAGATCTGAACAGGTTTCTGATCTGATTTTTGTCCTGACCAACTATCATGTTTTACTCACTATCCAGGTCTTCGGTCTTGTGTTTGAATTCACACAAGTCTTCGATGATACAGGAACCACAGCGAGGTTTACGTGCGATGCAGGTGTAGCGTCCGTGTAGGATCAGCCAGTGATGGGCGTCAACTTTAAATTCATCAGGCACAAATTTCAGTAGTTTCTTTTCAACTTCAATGACATTTTTACCCGGCGCTAGCCCAATGCGATTCGAGACCCGAAAGATATGCGTGTCAACTGCAATGGTGGGCTGACCAAAGGCAGTGTTCAAGACGACATTGGCCGTTTTTCTACCAACACCCGGTAATGCTTCCAATGCAGCGCGCTCAGCCGGTACCCGTCCCTTATGCTGATCGACCAGGATCTGGCATGTTTTAATGACATTGGCACCCTTGGTATTGAACAGGCCAATCGTCTTGATGTATTCCTTCACCCCGGCTTCACCGAGCTTTAGCATAGCCGCAGGAGTTTTGCATTTTTTGAACAAGGCACGGGTTGCCTTGTTAACACCGACATCGGTTGCCTGTGCCGATAGCATGACCGCGATCAATAACTGAAAGGTATTGCTGTATTGCAGTTCTGTTTGCGGTGATGGGTTATGTTGTTTTAGGCGCTGAAAAATCTCGTAGCGTTTATTGGCATTCATACACGCAAACCCCGCTTTCAGGAACGGGCAGTTTCAGTCTGGGGGATGATTAATGGTTCAGTACGGGCGGCCATTCTACGATCAATGATATTCTTCAGCGCGATAATCAGCCCCAGGCCGATAAAGGCCCCCGGTGGCAGGATCGCTAGCAGGAAGCCGGGGTAGTCATCGCTGAAGGTAATGGTCAGGTCGCGTGCGGCCTGGCCGAACATCAGGTCGGCATTGGCCAGTAAGGTGCCTTGACCCAGTAGCTCGCGAATGCCACCCAACAGCACCAGTACAGCTGTAAATCCCAATCCCATCATCAGACCATCAACAAAGGAATCTTGTACCGAATGTTTTGACGCGTAAGATTCCGCCCTGCCAATGATGGCGCAATTAGTGACGATCAGTGGAATAAAAATGCCCAGGGTTTTATACAGGGGATGAAAATAAGCGCTCAGTACCAGCTCAACCGTAGTTACCAGGGCGGCAATGATCATGACAAAGACGGGAATGCGAATCTCACTGCTGACGAAATTCCTGATCATGGAAACAATCACGTTGGATCCAGTAAGTACCAGCAGGGTGGCAATGCCCAGCCCCAGGCCATTGATGACGGTTGATGTAACCGCCAGCAGTGGGCAAAGCCCGAGTAATTGCACCAGTGCTGGGTTGTTTGTCCAAAGACCATTTTTGATCAGTGTGTTTGTTTCTGCACTCATGATTCTTTTTTTCCGCTGTCAGCAAACAAGGTCTGCTTATGTGTCCTGAAGTATAGCAAAGTATTATGCACTGCCTTGACGATAGCGCGTGGTGTGATCGTGGCGCCAGTAAACTGGTCAAAAAAGCCGCCATCTTTCTTCACTTTCCAGTGTTTCTCTGACGGGTTTTGTAAGGATTTTTCATTAAAGCCCAGTATCCAGTCAGATCGTTGTTCTTCGATAGCGTCGCCCAGGCCCGGCGTTTCAAGGTGACTGATGACGCGCACGCCAGTCAGTATGCCATTGAGATCGACGCCCACTAATAGTTTTATTTTGCCATTATAGCCATTCGGGGCAATGCTCGCGAATACGGCAGCAACTGGCGTACCTTGCTTGCGCGCGATGTAGACATCGACCGGTTCATCAGAACCCAGTAGCTCGGCATCACTGATCTTGATGCTGTCATGGTACGGGTCATTGTCATGCATCTCGGGTTTGATGATGTTATGCAGGCTTTGCAGCAGGGCATCGCGTTCGTTCTGCATAATTCTGTCTTTGGTAGCATTATGGGTAATACTCAGTATCGAGGTGCCAACAAAGGCGAACAGCGACAGCAGGAGTGCCGAGCGAAACATGTTTTCCCGTGCACTTTTCATTTTCCGGATGCTCCGAATACGCGCGGCTGAGTGTAGTAGTCGATGGTAGGCACAGCCATGTTCATCAATAACACCGCAAAGGCGATGCCGTCAGGATAACCACCCCATGTTCTGATAATGAATGTCAGTGCGCCAATACCCACGGCATAGATGATTCTGCCTTTGGGTGTGGTGCTGGCGCTGACCGGGTCAGTAGCAATAAAAAATGCCGCCAGTATCGTACCGCCACTGAATAATTGGAATAAGGGGTTGCTGTATTGCTGCGGGTCGGCAAGATAAAAAATACCGGCCATTACCACGATGCTTAATAATAGGCTCACGGGTATTTGCCAGCTGATAATGCCACGATAAATCAGCCACAGTCCACCCAGCAGGAAGGCGGCGGCGATCCATTCCCATCCTGCTCCACCCCAAAAACCAAACAGTGGCGAGGCGCTGATTTCGCTAATGCTCTGATTCAGGCTTAGCCCGGTTTTAATGCTATCGATCGGTGTTGCCGAGGTAATGCTGTCGAGGCTGATAGCAGCATTCAGTTCACCCAGGAACAGGTACTGTAAAGCCTGGGATAAATCCAGCCCGGCATGTGGTTGTAACCACTGGGTCATGTATTGTGGAAACGAAATCATGACGACCACATAACCGACCATAGCGGGATTGAAGGGGTTATACCCGAGTCCTCCATAGAGATGCTTGGCGACAACAATAGCAAACAGGGTGGCGATGACGATTAACCACCAGGGTGCCAGGGTGGGTAGGGCCAGGGCAAGCAGGCAGGCAGTCAGTATGGCACTGTTGTCACGCAGGAAGAATGCCAGCGGCCGCTTTCTCAATAACAGCATCAGTGCTTCACTGGCTACGGCTGTCAGGCAGGCGAGGATGATATTGACAAGGATGCTCCAGCCAAAAAAATAACTATAGACCAGGATGCCCGGAATCAACGCATAGATGACCTGCAACATAACCAGCGATATGTTCTGATTGTTGTGCAGATAGGGTGATGATGTTTTTTTAAATTGCATATTTATTTATGACGTTGAGTCTTTCTGTTCCTGGTTTCTTCTTGCATCTATGTCATCGATTTTCTTTTGCTGCTCGGCAGATAGATTGTCGATGTTCTTTGTTTGCGTCTGACTTTTTTTCTGTTTCTCGCGTACGCGCTCCAGCGCCGCCTCGATCGCATCCTTTTTACTGTCCTTGGTCTTTTCGTCCTTGCCGGTCTTGAGCGCAGCTTTTTTCTTGCGCATGCGCTCTTCGCGTTCCTTCTTCTCTTTTTCGAGACGTTCGAGCCTGAACTCATGGCGTAGGCGAGCCCGGTCGGATTTTTTCTTGTCTCTTTCCAGTGCCCATATTTCCGTTTTGGCAAAACGGTAGTATTGCACTAAGGGTATTTGACTAGGGCATACATAGGAACAACAGCCGCATTCGATACAGTCGAATAAATTATAATCCTGGATTTTATCAAAATCCCTGGCATAGGCCTGCCAATATAATTGCTGCGGTAATAGCTGCGCGGGACACACGTCCATGCAGGCACCGCAGCGAATGCAGGGCATTGCTTGCTGTTCCTGGGCATCGGCTTCACCTTCCCCGAATGCCAGTACGCAATTGCTAGTCTTGATGATCGGTATCTTATCGGTGCCAAGATTAAAGCCCATCATTGGCCCGCCCATGACGAGTCGCTTGATCGAATCGTGATAACCGCCGCAATATGTAATCCATTCATCAACCGGTGTGCCAATCAATACTTCATGATTGCCGGGCTGCTTAATGCCTTCGCCCGTTAGCGTGACGATGCGCGAGATCAATGGCTTGTTGTAAGTGACCGCCTGGTAAATCGCGGCTGCGGTGGCGACGTTCTGACAAACAACGCCGACATCCAGTGGCAAGCCATGGCTTGGCGATTCTTTGCCTGTTAGTACCTTGATCAGCTGCTTCTCACCACCGGCTGGATAGAGAGTCGGTATACTGATGATCTCTATGTCATCGATACCCAGTTTTGAGCAGGCATCTTTCAGGGCAGCATGAGCTTCAGGCTTGTTGTCTTCAATGCCGATCAGGCAGCGCCGCGCCTGTAATGCATGTTTCATGATGCGTATACCGTTGATGACATCCTCGGCACGCTCGCGCATCAACATGTCATCACAAGTGATGTAGGGTTCGCATTCAGCCGCGTTGATGATGAGTTCATCGATGGCTGTTTTCGCGCCTGGATTCAATTTAATAAAGGATGGAAATCCTGCGCCGCCCAGACCGACTATGCCGGCATCGCGGATCCTGTTGCGTAAGGCGCTGGGATCCATCTGGCGGTAATCTGCGCTACTATCCAGATCGATCCATTCGTCCTTGCCATCTGGCTTGATAACGATACAGGTCGCTGACAGGCCGGACGGGTGTGGTACTGGCTGTTCAATGATCTGACTGACAGTACCCGATGTTGGCGCATGCAAGGGCACACTGACATAACCATTGGCTTTGGCGATGATCTGTCCCTTCAAGACAGGGTCACCTTCCTTGACCGTTGCCTCCGAGGATTCACCGATATGTTGCTGTAAAGGCAGTACCAGGCGCGAGGGAATGAAGACATCGCCAATGGCCTGGCCGGTTGAGATTTCCTTGTGCCCGGGCAGATGCAGGCCGCCATGAAAGTTAAATAGTTTATGCTTCGATTGCATTACTCTGTCACCGTCGTTTGCGTGTCCGGGGTGATCTCTGCACCTGCCTGGGTCGGGCTTGGCCATCTCCAGGTGCTGATATCTTCCTCAACGGGGATAATGTGGATACATTCAACCGGGCATGGCGGTATGCATAGATCACAGCCGGTACACTCACTGGCGATCACGGTATGCATTTGTTTGGCAGCGCCGAGTATCGCGTCGACCGGACAGGCCTGGATGCAAAGCGTGCAACCGATGCAGACCTTTTCATCGATATAGACGACTGTTTTTTCTTCGGCTTCAATGCCATTTTCGGGGTTCAGGGGTTTTGGATCCAGACCCAGCAAATCGGCCAGGGCGACGATAGTCGCCTCGCCACCTGGGGGGCACTGGTTTATATCGGCTTCACCCTTGGCAATAGCCTCAGCATAGGGTCGACATCCGGGGAAGCTGCATTGGCCACATTGGGTCTGTGGCAGGATCGCATCGATCTTGTCGACGACCGGATCGCCCTTGATGCGAAAACGGGTAGCGACATAACCGAGTATCACGCCAAAGATAGCGGCCAGCAGGCTCATTGTCAGGATAGCTTCAAGCATCAGAATTTAATCAGGCCCGAGAACCCCATAAACGCAAGCGACATCAAACCGGCTGTGATCAGGGAGATGGCATTACCCTTGAAGGCCTCGGGCACATCGGCGACAGCAATTCTTTCGCGCATGGCAGCGAATAATATCAGTACCATGGAAAACCCCACAGCGGCACCGAATCCATACAGTGTCGATGCGATAAAGCCATGCTGTTCCTGGATGTTGAGTAGGGCGACACCGAGGACGGCGCAATTGGTGGTAATCAATGGCAGAAATATGCCGAGCACCTGGTACAACAGCGGGCTGGTTTTATGCACGACCATCTCGGTGACCTGGACAACAACGGCAATCACGAGAATAAAGCTGATGGTGCGTAGAAATTCGATTTCCAGTGGGATCAGCAAGTACTCATTGACCAGATAGCTGCACACCGAGGACAGGGTCAGGACAAAGGTTGTGGCCAGAGACATGCCGACGGCGGTTTCCAATTTTCGTGACACGCCCATGAACGGGCACAGGCCGAGAAATTTCACCAGCACGAAATTATTCACGAGGACAGTACTAACCAACAGCAGTGCGTATTCAGTCATCATTTAAAGATAAGATATCCACTGTAAAAGATAAAGGCGTATTGACAAAGACCTTCGATAAGGAAGGTTAAAAGGCATTGCAAATCGACAGGCTACTTGACCTTCATGCCGGCTTGCGCGCCCTCATCAGGTTCCAGTATCCATAAATCCTTGCCCCCCGGGCCGGCCGCCAGCACCATGCCTTCGGATACACCGAAACGCATTTTCCGTGGTGCTAGATTGGCCACCATGACGGTCAGCTTGCCTTGTAGTTGTTCCGGACTATAGGCCGACTTGATGCCGGCAAAGACATTGCGTTGTTGGTCACCGATATCCAGGGTCAGCTGTAACAGCTTGTCTGCCCCTTCGACATGTTCTGCCTTGACGATACGGGCAATACGCAGGTCGATCTTGGCAAAGTCATCATATTCAATGGTATTGGCGATCGCCGGATGTTCACCCTGTTGCGCCTGTGCATGTCGCGTTGGCGAGTGGCTTTCTTTTTCTTCGGTGGCCTTTAGGTTTTCCTGGTTCTTATCCAGCATGGCCTGGATTTGCTTGTCCTCAATACGCTTGGCCAGGTGCTTGTATTTCTGGATGTCATGATCCAGCAACAATTCATTGCTGTGATGCCATTGTAGCGGTTCGCTATTGAGGAATTCCTCGACCTGGCGCGCCAGTTCCGGTAACACCGGTTTCAGGTAGATGGTCAGGATCCTGAACAGATTGATACCGGTTGTACAAATTTGCTGCAGGCGTTCTTCCTGGCCTTCTTGTTTGGCAATCACCCAGGGTTGGGTGTCATTGACATACTCGTTGGCGATGTCCGCCAGCGCCATGATCTCCCTGATGGCCTCGCTGAACTGACGTCGATCATATAGATCGGCAATGTCATCGGCGGCGCGTTGCAGTTTTTGCAAGGGCTCGATATCCATTTCATCGATGCAGTTGCCCAGTTTGCCATCATAGCGCTTGCTGATAAAGCCGGCGGTACGGCTGGCGATGTTGATATACTTGCCAATCAGGTTGCTGTTGACGCGGGCGACAAAGTCTTCCAGGTTAAGATCGATGTCCTCTACGCGGTCATTGAGTTTGGCAGCGAAATAATAGCGCAGGTATTCCGGTTGCAGGAATTCCAGGTAAGAGCGCGCGGTAATAAAGGTGCCGCGTGATTTTGACATTTTCTGGCCGTTGACGGTCAGGAAGCCATGCACGCAGATTTGATCAGGGGTGCGATAGCCCGAGTATTCGAGGGTCGCCGGCCAAAACAGCGCATGGAAACTGAGAATGTCCTTGCCGATGAAGTGATAGAGCTCGGCATCGCTACCTTTTTTCCAGTAGCTGTCAAAATCAATGTCTTCTCTGGCGCACAGGTTTTTAAAGCTCGCCATATAACCGACCGGTGCGTCCAGCCAGACGTAGAAATATTTGCCCGGAGCGTCCGGGATTTCGAAACCGAAATAAGGCGCATCGCGCGAGATTTCCCAGTCGCGCAGTCCGGCATCGAACCATTCCTCCAGTTTGTTTTTGGCCTCGGCCGGTAACGGGCTGCTGCCACGGTTACCATTGTCGATCCAGTCACGTAAAAAGTCGATGCATTCACTGAGTTTGAAAAAGAAATGTTCGGTTTCCTTGCGTACCGGCTTGGCACCGGAGACAACCGAATACGGATTGATCAAATCGGTCGTTGTATAGGTAGTGCCACAAACCTCGCAGCCATCGCCATATTGATCCTGGCTATGACACTTCGGGCATTCACCCTTGATATAACGATCAGGAAGAAACATTTCTTTTTCCGGATCGTAATAATGCTCGGTCATGCGGCTTTCGATTAGCCCGGCTTGTTTTAACTGCAGGTAAATCTGTTCGGATAATTCACGGTTTTCGGATGAATTGGTCGAATAGTAATTATCGAAATCAATATGGAATTCGGTGAAATCCTGTAGATGCTCGGCATGCACGCGTTCGATCAGCTGTTCCGGGCTGATGCCTTCCTGCTCGGCACGCAGCATGATCGGTGTACCGTGGGTGTCGTCGGCACAGACGTAATAACAGGTATGCCCCTGCATTTTCTGGAATCGCACCCAGATATCGGTCTGGATATATTCGACCAGATGGCCCAGATGAATACTGCCATTGGCATAGGGGAGGGCGCTAGTGGCCAGAATATTTCGGGGTTTGCTGCTCATTTTTCACCCAATTGCTTGAATCTGTACATAAAAATTGGCCTAGTATAGCTGATTCCTGAGGACGCGACAGCTTTCTATGAGCAATCTACACCAATATGGGTCAATTCCGTCGGCTTCCACGGTGATGGCGTTGGCGGGCGCATTATGAAATACTACGCAGCCGATGAAAATCGTGTATAATACCTGATCTTTTTACTCTGGAATACTGGATTAAATGTCTTGTAGGTTCTTTTAGGAGATTGTTGTATGTCAAATGTCAGCCAGACGCAGGTAGAAGAGGCCCTCAAGGGTTATGTTGATCCCCATCTGGAAAAGGATCTGGTCTCTACCAAGGCAGTTAAGAAAATTGATATTGACGGTGGCAAGGTCACTGTTGCTATTACCCTGGGCTATCCGGCCAAGGGCTTCAAGGAAAAGCTTGAAGCAGAGTTAAAACAAATTATCGAAGCGCTGGACGGTGTCGACTCGGCCGAGATCAAGGTCGACTGGAAAATCGCCGCCCATGTCGTGCAAAAGAGCCTGAAATCTATTGAAGGCGTTAAAAACATTATTGCCGTCGCCTCCGGTAAGGGTGGTGTTGGTAAATCCACGACTTCGGTCAACCTGGCCCTGGCCCTGGCGGCTGAAGGTGCCAACGTCGGTTTGCTGGACGCGGACATCTACGGTCCCAGTCAGCCACGTATGCTGGGCATCTCCGGCAAGCCGGAGTCACAGGATGGCAAGACCTTGGAACCCATGAGCAGTTATGATATCCAGGCGATGTCGATTGGTTTTCTGATCGAAGAAGATACGCCAATGATCTGGCGTGGTCCGATGGTAACCCAGGCGTTGGAACAGTTACTGGTTGATACCCGCTGGGACAACCTCGATTATCTAATCATCGATCTGCCTCCCGGCACCGGCGATACGCAGCTGACATTGGCGCAAAAAGTGCCGGTCAGTGGTGCCGTGATCGTCACCACGCCACAGGACATTGCCTTACTGGATGCACGCAAGGGTCTGAAGATGTTCGAGAAGGTTGAAGTAGCCGTGCTCGGTATTGTCGAAAACATGAGTATCCATATCTGTAGTGAATGTGGTCATGAAGAACATATCTTCGGTCAAGGCGGCGGACAAAGCATGTCGGATGAATTCGATGTTGATTTCCTTGGCGCCCTGCCGTTGGATATTCGCATCCGTGAAGAAACCGATAATGGTAAACCTACCGTTGTCGCAGAGCCGGACAGTCGTATTGCGCAGATCTATCGCGAAATCGCACGTCGCACCGCAGCCAAGCTGTCACTGCAGGCCAAAAACCATAGCGCCAAATTTCCGCAGATCGTTATTCAGAATAATTAATAGCGTTTCAACGGGAAACAAAAAAGGCGCAGCCCAGGCTGCGCCTTTTTTTGTACCTGTGAAATGAAACTTTACCCATTGTTGCCTTACATATAGGTTTTGGCTTCTTCGCCGGGGTTGGGCAGACCAGCGACACGCCAGGCCTCACGTTGGCTATGAAACAGGTGCTCGACACAATGCTTATCAAGATGATTGACGATACTGACGTGATGAAACATCGGCGGCGTGCCAAAATGTTTATAATGGTCTCGAAGGGTTTGTATGACCAGCCAGTGTGTTTCCGTGAGTTCTTCGATACCATCCATTCTGGCAACAACTCGGGCAATTTGCTCGTTCCATACCCCGGGTTCGGTGAGAAAGCCGTCTTCATCAAATAGGCGTGAGGCGGCGGTGATGACATTAACTGTTAACATGGCGGCTACTCCTTTGCATAAGGTTTGGGTATATGCCTCGGCAAGTTTGATGGTAGCGAAACCTGCGTTACTGCAGTCGATACAGTGCTGCCTGGAACAATCGAATGATGAAAGCTGGGTACTGACTGCATTGCGGAAAAGCGAGTCTATATTATCAACATAGTAAAGCGAACGCCGTTAGTCAAATGCCTTGCTGATCGGTGCTTCCGCTATATTATTGGTGGAATATAAGCCGTTGTCATACCTGTAAAAGTGGCGCCTTGCTCTGGCAAATCCTTGCCGATCCCTGTACTATTTCGGGGTAAATATATAGATGAAATACACGGTAATTATATGAGTATCAAGGCTGACAAGTGGATACGCCAAATGGCGCAAGAACAGGGCATGATCGAACCGTTTGCGGGCGAGCAGATCAGGGCAAGCGAGCAGGGCAGGATCATCTCTTACGGTACCTCCAGCTATGGCTACGACGTCCGTTGTGCAGACGAATTCAAGATATTCACCAATATCAATTCGGCCATTGTCGATCCGAAGGACTTTTCCGAACACAGCTTCGTCGACTTCAAAGGCGATGTCTGTATTATCCCGCCGAATTCATTTGCACTGGCCAGAACAGTCGAATATTTCCGCATACCCCGGAGTGTATTGACGGTCTGCCTGGGCAAATCCACCTATGCCCGCTGTGGCATTATTGTCAATGTGACGCCACTAGAGCCGGAATGGGAAGGCCATGTGACCCTGGAGTTCTCAAATACCACACCGTTGCCGGCAAAGATTTATGCTAACGAAGGTGTCGCGCAAATGTTGTTTTTCGAATCGGATGAAGTATGCGAAACCTCTTATCGCGATCGCGGTGGAAAATATCAGGGCCAACAGGGCGTGACATTACCGAAAGCCTGACGCCCAGGTACTTACTTGTTTAAAAAAATACCCATATCCTTTCTGATACTAAGCAACCTGGTGCCGGTGCTGGGTGTTATTTTTGCAGACTGGGATGCGGCTTCCATCGTGCTGGTGTACTGGGCGGAAAACCTGGTCATCGGTGTCTACAATATTTTGAAAATGCTGACCGTCGCGCCGATTGAATTAAAGGCCGTGGGCGCTCGACTCCTGGTGGTGTTGTTCTTTATTGTTCACTACGGCGGTTTTGCCGCCGGCCATGGTATGTTCCTATTGCAGTTTTTTGATGTCGGTCAGGGTAGCGATATCATGGCTGCAAAGAATGACTGGCCAGGGCCCTTGGTACTGTTGCAGATGCTATATAAGGTCATACAGCAACTATGGGTCAGTATGCCGTCAGGGTTTATTTGGGCCATCATCGCCTTATTCATCAGTCATGGCGTGTCCTACGTCTATAACTTTGTGCTTGCCGGTGAGCGCCACAGAATAACCACCAAGAAGTTGATGGGGCAGCCTTACGGCCGTGTTGTCATTATGCATATCGCTATCATTGCCGGGGGTGTATTTGTTGTTAAGCTGGGTTCGCCTGTGGTGTTGTTAATAGCGCTGGTGGCAGTTAAAACGGCAATGGATATCATGCTGCATAAAAAATCGCATAAAAAGTTACTGGCTGCAGAAAAAGGTAAGATTGTAAAAAGTGAGGACAGCGAATCGTCTGCAAGCAGCTGAGCTATGGTCTTGCAACAGCCTTTTGAATAATCTTGAGGTCTTTAGCGGGCCGATTAAAATTTATTATCGTGGCTTGGCAATGCCTTTGTAGATGTAACTAAAGGCCCTGGGTCCCTGCATGTATTGATAATCACCTTGCGTGATCGTGAAGCCGGCCTGTTTTATCAGGGTATCGAAGTCTCTGTTGAGATGGCAACCACCTGCAATTTTTTTCCAAAATGGGTTGAGCCGATTCTGCCATATTTGTATGTTTTGTTCCGGCGCATAGCCGTGTTCGCAAAAAAGCATTACCCCGTTCGGTTTGAGTACGCGTCGCATTTCCTCCAGGGCCTTTTCGAGCTTGTCGATGGAGCACAATGTGAATGTCGTGACGATGGTATCAATGGACTGTGTATCGAGTGGAATATCTTCGGCGCCATTGGTAGACAATGCGACCGCTATGTTTATTTCTTTGGCCACCGCGCTGGCCTTTTGACGCAGGCGCTCGTTCGGCTCCAGGCCGGTGATATGTTCAACCTGTTCTTCGGAGTAGAACGGCAGGTTAAGGCCGGAACCGATACCGATCTCGAGTACGCGGCCAGAGGCCTGCGGCAATAGCGATTGGCGTTTTTCAGTAAAGCGATTATTGGAACAGGCCAGCTGTATAAGTTCTGGGAGTATGTATTTTTGATACAGGTTCATGGCAGCAGGGATCGTGACAGTTGGTTAATCCGATGAGGCCTGCTTATCGGTTATTGCGCCGCTGACGCGGTCTAATAATAACGAGAATTTGCTGCCATCCGTTTCGATGTGTTGGATTTTTACCGGCAGGTAATGTAATTCAGGTGCGAGCCACATGATGGTGTTACGCTTGCTGTTCTCGCGACTACGCTCGATCTTGATGGCCTTGAAGTCCCCGGCATCGGTCTCGATCGTTTCAGTACCGCGAACCTTGAAGATTATGTCATCCAGCTTGCCTTTTTTGACGATGCTATAGGATTGTGGTTTCCCGGCCGTTTGCAAGTCATGCATCAGTCTTAGCTGCATGGAAAAATAATCCACGGTTTCAGCCTTGATGCTGACGCTGGAGGGTTTGCCACTGATGGTTGAATTGGCTTGCAGCTTGTCCCAGTCAAAATCGACCGAGCGATTACGGTTCTTTTTGCCGCCCTTATGGATATATTGATAACTGACCGGCCTGAAATCATTCGCGACTTTTTTAAGCAAGGTTCGTTCAGTGATCTTGTCCTTGCGAAAAATGGAAATGACGCCTTTGGTTTTGGTCTGGCTTTGGTATAACCAGGAGCCGTCAGCTTGCTGTTGCAATGAGCTGCTGGCCTGGGCAGCATGCATACCGAATTTATGCAGGCTATATTCGGCACTGAATTCCGGCGGCAGGCCGGCCTGGAGTGCATGACTGAACAGCAGGGCCGGTAACAGCATGCACAATAGCGGCTTGGTTTTCATGCGAATAGCGTGTCCTTTTTCTTGCCTATAAGTCATTCAGTAGTAGCGGTTTTTCCATTACTTCACCATCCAGACAGGCTTGACCATTGATGAGTTGCAGCCTTTTTTCGGCAAACCATTGTATGGCCTGGCGGTATAAACGGTGTTCCTGCTGCAGTAATCTGTTTGCCAGACCCTCGGCATCGTCATTTTCCAGTACCGGTACCTGTACCTGTATGACCACAGGACCGCCATCCAGTTCAGTAGTGACAAAATGAATACTGGCGCCATGCACATCATCACCATTATCGAGGACACGCTGGTGTGTGTTCAGGCCAGTGTATTTTGGTAAAAGTGATGGGTGTATATTGAGCATACGCCCCAGATAATGCTGTACAAATTCCTCGCCCAGAATGCGCATAAAACCGGCCAGAACAAGCAGCTGCGGCTGATATTGGTCAATGCTTTGTCGCAGTGCCTGTTCGAAGGCTTCGCGGCTGGCGAAGGCGCTATGGTCAATGGTCTCGGTCGGGATACCTGCTGCACGCGCATGTTCAAGGCCGGCGGCACCGGGACGGTTGCTGATAACGGCCTTGATATCGATAGCTAGCTCATCCTGCTGCATGCCCTCGATGATGGATTGCAGATTGCTGCCGCGGCCTGAGATCAGCACAACCACCGGGGTTCTGGGTTTACTCATAACAGTGTCAGCTGATCTGTACGCGCGGACCGTCGCCGCTATGCTGTTCTATGCGGCCGATGACCTGTACCTGTTCGCCCTGATCTTGCAGGATAGCCAGTGTCTGGTCTACATCGGCAGGGTCTACACAAACAACCATGCCGATGCCGCAGTTAAAGGTCACGTACATATCTTCATCCTTGATATTGCCGTGTTGTTGCAGCCAGTCGAAGATAGGTGCTCGTGTCCAGCTATCGCTGTCGATCACGGCTGCCGTGCCTGCCGGCATCACCCGTGGCAGATTCTCGGTCAGGCCGCCGCCGGTAATATGGGCCAGGGCATGGACCTTGATCTGCTCGAATAGCTTCAGCAGCGGTTTGACATAGATGCGTGTGGGTTCAAGCAGGGCCTCACCGAGGCTACGCTTGTCGAATGCCTGGGTCAGGTCGGCGTCGGCCTGCTCCAGTACCTTTCTGATTAATGAATAACCGTTCGAATGCGGGCCCGATGATGCCAGTCCCAATATCACGTCGCCGGCCTTAACCTGAGAGCCGTCGATAATGTCTGCCTTTTCTACAATACCGACACAGAATCCAGCCAGGTCATAGTCGCCGTGCTCGTACATGCCGGGCATTTCAGCTGTTTCGCCCCCGGTTAGTGCTGCGCCGGCAAGCTCGCAGCCCTTGCCGATGCCGCGCATCACGTCCGCCGCTTCCTCGACATTCAGTGCGCCGGTAGCATAGTAATCGAGAAAATATAATGGTTCAGCACCGCCCACGATCAGGTCATTGACGCACATCGCGACCAGGTCAATGCCGATGGTGTCGTGTTTATTCATTAACATGGCCAGCTTCAGTTTGGTGCCTACGCCATCGGTGCCTGACACCAGGACCGGTTGCTGGTAACGATCCATCGGTAGCTCAAACAAAGCGCCGAAACCACCCAGTCCCGTCAACACCCCAGGCCTGAATGTTTGTTTGGCTATGGGCTTGATACGTTCGACCAGCTCATTTCCGGCGTCGATATCTACACCGGCATCACGGTAATTGAGTGATTTTCCGGTCTGTTGTGATTCGCTGTTGTTGGAATCATGGGTCACAATGCTGGTCTCCTGTAAAATGGCCATTAACCCGATAGCGCATGTGGTGTAACATGGCTGTCAGGACAAAAACTATGTTATTTTACACTGTCATGGCACATTATGGGTAATATTGCTGAATTTATGACTGAAATAGACAAAACAAGAATGCACACAGTGCTCATGGCCCTGATGTTGTGGCTGTCGCCAGGCCTGCTCAGTGCCTCGGTCCAGGTCAAGAAATTGTATGATTTTGAGGTCTCTGTACGCGATCAGGGCGCGGCTGAACGCCAACGGGCCATGCAGCTGGGGCTGACTACCGTGGTCAGGCGCCTGTCCGGGTCTAAAGGCATGCAGCAGCTGAGCGATACAAAATCGGTACTTAAACGTGCGCCGAAATATGTTGAGCAATACCGCTATCGCAAGTCCACCAGCAGCAAAGCCGGTCTGAAATTATGGATGCGTTTTAATTCCAGGGCGCTGCAGACATTATTAAGCAACCAGCAACTACCCGTCTGGGGCAGTAGCCGACCACAAACTTTGCTATGGCTTGCGATCGAGAACAATCGAGGCCGTTCCATTCTCAGTAATAAGAAGAGCAGTAGCTTCTACCGCAGTGTCATGTCTCATGCACATCGTCGGGGCTTGCCGCTAAGCCTGCCAAAAATGGATCGCGAAGATCGTGGCAAGGTGCGTATGGGTGATATCTGGGGAGGGTTTTCGACCTCAGTGAAGGTCGCCTCGGCGCGCTATAAGTACGATAACTTATTGATGGGTAAGATTTATAAGACCTCAGGTGGTTGGCGTTCTGAATGGACCCTGGTCAGGGGGGCGGCAGAAAAACGCTGGTCCGGCAGTGGTACTTATGCAGGGCAGGCCATTGCTGCAGGCATAGACGGGCTGGCGGATCTGCTGGTGTCCAGTTACAGCGTCAGGGGTGATGGTACGCAGACCAGCTATCGAATCGCGATCAATCAGGTAAATTCTTTACAGGATTATGACCGCTGCAATCGCTACCTCAGCGGAATATCGTTGATCTCGGCATTCAACTTATTGAGTATTTCCCAAGATCGCCTGGTATATCAGATCAATCTACGCGGTAATGTGGATAGACTGGAGCGGGCCTTGAAATTGGAAAGGGGGTTGCAGGAGGATAATAGCAGCCGGCCCCAGGATGCTGTCGGCAGTGCAATGACGAGCGTGCGCAGTCTGGGTACAACACTTAATCAGGCGCAGATGCCGATAACCTTCTATTACAGGTTGCGGCAGTGAAGAAAAGTGACATTCCCAATGTCATTAGCCTGTTACGGCTGTTGTTGATTATCCCGATCCTGTGGTTTCTGTTGCGCGAGCGCTATGAACTGGCACTAATACTATTTGTCATTGCAGGATTATCGGATGCTCTGGATGGTTACCTGGCGCGAAAATATCATTGGGGCAGTCATATTGGTGGTTGGCTGGATCCATTAGCCGACAAGGCCATGCAGGTGTCGGTGTATATCGGTTTGACCTGGTTGCAATTGATACCGGTGTGGCTATTACTGACTGTTATTCTCAGGGACCTGATCATCGTCGCTGGCGGTGTTTATTATTACTATGCTGTCGAAAAGGTGAATGCGGCACCTTCGTTTATCAGTAAATTAAATACCTTGATGCAGATTCTGCTGGTTATTATTTTTCTGTTACATAAAAGTCTGATACCGATGCCTGAGATTATTCTGGACATCACTATCTATTCTGTATTGGCGACAACTGTATTAAGTGGTTTAGATTACGTTTTTACCTGGGGCAGAAAGGCATGGAAAGTAAAGCGTGGATAGTGGCATGACAGATTCTCAAAAATGGTTATGGTTTGCAGGGATCATGGCGACGGGATGGTTGATCTACCTGCTTGCGCCGATATTATTTCCATTTCTGTTGGCCGCTTTGCTTGCTTACCTGGGTGACCCGTTGGCAGATAAGTTGCAATCCCTGCGCATGTCGCGTACCTGGGCTGTCATTGTTGTCTTCAGCGGCTTTCTGCTTGTGCTAATCCTGGCACTGTTGCTACTGGTGCCGCAGATTGAAAAGCAGATTGTGTATCTGTTGAGTAAATTGCCTGATTATATCGATGCTATTCAACACAGGTTGATTCCGTGGCTGGCGGCCCAATTCGGGATCACTGAATTCCAGGTTGATATGAACACGCTCAAGCAGTGGTTGGCTGAGAACTGGAAGCAGGCCGGTGGCTTTGCCAAAGTCGTGCTGGGTTCACTGTCCAATTCCGGTCTGGCTCTGGTGGGGTTCATCGGTTCACTGGTGCTGACCCCGGTTGTGGCCTTCTATCTGTTGCGCGACTGGGATCATTTAATACAAAGGATCAGGGAGCTAGTGCCCCGGCGTATGGAACCGGATGTCAGTAAGCTTGCGCATGAATCTGATCTGGTGCTTGGCGCCTTCATTCGCGGGCAGCTACTGGTGATGCTGGCTTTGGGCATTGTCTACAGTATCGGGCTGTGGCTGGCAGGATTGAAATTGGCATTATTGATCGGTCTGTTGGCGGGGCTGGTCAGTTTTGTTCCTTATCTGGGTTTTATTGTCGGTGTCCTTGCTGCTGGAGTCGCCATGGTCTTGCAGACGAATGAACTAACCGGGCTGCTTTATGTGTTTGCTGTATTCGGTGTTGGCCAGCTACTCGAGAGTGTTATCTTGACGCCGATGCTGGTTGGCGATCGTATCGGCCTGCATCCCGTAGCGGTTATTTTTGCGGTCATGGCGGGTGGCCAGCTATTTGGATTCATGGGCGTGTTGTTGGCGTTGCCGGTGGCCGCGGTGCTAGCGGTGGTGCTCAGGCACATACATGAAGGTTATGTCAAAAGCCCGCTTTATGATAATCGTGCCGCCTGAATTTTTGCCGACTGCTTAACGCGAATACAATACCATGCAATTACCCTTGGCTATACAGATCAGTGAAGCGGCGAGCCTGGAAAATTTTCTTTGTCCGAGTGATGACTTTCTGATCGCCAGTCTACGTCAGCTTGCCGTCGAGGACAGTCGCGCGGTCACTTATCTCTGGGGCGCAAGCGGTAGTGGCAAGACGCATTTGTTACAAGCGGTCTGTCGCCAGGCCGGCCTATCAAATCAACTTAGCGCTTATCTGCCGTTGGCGGAGCTAAGTACGTATCCACCGACAATGCTGGAGGGCATGGAAAGCGCCGCGGTGATTTGTGTCGATGACGTACAGATGTTGCACGCTAAGCCCGAGTGGCAACAGGCTTTATTTAATTTATTCAACCGCGTTTATGAACAGGGTGGAAGAATGCTGTTTGCAGCGACGGCAAGTCCGACTGAATTGGATCTGAGCTTGGCGGACCTGGTGTCACGCCTGCAATCCGGGCCGGTTTTTCAGGTGTCGGTACTAAGCGATGAGCTCAAGCTGGAGGCGCTGCAGTTGCGCGCCCGACAACGCGGACTGGTACTCGAACAAGAGCCGGCTAAATACCTACTAAATCGCTTTCCGCGTGACCTTAATGCCTTGTTTGAGGTGTTGGATAAACTCGATCAGGCGTCATTGATTAAGCAGCGACGTATTACTATACCGTTTATTCGCGAGGTTTTTGCTGGCCGAATGCCTACCTGATCCTACGCTGTAATCTATAGCAGCGGTAAACAATCTGTTGGTAACAGCTTTAATCCTTAGAGCCTAAGCACCTACGACGATGAATTCTTGTGTTGATGATAAAATCGCGCATAAAAAATGGCCCCGCCAAACCACATCAGACTTAGCAATATTTCCAGGCTACCATATAAGCGCTGATCCGGCTCGCTATAGGTTTCGCCTATGCCATGTGCAAAATAGAGTAGTGATACATAGGCGCTCCAGGTATAGGTGTACGGATTACCTTTGAGTATTCCAAGTAAAGGGAATGCCAGCGGTGTTAGTAAAAACGCAATCGCCATGCCGGGCGGGAAGTGATCGGAAGGTGCCAGCCACGCATACCAGAGTGGCAATAGAATCCATATACCGAAATAACCGATCATGGCGGTAGCGCGCGTGACGGCGACTGTATTCATCGTAGTGGCCTTTGCGTGCTCGTAGGGCAGAGCAGTGTGGCGGCCAGTGCCAGTCGTTTCCCCTGTTGCTTGCACAGTGATTTTTCTTCTTCAGATAATGATAATTGGCTATCGGTCCCGGCCAGGTGTGAGCAACCATAGGGTGTCCCACCTGTACGTGTATGTAATAACTCCGTGCTGGTGTAAGGGACGCCGAGCATGACCATGCCATGATGAATCAAGGGTAGCATCATGCTCAGTAGTGTGGTTTCCTGGCCACCATGCATGCTTGAGGTCGAGGTGAAGACAGTACCTGGCTTGCCGCTCAAGGCGCCAGATAACCACAGGCTACTGGTACCATCGATGAAGTATTTCAACGGTGCGGCCATGTTGCCGAATCGTGTTGGGCTTCCCATGGCGATGCCTGCACATTCTTGTAAATCTTCTGTGCTGGCATACGGGGCGCCACTAGCAGGAATACTATCTTCTACCGCCTCACAAACCGTCGACACAGCAGGTACCGTGCGTATACGTGCCTGAGCTCCATCCACTTCATCGATACCACGGGCGATCCATTGGGCCATGTCTGCGGTCGCGCCATAGCGGCTATAGTAAAGTACCAGGATATCGATCACGACAGGATATCCAGTACTTTTTCGGGTGGGCGGCCGATAATGGCCTTACCATCGCGGATAACGATCGGGCGTTCTATTAGCTTCGGATTGTTGACCATGGCCTGAATCAATTCGTCATCGCTGAGTTCCGCGCGCTGCAGCTGCAGTGTCTTGTATTCATCTTCGTTTTTGCGCATTAAATCCCGAGGACCGATAGCCAGCATTTGCAGGATTTGCTGTAAAGTCTCTGCATCTGGTGGTTCTTTCAGGTATTCGACCACATCGGCCTCAATACCCTGTTCGTTGAGTAGCTGTAGTGTCTGCCTTGATTTGCTACAACGGGGGTTGTGGAAAATCCGTGTCTTTGTGTCTTGCTTGCTCATGGCGGTGGTGGGCCTCTTACCGAAAAATGCAGGATCAGGAGTGTATCGTTTGCCAGAATCGGCTGTCAAAAGCCATTTTATTTGTACTATCCTTAAATGAGCAGATGAACTTACTAAAGTAAGTCTATACTGTACCGATATGCTGAGTGTTATATCAGGATTAGATTAATTCGCTAATTATGTGATTTTTTTAGTGAATTTACTTGACACCTCAATAAGTAGGGTGTTTACTAGCAAATATGTAAAGCACTGTAACTGATTCTAATCAAAGGATATATTAATAAAAAGCTAAAGCGTTTGATATATCCAATTTAACATAGTGTCAGTTGTAATAATTTTAGCCGTCATTGGATTTTATTAATTAAGTATTGATGTTATTGGAGTGGATGAGCAATGAAAATAGAGAGTAAAATTAAACACTTAGCTGTCGCCCTATTGACCGTGAGTATGGCCGTCGGTTGTGCCAGCCAACAAAAACAAGATACTGCTCCGGCTGCTGATACTGGTCCCAGCGCATCATCTGCTGCCATCGCCAACGCCAAAGCGGCCATCAAAAAGGCCACCTCGTTGGGTTACGTGTGGCGCGATACAGGCAAGATTCTGAAAAAGGCCGAAGCGGCTGCGAAAAAAGGCGATGAGTCCGCTGCGGTTAAACTGGCCAACGAAGCGCGTACGCAAGCCGAACTGGCCGTCAAGCAGTATTATCTCGAACAAGGTATGGATCGTAGTCTGCCAAGCGCAGACACATCAACTAGCTCATACAACGTTGTCAGAGGTGACAGTCTTTGGGGTATCGCCGGAAAGGACAGTATTTACGGCAATCCATACCAGTGGCCACTGATCTACAAATCCAATAGCGACAAGATCAAGGACGCCGATCTGATTTATCCTGGTCAGGAATTTGATATCAATAACAGCCCCAGTGATGCGGAAGTTGGTGCTGCAGTCAGTCATGCGAAAACACGAGGTGCGTGGAGCATCGGAGCCGTGGAAGCAACTGACAAGGCCTATTTAGGAAACTAATTAGTGCTTGATTCACATAAAAAGGGGCTCCTTGTAGGATCTCCTTTTTTAGTAGATAGCCCCTTTTTTTCAGATCAGTTATTGATCCCTATGGGTTGGTAATTGACGTTACTCATACATTTTTTAATGTATGAGAGACATGGATCTGCTGTTATGCATAGGTAGGAAATGCCAGTAGAATCTTCACTCTCCTCTGATGGAAGTGTATTGAATTTAGTATTAAGCGGTGTATTTGATATTAATCGATCACTTCAGCTGCAGGATATAATCAGTTCGTTTCCGGATACTGTCAGAGTTATTCGTATCGATCTGCAGGCTGTCACCAGCATGGATGCGACTATTTTTTCGACATTGATATTGCTTCACTTTGAAAAAGACAGAAGATCGAGCATTGAATTAATTAATTGCGATAAGCCCCTGGCTCGACGTCTTTCACTGGCCGGGCTGAATCGATTGATCACCATCAGGATGTCTGCAACTGATACAGAATCCGGCTCACAGTTAGCCGCTGACGGCGACATAGCTAAAGATCATCAATGAGATAAGCGATCGGCTCACCTGCATCTTCCTCACTAATGGCAAAGTGCTTAATGGAAATGCCGGCCATTTCAACCGATGATTGCTCACCACTGACTAATGGATGCCATTCCGGTAGGTCTTTACCATCGGCAAGCCTGCGATAAGCGCAGGATTCAGGTAACCATTTCAGGCTGTTATACAAATCATGTTGCAAGGAAATACAATCGGGAACGAAGGTAAAACGTTCGGGATAATTCTTGCAGCGACAGTTCTCCAGATCGAGTAATTTACAGGCGATACGCGTGTAGTGCAGTTTACCGGTGTCAGTATCTTCGAGTTTATGCAGGCAGCAACGCCCACATCCATCACAGACCGATTCCCATTCCTGTGAACTGAATTCATGCAGTTTTTTGTGTTTCCAGAAAGGCGCTTGAGTCACGTTGTTATTTCTGCGGTAGCGGGACTTCAATTTTGCCGATACGTTGCCGCCATTCGAGTGGTGCGCTTTGGTGAACGGAATGTCCGTCACTGTCGACTGCCACCGTGACCGGCATGTCACGTACTTCAAATTCATACACGGCCTCCATGCCGAGTTCGGCAAAGGCCACAACCCTGGATGAGCGAATGGCCTTGGCGACCAGGTAGGCGGCGCCACCTGTGGCGATCAGGTAGATTGAACGGTATTTTTTAATCGCTGCTATTGCCTCGGGTCCTCTCTCAGCTTTGCCGATCATACCGAGCAAGCCGGTTTTCGACAGCATTATATCGGTAAACTTATCCATGCGTGTCGCCGTGGTTGGACCAGCCGGCCCGACCACTTCGTCGCCGACCGGGTCAACAGGACCGACATAGTAGATAAATCGATTGTGGAAATCGAGTCCCTCAGGCAGAGGCTCGCCCTGTTCAAGCAATGTGGCTATTTTTTTATGTGCAGCATCTCGACCGGTGAGTAAATGCCCGCTCAGTAACAGGGTCTCGCCCGGTTTCCAATCGTGTATATCATCAGCGCTGATAGCATCGATGTTCACTTTACGTGCATGGCTGGGATCCCATTCAATCTTTGGCCAGCGATCGAGATCAGGTGGCTCCAGCCTGGCTGGTCCACTGCCGTCAAGGAAGAAATGTGCATGGCGGGTAGCGGCACAGTTCGGGATCATCGCCACTGGCATCGAGGCCGCATGCGTAGGGTAGTCCAGGATCTTGACGTCCAGTACCGTTACCAGCCCACCCAGGCCCTGCGCGCCGATGCCTAGTGCGTTGACCTTTTCATACAATTCCAGGCGCAATGCGTCGATGGTATTGGATGCTCCTTGCTTGATCAGTTGCTGAATATTGATCGGCTCCATCATCGCCTGTTTGGCCAACAACATGGCCTTTTCCGCAGTGCCGCCGATACCGATACTTAAAATCCCAGGAGGACACCAGCCGGCACCGAGTTCAGACACTGTGTTCAGGACCCAGTCGACGATATTGTCGCTCGGATTCAGCACCGCAAATTTAGCCTTGTTTTCCGAGCCGCCGCCCTTAGCTGCGACCAGGACTTCCACTTTATTGCCCGGCACCAGGCGGGTGTGAATAACGGCCGGGGTATTGTCGCCGGTGTTTTTCCTGTTGCCGGCCGGATCACTAACAATCGATGCACGCAAGACATTTTCCGGTAACAGGTAGGCGCGGCTGACGGCGCGATTAACCATATCCTCGACGCCGATGTCGGCATCCCAGCGGATATCCATGCCAATGTTGAGGAATATAGTGACAATGCCGGTATCCTGACAAATGGGTCGATGGCCGAGCGCACACATACGGGAATTGACCAGGATTTGCGCGATTGCATCCTTGGCCGCCGTCGATTCTTCCTGCTCATAGGCCGATTTCATCGCTTCGATAAAATCAACTGGATGGAAATAGGAGATGTATTGCAAGGCATCTGCAATACTGCTGATAAAGTCTTCCTGGCGGATAATGGTCATAGCTCTATTTTACCTGAACTTTTACAGGTTATATCAGTCTTATTTTAATATATTATATGCGCTGAGATAATAAATTATATGCCCCTTGTGAATATATTATTTTCGCCAAGGCCTGTTATGCTAATTACCGTGCAGGATTCATCAGCAACGCATGCCTGTAACATAACATAAGCCACAAAATGGAGTGTTGATATGGTTCGTTTGTATCACCTGATCACCGGCCTGATACTGGTGCTGATGTTGGGAAGTGCCTCTGCCGAGTTACCGCGAGACCCGGCCGAGTTCTTTTTCGAGCATACCCTGGGTGATTTGACCGCTGACCTGGAAGAAGCCAAAGCCAATAATAAGAAAGGCGTGTTACTGTTCTTCGAACAGGAGGAATGTCCTTTCTGTCATCGCATGAAAACGACCATCCTCAATCAAGTCAAGGTGCAGGATTATTTCCAACAACGCTTCCTGGTACTGAGTATAGATATCGAGAGTGATGAAGAGCTAAGGGATTTTGCCGGCAATGAGACGACGAAGAAAAAATTCTTTGCCAAGATTGCAAAAAATCGTGGGGCAACACCGGTGTTCGCCTTTTTTGATTTGCAAGGCAAGTTGGTGGTGCGCTATACCGGAGCCGCCTCGGGTGTAGACGAGTTTATCTGGTTGGGTGAATACGCCAGTCAAAAAGTCTATAAAAAGATGCCATTTTCCAAGTACAAGCGCGAGAAACGCCGCCAACACCGTCAGTCCAGTTAGGCTGTTTGCTCAGGTGATATCGCGATCAGGCACATGAATGTCTTTGAAGGCGCATAGCGACTGAGGTATGTTAATGACGGGAAGAATAGATTTCAGTTCATCGAATGCATGTCTGAATTAATAAAAAGGTCGTCTGCTTGTCCAAATCCAGATTTATAATCACTATTGTTTTGTTGTTAATGTTGGGTCGGGTCGGCGCTGAAGTTGAAAAAGCGAGGACGCTGCCCGAGCCACTGACGCTCAAAGATGCCTTGGCGTTGAGTAATAATGGACATCCCGACAACCTCGTGGCACGCAGTCGTTTACAGGCCGCCGAGGCCAGCAAGGAGAGTGTTGAAGCCGACAGTGGTCTGCAAACCAGCCTGCAGGGAAGGCTCAGATGGGTGGAGCCCGCAAGCCGTGTGCTGGATCCGGAGCGCGATGATCATCGCATTGCTTTATTGGCAAAAAAACGTGTGTATGATTTTGGCCGTAGTTCAGCCAGTATCGCATCCGCAGACGCTGTGCTTAACTCACAGCAATGGCTTCTGCAGGACCAGCAGAATAAGCATCGCATCGAAATCATGCAGGCCTTTTTTAATGTCATCCTGGCTGACCTGGCCTATGCACGCGACAATGAATTGATGGCTATTCAGTTTGTGCGATTTGATCGCGCCAAGGACAGAAACAATTTAGGACAGATACCGGATGTCGATTTACTGCAAGCGGAAAATAATTATTTTCAGGCGCGTAGTATCCGCTATGCAAGTGATGTCAAGCGCCGCGCAACGCGCTCGACGCTTGCGAATATACTCAATCATCCCGGCCAACTGCCTGCCAATCTGGTGCGCCCGCAACTTGCCATGCTCGAACGTAAGCTGCCCGATATAGAACCATTACAACAACAGGCGCTTCAGAACAATCCTGCTTTGCAGGCGCTGCGACAGCAAGTGGAAGCGGCCCATCAGCAACTGAAGTCAGTGCGGGCACGAAAAAAACCAAGCATTGATCTGGAGCTGGAAGCGGCTGACTACTCCAGGGACTTTCGTTTCAGTGATAAATTCCGAGCCGGTCTTGTATTCGAAATGCCCTTGAGTACCAGTGGTGCAATCGATGCGGCCATTGCACAACAACAATCGGCGTTAACTGCAGCGCGCGCGCAGCAACAGAAAACGGAAATGGAGCTGCAGCAACAAGTGCTGGAATTATGGCAGCAACTCTATATTGTCCGCGCCCAGCGTGATGAAGCCGCCGTATTCTCTGAATACCGTGATACCGCCCTGGATGTAGATCGGGGTTTATATGAACTGGACGTGGCTGCAGATCTTGGTGATTCACTGGCGCTGTACTCTGCGGCGATTTATCAGTCGGCAAAGGCGGATTTTGATTATGCGCTGGCCTGGGCGCGCCTGGATGCGATAATGGGTAAGCAGGTCGGTGCCAATGAAAACAACGTGCAAGCACCCGAAAAGTGAGTGACTTATGAAACAGTTGAGAACGATGCAATGTGGCCTGGTGTTATTGGGCAGTTTATTGGCTGGACAGTCACTGGCGGCCGACAAACCTGCCGTGCTGGACTGGTATCAACCGATGTTGTTATCGACGCCAATGTCCGGGGTGGTCGAACAGGTATACGTCAGTAGCGGCCAGCGTCTGAAACCGAAGCAAAAATTACTAAGGCTCGACAGTCGTGGTTTCCGTGCCCGGGTCAGCAAGGCGGAAGCGGTGTTGAGCAGGGCGACAGAAAGCCATGCCGAGGCCAAGCTAGAGATGGAGCGTGCGCAGGAACTGTTTGATCGTACTGCGATCTCGGTACACGACCGTGAATTGGTCAGGATAGAATTCGCCAAGGCCATTGCCAATCTGAAAGAGGCCAAGGCTGAGCTGGTACAGGCGAAACTGGAGCTTGAATATAGCGAGATACGCGCCCCAAACGCCGGTATCGTACTACAGGTCTTTGCACACAAGGGTCAAACCGTTGTCCATCGATCTCAGTCCAAGCCACTGGTGGCGATGGCCTCGATGGATAAAATGCTGGCACGCGCGCATGTCAGTGCCGAGGACCTGGAGGGCCTGAAAATAGGTATGCGCATGGATGTCCGATTACAGGGACAGACGCTGACAGGGAAAGTACATCGCCTGGGCATGGAGCCGGTCAATCCACAACAACCGCCTATGTACCTGCTTGAAGTCGAATTCGATACCGCTGCCAAGAGCTACCGTAAAGGGCAGGAAGCCAGTATTATTTTACCGTGAGCCTGTGTCGGCATTGTATTGTCAGCGGGCGAGTGCAGGGTGTTTTTTTCCGCGACTCGACCCGGCGTATGGCTGTCGAGCTGGGTGTTTCCGGTTATGCCAGGAATTTAGTCGATGGAACAGTAGAGGTGTTGGCTTGCGGCAGTGAACAGGCAGTCAATGCGTTGTGTGACTGGTTAAGGCAAGGTCCGCCCTCGGCACGGGTTGATGATATTGTCTGTGAATTGCGTGACTATCGTGCCCAGGATGGGTTCAGCATTAGATAAGACAGTAGCTCATCTATATTAATGACTACTGTCTGTACCAACGCCTATGCAAGGCCTTGAATACCTTGTCCGGATATTTGCGTTTGCCAACACTGCCATTATAGCGCGCCAGTGCTTTGGTCTTGTCATTTTTTTCCTTGTCGAGGTAGTAACGCAATATCGTACAGCCCATGCGTAGGTTGACGCGTATATCAAACATGTTTTCATGCGGTTTGCCTATTTCCTTGAGCCAGAATGGCATCACCTGCATCAGTCCTCTGGCGCCCACGGAAGAGATGGCAAAACGGTCGAAGGCGCTTTCAATCTGAATAACAGCAAGCACCAGTTCCGGATCCAGATTGGCACGCGTGGCTTCCTCGTGCAGTACTTTGAGGATGGTGATGCGCTCATCCTTGTTTTTGACATAACGGCGCATGCGCAGTGACATGTCGGTTAGCCAGACTTCGGCGGCATACTTGTCCTTGAAGCTTTGCGAGTCATTGATGGCCTCGATCAAACGCTTGCGTAAATCAGTATCCAATGACTGTGTGGATGCCTGCAGCAATGGGGCTGTGCATAGAAGGCAGCATAGGAGGCTGTAATGGATAAATTTATTAAACATATTATTTTAAGGGTTAATACCCTGATAGCTTCGTTTTAAGGAATTCAATCATATTATCGGCGTCGATAAAAGATGCTTTATCATCAGTTCGGCCTTTATATTCCAGTTCACCCTTGTCCAGGCCTTTTTCACTGATAACAATACGATGCGGAATACCGATCAGCTCCATATCGGCAAACATGAAGCCGGGGCGGACATTGCGGTCGTCGAGCAGGACATCAAAACCATTGTCGACCAAGGTCTGGTAATAGTCTTCAACGGCACTGCGTACTTTATCTGACTTGTGCATACCGACTGGAACCAGGGCGACCTCGAACGGCGCCAGTGCCTGCGGCCAGACGATGCCGTTGTCATCATGATTTTGTTCGATGGCCGAGGCGACAACACGCGAAACACCGATACCGTAACAGCCCATGGTCATGGTGCTGGACTTGCCGTTCTCATCCAGAACATTGGCTTGCAGGGCCTCGCTGTATTTTGTACCGAGCTGAAAAATATGACCGACCTCAATCCCGCGCACAATCGATAACGTGCCCTTACCGTCTGGGCTGGGATCACCCTCAACAACATTACGGATATCCACCGCCTCAAAGTCGCCGCCGTCGCGCTGCCAGTTCGCGCCGGTATAGTGAAATCCGTCTTCGTTCGCGCCACAGACAAAATCGGCCAGCACCGCTGCACTGTGATCAACCAGGGTACGCACCGACAGATTCAACGGACCTATAGAGCCGGGTTTGCAGCCGCAGACCTGCTCGACTTGTTGCTCGTTGGCAAAACACATGGGTGAGGCTATGCCGCTGATTTTTTCCAGTTTGATCTCGTTTAGTTCGTGATCGCCACGCAAGACCAGGGCAATAATGTCATCGTCTTTTCCCTGAACCAGTAGTGTCTTCACGCATTGCGAAGGCGGAACACCGAGGAACTGACTAACTTCCTCGATACTGTGCTGGTTTGGCGTGGCTGTTTTTTGTAACTCGGCTGTTGCCGCAGGGCGAGGGGTGTCAGGGGCGAGGGCCGGGGCCTTTTCGACATTAGCGGCATATTGACTGCTATCGGAGAAGGCAATCGCATCTTCGCCCGAGTCAGCCAATACATGAAACTCATGCGATGTATTGCCACCTATGCTGCCGGTGTCGGCCTCTACTGGCCGGTATTTCAGGCCCAGCCTGGAAAATATACGGCTGTAGGTCTCGAACATGATGTCATAGGTCTGCTGTAGTGATTCCTGAGTCAGGTGAAAGGAGTAGGCATCTTTCATCAGGAATTCTCGCGCACGCATAATGCCAAAACGTGGTCGTACCTCATCCCGAAACTTGGTCTGGATTTGATAATAATTCACTGGCAGTTGTTTATAGCTGCGTAATTCACGACGCACCATGTCGGTGATGACCTCTTCATGGGTTGGGCCATAACAAAAATCGCGTTGGTGGCGATCATGGAAGCGCAGTAGTTCCGGACCATATTGCTCCCAGCGGCCGGATTCTTGCCAGAGTTCAGACGGTTGTACTGAAGGCATTAGTATTTCGAGCGCACCGGCACGGTCCATTTCCTCGCGGACAATGGTTTCGGCCTTACGTAGTATGCGTAAACCTAATGGTAACCAGGTATACACGCCGGCAGCCAGTTTGCGAATCATGCCACTGCGTAGCATCAGCTGATGGCTGGCTACCTCGGCGTCAGAGGGGACTTCTTTGATGGTCGACAGAGGGAAACGTGAAACTCGCATATGACTGAATTGATCCTGTAATTATAAAAGACTGCAGCCGCTGCCGAATGTGTATCGATGGCAATGGCGACGTGAGCTGGTGGTAAATTATTCTGTTTCCGGCAGTGCCGGTACAATGTTCGTGTTATGTAAATATTCCTGTTCTGTATAGGGCGTGCCAGCGCTTGGCGGTATTGAGGTGATTTGCCAGACACCATTATTGTCACGCCATTTATACACCTTGCTCGTGCTCTGCTCTTGACCGATCGATTTTAAAACCCAGTTTTTAACATCCTGATCCAAATAGGCAGTGATGCCGACAAGTGCGGCAATGATAAGCAAAATCAAAAAAATATTCTTTAGCATTTAATAATCCCAGAGGTGATTAGAAGGTGTCGCTGTTCCAGCCCCACAGATGACGTTCGGCCGCGGAGAATTCGATATATATTCTGTCGCGATTGATATCAAGTCGGGCGTTGATAAAATCGCATAATTGTTTTGAAAATTCACCGCTGCGGGATTCAGGCAGGCCAATGCTTTTCAATTCCAGATAAGCCAGTGGTTCAGCGCTGCCGGCAAATAACATGGACAGCCCTGATTGAATCTCGACCATGATATAGCTTTCAGGTTTACCCAGCATCGTGGCCAGTAATGGACTCATAGCAGCGGCCAGTTCAGATTCAGACTCTTTATCGAGCACCTGGTTGGTGCTGATTTTCAGATAGGGCATTACTGGTAGCCGAAACCGTGAGCTGAAATGTGAAGCTTATTTTTTATCACATGCCTTCTCTATTTCTTCTTGAATTTTTTCGATTTCCTGTAACTGTTCTTCGTAGGGAACTTCGACCAATTCACCATTTTCGTTTTTTGCCACGCGTCGCTTGCCCAAGTAAAGTTGCAGGTTGTTACGCAAAGCGATGCAATTTTGCTCGCGTTGTTTTTCTTCCAGGGCCTTTTTCTGCGCCTGTTCTTCCTGTTTCTTTTGCTCTTCCTGACGCTTATTGAATTCCTCGGTTTGTTTGTCCAGAATGACTTTCTGTTCGGTGGTCCCGGTAGGGGTCGCCGTGTGCGGATTCAGGGTCTCGGCCTTCTGGTTCACAGGAGGTTTGTCGGTATAGTGGACCTGACCCGCGGAATCGGTCCATTTATATAGTCCGGCCAGACTCGTCCCCGAAACCATCATCGCTATCAGGATCCACATTATTCGCTGTCTGTAGCCGTTCATATCTGCTTCCCGTTGGTAAAGTTGTCGAATATTAGATTATGATGAAAATACCCATGAAGACAAGGAAAATTTCCTGCTAATTCTGCGGGTTATGTCTGGTTTTCGGTATGATCCGCTCAAATGAGGCCATTGTAGTGGAAATTTTGTTATTTTTCTTGACCTTCGTGAACAATAACAGTACTTTCTAATGTTTTACGATTTTGCTGCAGGCGGCCCGTTTATACGGGCATTTTTCGTCCAATATTCAGGGTTTTTTGACATCATCCTGGGTTAGGTGCTGCCGGTGGTGAATAAAATCATTGTTAAATCAAGGGGAAAACCAAGGTGGAAATAACCGGTGCCGAGATCTTTGTCCGCTGCCTCGAAGATGAAGGGGTCGATTGCCTGTTTGGTTATCCAGGCGGTGCGGTATTGCATATCTACGATGCCCTATACCGGCAGGACAAGGTCAAGCATTTCCTGGTACGACATGAACAGGCGGCCACGCACGCTGCAGACGGTTATGCGCGCGCCACCGGAAAACCGGGTGTTGTCCTGGTCACTTCCGGACCGGGAGCCACGAATGCGGTTACCGGTATTGCCACGGCGCATTTGGACTCAATACCCTTGGTTGTCTTTACTGGTCAGGTGCCGACCAGTCTGATCGGCAATGATGCCTTTCAGGAGGTCGACTCGGTTGGCATTACCCGTCCCTGCGTGAAGCATAATTTCCTCGTCAAGGACATCAAAGACCTGGCTACCACGATCAAAAAGGCCTTTTATGTGGCTACCACCGGTCGCCCGGGTCCGGTTGTCGTTGATATACCCAAGGATGTGACCGCGCAACGTGCTGAATACCATTATCCTGCCGAGGTCTCCTTGCGTTCGTATAATCCTGTGGTCAAGGGTCATATTGGCCAAATTCGGCGTGCAGTAAAATTGATGGCACAAGCAAAACGGCCGATGCTTTATACCGGTGGCGGCGTGGTGCTGGATAATGCCAGTGAGGAATTGACCGAACTGACGCGCTTATTGAATTTCCCGATTACCGAGACATTAATGGGCCTGGGTGCCTACCCGGCAACCGACAAACAGTTTGTCGGCATGCTCGGTATGCATGGTACCTATGAAGCCAACCTGGGCATGCATAATTGCGATGTGCTGGTGGCCATAGGTGCGCGCTTTGACGATCGCGTTACCGGTAATATCGAGAAATTCTGCCCGACAGCGAAAATCATCCATATCGATATCGATCCGGCCTCTATTTCTAAAAATGTAAAGGTCGATGTACCGATTGTCGGCAGTGTCAGGGCCGTGCTCAAGGATATGCTCAAACTGGTTCGAGGTAGCAGCTTCAAGACTGATGAAGCGGCGCTGGCCGAATGGTGGAAGCAGATCGAGGAGTGGCGTTCGATGGATTGCCTCAAATATGACAGCAGCGGACCCGTGATCAAACCGCAGATGGTGGTAGAAAAACTGTACCAGGTCACTAATGGTGAAGCCTTCGTGACCTCGGATGTCGGTCAGCACCAGATGTGGGCCGCGCAGTATTATAAATTCGACCAGCCCAGGCGCTGGATCAATTCCGGTGGCCTCGGCACGATGGGCTTCGGCATGCCGGCTGCGATGGGCGTACAATTGGCCTATCCGGATGCGACCGTTGCCTGTATTACCGGTGAAGGCAGTATCCAGATGAATATCCAGGAGCTGTCAACATTGAAGCAATACGGATTGCCGATCAAGGTCATCACCCTGAATAATGGCTACCTGGGCATGGTGCGCCAGTGGCAGGAGTTTTTCTATGACAAGCGTTATGCCATGTCGTACATGGAATCGCTGCCGGATTTTGTCAAACTGGCCGAGAGTTATGGACATGCGGGTATCCGTGTAGAGAAGCCGTCTGATGTTGAAGGTGCCTTGAAGGAAGCGATGAGCGTCCGCGATCGAGTTGTATTCATGGACTTCATTACCGACAAGGAAGAAAATGTTTATCCGATGATTCCTGCGGGCGCGGGACAAAATGAAATGATTCTGGTGTAACTCTATGCGTCATATTATCTCTATCATAATGGAAAATGAAGCCGGTGCACTTTCGCGTGTTGCCGGCCTGTTTTCTGCACGTGGTTACAATATTGAGTCGCTGACCGTCGCTCCAACCATTGATCCATCGCTATCCAGAATGACACTGGTAACGAGTGGTACCGAACAGATCATTGAGCAGATTACCAAGCAGTTGAACAAACTGGTCGATATTGTCAGGCTTCAGGACATGACTGAAGGTGAGCATCTTGAGCGCGAGCTGATGTTGGTAAAACTGCGGGTCAGTAATCATCAGGAGCGCGAAGAAGTAAAACGCTTTGCAGATATATTTCGCGGCAGAATCATCGACGTCAGCGATCTGAGCTACACATTGGAGTTAACGGGTTCGAGCAGTAAGCTGGATGCCTTTGTCGGTAACCTTGGCAACATTCAGGTCATGGAGCTGGTACGTTCCGGTGTAATTGGTATCGCGCGTGGCGACAAAATATTAAATCTATAGAATTAAATTTAGAAATCCAACAGGTAATTGACATGAAACTTTATTATGACAAAGATGCAGATTTATCCATTATCAAGGCAATGAAGGTTTCCATCCTTGGTTATGGCTCTCAGGGCCATGCCCACGCCAACAACCTGAAAGACTCGGGTGTTGATGTAACGGTTGGTTTACGTGCAGGTTCTGCATCTGCGGCCAAGGCCGAGTCTGCCGGACTGGCGGTAAAAAACGTTGCCGATGCGGTTGCCGGGGCAGACCTGGTCATGGTGCTGACGCCGGATGAATTTCAGTCGGATCTGTATAAAAACGAAATTGAGCCTAATCTGAAAAAGGGCGCTGTACTGGCATTTGCCCATGGTTTTGCCGTTCATTATAACCAGGTTGTCGCACGTGCCGATCTCGATGTCATTATGATCGCGCCCAAGGCACCAGGCCATACAGTACGCAACGAATTCGTTAATGGTGGCGGCATCCCTGATCTGATCGCAGTTCATCAGAACGCTTCCGGTAAGGCCCGCGACATTGCCTTGTCGTATGCATCGGCGATTGGTGGCGGTCGTACCGGTATTATTGAAACAACGTTCAAGGATGAGACCGAAACAGACCTGTTCGGCGAACAGGCGGTACTCTGTGGTGGTGCCGTGGAATTGGTCAAGGCCGGTTTCGAGACCTTGACGGAAGCTGGTTATGCACCGGAAATGGCCTACTTTGAATGCTTGCATGAGCTGAAGTTGATCGTTGACCTGATGTATCAGGGCGGCATCGCCAATATGAATTACTCGATTTCCAATAATGCTGAATATGGCGAGTATGTAACTGGTGATAAAGTTATTAACGACGAGAGTCGCAGGGCCATGAAAGAAGCCTTGCGCAATATCCAGACTGGTGATTACGCCAAGCGTTTCATACTTGAAGGACAAACCAATTATCCTGAAATGACTGCGCGTCGACGTAATAACGCCGCTCATCCTATTGAGCAGGTCGGGGAAAAATTGCGTAGCATGATGCCCTGGATAACGGCTAATCAGCTGGTAGACAAGAGCAAGAATTAGCACGAATTGTCTATCGTACTATGAAAGGGGCGTGAACGTAGTTCGCGTCCCTTTTTTTTTAACGATAAAAGTACTGTTAGCTTACTGTCAGTCCGGCCCGAACGGGTAATCCATGAAAATATGGGCCAATAAAGCTGATATGTTATACTGATATTGAAAAATTTACCCGGCTTGCGGAATAGTGTCAGGAAACCTTATGACTGAAGAAAATATAAAAACAGTGCAGGATCCGACTGAAGAAAAAAAACCGAGGAGGGCGATCTACTTACTGCCTAACCTGTTTACAACGGCGGGTCTGTTTGCCGGTTTCTATGCCATTATCCTGGCCATGCAGGGACGTTTTACCGCGGCGGCTATTTCCGTGATAGTAGCCATGTTGCTGGATGGTATTGATGGTCGCGTCGCGCGCATGACCAACACCCAGAGTGAGTTCGGTGCGCAATATGACAGCATCGCCGATATGGTTTCTTTTGGCCTGGCCCCGGCCCTGGTCATGTATCAGTGGTCGCTGGTGAGCCTGGTGGAATTGGGTGAGCAGTGGGGCAAGTTTGGTTGGTTGGCGGCATTCTTTTATGCTGCTATGGCGGCGTTGAGGTTGGCGCGCTTTAATGTGCAGATCGGCACGCTGGATAAAAAGTATTTTATGGGGCTAGCCAGTCCGTCAGCGGCGACCTTGCTGGTTTCATTTATCTGGGTCTTTGATGATCTTGACTTGAAGGGCAGTGAAAGTTATTTGCTGGTGCCGTCACTACTGTTGACTATCCTTGCCGGCGTGTTGATGGTGAGTCCGGTATTATATAATAGCTTTAAAGACCAGAGTCGGAAGGAAAAGGTGCCTTTTGTTGGTATCCTGATCGTGGTGTTGATCTTTATCTTGGTGACAATCGATCCGCCCAAGGTATTCTTTGGGGTATTTCTTCTGTATGCCTTATCGGGCCCATTCATGATGCTGTTGCGCTGGAAGCGTAAAAAAATGCAAACAAATAGCGAAACCCCGGCGGATCAGGGCTAAGGTACTTGGCAAATTCGGTTATTCGGGCTATATTTACTCTATGTTTGCTACAAACCATCAATTAGACGTTATTTTCAGTCAGGCCGCTCATGCGGTTACTGCTGCTCCTCTTTCTTTGTCTCTGCTGCTACTGCCGTAAGGCAGCTACCAGATCCCCTGGCGAGGGTTACAGCGCGATTCCAAAACCGACTATCTATAATACCCAAAGGCACGCGCCTGGGGTAAAATGCCCATATAACTGGAGCCAGGAACATGAGCAAGCAAGACAAACTCATTATTTTTGATACCACCCTTAGAGACGGTGAACAGAGTCCGGGTGCATCAATGACCGGTGATGAAAAGGTACGCATCGCCAGGGCACTCGAACGCATGCGTGTCGATGTCATCGAAGCGGGTTTTCCCATTGCCAGTCACGGTGATTTCGAGGCCGTGCAAAGTGTCGCCAAAGCGATCAGCGACAGTACCGTTTGTGGCCTGGCGCGAGCTTTGGATAAGGATATTGACCGTGCCGGTGAGGCGCTGAAACCAGCCAACTCTGCACGAATCCATACCTTTATCGCCACATCCCCGATCCATATGCAAATGAAATTGCGTATGCAACCCGAACAGGTGATTGAGCAGGCCGTACGTGCCGTCAAAAGGGCGCGCCAATATACTGATAATATCGAGTTCTCCCCAGAAGACGCCGGTCGTTCCGAGCCGGAATTTTTATTTCGCATCCTCGAGGCTGTGATCGATGCCGGAGCAAGCACGGTCAATATCCCGGATACCGTGGGTTATAACCTGCCACATCAGTTTGGTGATCTGATCAAACAGTTGATCGAGAATGTGCCCAATTCAGACAAGGCCGTTTTTTCAGTGCATTGTCATAATGACCTGGGGCTCGCGGTTTCTAATTCCTTGTCGGCGGTTCTGAATGGTGCGCGCCAAGTGGAATGCACTATCAATGGACTCGGGGAACGTGCCGGTAACGCAGCTTTGGAAGAAATCGTCATGGCGGTGCGTACACGTCAGGATATGTTCAGTTGCGACAGCGACCTTGATGCCACCCAGATCGTGACCTGTTCGAGACTGGTAGCCAACATCACCGGCTTTCCGGTACAGCCGAACAAATCGATTGTCGGTGCGAATGCCTTCGCGCATGAATCCGGCATTCATCAGGACGGCGTTTTAAAGAGCCGCGAGACCTACGAAATCATGCGTGCCGAGGATGTGGGTTGGTCCGCCAACCGCATGGTGCTGGGTAAGCACTCCGGGCGCAATGCTTTCAAGACCCGATTGGCTGAGCTGGGTGTTGAGTTTTCTTCCGAGGAGGAGCTCAATGACACCTTTGCCCGCTTTAAAGACCTGGCCGATAAGAAACATGAGATCTTTGATGAAGACCTGCAGGCGCTGGTGACCGAGTCCAATCTGGAAGCCGAGAATGAGCGTTATAAGCTGGTCGCGCTGAAGGTCTGTTCGGAAACCGGCGAGATGCCGACATCGAGTATCACGATCAGTGCGGATGCTAAAGAGATGCAATGCAGTGCGCAAGGCGGAGGTCCGGTCGATGCGTCGTACAAGGCCATTGAAGAAATGGTCCATAGTGACACGCAGCTACAATTGTATTCGGTCAATAATATCACCAGCGGTACTGACTCACAGGGTGAGGTGACAGTGAGGTTGGAAAAAGCGGGCCGGATTGTCAACGGCCAGGGTTCAGATACCGATATTGTGGTCGCTTCCGTTAAAGCGTATATCAATGCCCTGAACAAGCTTGAGCAAACTTCAGCTCGTGAGCATCCGCAATCGGCTGATGTTTAGAGTTAAGGATCGGTAATCTCGCATGCACGAGCAGCTTCGACAACAGTATCTACAGGCAATGGGTATCCAGTTATGGGAACCGAAGATCAAGCCTGTCCTGGATGAAGCGCCGGCAGTGGACGCTGAGCCCGTACCGGTGATAGCTGATACAGAGCAGGCTGTTGCCCCAGTTGTTGATAGTAGCGCACAGGCCCTGCCTGATTGGCCGCTCTTGCAGCAAAACGTGGAATCCTGCACGGCCTGTGACTTGCATGAAAACCGCATCCATACGGTGTTTGGTACTGGCAACCGATCGGCGAAGATTATGTTTATCGGCGAGGCCCCAGGTGCAGACGAAGACCGCCAGGGTGAACCCTTTGTCGGCCGTGCCGGTCAGTTGTTGAATGAGATGTTGTTCGCGATCGGCTTTAGTCGGGAGCAGGTCTATATCGCCAATATACTCAAATGCAGACCACCGGGTAATCGTGATCCCAGGGTGGATGAAATCAATACCTGCAAGACCTTTCTGCAACAGCAAATACAACTGATCCAGCCCGAGCTGATTGTAGCCTTGGGTCGGATAGCAGCCCACCATTTGCTCAAGACAGATACCAGCCTGGCTAAACTACGCGGCCAATTGCATAGCAGTCCGGGCATCGATGTCCCTGTTATGGTGACCTACCATCCGGCTTATCTGTTGCGCTCGCCGCAGCAGAAACGCAAGGCATGGCAGGACCTTGTTATGTTGCAGCAACAACTGAGTACGGAGCAACCGGCATGAGCGCCATCCTCAGTCCAGGCAACATGAAAATGCGTGCCATGCTTGAGGAAGACATGGATTCGGTCATCCATATTGAGGAGTCCGCTTATAGTCACCCCTGGACCCGTGGTATTTTCAAGGATTGTATGCGTGTCGGTTATCATTGCCAGATATTGGAGCAGGACGGCATTATTCATGGTTATGCGGTGATGTCCGAGGCCGTCGGCGAGGCGCATATATTAAATGTGTGTGTGCATCCGCGATCTCAGCGCATGGGTTTGGGGCGTTTGCTGGTCAATCACCTGCTCGATGCCGCCCGGCGTATGCGCGCCGAAATCATATTGTTAGAGGTTCGTCCATCCAATAAGGCCGCACTGGCCTTGTATCATGATATCGGTTTCTGCGAGGTTGGAACACGTAAGCACTACTATCCCAGTGACAATGGACGCGAGGACGCATTGATCCTGGCCTTACACCTGTAGCCCTGGCGCGCGTGTAGCGCTCGCTGAATACCTGCAATCAACACCAATCTACTGTAGAATAACGCGTTTTAAGCGTAAAGAATTAATATCATGTCCTTCGAGGAAGCCATAAGCCAGCGTCGTACCTTCGCCATTATTTCGCATCCGGATGCGGGCAAGACGACCTTGACCGAAAAACTGTTGTTGTTCGGGCGTGCTATTCAGCAATCCGGTACAGTCAAGGGCCGCAAATCTGACCGCCATGCGACCTCTGACTGGATGGAGATGGAAAAGGAACGTGGTATCTCGGTGACCTCATCGGTGATGCAGTTCCCTTTTAATGGCAAGATAATGAACCTGCTCGATACACCCGGGCATGAGGACTTTTCCGAAGATACCTACCGTACTTTAACGGCAGTTGACTCGGCCTTGATGGTCATCGATTGTGCCAAAGGCGTCGAGGCCCGCACCATCAAATTGATGGGTGTTTGTCGTCTACGTACGACGCCGATTATTACCTTTATCAACAAACTTGACCGTGAAGGCCGTGATCCGATTGAATTGCTGGATGAAGTCGAGAGTGTGCTGGATATAAAATGTGCGCCTATTACCTGGCCGATTGGTATGGGTAAGGCCTTCAAAGGTGTGTTCAACCTAAAAGAAAATCGCATACACCTGTATAGCGCCACACACGGCGGCAAAATACAGCAGGGTGAAATCATAGATGGGCTTGATAACCCACGCCTGGATGAAGTGTTGGGTGATCAGGCGCAGGAATTGCGCGAAGAGATAGAACTGGTGCAGGGCGCAAGTCACGAGTTTGATCTCGATGCCTATCTGGCTGGTGAGTTGACCCCGGTATTCTTCGGTTCTGCTATTAATAACTTCGGTGTGCAGGAATTACTCGAGGCCTTTGTTGAATATGCACCGGCGCCGCAAACGCGAACAACCATAAGCCGGACCGTTGAGCCGGTCGAGGACAAGCTCAGCGGCTTCGTTTTCAAGATACAGGCGAACATGGATCCGCAGCATCGTGATCGTATTGCTTTTATGCGTATATGCTCCGGACACTTTGCCAATGGCATGAAACTGCGCCATGTGCGTATTGCTCGTGATGTCAAAATCAGTAATGCAATCACCTTTATGGCTAGTGAGCGTGGTCAGGTTGAAGAGGCCTTTGCCGGTGATATTATTGGCCTGCATAATCACGGCACGATACAGATTGGTGATACCTTTACTCAGGGCGAAGACTTGCAATTTACCGGCATCCCAAATTTTGCCCCGGAACTATTCCGTCGGGTTGTGCTTAGAGATCCACTGCGCATGAAAGCATTGCAAAAGGGCTTGATTGAATTATGTGAGGAGGGTGCCTCGCAACTTTTCCGGCCACTGAATAAAAATGATTTAATCCTCGGTGCTGTCGGTGTCTTGCAGTTCGACGTGGTCGCCTTCAGGCTGAAGGAAGAATACAATGTGGAATGTACTTTCGAGAATGTCAATGTGGTCACTGCGCGATGGGTGTCTTGTTCTGATGAGAAGAAGTTAGAGGAATTTCGTAACAAGCTCTCTGATAATCTGGCCATCGATAGCGGCGGTAGTCTTGCCTATATTGCACCGACACGTGTTAATCTCGAATTGGCTATGGAGCGTTGGCCTGAGATTGAATTCCATGCGACCCGTGAGCATGGTATACCGTCCTAAACTTCCTGGCAGGTGGTCTGGAGGGTGGTTTAGATTGTTTGAATTGCCCCAGATAGGTTGATGTTTTTGTCTTATAAAATGGTGTTTTACCGATTTTTTTATATTTAATTGTGAATTAGACCATTATGATTAAAGGGAAGCTTTATCCCTCAATGTAATATCAAGATTTAATGGATGTTGAATTCTCACTGTCCTGAAAGCGATTTTTGTAAATATTGGTGTCAATCAAAACAAAAATCAACATGTTGAATACTTGTTCAGTAAACTCGATATGGTGGACAAAGAGTTTTAATTCTTTCTAAGCTTAAATTAGGATATGATTACTCTGACTATTCAACCGTGGGTAGGTAGTATATGGGGCAGGATTAATAGTATGCGGGTAAATTTCACACGGCGTATTCGTGATGCTCTGATAAGCGTGCTTGTGCCAGGAATAGTGGCCTGTGCAGCACCTGTCACCAGTCCAGAGCCGTATACGTTACAGCATGCTCGTAGACTGGAGGCCAGAATTGATGCGCAAACAATAAGCGTATCACCCACGAGAGCAATAACGGATTTACGGCAGGCATTACATCTGTATTCCTTGGCTGATGATCTCGAAGGGCAGGTCCGTTGTCACCTGAAACTTATTCGTATTTATATCAGTCTCGAACAGACCGATACTGCAATGCAGTATTTGCAAAGTGCAAAATCCATTGCCAATACATTACAGTTACCCGAATACCTTTATGGCAGCTATTTGCTTGAAGCACGCTTGAGTGGTAAAAAGTCGGATTTTGAAACGGCCCTGAAATGGTCTACAAGCTCTATTCAGCGAGCTGTGGTGCTGACCTATCTGTCCAGAGTGGATGAGGGATATCGGCTGATAGTGTCAAAAATGGATCAGGCTGAAGATTCCCCGGAAGATTTTGCCTTTGTGCTTTACGAATATGCCCGGAAGCAGCGGCATGTTGGTGCAGGGGGAAATGCCCTGGTGCTGTTCAAGCAGATTGATCATCACCTGGGAGTACGCAATACTTTACATCTGTTGGCGAAGATTTATAAGGAAAATGGTCGGCTTGAGCTGGCCAAACAATATTTTCAACGAGCGCGCGTAGTCAGTATCTCGCTTAACGATACAGCCAGGACTCGGATTATCGAGGCAGAACTGGACAGGTTCTAGGATTATGCTGGAAGCGATTGGAAGGCATGTACTTCAGGCACTAAAACGTAGCAGCGATATACTGGGCTTATTAGCCCTGCTTGTCTCATCTAGACTCTCCATTGCGCACAGTAGTCGAAGGCTTGTTTTTTACAAGTTGTATAGGTTGCAAATTTACTATACAGGGATACAGGGTTTTTATGTTACAGCGATCGTCTCCATACTGATAGGTTCCCTGCTGGTATTCAGACTCCCCGCTATATCACCGGCCGAACAGACTGTTACCGTATTTTCGGAGTTGTTTGTTGTGGTCATCATTCGCGAGTTGGCCCCTATTATGTGTGCATTGATTGCGATCGTTCGATCCGGTACTGCGGTAACCGCAAAGATTGGCTACCTTAAAATGTCTGGAGAATTTGAAATAGCCAAAACCCTCGGTATTGATCCTGTCCATCTATTTCTGGTGCCAGTGTTTTTTGCTTTTCCAATCTCGATGCTGATGATGCTCATCTACTTTCTGTTTTTCAGTATGACCGCTGCATTCATAACTCTGTGGTTGCAGGATACGGGGATTGGCGCTGCGTTACTGATTGATAATATTCTTGAACGAGTGCAACTTTATGAAATTCTTGTTATTGTGATTAAATGCGTCTCCAGCGGGTTGGTAATTGGTTTGTATGCGATCCATTATGGCTCGACAGTCGAGGCGCGCCTGGCTATGGTTGCTCGCGGTATGTCCCTCGCTACGACCCGGGCTTTAGTGTTGGTGCTTTTTATCAACATAATGATATCGATATTGGCGTATCAATGATGACTTTGCGCGTGCAGGATTTACAGATACCTTGTGATTCTGAAACTGTCATTAAGAACATATCCTTCAAAGCCGATGAGGGGGAATGCATTGTTATTAATTCGAGCGTGCTTTTACTTGGTACCTGCCTGTTGCAGGCCTTGGCGGGTATGGTCAGCGGTGTTGCTGGTCAACTGGTCTTTCAGGGTAAAGATCTAGCGGGTACACTTCCTTCCAAAGAGTTTTCTAAATTACGTGAGCAGATAGGGTATGTCTATCGTCACGGTGGGCTCATAAGTTTATTAAATGTCACTGACAACATTGCTCTGCCGCTGGCCTATCATTACAATATTAGTCGAAAGGAGCTTGCCGAAAACATTCATCGAGTTGCCACTCTCCTGGGTATCAACGAGCTGCTGGAGCTCGTTCCCGATGACCTGAATGTGACGCAGACACGTATGGTCAATTTGGCGCGAGCATTGATCAGTCGGCCTCGTTTAATCCTCATAGATGCTATTTTCGATGGGATGCCGAATATACATAAGCAGGTAGTGATCGATGCAATACAAAAGACCCAGGCTGAAGAGCGTTTTGCACTAGTTATGACTACCCGGCAACATCAGTTATTAGAACTAGCGACGGCTGCTTATGAGCTCACAGAAAACGGACTGGAGCAATCTACACTGTAATTATGGATAACCAGGGAAATCAGCCATATAAGATCACCTACATTGACCGCCTGGTTGGTTTTATCGTGCTTGCTGTACTGATAGTTATTGTCGCAGCTATCGTATTGCGCTATCAGGAAATCGGACCGGGTGTCAGTCGCGTCAATTACTATACAGTCCTCAATCAGGCTCATAATATTGTGCGCGGCACTGACGTTCGCCTGGCTGGCATTCCCATTGGTCAGATAGAGAGTGTAACTCTACGAAGGGATGGGAACGTACGTGTGGATATTGTCATCTCTGATGAGTATAGGGAGTTTATTACAGAAGGATGCCGTTTGCGTGTGGCATCCTCGTTTGGCTTGAGTGCACTTATCGGCTGGACCGGTCTGCATCTTATTCCAGGTGAAGAACCTGGTGAAACTCTGGAAGAAGGATCATTAATCGAAGCACTTCAGCCCGTAGAATTAGCAAAGACATTCAGTGACGTGGAGCTGAATAAAATGGCAGAGAACGTCAAGACAATTCTACGCAATCTCTCCGATATCAGTCGTGCGATAGGTGAAAGCGAGAACGCTATTTCTGCTACGCTTGAAAACTTGTCTGGAGTTACGCAAGATTTACGCGGTGCCGTCAATGCTGTTTCTGCAGCAGCGGCATCAGCGCAAACCGGATTCATGGCGTGGTCCGAAGCGGGGCAGAGCGTTCAAAATATTGTAGATGCATCTGATGAGGATATCAGGATGAGCGCCATCAACGCCAGAAAAGCATCGGAACAATTGAATGAATTGCTGCAAGAGCTGGGGACTGTGGTTGGGCAGCTAGGGCATGTCGTAAAACAGGTTGAAGTCGGAAGCGAGCATATCCCCACGTTGTTTTCTGAAGGGCGCATCCTGGTGGAACGTGCTAACGAGCTTACAGAACGACTTAATCGGCACTGGCTGTTGGGTGGGTCCTCACAACAGAAAAAATCTTACTACCCAAGGGTCCATCCTATCCCCGACCCAGAGTTGCCATTACCCGTTACGGAATGAGTATAATACTTGATAAATATCTCTTGCCTGTACGGCAATCAATGCAGTATGAAGTCATTTTACAGCCTATAAAAGGGTGGTGTCATAATGTATAGCTGGGTTGCCCAAGGGTTATGGGTGTGGACTCTTTTGTCAAGATAATACAGAAAATGTTGCTAATGTTGCGGTGGAAGTCTTACATGAATAAGGGTCTTTTTAACTATTTGTAAGTAAGCGATTGGCTTAAATAAGTAATGGCAGAACAGGTGCAGGAATATTTACCTGGAAAATATAATTAAACCTTGATTCAGACGAACAGTATACGGTTTCCAAATATCGCAATTCTTGTTAGTCTAGGCGGTAATTATTATCTAAAAAAAAGAGTTTCTCGTCCGCTTGATTTTCTAAGCAGGGAGAATATTGAATTGTGAAAATATGTTAAATGTCATCATCAAGGTAATTCTCAGGCTGGCTTTTCGTATACAAGTCAGAGGGCTGTCTCATTATGATGCGGCGGGTGACAGGGTTCTTGTCATTGCCAATCATGTGTCACTGCTGGATGCATTAATTATTAAACTCTTTTTGTCGAATGACCTTGCCTATGCGATAAATAAATCGGCAGCCGATCGTTGGTGGGCCAAACCTTTTGTGCATATTCTTGATTTTTGTGTGATTGATACACATAACCCGCTGTCGCTAAAAAAACTGATTGATTTTCTGCAACAGGACAACAAGGTTCTGCTGTTTCCTGAAGGGCGACTATCGAATAATAATTCGTTAATGAAGATCTATCAGTCGACAGGGATGGTGCTTGATAAAACAGACGCGACTATCGTACCGGTACATATAGAGGGTAGTCAGTATTCATTTTTCACGCGTGCCCAGGGTACCGTCAGGCGCAGGCTTTTCCCGAAGATCACGTTAACTGTTTTGCCAGGCGAAAAAATGAAACTGGCCGATGAGCTCAAGGGGCAGAAGCGTAGAGAAGCATCGGTTGAATATTTAACAGCATTGATGCGCGAAGCGAAGTTTCAACGGCGGACGTCATGTCATTCTTGAAGATATTAAGCGTAAGCCGCTTAATTACAATCAAGTTATCTTCCGTATTATTCTGCTTTCCCGATTACTGGAAAAAGAGACCAGTCAAGAGCAGGCTGTAGGTATGTTTTTACCCAACACGGTTATTGCAACTGTCATGGTCTATGCCTTGAGTTTCAGTGGTCGATGTCCGGCGATGTTGAACTATGGTGCAGGTAAAAAAGCATTATTGAGTAGTATTACCAACGCCAACATACAATATGTTTATACATCGCGAGCGTTTATAAAAGAAGCCGGCCTTGAAGAACAGTTGCAGGCCATGAGTGAGCATACGCAGGTGCGTTATGTTGAAGACATGGCGGCGCAGTTAAGTCTCGGTAGCAAGATTAGTAGTTATTTCATAAGTTTTTTTGCAGGTAGTTATTATAAAAAATTCGAGCAATCCATTTCAGCTGATGATACTGCTGTCATCCTGTTTACATCGGGTTCAGAGGGTCTGCCAAAAGGTGTGGCACTGAGCCATAGGAATTTGTTAGCAAACTGTTGGCAAGTGATTTGTATACTCGATTTTAGTCACAAAGATGTATTGTTGAACTTTTTACCGATCTTTCATTCCTTTGGCCTGACGGCCGGAACCATTTTGCCGCTTGAGCACGGCATACGCTTTTTACAATATCCTTCGCCCTTGCACTATAAAATCATACCCGAGTTGGTGTATGAAACCGATACCACGGTGATCTTTGCAACCAATACCTTCCTTAATGGTTATGGTCAGCAGGCCCATCCCTATGATTTTCATACATTACGCTATGTGTTTGCCGGTGCCGAATCACTGCAGGAGTCGACAGAAAACTTATGGCTGGAAAAATTCGGCATACGAATCCTGCAGGGTTATGGTGCGACTGAAACCTCGCCTGTGTTGGCAGCGAATACCATGTTGACCTATAAAAGAGGCGCGGTCGGTCATCTGGTGCCGGGTATGGAATATCGATTGATTGATGTCCCAGGTATAAATAATGGAGGTCAGTTGCAGGTCAAGGGGGCGAATGTGATGAAGGGCTACTTGCTGGCGGATCGCCCCGGTGAGATTGTTCCGCCTTCAACCCCGGAGTCTGGTGCTGGCTGGTATGATACCGGGGATATTGTTGATATAGATGAGGATGGCTATCTTTTTATTCGAGGCCGCGCAAAACGCTTTGCCAAGATCGGCGGCGAGATGATCTCGCTGGTTGCGGTAGAGAACATGGTCGCAAAGACCTGGCCAGATTATTTGCATGCCGTCATCAGTATGGCAGATGAATCCAAGGGTGAGCAGCTGATTTTATTTACCGAATTCAGTCAGGCTGACCGTAAGAGTTTGATCGCACAATTCAGGCAGGAAGGCCTGAGCGATTTGCACATCCCCAAAAAAATAAAATTGATCGAGCAGTTGCCTTTATTGCCTAGTGGTAAGATAGATTATGTTGTTTTGCAGGAAGAAATTGTGTCGGCATTGTGAGTCATCAGCACGGTAACAAGCAAATCATATCCTGGGCCTTGTACGATTGGGCCAACTCCGCCTATGCAGTGACCGTCATGACGGGTTTTTTTCCGTTGTTTTTCAAGCAATACTGGGCCGACACATTAAGCCCGGAACAAAGCACCTATCAACTGGGATTAGCCAATTCCATTGCCAGCCTGAGTATTGTCATATTAGCGCCCCTGCTCGGTTCGATTGCAGATCAGGCCGGGAGTAAAAAACGTTTCCTGTTGTTATTTACCTTCCTTGGTGTCGCCATGTGTGCTGGCTTGTTTCTGGTCAAACAGGGTGACTGGGAGCTGGCGATTATTATTTATATGCTGGCGTCGATCGGTTTTATGGGCGGTGTTAGTTTTTCCGATTCACTACTGGTGCATGTTGCCCCCAAGAAAAAATTAGATCGGGTCTCTGCACTCGGTTATGGCCTCGGTTATATCGGCGGCGGATTATTGTTTGCGTTATGCGTATGGATGTTACGCAGTCCTAGCGCCTTCGGTTTGAGTGAAGCAGCGGATGCAATACGCTTGTCTTTCGTTCTGGTCGCAGCCTGGTGGCTGGTGTTTGCGATACCCGTATTTATCTGGGTGGCGGAACCGCCGACTGCAGGGAATGCAAAGGGCATTAGAGAGAGCACCTTCGCTGGCATCCGTCAGCTGCGCGATACTTTTCAGGAGATCAGGCAATTAAAAATCGTGTTTACCTTTCTATTGGCCTACTGGTTGTATATAGACGGCGTTGACACGATTGTGCGTATGGCGGTTGACTATGGGCTTTCATTGAATCTGGATAGTGGCGATTTAATTCTGGCGATACTCATCACTCAGTTCATTGGTTTTCCGTCGGCAATCCTGTTTGGCCACCTGGGTGAGAGGTTGGGGCCGAAGACGGGTATACTCATCGCCCTGGCGGTATATATTTTTGTGGTCCTGTGGGCCTATCAGATGGAATCGAGCTGGGAGTTTTATGTATTGGCAACACTGATTGGCTTGGTCCAGGGAGGCGTGCAATCGTTAAGTCGTTCGCTGTATGCTCGCATCATACCGGCACACCGGTCCGCTGAGTTCTTTGGTTTTTATAATATGCTGGGTAAATTTGCGGCGGTGTTGGGCCCGATTATTGTCGGCTGGGTGGCGCTGATATCGGGCAGTCACCGGGTTGCCATGTTATCGATCATTGTTCTGTTTGTACTGGGTGCAATCTTGTTACTCAGGGTGGATATCAATAAAGGCATGCAAATAGCGAGATCCCTGGATGAGACGTAGAGCATTTCTGCTCGGTGCCGGGTCGGCCGGTTTGCTGGTCATGCATCAGCGCTATTGGCCGGAGGATGGGCTGTATAACGAATGCCTGGATCAGCGTATACCTGCAAACTTGCAACAGCATGCAATGATCAGTGAGGCCATTGCCGGACTGGATTTCAGCCAGGTTTGGGATAATCATGTCCATTTGATTGGCCTCGGGGACATGGACAAAACCGTGTTTACCAATCCGGACATGATGACCTGGCGGCACCCGTTAAAGCATGTTCAATACCAGTTTTACATGGATGCCTCCTGTGCAGGTGAGCGCGGTCAGGTTGATCAAGGCTATGTCGATCGTATGCGCTTGCTGACGCATGACCTGCCGCCCGGTATGAAAATCATGTTGCTGGCATTTGATTATTTTCACGATGAGCATGGTCGGCACGATAAAGAGAAATCCTTTTTTCATATTCCGAATGATTACACAGCAAGGGTTGCTGTCAGTGATCCGCAACGCTTTGAGTGGGTGGCTTCGATACATCCCTATCGAGAAGACAGTATCGCCTTGTTGGAGTCCGCAGTGGCCAAAGGTGCACGCGCCATTAAATGGTTGCCCGAGGCGATGGGGATTGACCCGGCTGCGCGCCGCTGTATTCCCTTCTATCAGGCCATGCAGCGTCTCGGCCTGCCGTTGCTGAGCCATGCCGGGCATGAAACGGCGGTCGGCACTGAGGGCAGTCGTGAGTCGGCCAATCCATTGGTGTTAAGACATGCACTCGATCAGGGCGTTAAGGTCATTGTCGCGCATTGTGCGTCACTGGGTAAGGCGGCAGACCTGGACAAGGGGGCCGGGCGTACTGAGAAGCCCTGTTTTGACTTGTTTGTGCGCATGATGAACGAGCGACAGTATGAAGGTCTATTAACGGGTGATATCTCTGCATTGCTACAAATGAATAGGCTGGATGAACCGATCAAATACCTGTTACTGAAAGAGGAATGGCACCCGCGGTTGATTAATGGTTCGGACTACCCATTGCCCGGTATCCTGCCGATCATACCGCTGAAACAGATTGTGCGTATGGGGTTGTTACAGCAACAACAGGCGACCCTGTTGAGTGAGGTACGGCGCTATAATCCGATATGGTTTGATTTTTTATTGAAGCGCATGCTGCGATGGCAGGGCAAGGGTTTTGCTGATAGTGTTTATGAGACGCGCCAGCATTTTATCCGGGAAATTTAAAGTGTCTCAGTATCTTGATAGTTGTATAAACAGGTAATAAGTATGAGTGAGCAGGATAAAGAGCTTAGTTTATTTAAAGTGGTGTTAAGTGTATTGGCTGCCATGTTTGGTGTGCAAACCAGTAAAAATAGAGATCGGGACTTTGCCAAGGGCCGTCCGGCAGCCTACATTATTGTTGGTCTTATCATGACCGTTCTTTTTATTCTGACGATATGGCTGGTGGTCAAGTTTGTCATGAGTGCGGCTGGGGTTTGAATGTATAAGGAATCATGGCAAAGATCATTTATAATGATTTTTTGGACTTGGCTTCCTTATTCGTTAGTGTCGTTCTTTTTACGCCATTTGTCATAGCAATCCAGGCCACAAAAATTGATGACATAGTCGTTAGCCTCCACGATTTTTGCCTCCGATTTAGGTATTTCTTTAAGGCATTCTTCGCACGGTACTTTCTCTGTTTCAGTTGATTTGTCTTGCTCTTTCATATCATACCTCTACCAAGTTCAGATATTTGCTATCCTTTCAAGTTGTTCCTGCAGGCTTTGTAGTGATGTGCGCATGTCGTCTACTTTTTTGCGTTCCTTGTCGACGACTTCGGCGGGTGCGCGATCGGTGAAGTTCGAGTTGGCCAATTTGGCTTCGCCGCGCTGCAGGTCTTTATCCAGCTTATCGATTTCCTTGCCCAATCGCGCTGTTTCTTCAGCTTTGTCGATTAGCCCGGCCATCGGTATCAACACTTTCATCTCACCGACCAGCGCGGTTGCCGATTCGGGGGCTTGCTCCTTACCCAGTACTTCGACAGATTCGATTCGTGCCAGTGACTTCAGGTAGTGTAGTGTGTTTTGCAGTCGTTTCTGGTCCTGCTCTGAGGCATTTTGTAATAATACGGGTAGTGGCTTACCCGGTTTAATGTTCATGCCACTGCGTATTTTGCGAATACCGAGTACAAAGTCCATGAGCCATTGAATTTCGTCAACGGCACCAGGATAGACCTGGCGTTGGTCACTGACGGGGTAGGCCTGTAACATAATGGTCTCGCCTGACTGGCCGGCCAGTGTCGATACCCGCTGCCAGATTTCTTCAGTAATAAACGGCATGATCGGGTGCGCCAGCCTTAATAGTGACTCCAGCACTTGTACCAGTGTCTGCCGGGTGCCACGCAGTTGTTCTGCGCTGCTATCTTCGTTGTATAGCACCGGCTTGGACAGTTCCAGGTACCAGTCACAATATTCGTTCCAGGTAAATTCATAGATGGCCTGTGCTGCATGGTCAAAGCGATAGCCTTCAATGGATTTGCGTACTGTGTCTATGGTGTTTTGCAGGCGACTCAATATCCAGTGGTCTGCGCTGTTCAGTTCTACCGGGTCACCCTGTTGTCCGCAGTCCTGAGCTTCGGTATTCATCAGTACATAGCGTGCGGCATTCCACAGCTTGTTACAAAAATTACGGTAGCCCTCGACCCGATCCATCGACAACACGATGTCACGGCCAGTGGTGGCCAGCGATGCAAAGGTAAAACGTAAGGCGTCGGTGCCGAAGGCAGGAATGCCATCAGGCAGGTTATTGCGTGTCTGTTTCTCGATACGCTCGGCCAGGTGCGGTTGCATCATGCCAGTGGTGCGTTTGCTGATCAGGGACTCGAGGTCAATGCCGTCGATAACATCAATAGGGTCGAGTACATTGCCTTTCGACTTGGACATTTTCTGACCTTCGCCGTCGCGTACCAGTCCATGTATGTAGACCTCACGGAACGGTACCTGACCCATGAACTTGATACCCATCATGATCATGCGCGCGACCCAGAAAAAGATAATATCGAAACCGGTCACCAGTACACTACCGGGGTAGAAGGTCTTGACGGCGTCATTCTGCTGTGGCCAGCCGAGTGTGGAGAACGGCCATAGTGCAGATGAAAACCAGGTGTCGAGCACGTCTTCATCCTGGGTCAGGATGACATCGGCTGACAGGTTATGTTTTTCGCGCACATCCGCTTCATCGAGGCCGACGTAGACATTGCCATCCAAGTCATACCAGGCCGGGATGCGATGCCCCCACCAGATCTGGCGGCTGATACACCAATCCTGGATGTTGTTCATCCATTCATAGTAGGTATTTTTCCAGTTGTCGGGCACGAAGCGAATATCGCCATCCTCGACGGCCTTGATCGCAGGCTCCGCAAGTGGTGCGATCTTGACGTACCACTGGTCGGTCAGGAAGGGTTCGACGACAGCACCCGATCGATCGCCGCGCGGCACCATCAGTTTGTGGTCGTCAATTTTTTCCAGTAAGTCCAGTTCCTTGAGGTCATGGATAATCATGTCGCGTGCTTCATAGCGATCCTGGCCACGGTATTTTTCCGGCGCCTCATCATTAATGCAGGCGTCGATGGTCAGGATATTATATAGCGGCAGGTCATGACGTTTACCCATTTCGTAATCGTTGAAGTCATGTGCCGGCGTGATCTTGACGCAGCCGGTACCGAATTCCATATCGACATAGTCATCGGCAATGATCGGGATATCGCGGCCGACCAGCGGCAGCTTGATGGTTTGACCGATCAGGTGTTGATAACGTTCATCGTCCGGGTGCACGGCGACGGCGGCATCACCGAGCATGGTCTCGGGGCGCGTGGTCGCTACCACCAGGTGACTGCCATCGCTGACCGGGTAACGCAGATGCCAGAGGTGACCGCTTTCCTCTGTAGAAATGACCTCAAGATCGGATACGGCGGTGTGCAGTACCGGGTCCCAGTTGACCAGCCTTTTGCCACGGTAAATCAGGCCCTCTTCGTGCAGGCTGACAAACACCTCGGTGACCGCAGCGGACATGCCTTCGTCCATTGTGAAACGTTCGTTGGACCAGTCGAGAGAGGTACCCATGCGCCGTAATTGACGGGTAATAGTGCCGCCGGATTGTTCTTTCCAGTCCCAGATCTTTTTCGTGAAGGCATCGCGGCCGAGGTCATGACGGGTCTTGCCTTCGGCGTTGAGCAGGCGTTCGACCACCATTTGCGTGGCGATACCGGCATGATCGGTGCCAGCCTGCCACAGGGTGTTGTCGCCACACATACGGTGATAGCGGATCAGGGTATCCATGATCGTATCCTGAAAGGCATGGCCCATATGCAGACTGCCGGTAACATTGGGCGGCGGGATCATGATGCAGTAGGGGTCGCCTTCGCCGCTAGGAGAGAAAAGATTTTTTTCTTCCCAGGTGTTATACCAGCGTTGCTCTATGTCTTGCGGGTTGTAAGTTTTGTCCATGCCTTAGGTCTTTATGCAATGATGTCAGTGGATCTATGCCCGCCAGTGGAATGTTGGGCATCCGAACTACCATTATAACCCCCGCCTGGATATCTAACCAGAAAAACATAGCTGGCTTGTTAGGGGTCGGCCATCAATGGGACCGGCAGATTTGAAGGGCTTCTATTTGGACACTAGTTTGTCGGTATGCGCCTGGTTTGCAGTTTGAATAATATCGGGCAGTTGTTGTTGTAGCTTATCCAGGATTTTCTCGGACAATTTCTGGCTTTCTTGTTTGACGACTTCATGCAAGGTTTTGACCATAGTCTGGTACAGGTGTTGCTGGAAAATGGCCTGTAATTCATCGCCCATGTGGCCGACCATCACATCCAGTTTAATATCGTTGTTGCCAGGTTTTTCGACCGGGGTATCCAGTGTCGGGATATTACCGGAGTTGTGCACCAGGTTCAGCAAGGGGGCTTTCTGATATGTATTCATATTGATGACCATTACAATTTATGTGTTTGTAATTCATATCCACGGTCCCGATAAAACTTGTAGCGTTCACGCGCATGCAACTTCGAGTCCGGGGCCTCACTGACGACTTCGGCCACACGTTCAAATTGGCTAAAGCATGCCGGAACTTCATCGGCCAGATTAATCAGTACATCGGCCCCGTGTTGCAATTCTTTATCATGTCCTATGAGAATTGGTGCAGGTTTTTCACTATTTTCAGCATTTTTCTGGTGGGGTATAAAACTGCCGTCCCTGAAGGTCCACAACAGGTCATCGATGAATCCGGCCTGTTCGCTGGAACCGGCGTGGATATAGACAGTATTGCCCAATTTATACGCTTTTTCGGTGATTTTACACGCCAGTTGCAAACGGTCTTTATCTCGACTGGTCTGGCTGATATAGAAATCGATACGGGTCATGGACGCGGACTAAGGGCAATCGTTACTGAACACGGTTCATCAGGAATTGCATCAATAGCGGTACCGGTCGTCCGGTAGCCCCTTTTTCCTTGCCACTTTTCCACGCCGTACCGGCAATATCGAGATGCGCCCATTTGAATTTTTTCGTATAGCGCGACAGGAAGCAGGCCGCCGTGATGGTGCCGGCACCCTTGCCGCCGATATTGGCCATGTCGGCAAAATTACTGTCCAACTGGCTTTGATAGTCATCCCACAACGGTAATTCCCAGGCGCGGTCATGGATCTGTTTGCCGGCATTCAATAATTCGTGGGTCAGCGGGTTATGGTTACTGAGCAGGGCCTGTGCATGATGGCCGAGTGCGACAATGCAGGCACCGGTCAGTGTCGCCATGTCGATGACTGCAGACGGTTCGAAACGCTCGCAATAAGTCAGTGCATCACACAGGATCAGGCGACCTTCGGCATCGGTATTGAGTATCTCAATGGTCTGCCCGGACATACTGGTGACCACATCCCCTGGTTTGTTGGCGTCACCGTCCGGGAGATTTTCCGAGCTGGGGACCACGCCGACAACGCTTAATGGCAGCTGTAATTCGGCACAGGCCTGCAGGGTGCCAATAACACTGGCGCCACCGCACATATCGTATTTCATTTCATCCATGCCTGCAGACGGTTTGATAGAGATACCGCCGGCATCAAAGGTCAGGCCCTTGCCTACCAGTACAATCGGGTTGTCATTGTTTTCGGCACCCTTGTATTCCATGACGATCAACTTGGCAGGTTCGCGACTGCCTCGGGATACGGACAATAAGGAACCCATCCCCAGCTCTTCCATGTCGGCTTCTTCGAGAATGCTGGTGCTCAGGGCCTCATGTTCTTTTGCCAGCTGCAGTGCTGTCTTGGCAAGATAGGTCGGCGTGCAGATATTGCCGGGTAAATTGCCCAGGTCTTTGGCCGTCGATACTCCGAGGGCGATAGCCTGTGCAGACTTCAGTGCTTCCTCGCATTCGGCCAGTTCACGGCGGCTGGGTATGCTGATGATAATTTTTCGCAATGGTCTGCGGAACTCGTCTTTCTCTGACTTGAGCTGATCAAACTGATACAGCGTGTCTTCTACGGTCAGGATCAGTTGGCTGACTTTCCAGGGGCTGTCCTGTCCCTTGATATTGATATCGGTCAGGTAAAACACGGCTTCCATGGTGCCGCCTTCGTTCAGGGCGCGGGTAGCGGTAGCAATGATGGTGGCGTATTTGTCCGGGCTCAGTTCACGTTCACGTCCGCAACCGACCAGTAGAACCCGATCGCACAGTGTGCCAGGCACATTATATAGCAGCAGTGATTGTCCGAGCTTGCCTTCGATGTCGCCACGCCGGATAAGATTAGACAGATAGCCGTCACTGGCCTTGTCGATTTGCTCGGCAGACTGCGATAGCCGGCGTGGTTCGAAAACGCCGACGACGACGCAGGCCGAACGTTGTTTTTCAGGGTTGCCGCTTTTTACACTGAATTCCATAAGATCTCCTGGTCGGGTCGGTGTGTCCCGGGCATCGCTCTGGTGCCTGAATTGCTTGCTGAATGAATAATTCGCATTATCATTTATCCATGCCGAGGATGATGTATAATAATAATTAAAGTCTTGAATCAAGGCTGATTTGCACGCCTGATTCACTATCTGCCGGCACGATTAAACAATAGATTATTGCTATTTTTGGAAGTTTACTACAAATAATGCATTTTTCCAGCCAAAATGATAACTTTTCAATAGTAGCGAAAGCATGATTTCGATACTGGATCGCTATATCAGTAGGGAAATACTGAAGACGCTGGCCGGTGTTGGCATTGTTTTATATCTAATTTTTCTCAGTAACAAGGTCGTTCGTTACCTCGGTGAGGTGGCCTCCGGTGAGTTGCCGGGTAGTTATCTGCTGATTATTATTTCTCTGGTTTCCATCCGTTATCTGATTATCCTGACGCCGTTGGCCTTTTATCTGGCGATACTGTTGTTGTTCGGTCGACTGTACCGGGACCATGAAATGGTGTCGCTGTCCTCCTGCGGAGTCGGCGCCGGACGGCTCTATCGGCCGGTCTTTCAGGTGGCCATACCGATGGCGCTGGTGATCGCAGTGTTGAGCTTCTACGCGGTCCCCTGGGCAGCCAGTTACGAAGCCCGTCTGGCCAAGGAGTTTTCAAAGAACCTGGAATTCACTGGCATCAGCCCGGGTAAAATTCATGTCGTTGGTGATCGTATTATCTATCTTGAAGAGATGTCCGAAGATCGTACTGAAATGCGTCATGTCTTTATTCGTGCAGCCTACAAAGAGCGTGATATCTTGATGGTCGCAGATAAGGCGCACATGGAGGTGGACCCCTATACCCAGGAACGGAAGTTGGTGTTAGTGAACGGTTCCCGTTATGAAGGCAACCCCGGTGAAACCGATTTCCGTCAGATGCGTTTTTCCCGACACAGCATGCGCGTGGCTGCTTCCAGCAAAAAAGTGACAAGCTCATCGTATGAGGCGATGTCGACGATGCAGTTAATCAATGATGGTTCGCTGGCGGCAGCCGCCGAGGTTCAATGGCGTCTGGCGATACCCCTGTCTATCCTGCTATTGGCCTTTCTGGCGGTGCCTCTGGCGCGTATCCAGCCGCGCCAGGGACAATTTGGTAAATTGTTTGTCGGTATATTGATCTATGTTGTTTATATTAACTTGATTGCCATATCGAAGGCCTGGATTGTGCAGGAAAAACTGCCCTTGTATGTCGGCTTGAGTTGGGTGCATGTGTTGTTGTTTGTTCTGACCTTGTTGATCTTACTCAAGCAATATGGCACTTACTGGGCCGGACAGGTGATGTTTACATTTGATCGGGGTGGTCGACAATGAAAATTATCGATCGCTATCTTGGCCTCGCAGTATTGTATGGTTCTTTGCTTGCATTCCTGGTGCTGCTGTCATTGTCGGCCTTTTTTGCATTCATTGACGAGCTTGGCGATTTGAAGGGTGATTACACTGCCTTCAAGGCGTTGGAGTATGTATTTTTTTCATTACCACAAAAAGGGTATGAGCTGTTTCATACGTCGATATTGCTGGGCTCATTGATGAGCCTGGGCAGCATGGCCAGCAATAGTGAATTGATTGTCCTGCGTGCGGCCGGTATGTCGATTGCACAGATTACCTGGTCAGTGATAAAGGCCGGTCTGTTGTTGATGCTGCTGGGCGCATTTCTTGGCGAGGTCGTGGCGCCACCCGCGGAACGGCATGCGCAGAACTTACGCACGACCGCGATCACCGGGTCAACCACTATTCTGAGTGGTCAGGGTGTCTGGTCGAAGAATAAACAAAATTTTATTCGTGTAGGTCAGGTATTCCAGGATGCCAGGATTGCCGATATTGCTATCTATACCTTCGATGATGATCGCAGGCTCAGCTCCATTACCAAAGCCAAAGCGGCGACCTACACATCTTCGCTATGGCGTATGCGTGATGTAACGGAAACGCGTTTTAGCGAGCAATCATACAATCAAAAACATTATGCCGAATTGGATTGGGATGCTTTGTTGCAACCGGAAATGCTGGATACCTTGTCCGTCGACGAACATAATTTGTCGGTATTGTCCCTGTTTCGTTACATGAAGTATTTGAAAGGTAATCAACTCGATGCTTCCCGCTATGAACTGGCATTCTGGATGAAGATGGTGAAACCATTCTCGGCACTGATAATGCTGTTGATCGCGATGCCGTTTGTTTTTGGTTCAATGCGTTCCAGTAGTATCGGTCAACGTCTGTTGGTTGGTGTATTACTTGGGCTTGGTTTTCATATGTTTAATCAGGCATTGAATTACATTGGTGTCGGCTATGGTCTTAACGCGGTCGTGAGTGCGCTGTTACCGAGTTTAATTTTTGCGATAGGCGGTTTTTGGGCCTTGAAAAAGGTATTCTAGTCCGGCCCGGTTTTAATTGATGGGAGGCACATAGCCCTTATCGACACGGACAACCTGGGTGCGTGCCAAAACATCATAAATGGCGCGGTATTGATGGTCCCACAGGCACCACAGTAAGCCGATACCAAAAGTCAGAATAGCCAGAATAAAGCGCAGCAATGCCTGTGACCAGTTCAGGTTGGCGCCGCTATCCAGTTGCAGTCGGATTTTCCATGCGCGCATTCCCAGTGTTTGCCCGCCATGGGTCCAGAACCAGCCATAAAATACAAAACTGACAATAAATATATACAATTGGAAGAACAGGTTTCCGGCTTGGATGGCGCCCTTGCTTATCGGCATAAGTACTGCTGTGGCTAGTATCAACACGGTTAACAGTAAAACAATGTCATAGGCGAAGGCGCCGATTCTGCGTAAAATTCCAGCATATATTGGTTGCATGTCGGTTTTCTTGTCTTGCATATTTACTGTGCCTTGTCAGATCCACCAGGTCTGTGCTACTAATAAGCTTAGAACCTAAAGAATAATTTAAGGGGTCTCTGAATAATGAGTCATTGCGAGTGCAGCGAAGCAATCTGTTAGATAGAATCATGTAGTTACAGATTGTTTCATCGCAATGACAGGAAATTTTGAATAAATCAGTGACTCCCTCAATAAAACTCAAAAAGAGATAGATAATTTATGAGTATTCTATCAGAACTCGCAGACTTGCCGGGCGTTATTTGCGCCGGTGAATATTCCTACCGCGGCGACCGCTTCAGCTATAAAGGTCATATGAATGATGAGCAGGCCCGTCAGGCCTCGATCATGTGTCGTGCAACGACCATGAGTGTGCATATGCAGTCCGGCATCTTGCGGAATTTTTGTGATCAATGTGGTCTGTTTCCGAACAAGGGTTGGGTGGTCAAGGGGCCGCAATTTACCGTCTGTGTGATTGCCAATGTTTTTTGTTTTATCAATGAAGCAGAGGGTTCACTGAACCAGGTATTTAAGATCATGCGTGCAAAACTATTCGATGTCTCTGACGACCTCGTATAAAGTATAAAAATATAAATATATCAATTATTTAAGGAGTTTGTTATGCCCAGTCTCGATCAGTTAATGACGCTGCCGGGTGCACTGGCTGCATTTGAGTTCTCGGACAAGGGTGAGTTGGTGAACGGCAAGATCAGCGAAGGCAGTAGTCTGAATGAAACTGCACTGGATCTGCTATCACATGTTTGTGTTGCCAATACATCGATCGCAACCATGCAGGCACGTGGTTGGGAGAATATGACCGGAGACAAGGGTTTTTATCCGGTCGAGGGCTTCTCGATGATCGGCCTTGATTGGACCACCGTGACCCATGGACAGTTTGGTGTCGTCATTGAAAACGACAAGGCCGACCTGGAAGCGGCTTACGCAGCGCTGGCATGAGGACGCATTATGATTAAACGCCTACTGGCCCTGGACGGGGTACAGGTGATCTGTCAGTTTCGTGATGATGGCGCCTTCGTTGAAGGTTACGGCATGATGCCTGAACAGCAGATGGCCGGGCTGGCTATGTTTGCGCATGATTACAAGCGAATCGTGCAGGGTAATGCTGACCAGCTATCGATGTTTACCCAGATGTCAGGCTGGACCCCGCCCGGTGGCTGGGTGGTGCACGGGCAGACACTGAGCGTGTGCAGTATTGCTAACCTGGTCTGTCTGGTGAATATCAATGAAGCCTCGCTCACCGAAGTCATGCGGGAAATGAAAGAATTATCAAGCTGGTAGCGGTTCGTCGGTCCTGAAATGGTCATGCCGGAGGATACATAAGGCTATGATATTCCATACTCGCCCTGTATAGTATCAACTGCTTTTATTGAATAGATTTTTATTGGGTTAGTGAGCGACGAAAACAAGCATTCATCACCGGGGATAATAAAACGGATTACCAGCTGGTTTGGTAAGTCGTCTTCGTTGTCGCCATCCTCTGCATTTGTCATACCGCGTTCCAGACATAATATTTCCCGGGAAAATATCAGCGAAAACGCACTCAAGGTCCTGTATCGTCTGAACAAGGCCGGATACCAGGCATGCCTTGTAGGTGGAGGTGTCCGTGATCTGATTCTAGGGCTTGAACCCAAGGACTTTGACGTGGCCACCGATGCCAGTCCTGAAGAGGTCAAGTCATTATTCCGCAATTGCCGTCTGATTGGCCGTCGTTTTCGGCTAGCCCATGTTTTTTTCGGTCGCGAGATAATCGAGGTTGCTACCTTCAGGGGGCAGGGTGAGAGCGTCGATGACGGCGATCAGCCTTTGCGCACACAGAATGATGAAGGCAGGCTGCTGCGTGATAATGTCTATGGCAGCATTGAGGAAGATGCCTGGCGTCGCGACTTTACCATCAATGCGCTTTACTACGATATCAATGATTTTTCGGTACTTGATTATATGCAGGGAATGCAGGATATCGAGCAGGGTATCCTGCGCATTATCGGTGATCCGGAAAAACGTTATCGGGAAGACCCGGTGCGGATGTTGCGAGTGGCACGATTCGCCGTCAAGTTGGGTTTCAAAATCCATGCTGAAACCGAAAAACCATTGCTGACGCTGGCGCCATTACTGGATGATATTTCGCCATCGCGGCTGTTTGATGAGTCGGTCAAATTGTTTCTTTCCGGCCAGGCACTGCAAACATTTGAAATGCTGCGACACTATGGCTTATTCGCCTACCTCTATCCCTTGACGGAGGCAGAGTTGGCGCATGAAGAGCAGGGCTTTCCGGTCATGCTGGTTGCCCAGGCAATGAAAAATACTGATGAGCGTCTGCAGCAGGGTAAGTCGGTGACACCCGCGTTTATTTATGCCGCGCTGTTATGGGAGCCGGTGCGGCAGGAGGCCATGCGCATTAATGCCGAGGAGGACCTGCCTGCTTTCCCAGCCATGCAAAAGGCGATTGCCAGTGTATTATCGCAACAGTCAAAACATACGGCGATACCGAAACGTTTCAGCATTTTTATGCGCGAGGTCTGGCAGCTGCAAGGTCGTTTTGATTTCATGACAGGTATGCGGCCGTATAAGTTATTGTCACATCCGCGTTTCCGCGCCGCCTATGATTTCCTGTTGTTGCGCGCAGCCTGTGGTGAAACCAGTGAGCAGACCGCAGATTGGTGGACGCGTTTTCAGCGTGCCAGTTCATCTGAAAAGAAAAAAATGACGCGCACACGACAGCCTGGTAAAGGTCGTCAACGGGCCAAGAAACAGAGTACGGAGTAATGTTGGTGCGCGTGTTTATTGGTCTCGGTAGTAACCTGGATAACCCGAAGAAACAATTGCAGCAGGCAGTTGTAGCCCTTCAGGGTATCGTCGATACAGAACTCGTCAAGGTGTCAGGCATCTACGTGACTCGGCCAATGGGGCCGTCCGGACAGGCGGATTATCTGAATGCGGTGGCAGAACTGCAAACCGGACTCGATGCTGTGACCTTGCTGGATGCATTGCAGGACATTGAGCACGCACAGGGTCGACGCAGGGATGGTCAGCGCTGGCATCAGCGTACCCTTGACCTGGATATGCTGTTGTATGGGAATCAATACATCGATACCGAGCGTTTGACTGTGCCGCATCCGGGCATGCATGCAAGGGCCTTTGTGCTGACTCCGCTAAAGGAGTTGGATGCTGATATCAGTATACCGGGTAAGGGTCATATCGATGAACTGCTGACTAAGGAGTTGCAGGGTGAAGTCCTGCAACGTCTGGATGATAGTCTATGCCCGTCGTAACATCGCATCATCGCTATATCGCCATCGAAGGCCCGATTGGCGTTGGTAAGACCAGTCTGGCCAGACGTTTGTCGGAAAGCTTTGGCTCCGAATTAATGTTGGAGGATGCGGCTGGCAACCCGTTTCTCGAACGTTTTTATGATGACCCGAAAGCGGCGGCCTTACCGGCACAGCTATTTTTCCTGTTTCAACGTGCGCAGCAAATTCAGTCATTACAGCAGCATGATATGTTTACCCCGGTGCATGTATCCGACTTCCTGATGGATAAGGATCGCCTGTTTGCCGAGCTGACTTTGGATATGGATGAATTGCAATTGTATCAACAGGTCGCTGACAAGTTGTCTGTGCAAGCACCGGTGCCAGACCTGGTGGTTTATCTGCAAGCGCCGGTTGATGTGCTACGCCAGCGTATTATCGGTCGCGGGATTAAATCTGAACAGTTGATAGCCGCAGACTATTTAACGCAGCTGGTGGATCTATATTCGCGCTTCTTTCATGAATATAATGAGTCGCCACTGTTGATTGTGAATGCCGCCGAGATTGACCCGGTCAACAAGGAAGAAGATTATCAGCTATTATTGAAACGAATCTTATCAATGCGAAATGGTCGGCACTATTTTAACCCATTGCCTATTGGTGATGTCATTTGATGCTGTCTTTTATGGATAGCGAACAGGATTAAGCGAAATAACAATGCAAGCAATCACTATCAATACGCTGTTGGCGATGAAACAGGCAGGCGAGAAATTCGTCACACTAACGGCCTATGATGCCAGTTTCGCCCGGGTGCTGGATGATGCCGGTGTTGATGTCATTCTGGTTGGGGATTCGCTCGGCATGGTGGTCCAGGGCCATCAGACAACGGTGCCGGTCAGTATGGATGACATGGTCTATCATGCCGCCTGTGTCGCCAGTCAAACCGAGCGTGCATTGCTGATGGTTGATATGCCGTTTATGAGTTATGCCAGCGTCGACCAGGCCCTCGACAATGCCGCGCGATTGATGCGTGAAGGCGGCGCGCATATGGTTAAGCTGGAAGGGGGGCGGGTGCAGTTACCGGTTGTGCAGGCCCTCACCGATCACGGAATTCCGGTTTGTGCGCACCTGGGGCTGCAACCGCAGTCGGTGCATAAGATGGGCGGCTACCGTGTTCAGGGTCGGGATGAATCTACCGCCAGGACGATGCTGCTGGACGCGGAACAATTACAACAGGCCGGCGCGGATATCCTGCTGCTTGAATGCGTACCCGCAGAACTTGCCAAAGAGATCAGCGCTAATCTGGCTATTCCGGTGATTGGTATCGGTGCCGGCGCCGATACCGATGCCCAGGTGCTGGTATTGCAGGATATACTCGGTATCACGCCGGGCAAAGCGCCGACATTCAGCAAAAATTTCATGCACGGCGCCAGTAGTATCAGTGACGCAGTCAAGCGCTATGTGGCCGCTGTTAGGCAGGGTGAGTTTCCTGCCGCGGAGCATAGCTTCAAATAGTAGCGCACGACCGTGATGGCCTTCGAATAGTCGTGGGCTTACGGTACAATCCTGCTTATGCAAACCATCAAGAACAAAGCCAAGATCCGGGCGACGACGCAGCGGTGGAAAAGTGAGGGCGAGATTGTCGCCTTTGTGCCGACGATGGGAAATCTGCATGAAGGTCACCTGAAACTGATCGACTCGGCACGCCAGCATGCCAGCAAGGTCGTGGTTAGTATATTTGTTAATCCCACCCAGTTCGCTGCGGGCGAGGACATCGATAATTATCCGCGCACGCTAGAGCAGGACAGTACCTTATTGGCCGAGCGCGGCGCGGACCTGTTGTTTGCCCCGGATAACGGTGAGGTCTATGACACTACGCTCGACGACCAGACCGTGGTCGAGGTGCCGGGTTTGTCGACGCTACTTTGTGGTCAGACACGTCCCGGTCATTTTGTCGGTGTCACAACGGTGGTGGCCAAGTTATTTAATATCGTGCAGCCGGATGTGGCCATTTTCGGTGAAAAGGACTTTCAGCAGTTGTTCCTGATCAAGAAAATGGTCATAGATCTCGATTATCCCATAAAGATAATAGGGGTTGAGACGGTACGCGAGCCCAGCGGCCTGGCCATGAGTTCACGCAACAATTACCTAAGCGATCAACAGCGGCAGCAGGCCGCCTTAGTGTATCAGCGCCTTCAGGGTATGCTGGCCAGCCTTCAGGCAGGCCAGCAGGATTTTAGAAAATTGGAAGAAAATGCAGCTAAAATACTTGAAAGAGACGGCTTTAGCGTCGATTATGTTAGCATTAGGCGTTCTAAGGATTTGCAGGAGGCGAGCGCTGGCGACACGCAACTGGTGATTTTGACTGCAGCCAGGCTCGGTCCGGCACGGCTAATCGATAACATTAAGCTTGAATTATCTGGTACAATAAATCTGTCGTAGATTCACTAAGTTACGGATTTTTTCAGATGCAAAGAACTTTACTCAAGGCCAAATTACATCATGCTCGTGTGACCCATTCCGAACTGGAATATGAGGGCTCCTGTGCGATTGATGGTCATTTGCTGGATACGGCCGGTATCATGGAATATGAGCAGATCCAGATCTACAATCTCGATAATGGTGAGCGTTTCACGACCTATGCGATCCGCGCAGAGGATAATTCCGGCATTATATCGGTCAATGGTGCGGCCGCGCATAAGGCCAATCCCGCTGACCGCATCATCATCTGCAGCTTTGCAGTGCTCGACCAGCAAGAACTGGCCAGTTTCAAGCCCAGGTTGGTCTATCTGGACCAGAATAATCAAATCAAGCGTGTGGGTAACGCTATCCCGGTGCAGGTTGCCTGAACCAGTCTGACTCCGATCCTGTCCGTTATCATCGAGGATATAGGCCAGCCATTTTGTTTGTCATGCTCTAATTGATCGTCGGGGTCACTCGCGTATGTCATAATGGTTTGACTGCATGATATTTGACCCGAATAGAACGAGCCAAGCCATGAATGATTATTTGAGCACTGTCGGCAAGCCCTTTGCCGAATCCTGTGAAGAAAACAAGCAGGTGATCCTGTCGGTGTTGAAAGCCATATACCTGGAACCCGGGACCGTGGTCGAGATTGGCAGTGGTACCGGACAGCACGCCATCTTTTTTGCCAATCATCTCGCCCATTTACATTGGCAGCCGACTGATCGTGAAGAAAACCTTGCCGGAATCAGGGCCTGGTTGGCCGACGCGGTAACGGATAATATCCGTGCGCCCCTGGGTCTGGATGTACAGCAGGCAGACTGGCCGTTGCTACGTGCCGATTATATTTTTTCTGCCAATACCGTGCATATTATGTCCTGGGTAGCGGTTCAGGCTATGTTTCGTGGCTTGGCGAATGTCCTGGAGAAAGGCGGCCTGTTCGCACTCTATGGGCCGTTTAATTATGACGGCGCCTACACCAGTGACAGTAATGCACGCTTTGATCAATGGCTAAAGCAACGAGACCCGCTAAGCGGGATTCGTGATTTTACCCACTTGAACGAACTCGCACACGAAGCTGGGATGCGCTTTATGCACGATTACGAAATGCCGGCGAATAACCGTATCCTGGTATGGCAGAAGGATTAATGTAAGAAACCTTTGCTTAATGTGTCATTGCGAGCGCAGCGAAGCAATCTTTGAAACGAAGCCCATCATACCCAAATATATTTCGGGTGACCGATAAAGATCGCCGCGTCGCAAAAAACGCTCCTCGCGATGACAGCAAAAACCATGTCATTGCGAGGACGCCTACAGGGATGTAGGCGGTACGATTCCAGGGGAGTAATCGGTAGACAGCGTCCGGAACTGGCAGTCGAGAGTTGCGTCTGGAACATGCTGTCGAGTGAAGCGACGAAGCAATCTGTAACTACATGATTCTAAATAGCAGATTGCCGCGCTGCGTCGCTCTCGGCATTCCGCGGCCTTCGCGACATAAGGCCCATCCTGGCCAAGTCGTTCCCACCCATCCGTGGGCTCCATGACATAAGACCAGCCTGGTCAAGTCGTTCCCACCCATCCGTGGGCTCCACGACATAAGACCATCCTGGTCAAAACCTTGCAATGAACTAACAATCTCGAATTAATCAGAGGTTCCTTAAGATTAACCGGTATTGCGCATGCCCGATGCAATTGCATTGATGGAGCGCAACAGCGGGTCAAGCCATTGCGATTCTTCATCCTCTTGCAGGCCCTCATTCCGATAGCGTTCAAGTAAGGTGATCTGGATATAATTGAGCGGATCCAGATAGGGGTTCCTGCGTGTCAAAGATAAAGCCAGCGCCAGGTTGTCATGCAGCAGATCTTTTTCATCGGCAATGTTCAGAACCTGTTCGATGGTGCGTTGATACTCGCCCTTGATCTTGTCATAGACCTGATCCGCAGTCTCTGCACTCAGGCACAGATTAGAATATTCTCTGGCGATATCCATTTCACTCTTGGACAAGGCCATCTGGCTGTTACTGAGCAGCGAATGGAAAAAAGGCCACTCACGATACATTTTCTGTAACTTGGCCAGCCTTTCCGGTTCACTGTGGCGCCATTGTTCCAGAGCGGAGCCAATACCATACCAGGCCGGCAGCGTCTGCCGCGCCTGCGCCCAACCGAATACCCAGGGTATAGCTCTGACTGAGGACTTTGATCGGTCCTGTTTCTTGCGATGTGATGGCCGTGAGCCAATATTCATCAGGCCTATTTCAGCCACCGGTGTGGCTTCATAGAAATAGTCGAGGAAGGCGGGCGTGTTATCGGTCAGGTCACGATAACTTTGCTCACCGATAGCAGTGATTTCATCCATGATGCCGATATAGTCATTGCGTTCATCGGGGAGCGGATTAATGATGCAGCTACTGGCCTTCATCAGACCGGTGATGCCCATGGTCAGTTCATAGATTGCGGTTTCCCGATTGCTGTATTTATACGACAGCACTTCACCTTGCTCGGTGAATTTAATCTGGCCGTGCACGGTGTTGCCAGGTTGGGAGAGGATGGCCTCGTGGGTCGGACCGCCACCGCGACCAATCGTGCCGCCGCGTCCATGGAATAAACGGCATTCAACCTGATGTTTGTCGGTCAGGCGAATGATCTTGTTTTGTGCCTCATACAGGCTCCAGCCCGAGGCCAGGATGCCGCCGTCTTTACAGGAATCGGAATAACCGAGCATGATTTCCTGAGTATTGCCGGCCACTTTCAGTAGCGACGCATAGGTATTGTTACCGAGCAAATGTGTCAGTACTTCCTCGACATGAGAGAGGTCTTCAATGGTCTCAAACAGCGGCGAGATATTGATATGGCAGTACCAGTCCTTGCCGTCATGGCCACTGAGTCCGGCGAGATGGGCGAGGAACATGACTTCCATGACATGACTAGCGCAATGGGTCATCGAGATAACATAGTTACCGAATACCTTGGGGCTGATTTCCGCGCGCATGTCTGCCATGGTGTTGAACACCGCTATGGTCTCGCGAGTTAGTTCCTGTAGTTTATCCAGGTCGGGTTCCAGTTTGACTGGATCCGATAGCAGGCTGGCGAGTTTATCCAGCTTTTCCGCTTCGCTTAAATCCGCATAGTTATTGCACAGGCCCATAGCATTGCAGACTTCATTGACTGCATCGGTATGACGGGTTGATTCCTGGCGTACATCGAGGCGTACCAGGTAAAAGCCGAAGGTCTCGACCAGACGGATCAGGTCTTGCAATTTGCCGCGCGCGATATTTTCATCCTGATGACTGTTTAATGAATCTCTGATCAATATCAGGTCTTCGAGGAACTCGCTTTCATCCTTATAGGTACCGGCACTATCGGCAAACGCACCATCGATGCGTTGTTGTGCGGCCGCCATGTTTTTCTTCAGGCGATAGCGGATCAGATACAGTTTGCGGCGGTAGGGTTCCTGAATAAATCGGTTGGGTTTCTCGGCAAAGGCCTCCTCGCAAAGGTCGCATTCCTTGGTCAGGCTTTTGTTCAATGCATCATTGGGTTCTATCAACTGGCTGGAGTGGGTCAGGATCTTGCTCAATTCGCCAATGCGCTTGAGATATTCCTGCAATACCTCCTGGTTGTGCATTCTAACGGCCATGGCCGTGGTTTCCGGTTTTACATACGGATTACCATCACGGTCGCCGCCGATCCAGGAACCGAAGGTCAGGAAGCCGGGTACTTTGACACCGGCACCGCCGTAACTGCGGTGAACAGCCTTTTCCAGATAACGGTATACCTGGGGGACGGCATCAAACAAACATTCACGGAAATAATAGAGACCGTTACGGATTTCATCACGGACCTGCGGTTTGTGTACGCGAACTTCGTTGGTCTTCCACAGGATTTGAATTTCTGCTTCCAGTTGATCCCTTACTTCCCGTAACTCATCCTTGCCGAGATTTTTATCCTGTAGTTTTTCGCTGATGACAAAGATCCGGCGCAGCAGCTCCATGATAGTCCTGCGCTTGGATTCTGTTGGATGCGCAGTGAATACAGGGATGTAGGCCAGATGATCCATTAAGGTCTGTAGCTGATCAGCAGAAATACCGTCAAGCATGAACTGGTCCATGGTGTCAGCGAAGGACCCGGTCCACAGGCGAACGCCGGACCTGACCTGACGTCGTCGCTGTTGATGCATGAAGGACTCTTCAGCAATATTGACCAGGGTGAAGTAAACGCTGAATGCTCGCAAGACCTGACTGAGTTCATTAGGTTGCAGTTTTTCGATGTAGTCGCGTAATTTTTTCCGTAGCTTTGGGTTATCTTCCTTGCGTAATTTGATATAGCCTTTACGCAGGGTCTCAACCGCTTTGAAGATGTTTTCGCCGCTGTGTTCGCGAATAACATTTCCGAGCAGATTACCGAATAATTTGACGCGTGAGCGAAGTTCTTTATCGCGCGGCATGCTTTTTTGCAGGTTTTCTATATACATTAAATTTGACTTCATAAAGTGGTCTGTGAAAAGGAGCTGGCAAAGCTTGACTGATAAGGCAAAAACCGCAAAAGTATATCTAAAATGACAAAGAATTGCGAAAATATCCTATCTAAATCATATGTTAACCAGTTACGGTCATGTTTTCACTGATTTTTTTTTAGTAAGTGGTATTATCCCTGAACTGACTGGGGCGATTAATAACAAAAAGGAGTGATATGGCTGAGCTGACATTGACCGAGAAATGGAAGCAGCTGCAAAAGCATTGGGACGAGGTTTACGATGTCTCGATGATGGACTTGTTTGCACAGGATGAGACCCGCTTCAAACGCTATTCACTCGAAGCGGCCGGGATCCTTCTCGATTATTCAAAAAATCGAATCACTGACGACAGCCTGGAGCTGTTAATGGGTCTGGCTCGTGAGTGTGATGTCGAGGGCTGGCGTGACCGCATGTTTGCCGGCGATGCGATCAATTCCACCGAGCATCGGTCGGTGTTGCATACCGCCTTGCGTAATCGTAGTAACAGGCCTATCTCAGTCGATGGTGAGGACGTCATGCCGGAGGTCAACCGGGTCTTGCAAAGAATGCGCGAGTTTACCAAATCGGTGCGTAACTGCGAATGGTTGGGTTATACCGGCAAGCGTATAAAACATATCGTAAATATCGGCATTGGTGGTTCCGACCTCGGTCCGATCATGACCTGTTCTGCCCTGCGGCCCTATGGGCATCCGCACCTGAAAATGCATTTTGTATCCAATATCGACGGCACGCATATGGTTGAAACCTGCAGCCACCTGGATCCGGAACGCACCTTGTTTCTGGTTGCGTCGAAAACCTTTACTACTCAGGAGACGATTGGTAATGCGCATACCGCGCGTGAATGGTTTCTGGACTCGGGTGCCAGCGAGGCCGACATCGCCCGACATTTTGTTGCCATCTCAACCAATGCCGAGGCGGTGGCCGAGTTCGGTATCGATACCGATAATATGTTCGAATTCTGGGACTGGGTCGGTGGCCGATATTCCATCTGGTCTGCGGTTGGGCTGTCACTGGCTTTATATATCGGCATGGATCGCTTTGAGCAGTTTCTGGCCGGTGCGCATACCATGGACGAGCATTTTCGCACCGCACCGCTGGAATCCAATATGCCGGTGTTGATGGCGATGATCGGGGTCTGGTATGTCAACTTCTTTGCTGCCGAAACCCAGGGGATCATGCCTTATGATCATTATTTGTCGCGTTTCACCGCCTATTTACAGCAAGGGGATATGGAGAGTAATGGCAAGGGTGTCAACCGTGCCGGCATGACGGTGGGTTATCACACCGGGCCGGTGATCTGGGGTGAGCCTGGCGCCAATGGTCAGCATGCCTTTTTTCAGTTATTGCATCAGGGCACGCGCTTGATCCCGGTTGACCTGATTATCCCGATGCACTCGCATAATGCCGTCGGTGATCATCACACATTCCTGTTATCCAACTTCTTTGCACAAACAGAGGCGTTGATGAAGGGCAAAAGCGCCGAAGAGGTTATTCAGGAGTTACAGGATCAAGGTCTGTCTGCTGAAGAGATTGAGAAACTGACGCCGCATAAGTGTTTTACCGGTAACCGTCCCAGTAACAGTTTAATGATCGGTGCCATTACACCGGAAACCCTGGGGGCACTGATTGCCTTGTATGAGCACAAGATTTTTGTTCAGGGTATTATCTGGGACATCAATTCCTATGACCAATGGGGTGTGGAACTCGGCAAAAAACTGGCGTTGACTATTCAGGATGAATTACGTGCCGCGAATAGTGTCAGCAGTCATGATGCCTCGACCAATGGTCTGATTAATTATTATCTTTCGCATCGAAACTGGGTCGATGATCTATAAAGCTAGTCTCGCTGCCCTTGATGTTGTTGTAATGCCCAAGTGCTATGTTCGCGGATCAACTCAGAGTCATGGTTAATTTTTTCCTGTAGAGCTTGGATGACCGCCGGCGTGGTTTCACTATTGCCCAGGGCCACGGCGATATTGCGCAGCCAGCACTCATAGCCGATACGGCGTATCGCCGAACCTTCGGTACGTTGCAGGAAAGTCTGTTCATCCCATTTAAATAGATCAATCAGGGTGCTGGCATCCAGTTGTTGCCGTGGCGAGAAATCAGTTTCATCGCTGGGCTGGGCAAAACGATTCCACGGACAGACAATCTGACAATCATCACAGCCATAGATGCGGTTACCCAGTAACGGTCGAAATTCCACCGGTATCGAGCCGCGCAATTCAATCGTCAGGTATGAAATACAGCGGCGGGCATCTAGCGTATACGGCGCAACAATGGCCTGGGTCGGGCAGATATCGATGCAGGACTGACAGCTGCCGCAGTGGTTTTGCGCTGGCGTATCGACGATCAGAGGGATGTCCGTATACAGTTCGCCCAGAAAAAACCATGAGCCAGCCTTGTCATGAATGACATTGGTATGTTTGCCGATCCAGCCGAGGCCGGATTTCTCCGCCAGGGCCTTTTCCAGGACCGGGGCGCTATCGACAAATACCCGGTAGGCATAGCTGCCGATGCTTTGCTCGATGCGTTGCGCCAGTTTTTTTAGTCTTGATCTTAATAGCTTGTGGTAATCACGTCCTAGTGCATAACGTGAAATATAGGCGAGCGCCGGGTCCTCCAGTACATCGTCAGCAACGGCGGCCTGTTGTGGCCAATAATCCATGCGTACGCTGATGACGCGCAGGGTGCCGCTGATCAGTTCCTCAGGTCGACTGCGTTTATGCCCATGCTTATGCATGTAATCCATGTGCCCGTGATAGCCGGCCTGCAACCATTGATTGAGCCTGTGCTCATGCGCCTGCAAATCGGTATCGCAGATGCCGACCTGTTGAAAGCCCAGTTCAAGCCCCCAGGTTTTTATCTGCCGCGAGAGTTGTGCATAGTCAATGTCATGTTGCGTTGAGGTCATACCGGCAGAGTCTACTGTAGCTAAAAAATTCTACAAGTCATTGCCTGTGTTTGTGCCTGGTAAAGGCGGTATACTGTCGGCATGTCAGCTCCCACATTATCATTGACCCTGTACAGTGCTGCTCAAGTACGCGAACTGGACCGTCTGGCCATAGACGATTATGGCATCGCCGGTTTTACCTTGATGCAACGAGCGGCCGCCGCCGCCTATCGCTTGCTTCGGCAGCAATGGACACAGGCGCAAAGCCTGCTGGTGGTCTGCGGTCCTGGCAACAATGGCGGTGATGGTTACCTGCTGGCGGCGCTGGCGCAGGCAGATGGTTTGCAAGTTGTCGTCGCACAGATCTCCGAGCAGTCACCTGGCGGTGCCGATGCGAATAAAGCCTGGCAGCAATGGCAGGATGCCGGGGGTTCGACTATTCATGGCGGTGATATGTTGGCGGCTATCCCTGCGGCCGATGTGATCGTCGACGCCTTGCTTGGCACCGGCCTGCAGCGTGATGTCAGTGCCGACTGGGCCGAATTAATCGATGCCATTAATCAAAGCGACAAGCCGGTGTTGTCCATTGATGTGCCGTCCGGTTTGCATGCAGATACCGGCGCCGTCATGGCTACGGCCATACAGGCGCGGGCGACGATAAGCTATATCGGCTTGAAACAAGGCCTGTTCACCGCACAGGGGCCGGATCATTGTGGACGGATTTTTTTTGATGATCTGGGGGTTCCGGAAGCAATCTATAGTCATGTGCAAGCGAGCAAACAGGTACTGGATAGCGCGAGTGTCCATGCCCTGTTAAAGCCACGTCGGCCAGGCTGCCATAAGGGGCAGTGCGGGCATGTATTGGTGATCGGTGGTGAGCATGGCATGGCTGGGGCTGTACGCATGGCGGCTGAGGCCGCCGCGCGTGTTGGCGCGGGACTGGTTACTGTCGCGACACGGCCAGAGCATGCCGCGCTACTCAGTGCAAACCGGCCTGAATTGATGTGTCATGGCATTGAGGACGTGGATGATCTGCAGCCCTTACTGGATCGGGCCAGCATGGTGGCGATCGGCCCGGGCCTGGGGCAGAGTGACTGGGCGCAGGCGCTATTGTCTGCGGTCATGCAAAGCCAGCTGTATCTGTTGTTGGATGCCGATGCCTTAAATATGATCGCAGCACAGCCACAAAAACGCGGTCGCTGGTTGTTCACGCCACATCCCGGTGAGGCGGCCCGATTGCTGGGATGGAGCACGGACCAGGTGCAACAGGATCGCTTCAAAGCAGTCGCGGCGATCAGCGAGCGTTACAACTGCATCACTGTGTTAAAGGGGCCGGGTACGCTGGTAGCAAGTGCCCAGGGGTCGCCTATTTATCTGTGTCGTGAAGGTAATCCTGGCATGGCGACGGCCGGTATGGGGGATGTGTTGAGCGGTGTTATCAGCGGCCTGTTGGCGCAGGGTTTGTCGTTAGTGGATGCGGCTAGTTGTGGCGTCTATGTGCATGCAGCAGCGGCCGACCTGGCTGCACGCCAGGGTCAGCGCGGCCTGTTGGCCACCGATCTGTTTCCTTATCTGCGCACACTCGTGAATCCAGCGCAGGACTAAAGCCGGCATGAAAACCACTCACATGCATATTCCCGATGATAAGGCCATGCGCGCATTCGGTGCCAGGTTGGCGGCCCTCAGTCCTGCGCGCCTATGGATTTATTTGCAAGGTGATCTGGGCGCCGGCAAGTCCACATTGGCCCGGGGATTTATACAGGCGCGCGGTTATCAAGGGCCGGTCAAGAGTCCGACCTATACCCTGGTGGAGCCTTACCAGGCCACCGAGGGGATCATCTATCATCTCGATCTGTATCGTCTGAGTCACCCGGAAGAGCTTGAATTTATTGGGATTAGAGAGTTTTTTTCGACTGATGCGATCTGTCTGGTGGAGTGGCCGGATAAAGGCGCGGGCCTGTTACCAGAGCCGGATCTACGCATTCACATCGACCATCTCGCCCAGGGCCGTGATGTGTCTATTGATGCGCTCAGTGATAGCGGCATTGATATCATCAACAGATTATAAGCGCTTTATAACAATCTGGGGTAGGTATAATGCGTATCTAGCGGATTATATTGACATTTATAATAGCTCGGCCTAGAATCATAATTATAAAGAAAGCCAACATGGGTGTTCCATGAAAAAGCCGGGCAACAGTCTGATTCTAATTCTATTCGCGCTATTCTTCACGAGCGCAGCTAGCGCTGGCAGCCTGGTCAGGGATGCACGTCTGTGGTCGGCCCCTGATCACACCCGTATCGTTTTTGATATCAGCGCGCCGGTGCAACACAAACTGTTCAGCTTGAGTAAGCCGAACAGAATCGTAGTGGATTTGCACAATGCAAAATTAAGCAAGCAATTGATTGGGCCGGAATATAGCAAAGGCGTTGTTAGTCGCATTCGCAGTGCTAAACATAAAAAAACCGGTACACGTATCGTGCTTGACCTGTCGGCAGACGTAAAACCGAAAAGTTTTTTATTGAAGCCACACAAGTCCTATGGTCACCGTCTCGTTATTGATTTACAAAAAAAGAAGGTCGGCAGTAAAGCGGCTATTGCGCGAAAAGCTACGACCATCAAAAAGAACCAGCAACGTGACCTGGTAATTGCTATCGATGCCGGCCATGGTGGTGAAGACCCGGGCGCGATCGGTCACCGCGGCACGCGTGAAAAAGATGTCGTCATGGCCATCTCCCGCAAACTACAACATTTAATATCCAGGCAGCGTGGCATGCGTGCAGTGATGGTGCGTGATAGTGATTATTATATCGGTCTGCGCAAGCGCGTTGAAATTGCGCGCAAGCATAAGGCCGATATGTTCATCTCCATCCATGCGGATGCCTTTCATAATAAAAATGCCAAGGGCGCGTCCGTGTATGCCTTGTCTCAACGTGGTGCCAGTAACGAAACAGCGCGTTGGTTGGCAGAGAGTGAGAATGCCTCTGACTTTATCGGCGGGGTTAGCCTTGAGGACAAGGATGACCTGTTGGCTTCGGTATTGCTGGACCTGTCCATGAATGGCAAGGTCGAGGCCAGTCTTGAGTTAGGCGATTATGTGCTGTCAGAACTGAAAAGCGTTAATCGCGTACACAAGCGCAATGTCGGTCAGGCCGGTTTTGCCGTGCTGAAGTCACCGGATATCCCATCCATCCTGGTGGAGACCGCCTTTATCTCCAATCCCAGTGAAGAAAAGAAACTGCGCAGTGCGCGCTATCAGCAAAGAATGGCAGAGTCGATTCTGAGAGGCGTACGTACCTATTTTTCCCGCAATGAAGTGCCCGGGACCCTATTGGCGCAACGCCGGCATGTGATCGCGCGCGGTGAAAACCTGTCAGTGATTGCCGATCAATATAATGTCAGCCTGAAGGCGCTACGGTCTCAGAATGCACTCAAGAGCGATCGGCTGAGAGTGGGAGAGGTACTGTTGATCCCGGGAGGCTGAAAGCCTGCTGTTGTCTTGCCTGGTTTTACTATCTGATTGATTTACTTCACAGCTGCTTCTCACTGTCGACGGCTGCCCACATGCCCGTCTGAATGACAGCTATGATATGCTTGGCCCCTATACGAAATACAAATGATAGCCGGGTCATTCATGAGCATACGTAAGTTACCTTCACATCTCATTAACCAGATCGCCGCCGGTGAAGTGATCGAGCGTCCGGCATCCGTGGTCAAGGAGTTGCTGGAAAACAGTCTGGATGCGGGGGCGACACGTATCGATATCGAGCTCGAGCAGGGTGGTAAGGACCTGATTCGGGTGCGCGATAATGGCAGTGGTATCGATCAAGACGAACTGGCGATGGCCTTGTGTCGGCACGCCACCAGTAAGATCAGCACCCTGGAAGACCTGGAGCGTGTACGCAGCCTTGGTTTCAGGGGTGAGGCGCTACCCAGTATTGCATCAGTCTCGCGCTTGCAAATCAGTTCTCGTTTACCGGATCAGGACACGGCCTGGTGCATCTTCGGAGATAGTGATGCCAAAGTGCAGCCGGCGGCACACCCGGTGGGTACCAGCATCGAGGTCAGGGAGCTGTTTTATAATACCCCGGCGCGGCGTAAGTTTCTGAAGACCGACAAGACCGAATTCGGGCATATCGAAAATATTGTCAAGCGCATTGCCTTGAGCCATTTCGATGTGGAGATTAATTTCAGCAATCATAACAAGCCGGTTTACCATCTTCCTGTTGCCAACACACGCGAGCAACAGGAACGTCGCCTGCAACAATTGTGCGGCGCAGCATTCGTCGAGCATATCCTGTATGTTGATAATCAATCAGCAGGACTGCGCTTGTCCGGTTGGATGGCGGTGCCGGCCTTTTCGCGTAGCCAGGCAGATCTGCAATACTTTTTTATCAACGGCCGAATCGTTCGCGATAAATTATTGATGCACGCAGTCAGGCAGGCCTACCAGGATGTGCTACATCACCAGCGTCATCCGGCCTATGTGTTATACCTGGAACTAGATCCGGTCATGGTCGATGTTAATGCGCACCCGGCAAAATTCGAGGTGCGTTTCCGTGAGAGCCGTCAGGTGCATGGTTTTATTACCCACACATTGAAAAAAGTTCTGGCCGATCTTCGCCCAGCCGATCAGGCGGAATCATTATTGGCCAGTGAAGTCAGCGCCGGCCTGGCACCAGGTGGGCAGGGCGCCAGTACGGCCCCTCCTGCTGCCTATACACATCAACAGAGTATGGGTCTAGCAGTGACCGAACGTGCCAACGCCTACACACAGTTTGCCGAAAGCGCCAGTCGTTCTTATCCCGAAGCGGTAGCGAATGCCACGAGCCCGATGCCGGACGGCGAAATCCCGCCGCTGGGATTTGCGCTGGCGCAATTGCATGGTATCTACATCCTCGCGCAAAATAGTGAAGGTCTGGTCATTGTCGATATGCATGCCGCGCATGAGCGCATCACCTACGAGCGCCTGAAGGCCGCGATGGATGGAGAGGGCATTCGTTCGCAGCCCTTGCTGGTGCCGGTGACCATTAATGTCAGTGCGCGCGAGGCCGACCTGGCCGAATCTTCCATGCAGGTATTTGAGGAGCTGGGTTTTGGCCTGGACCGTATGGGACCGGAAACACTGGTGGTCAGGCAGGTTCCGGGGCTGCTGCGGAATGCAGATAGTGTTTCCTTGATCCGCGATGTGTTGTCGGATCTGGCCGCATTCGGTAACAGTCAGCGCCTGCGTGAGGAATTCAATGCGGTCTTGTCGACTATGGCCTGTCATGGTTCGGTGCGTGCCAACCGCCAGCTGACGATGACCGAAATGAATGCGTTATTGCGTGACATGGAGGTGACAGAGCGTAGTGGCCAGTGCAATCATGGTCGTCCGACCTGGCGGCAGCTGAGCATCCAGGAACTCGATAAACTTTTCATGCGCGGCAGCTAGGCTTGCCATTTATCAGTGTCATGGGTGGAACTTTATGGATACCAGCAAGATCTATATGGCATTATACTGGCTAACAACACAACACTGAGAGAGCATGAGAGTTATGAAATTTTTAAAATCAGCCTTACTTCTACCTATTTGCATTCTCAGTACTTCTGTTTATGCAGCGCCGGATGCGCAACGCGGTAAAGTGTTGCACGATCAGAGTTGCGCAGGCTGTCACGATACCAAGGTCTACTCGCGGCCGCAAAAACGGATGCAGTCGCTGGCGGCCTTGCAGGGACAAGTCAAGCGTTGTACCCAACCGGCGGGTGCCGAATGGGATCAGCAGGACCTGGCCGATGTGGTTGAATATCTGAATAGCAGTTTTTATCAGTTTAAATGACGTTATCAGGGCTTTTCCTGCCTGTCTTTGTGACGAACGCATTCACTCAATCAGCACCCGCATAAATAAATTCATAATATTCTTTTGAATCAGACAAACCAAAAACCCGCTGCTATATTTCTGATGGGGCCAACTGCGTCCGGTAAAACAGACCTTGCCGTCAAGCTTGTGCAGGAGCTAGACTGCGAAATAATCAGTGTCGATTCGGCCCTGGTTTATCGTGGCATGGATATCGGTACGGCCAAGCCGGACGCAGCGACCCTGGCCGTGGCCCCACATCGCCTGATTGATATTCGCGACCCGGCCGATAGCTATTCGGCTGCCGATTTCAGGGAAGACGCATTGCGGGAAATGCAGGCCATTAGTGCTGCGGGTCGGGTGCCTTTACTGGTGGGTGGTACCATGCTTTATTATCGTTCCCTATACAGGGGGCTTTCCAACCTGCCGTCAGCAGACGAAAACGTACGCAAGCGTATTGAACAACAGGCGCAGGAGCTGGGTTGGCAGGCCATGCACGCGCGCCTCGCTGATATCGACCCGGAAGCGGCCGGCAGGATACATCCCAACGATCCGCAGCGAATCCAGCGTGCCCTTGAGGTCTATGAGCTCAGCGGAGAAAGCCTCAGTGCACATTTTGCCCGACAACAGCACGATGAGTTTCCGTATCGGCTCACGCAACTGGCGCTGATACCAGAAGACCGGCAGCTGCTGCATGAGCGTATTCGACAACGTTTTCAGCAAATGTTGGAACTGGGTTTTATTTCCGAGGTCGAATCTCTGCATACACGTGCCGATCTGCATGCCGATTTACCATCGATGCGTTCGGTGGGTTATCGCCAGGCCTTGAAATACCTGGCAGGTGACTATACCTATGAAAGTATGGTGGAGAAGGCCATCATTGCCACACGCCAGCTGGCCAAACGGCAGTTGACCTGGTTACGTTCAGAGGTCGCGGCACAATCGCTGGAATGCACAGACAAGCGCTTGTTTGATAAGGCAATAAAGCTTATCCGTCAGGCAGGCTGACAGTAGAAAGCCAATGATGAAATTGTGCTATAATTTGCTTATTGCAACACATCCATGGTGGTGAAACTTAACGTGTTGTTTTTTAAATAATTTATCCTGGACTTTTAGCAGGATATGATAATTAAGCTATTTGAACCAAATAATAATATCAGGAGGCCGTTATGGCTAAGGGGCAATCTTTACAAGAACCATTTCTGAATGCATTACGCAAGGAAAAAATCCCAGTGTCCATTTTTCTTGTTAATGGTATCAAATTACAGGGGCAGATTGAGTCGTTTGACCAGTTTGTCGTCTTGCTGAAGAATTCAGTTAATCAGATGGTTTATAAACATGCCATCTCGACCGTGGTTCCGGCTCGTAATGTCAAAATTGCCAGTGCCGATGACAGTTCATCTGATGGTGGTAATGCCTGATTTAAATACAGATCCGAAGGGCGGGGGTAAGCTTGTTTGATCGTCCCCGGCTGGGCGAACGCGCAATACTCGTCCACATCGATTTAAAATCTGAAGGTCAAAGAGAGCATCTCCAGGAGTTCAGGGAGTTGGCGCAATCTGCGGGTGCCTGTGTCATTGACACCGTGGATGGTAGTCGACAGACAGCCGATCCCCGTTATTTCATTGGTTCGGGTAAAGTGGATCAGATCGCCGAGCTGGTGACCCAGTTGGATGCCGAACTGGTGCTGTTTAATCATACTTTATCTCCCTCTCAGGAACGTAACCTTGAGGCGCGCCTGAAGTGCAGGGTGCTCGATCGCACCGGTCTTATACTCGATATTTTTGCTCAACGCGCGCGATCCTTTGAAGGTAAATTGCAGGTGGAACTGGCCCAGCTTAAACACCTGTCGACGCGCCTGGTCAGGGGCTGGACCCATCTGGAAAGACAGAAAGGTGGTATCGGTCTACGCGGACCGGGTGAAACGCAGTTGGAAACTGACCGACGTTTGATCGGCGCCAGGATCAAGCAACTTAAACTGCGCCTGAAGAAATACACCGAACAACGAAACCTCGGCAGTCGTGCGCGTCGACGGGCGATGATCCCGGCGGTGTCACTGGTAGGCTATACCAATGCCGGAAAATCCACGTTGTTCAATACACTGACCGACTCGGGTGTGTATGCGGCCGATCAGTTGTTTGCGACCCTGGATCCCACTTTACGCAAGCTTGAACTTGCCGGGGTTGGTCATTGTGTACTGGCCGATACCGTTGGTTTTATCCGCCATCTGCCACATGATCTGGTTGAGGCATTTCGTTCTACTTTGGAAGAAACCGCCCAGGCAGATGTGTTGTTGCATGTTATTGATGCCAGCGATCCGGAGCGCAATGCCTATATCGAGCAGGTCAACGATGTGTTGAAACAGATTGGCGCTGAGGACACCCCGCAGATCAGGGTCTATAACAAGATCGACCTGACCGATACCGAGGCCAAAATAGACCGTGATGAGCGGTATGGAGCTGCTGCATCAAGCCTTGTCTGATTTTCTGTTGCAGGAAAATATCCAGGGCAGGCTTGTATTAAGTCCTGAACTGGGGAATATTCGAGCCGCTCTGTACCAGATGGGTGCAGTAAACAATGAAGAAACAGGCGCTGCGGGTGAGTGTTTTCTGGATATTCTCCTTTCTAAACAGGATTTTGCCAGAATACAGAAGAAATTCTCCGTAGAACTTGTACTGGAATCTTCGGAGTTGCTAGAAAGTGCTGACGACCATACAATGTCAGCCTCAAACGCATAAGTAAATCTTAAGCAGTTTTTAATTTTATAAATGGAGTCAGCTATGGCCTGGAATGAACCGGGTGGCGATAATAAAGATCCCTGGGGTAACAAAAACAACCAGGACGGGCCACCAGATCTGGACGAAATCGTGAAAAAAATGCAAGACAAATTCAAAGTCATTCTGGGTGGTAAAAAATCTGGAGGCTCCGGATCGTCTGGTGTTGACGGGGGTGGCGGCGGTTCACCCATGTTATTTCCATTGATAATAGGTATCGCTATTATTATCTGGCTATTGTCAGGGATTTATATAATCGCTCCTGCAGAGCGCGGTGTCGAGCTGCGTTTTGGTGAATATAGTGAAACCACGGGGCCGGGTCCACACTGGCATCTCCCATATCCGATCTCGACTGTGGAAAAAATCAATGTGGATGAACTGCGTGAAGCCTCCCATAAGGCAACCATGCTGACCAAGGATGAGAACCTGCTGCAAATTGAACTGGCTGTCCAGTACCAGGTTAACAGTGCGGAAAATTACCTGTTCAATGTCAGGGACAGGGAAAAAACCTTACGTGAGGCCAGTGAAAGTGCGCTCAGGGAAGTTGTCGGTTCGAAGAAGCTGGACGATATTCTCAGTGTCAGTGGCGGACGTGAAGTGCTGGTACTCGAGACTGAAAAGAAAATTCAGGTCATTCTGGATCGTTACAATACCGGTTTCCTGGTGCGCAAGGTGAATATGAAAAGTACCCAGCCGCCGCAAGAGGTGCAGGCCGCATTCGAGGATGCGATCAAGGCGCGTGAGGACGAAGACCGCTACAAGAAGCAGGCAGAAGCCTATGAGCGTGACATCATTCCGAAGGCCGAGGGTGATGCCCAGCGCCTGATTGAAGAAGCTGAAGCATACAAGCAACAAAAGATTGCCAAGGCCACAGGTGAGTCCAGTCGCTTCCAGCAAACACTGGCCGAGTATGTCAAGGCGCCTGAAATTACCCGCAAGCGTCTGTATATCGAGACCATGGAAGAGGTATTGTCGAATTCCACCAAGGTAATGGTGAAAATCAATAATGGAAATAACATAATGTACTTGCCATTGGATCGTATAGTTCAACAGTCTCGATCATCGCAGAATACTGGTACATCGAGTGGATTCATGCCGGAGCACAGCTCGCTCGATAGCAGTACGGAATCCCGGCGACTTGATTCAGTACGTGAAAGGGAGGGGCGATAATGACTAAAGGTAACACCATCACCATGATTGTCATGGGCGCTGCCGCGATATTGATTTACTTGTCAACATTCATCGTCGACCAGCGGGAAAAGGCGATACTATTACAGCTTGGGCAGATTGTTGAAAAAGATTTCGAACCTGGTTTGCATTTCAAGGTTCCTTTTTTTCAGAATGTACAAAAGTTTGATAGTCGTATCCTGACGCTGGACTCTCGCCCGGAACTGATCCTGACCGGTGAAAAGAAAAATGTGCTGGTTGATTATTTTGTCAAATGGCGCATATCCGGGGTAGAAGACTACTACCGTACCTTTGGTGGTCGTGAGTTTGATGCAATGTCGCGTATGGCGCAAACCGTCAAGGATGGTCTGCAGGCCGAATTTGGTAATCGTACGATAAGAGAAGTGGTGTCCGGAGAACGTGCAGAGATCATGCTAAAGGTTGGTAAGGACGTCGATGAAAAGGTCGGAAAGTTTGGTATCGAGATCATCGATGTACGTATCAAACAGATCGAATTACCACCGAATGTACGTGAGTCCGTGTTCCAGCGCATGCGCGTAGAGCGCGAGCGTATTGCAAAAGAACATCGTGCCATGGGGCAGAAGGCATCATTGATTATTCGCGCCAAGGCGGATCGTGCACGCACAGAGCTACTGGCCACTGCCATGCAGAATGCAGAGAAGATTCGCGGTGCCGGTGATGCACAGTCG
>CAMYJO010000003.1 GCA_947258755.1 uncultured Gammaproteobacteria bacterium
GTGATGGCCGGCAAGGACTCGATCTGGGTAATCGCATCATTCATACTGCGTTCGTTGACCTTATGCGTCAACAGGATGATCGGCACATCGCTTGCACCTTGCGGTGGTTCCTTCTGGATGATGGCCTCGATACTGATTTGCTGGTCACCGAGTATGCGGGTCACATCGGCCAGAACACCTGGCTGGTCCGAGGCTTTCAGGCGCAGATAATAAGCGGTTTCGACGTCTTCCATACCGAGTACCTGGGTATCGGTCATCGCATCTGTCTGGAAGGCCAGATGGGGTACGCGGTTTTCCGGGTCCACGGTCAACACACGGGCGACATCCACGATGTCGGCTACCACCGCTGAAGCGGTAGGCTCGGCGCCGGCACCGGCGCCATAGTACAAGGTCGGCCCTACCGCATCACCCTGAACCAGTACTGCATTCATAACGCCATCGACATTGGCGATCAGGCGCCGCTCCGGAATCAGGGTCGGATGCACGCGCATCTCGATACCCTTGTCGACGCGACGGGTAACACCGAGGTGCTTGATACGATAGCCCAGCTCTTCGGCATAATTAACGTCTTCACGGGTGATGCGACTAATGCCTTCGGTAAAGACCCTGTCGAATTGCAAAGGAATACCAAAGGCGATTGAACCGAGGATGGCCAGTTTATGCGCGGCATCAATACCTTCAACATCAAAGGTTGGATCCGCCTCGGCATAACCAAGCTCCTGTGCTTCTTTCAACACATCAGCGAAATCCCGTCCCTTGTCACGCATCTCGGTCAGGATGAAGTTACCAGTACCATTAATGATACCGGCTATCCATTCGATCTGGTTCGCAGACAATCCTTCACGGATGGCTTTTATAATAGGTATACCGCCGGCAACAGCCGCCTCAAAGGCCACCATGACACCCTTTTCATGCGCGGCCGCAAAAATCTCATTACCGTGCATCGCAATCAGGGCCTTGTTGGCCGTGACCACATGTTTGCCATTGTTGATCGCCTGTAACACCAGTTCGCGTGCCGGCTCATAGCCACCAATCAATTCGACGACAATATCCACATCCGGGTCATTGACCACCTGGAAGGCATCATCAGTAATAGTAACGCCTTCAAGGCTGTTGAGGGTGTCAGGATTATAGTCACGCGCGGCCACATGGGTGACGTTGATCTCGCGGCCAACACGACGAGTTATTTCAGTGGCATTGCGTGCCAGTACATTAAAGGTACCACCACCGACGGTGCCCAGCCCCATCAGTCCAACATTTACCGGATTCAATTCTGTTCTCCTACTGCAATATCAAGGATATTATCTTTGCGAAACATATTACGGATCCCGCGGATTGCCTGCCGGGTCCGGTGTTCATTTTCTATTAATCCAAAACGTACGTGGTCATCGCCATAGTCGCCAAAACCAACACCAGGGGAAACAGCGACCTTGGCATCTTCGAGTAATTTTTTTGAAAATTCCAATGAGCCAAGATGACGATAGGGCTCAGGTATGGGTGCCCAGACAAACATCGTCGCCTTTGGGGGTTCGACATGCCAGCCAATGGCATTGAGCCCATTGCACAGCACATCGCGACGGGATTGATACATATCCGATATTTCCTTGACGCAGTCCTGCGGTCCTTCGAGTGCAGCAATAGCCGCAATCTGGATAGGCGTAAAGGTGCCGTAATCCAGATAGGATTTCATCCGTGCCAGTGCCGCGATCAAGGTCGGGTTACCGCACATAAAGCCGACCCGCCAGCCTGGCATATTATAAGTTTTTGACAAGGAATAACTCTCAACCGCAATTTCCTTGGCCCGTGGTACTTGCAGGATCGATGGCGCCTTGTAGCCATCAAAGACGATCTCTGCATAGGCAAGATCATGGATAACCCAAATCTGGTGTTCCAGTGCAATCTCTACAACGCGTTCAAAAAATTCCAGGTCAACGCACTGGGTAGTCGGGTTGCCGGGGAAATTCAGCACCAACATTTTCGGTTTTGGCCAGGAATCCTTTATCGCCTTTTCCAGTTCGGCAAAAAAATCCACTCCGGGTACCAAGGGCACATGACGTATATCGGCGCCGGCGATGACAAAACCATACGGATGGATCGGGTAGGCCGGACTGGGCACCAGTATGGCATCACCCGGGCCGACGGTCGCCAGCGCCAGATGGGCCAGGCCTTCTTTGGAACCGATCGTGACAATCGTCTCGGTTTCCTGATCCAGTTCTACTGTGTATTTTTGCTTGTACCAGTTGCAGATCGCCCGACGCAGACGCGGTATACCCTTGGACATCGAATAACGGTGTGTGTCGTCTCGCTGTGCAGCCTCGACCAGTTTGTCGACTATATGCTTAGGCGTCGGCTGGTCGGGATTTCCCATGCCGAAATCAATGATATCCTCACCACGCGCGCGTGCCTTGGCCTTCAATTCATTAACAATGTTAAAGACATAGGGCGGCAAACGCTTGATTCTTGGAAATTCGTCCATTAATACGGGAACCTGATAACAATCATACGGTTAAATAAACATCGAACATTACGCATATTAGGAAATGCTGTCAATTGTTGTTAGCGACCATTATAAGGTATTTGCACCCATATTCGAGCGTTCCTTGAAGAAATTACTATTTTCGGTTAGCTTTTGCCCATGAAACTGAGCCTAGATTACAGCACTGCCAAATATTCGATCACTGCCTATGACGCAGATGCGATAACCATCAACAATCAACGCTACACCGGTAGTGTAGTCGTTAGCCCGGAACGCTTACTGGATAACTGGGAACCAAGACATGTCGAACATATCGACGCCGCGCATATTGAATACCTGATCAGCCTAAAACCCGAGATCATCCTGTTGGGAACCGGCACATCCCAGAGTTTCCCGCACCCTTCCCTCATGGCCCTGGCCATGCAACAGGGTATCGGCTTTGAAGTCATGGATACCGGCTCGGCCTGTCGCACCTATAATGTGCTCGCTGCCGAAGACCGGAATATTGCGGCTGCGCTTATAATCAGTGGCGAGTAGCTAGGGTCTAGTAGCTAGGATTAATATTATACGAACACATCATTGAGCTTGATATTGTCTCTGTGGGAGCGAGCCTTGCTCGCGATTTCAAACAATTCGCGAGCAAGGCTCGCTCCCACATTATTCCTAGTGGCTAGCAGTGAGAATGAAGCATTAACAGACCATCTTTTCCTGGCTACTCGCCACTAGCTACTTGTTAAAATATGCCAAGTTACTCAACACCAGTAGAAAGATAGATAGGAATTCGGAGAACAGCCAAGCCTAGCGAAGAGGGCAGACCTCTACTCCTTCCTGTTCAGCGCGTACGCCATTAATAGACCCATTAGCTCTTAGTGCTTGCACTATGGCGTCGTAACGTGAAAAAACCACAGATTTATCAAACACAATATTGACAAAGCCATTCTTGCTGACTTTATAGGACGCATTCGACGACAGGTCATTTTCAAACAACAACGAGGCCACCTGATAATCTGCCGCGCTTTGTTTCTCGATCTCGGCCTTGGTCAACACATCCTCCGAGGCACAACCGCCCAGCATTAAGACAAACGAAATAATGATAGCTTGCAGCTTTATCATAACAACCTATTTAAACAGTATATCTTCGGAGAAGCCTTCGCTTTCCATGATCTCACGTAAACGCTTGAGGGCATCCATTTGAATTTGTCTGACGCGTTCACGAGTCACGCCGATCTCCTTACCAACTTCTTCCAGGGTTGAACGTTCATAGCCATGCAGCCCGAAACGGCGTTCAACCACTTCACGCTGTTTATCGTTAAGACGCTCCAGCCAGGTATCCAGACTGCGATTAATGCTTTCCTCCTGAAGCACCGTCGACGGATCGGGATTACTTTCATCCGGAATGGCATCCAACAACATGCGATCTTCATCATCACCAATCGGTGTATCCACCGAGGTAACCCGCTCATTCAGACCGAGCATGCGTTTTACTTCACTAATTGGCTTATCCAGCAGTGTGGCGACTTCTTCTGCGCTAGGCTCGCGTTCCAGATCCTGAGTGAGTTTACGCGTTGCGCGTAGATACAGATTAATTTCCTTGACGATATGAATAGGCAGGCGAATGGTGCGCGTCTGGTTCATGATTGCGCGTTCAATCGTTTGCCGGATCCACCAGGTGGCATAGGTAGAAAAACGAAAACCACGCTCCGGATCGAATTTTTCAACCGCGCGAATCAAACCGAGGTTGCCCTCTTCGATCAGATCCAGCAGGGCAAGACCACGGTTCATATAGCGGCGCGCTATTTTAACCACCAGGCGCAGATTACTTTCGATCATGCGCGTACGACCGCTTTCTTCGCCCTTTTGCGCCAGGCGGGAATAATATACCTCTTCTTCCGCAGTCAGCAGTGGGGAAAATCCGATTTCATTCAGGTAAAGCCGTGTCGCATCCATCTGGCCATCAGAAAATTCTCTGGTGCGTCTGGTTGCTTTTTTCTCGGGAATTTTATCGTCGGCAGCTATTGCATCAGGGGTTTCCTTTGACACGTCGACCTCGACATTGTCCTCATCAACATCCATATCCATCAATGCATCATCCTCAACCACTGCATCAATCTCTTCCTGTTTGCTTTTATTACTGGCCTTGTCAGAAGGCGCGTCTTTGCTCTTTCTTGGCATTTAACTACCTATGGTTGCCCGGGATACGTCAAACTTTCCATGTCCTGCCTGGTCATTTTATTGTTATATATTTTCAGGGGTTGCCTGTTATCTTACCATTCCGATTTGCAAATACTATACGTTTATAGTCATAAATCCGATAAAATTTTCAAAGTGTATATCCGTCACCTGTCAGACATGACATGGTTGACTATTTCGGCAGATATTTCAATGGATTGACCGGCTTGCCATCCTTACGTATTTCAAAATGCAACATTGTTCGATCGGTGCCACTACGCCCCATTTCTGCAATTTTCTGTCCGCGCTTGACCTGCACACCTTCTTTTGTCAGCAGACGCCGATTATGTGCATAGGCACTAAAATATGTATTGTTATGTTTAATGATGATTAGTTTTCCATAACGCAATAGGCCGTTTCCACTATAAACTACCTTACCCGGCGCCGCTGCCACCACGGCTTGCCCGGCACGACCAGCGATGCCTATTCCTTTTTTCCCCGAGTCGGTACTAGAGAAACCACGAATAAGCTTGCCACGTGCCGGCCACGACCAATGACGCAAGCTATAAGTTGCGCTCTTCGGTTTCTTTTTCAGCACTACGGACCTGTTCTTGTTTTTTGACGAAGGGGTTTTAACGGTCGATTGCCGGGTGGTTTTTGTGCGCGTGCGCGTGGCGGCCTTTGCCTGCGCCTTTTTCTTTAGTGGGGGCTTCAGTCGCAGACGCTGGCCAGGGTAAATAGAATAGGATTTGGACACCCTGTTCCATCGGGCAACATCGCGATAATCAAGGCCATAGCGCCAGGCGATGGAATAGACGGTCTCACCGGCCGACACCCGGTGATATCCCGAATGTGACTTTGAGCGATCGGCAATAGGGGCCGCATAGTGACTGCCACAGGCCCCTAGCAGTGCAAAGGTCAGGACTAATATGAACCCGCGTACGAACGTCATTCCTAACGAAAAATCAGGTACGCTGCCAGCAATAAAATAAGCACCAGCCAACCCAGGCGATCAATATACTGGCGTAACTTTTTCTCCATCGCTTCACCACCCCAGACCATCAGTCCCGAGACCAGATAAAAACGCGACCCACGACCGACGATCGAGGCCAGCACGAATGGGATAAATGGCATCGCGATAACACCAGCCGAGATCGTGAAGAGCTTATAGGGGATAGGTGAAAAACCGGCAATCAGAATAGCCCAAAAACCCCATTCATCAAACCAGCTGCGTACATGTAAAAACTTTTCCCAGTAACCCCATTGATGCAGATAAGGTTCAAGCACATCGAAAAAATACAATCCGATCAGATAACCGGCGATGCCACCCATGACAGATGCAATGGTGGTCAGACCCGCAAAAAACCATGCGCGTCGCGGTTGCGCCAAGGACATCGGTGCCAGCATGACATCAGGAGGAATCGGAAAAAACGAACTCTCGGCAAAGCTCAGGCCAGCCAGATAGCGCGGTGCAAAACGGTGCTGCGACCAGGCCATGACCTTCTCATACAAGGCGGAGAAAATCTTCATCACACTTCTCCGTTTACTAACGGCACAAAACTGACCGACTCAAACATCTCCTGCACATAACCTTCAGGAGTACGGTCGATCACGGCAAGTTGTTGTGCATCACCCTGTTGGCCAACCGGGATCACCAACCTGCCCCCCGGCGCCAGTTGCTTGAGTAAGGCCTCCGGGACTTCGCTGGGAGCAGCGGTCACAATAATACCGTCATAGGGCGCTTTGGACTCCCAACCCCAGGAACCATCACTATGCTTGAAGCGGACATTGCTTAATTTCAATGATCGCATGCGGCGACGGGTTTGCTGCAGCAGCAGATCAATCCGTTCTACTGAGAATACCTCGTTCACCAATTGCGACAATATTGCTGATTGATAACCACAGCCGGTACCAACTTCAAGCACTCTATCGGGCGTCTTTTCTGCCAGCAGCAACTCGGTCATACGCGCAACAATATAAGGCTGCGAGATCGTCTGCCCATGTCCTATCGGTAAGGCCGTATCCTCATAGGCGCGACTGGCCAGGGCCTCGTCGACAAACAGGTGGCGCGGGGTGTTTTTGATGACGTCGAGTACGCGTTTGTCACGAATGCCCTTTTCAGCCAAGCGTCTGACCAAACGCTCACGCGTCCTTTGTGAGGTCATGCCAATACCGCGGATCATGGATTCAGTAATCATTTATTCGCTTCCAACCAGGCGCGGGTGTCATCCAGTGCAGAGAACCGGGTCAGATCGGTATGGATCGGCGTAATCGAAACCCGGGCTGCTCTAATGGCATTAAAATCGGTGCCTTCACCGGCATCGGCCTCTGCTCCACAGGGGCCAACCCAATACACGGACCGACCCCGGGGATCGGACATCTCGATGACCGGTTCCGACTTGTGCCGGTGGCCCAGACGGGTCACTTCCATACCGGTCAGGCTATCATAGGGCAAATCGGGGACATTGACGTTCAAAATCGTATCAGGCGCCAATGGTTGCATCTTCATGTGTTGTATCAGCTCAACAATCACGCGCGCAGCAGTATCGAAATGGCGCGGTTTTTGATCACAGACCAGGGACACGGCGATCGCCGGCAAGCCAAGGAAGCGCCCCTCCATGGCCGCGGCGACCGTACCGGAATAGAGCACATCGTCGCCCATATTGGCACCATGATTGATGCCCGACACCACCATGTCCGGCTCCTCATCAAGCAGCCCGGTTATCGCCAGATGCACGCAATCTGTAGGTGTGCCATCGACACCAATAAAGCCATTATCGGCTTGAAAAGCGCGTACAGGATTGTCCAGGGTCAATGAATTGCTGGCCCCACTGCGATTGCGATCGGGTGCCACCACGGATATCTCGGCTATTTCTTTTAGTCCTGCTGCCAGTGCCCGTATCCCTTGCGCCTGATAGCCGTCGTCGTTACTGACCAGTATATTCATATCTGTCATTCAGGCCCCGGCCTGTGTAGGTATATAATTGTTCTGTATAATAATTCAATTGCTAAGGGGTACTATACTTGATTCGCGCCTGCACTCAAAATATAGATCAGCCCCCATGCTATTCTAAGCCATTGACATATGTTGAAATACCATCATGAAACCTAAAAACGGCACAGAACAAACAGATCGCGAGCTTTTCCGGCAGGCCATCGGTGACGTGCGCCCGCTGCAGCACGACCGAATCAAACCCTATAAAAAACGCCCAAAAGCGATCCCGAGACAGACCGAAATCAGTGAACAACGTGTCACCCAGGACATGATGTCGGATGATTACGAGGCAGCGGATGTTGAAACCGGTGAGGAATTGTACTTTGCCCGTGACGGCATTCAGTCAAAACTGATACGTAAATTAAAACGCGGGCAATATCGCCTCGATGCGGAACTGGACCTGCACGGGCTCAATGTGGAAGCAGCCCGACGCGCTATCAGTGAATTCCTGGAACTCTGCAGACGCGAGGACCTTCGCTGCGTGCGTATCATCCATGGTAAGGGACTCAGTTCCAGACACAAGGGGCCGGTGCTTAAAAATATGGTCAACCGCTGGTTAAGACAACGCAAGGAAGTGCTCGCCTTTACCTCGACCCTGCCCCAGCATGGCGGCACGGGTGCAATCTATGTTCTACTGAAGCGCGCGCGCAAAGCGGTGTAGACTGGTGGCTCACCGAGTTAACCCTACATTCACTCCATCGAGTTCTCTGTAAGCAGGGCCTGCATTTGTGCACGCTGCACGGGTTGCTGCAATACCGCAGCAATTGGATAGATCTCATTGAGCTTGTCCACATACTGACGTTCGGACTTATCCACCATGACAATGACTCGTGCCGTGGCCTTGTATTTCAGCAGCGTCACCAGAAACACATCAAGATTACTGATATGCACGCCACTGTAATTACTACCATAACCATAGATAAATTCAGCGACCACAATATCGGGGATCTGTTTCTTCAGTTCGGCATTGGCCTTTCTGATCGAATTCAGCCTGATGTCGCGAATACCCAGCTGTTTGTACAAAGCCGAAAAATCCGGATGAGCGGGCGATTCGATTATCGAGAATAAGGTTTTTTCAGCCATACCTCATCCCTTAAAGGCCTCGTCCGAATTCATATAGGCTTGCTCGGCTTCACTACTGTCGCGGCCAAGAATCACATTACGGTGTGGAAAACGACCAAATCGTTCGACAATGGATCGATGATGCAATGCAAATTTGACGTTTTCATCGAGGCCGGCAGCCCGATATAATTCAACTGCATAATCCTGATCCTGAAGATTTTCACTATGCATGAAAGGCATATACATAAATACTAACTGTTGACCTTGTAATTCTCTGTCAAAACCTGATTGTATCGCTTGCCTGGCCACGGCAATGGCCCTGGCTTCGGTAGAGAAACTGTTGGCCTGCCCACGATACATATTCAGCGGAAATTGATCGAAGATAATAATCAATGCCAGGCAACCTTTGGCCGAGTCCAGCCAGCTATCCAGCTTACCAGCCAAGGCCAGCTGCCAAGCAGGTTCGAAACGTCGGCCTATCTCCGCATCGATTGCTGCCGTGGAGTTAAACCAATGGCCACTCATGGGCTCAGAAAACCAGTATTGAAGTATATCGTCCGGATTCAATTCCATTATTATTTCCTGGTGTTGGCATGTTTGGTCAGAAAACGATCCAGCTCATTGGCAAAATTCATGCGGTCACGCTGGCTTAAACTCGCCGGCCCGCCGGTGACGACGCCAGAACCGCGCAGTTCTTCCATGAAATCGCGCATACCCAGACGTTGCTTGATATTGTCCTCACTATAAAATTCACCACGGGGATTCAATGCATGCGCCTGCTTCTCAATGACCTCTGAGGCCAGCGGTATATCCGCCGTAATCACCAGATCACCTGCCGACAGCCGCTGTACAATTTCATTATCGGCGACATCAAAACCCGCAGACACCCTGATCGACTTGATGAACCTGGAAGGCGGTGTATGCAATGGCTGATTGGCCACCAGGGTCGTCATCACCCCGGCGCGCTCAGCGGCCCGAAACAGGATTTCCTTGATGACCTTGGGGCAGGCATCGGCATCGACCCATATCTGCATGATATCTCCACGTTAAAATAGTTAAAAATAGGCTAATTTAACATGATAATTAACTGAAAAACCATTATAATGCCTCTTCCAGAGAATAGTCTCTCGATCGTTTTTCAGGGGTCATCTCCCCAACCCACCCACAGGTATTCATAAATGACTGCAGATACATCAGTATCGCCCACGTTTTCAGATTTAGATCTAGGCAAACCGGTGCTCAAGGCACTTGCCGACGTAGGCTACGAAACACCCTCCCCGATCCAGGCCCAGATGATCCCACATGTACTGGCCAACAAAGATGTACTGGGGCAGGCGCAAACAGGAACCGGTAAGACCGCTGCCTTTGCATTACCGATATTGGCGCGTATAGACATCAAGCAGAAACAACCACAGGTATTGGTACTGGCACCGACGCGCGAGCTCGCCATCCAGGTGGCCGAGGCCTTCCATCGCTATGCCACACACCTGAAGGGCTTTCATGTCCTGCCGGTTTATGGCGGACAAGACTATAGCGGCCAAATCCGCGCACTAAAGCGCGGTGTGCATGTGGTCGTGGGCACGCCCGGCCGGGTCATGGACCATATGCGTAAGGGCACGCTCAAGCTGGGCAATCTGAAAACCCTGGTGCTGGACGAAGCCGATGAAATGCTACGTATGGGCTTTATCGATGACGTTGAGTGGATTCTCGAGCAAACACCTGAGCAGCGCCAGATCGCACTATTTTCCGCCACCATGCCGGCGGTGATCAAGAAAATCGCAAAAAAACATTTGAAAAATCCGGTCGAAGTCATTGTCAAAGAACGTACCACGACTGCCTCGACCATCAACCAGCGCTTCTGGCTGGTCAACCGCCTGCATAAACTGGACGCACTGACACGCATACTCGAAAGCGAACACTTTGATGCGGTGATTATTTTTGTACGCACCAAGACTGCGACGGTCGAACTGGCGGAAAAACTTGAGGCACGTGGCTATGCCAGTGCCGCGCTGAACGGCGACATTGCACAGAAACAACGTGAAATGACCATCAATAAATTCAAATCCGGTAAATTGGATATTGTCGTCGCCACCGATGTCGCTGCCCGAGGACTGGATGTCGATAGAATCAGTCATGTTATCAATTACGATATCCCGCATGACACAGAGTCCTATGTCCATCGCATCGGCCGCACCGGTCGTGCCGGCCGCAGCGGTGAAGCCATCCTGTTTGTGGCACCTCGAGAACAACGCCTGTTACGCGCGATTGAGAAGGCAACCAGTCAGAAAATCGCACAGATGGAGATGCCTTCCACCGAGCTCATCAACGACAAACGCATTGCGCGTTTCAACCAGCGTATTAGTGATGTGCTGGCCGAGGAAGGGCTTGAGTTCTATCAGCGTCTGTTGGAGCAATACCAGCATGAACATGATGTGCCCGCGCTGGAAATTGCCGCAGCACTGGCAAAGATGGCACAAGGTGACTCCCCGCTGTTACTGGAGAGCAGGCCAGAAAGAGAAAGTAAGCGCAAAGATAGCCACTTTGAAAAAACAAAGACATCGAATAAACCCCGCTCCACGTCTGCACCCCGCGCTGCGTCTGAACCTGAAGAAGGAATGCTACGATATCGCATCGAGGTTGGTCATGCACACAAAGTCCAGCCAGGTAATATCGTTGGCGCCATTGCCAACGAAGCCGGACTGGATAGCCAGTACATTGGCCGCATCACTATTCATGATGACTACAGCACCGTCGATCTACCCGAGGGCATGCCGCGCGAAATATTCAAGGACCTGCAAAAAACCCGCGTCGCCGGTCAGGCCTTAAGAATATCGACGGAATCCGAGCAAAAACGAAAGCCTGCCAACAAGGGAAAACCTGCGGGCAAACAAAGAATATCCGCTAAAACAGGCAAGGTTAAAAAACCGCGACATAAAAGCAAGACCACAGGCGCGAAAAACAAGCCAAGAAACAAGAAGAAATAACACGCTAATCTCAATAAACAAAAACGGCCCTGAAGGGCCGTTTTCTGCTTACTGTCAATTTATTTTTTATCTTTCTTGGATTTACCAGATTTTTTCTTTTTACTATCCTTTTTCGACTTATCTTTTTTTGACTTTTTCTTCTTACTATCTTTTTTAGATTTCTTGGCCTTTTTCTCTTTACTGTCTTTGTCTGATTTCTTGCTCTTCTTTTTAGTGTCCTTTTTCTTGGACTTTTTCGATTTTTCCTTTTTTACTTTACCTTGTTTTTCTTTCGAGGTTTTCTCTGACTTCTTGCTCTTTTTACTGGCCTTGTCTTTTTTTCTGTCTACAGGCGAAGTCTTGTTTTCATCGTTCAGCGCCGAGCGCTCACTGCTTCTGGCCGTAGCCCTGGTCAGACCCTTTGTTGTTGACAGGTTGTTCCTGTTGCGCTTATACAGCTCTTCACCAATACCGGGTACATTTTGTAACTCTTTCGCGCTTTTAAATGCACCATGTTTTTTTCGATAATCAACAATGGCCTTGGCCTTTACCGGACCAATGCCAGATAAATTCTGTTGCAGTGCCTCGGTATTGGCCTTGTTAATATTGACCGTTTCCGCCAGTACATTCAACGGTGAAAAATTAACGATCAACATCAGGATAAGAATGAGGGAGGAAGGAATGCTTTTATAATGTAAATTCATCTGAACACGCTCCATTTTATTACCGTAAACAGCCTTTGGCTATCGTAAGTGTCAGCGCATTATAGATATAACCGACTACACAGGCTATAAAGCAGGCATAGAATTCACATGCATTTTACAATTCATTTAGAGCAAATATAAGCTGAGTGGTAGCCGTACAAGGATTAAGACTTGTTTACAAATAAGACAGTAACTACCTGATAAAGTAATGGAGAGGGTTTTTCATCACGCGCAAGGAAACCAGGGCACAACAAGCTTCACATATAACAACGCGGCCGCCTTATGATGGCTCTTCTGCTCGCCGTTAATTGCTTTCCGCCAGCACAATCATCACTGACTTCTGAATACGCGCAGCCAGACCTTCAAGATTGTCATTTTGATTGGAGAGCTCTATCAGCGATTGTTCACGTTGCGGTAATTTGCTTATCAGTGCTTTAAGCACATCCACCTTCAGGGCATAACTGATATTGGCTAATAATGTAGTAGCGCCGGTACTGTCATTGGTCGTACCCAGCATTGAGGTGACGATGCCTACAACTTCACCCTTCATATTCAGTAAAGGGCCACCACTATTACCGGGCTGCACCGGCACCGATATCTGATAATTCTCTTTATTACCACGCAAGCCGCGCACCGAACTGATAATACCATCCGTCAATTTCGGCGTTTTGCCCATAATGTCTATGCGTGGATAGCCAATCGTAAATACACTGGCACCCAAGCGCGCATGATTTCCCGATAAGGGTAACGCCGGTGGCAGCTTATTCAATTCAGTGACTGACAACAAGGCGAGATCATTTTGCTCGTCGCGTAACACGACCTGTGCATGGATACTGTCACCATCGGTATTGATCAAGGTGACTTCGGTACTGCCGGCAACCACATGATTATTGGTCACAGCATAGCCATTCGCCACTGGCCATGCGGTCCCGGATGACTTGTTGGCAAAGACGTCGGTAGGCAGTTCACTTTCTGCCTGTGGTGTGAAAGTAGTCAGTTTGGTTTGCAGTTCCACTGCGCGCGAATGTTCCGGTGATATTTGCTTGATCGCCTGCAGTGATTCACGCGATTTTTCCAGGTTGCCTTCTTCCATAAATGACAGCCCGGCCTGATAGAACCATTTGACGGCATCGTTATATTGAATCGGTATGCGTTTACCTTCAGCATACAATACGCCAAGATTATATTGTGCTATCGCCAGGCCCTGTTGCGCTGACTGCTGAAGCCAATGTATGCCCTGGTTGGTATTCTGCTTTACACCTCTGCCTTGCAGATACATTTGGCCGAGATTGAACTGGGCGGAGACATGACCTAGTTTGGCCGCACGCAGATACCAGGCTGCTGCGATTTCAGTATTGACTTCAACACCGTTGCCATAGTCATACATAATACCGAGGTTAATCTGTGCATCTGCATTGCCTTGCTCGGCCAGTGGTAGCCAGATTTTCAGGGCCTCAGCAAAGCGACCCTGATCATAGGCCTGCCAACCCAAAATAAATCCTTGTTCCGGCGATGCTACTGGCTTCGCCTGGATACAGACCGGCATCATCAACGCCATCCATAAAGCAGGCGCTAGCGATAATCGTCTGATGTCAGTTATAAAGCTCATACTAAATACCTCAATATTATTACGTATATATATTTTTCATCTACGTATTGGTACTTACTATGGAGATCGGCTGATGACGGCGCTGGCTTTAACAATCAGTTCACAATTAGCACGAATGACATAGCCTGCGCATCTAGTAAATATAGATTTAAACTGAGAAAATATCCTTATATTATTGTTTTTATTGTTATTTATGTTTTCTGTTGTTCGTAGGGGGAAATTCAAGACAATAAAAAAGGGAGGGTAAGTCTGCGACCTATCCCTCCCAATTGCTACTGGAGAAGTACTTCTAAATGGACTTAGTTAGCCAATTTAACACCTAAAGAACTCAGTGTTTCCATGGTCAGTCCACCTGTGCTCAGCCCCTTGGCACGTTGGTAGGCCTTAGTTGCTGACAGGGTCTGTGAACCGATAACGCCATCCAGAGGGCCTGGGTTATAACCGGCAGCCTTCAGGGATTTCTGTACACGCAGTCCAACCTGTTGATTCATGTTGGTCTTACACAGAACCGGTGCCCATTGCATCTTCTCATCAGAGACCTTGATGCGCTTGGTGATAGTCGTGTATTCAGCCTTGACTGGAATAGCAGTAGTCTTGGCAGGTTCTACCAGTTTGCGAGCCTTGATGGTTTTGTACTCAGCCGGTACAGGAATAGATCGAGTAGTCGCAGGTGTTTTCACGACACGTTTCTTGACTGTTTTATACTGAGCAGGAATTGTGATGGTCTTGGTAGTAGCCTTGTTGACCAGAACGCGCTTGGCAACAGTCTTATAGGTTGCAGGCACGGTAACCAGACACATGATGTCGCCCGTAGCTGAATCGATCTTGGTAATAGGGCCAGAACCTTTCTTCCACACGGTATGCTCAGGCTTATCAAGGATCTTCTCATATTCAGTCTTGTAAACAGGTGCTATAGCTTCGATACGCTCACTGGCAGGAGACACCAGCACTTTTTCGGTAACCCAAGCATAAGTGGCAGGAACAACCTGGATACGCTCAGATGCTTCCTTGACCAAGACACGCTCAGTCCCCATTTCATAACGTGCAGGGATGACTTGTAAACGCTCGGAAGCGTCCTTTTTCAGTACGGTCATTGTTTCTGTCTTGTATTTTGCTGGAGAGAATACGCGTGCATAACATTCACCGGCCTTGGCATTAGGTGGCAACAATTCGGAACCAATGCCTGTAGGGGCGCTGGATTGATGTGATGCAGCCATTGACATGGACTCACGCTCCTGCTCAAGACGGCTGCGCGCAGCCCTTTCTTCCTGCAAGCTTGATTCCAGAGAAGAGATCTTCTGATCTCGCTCACCAATCAGCATGTCGGTCTTGGCAGCCGTACTAGTGGTTGCGCTGGTACTGGCCGTCTTGTTCTGTTGCATAGTACTACAGCCACTCATGACCAATGCTGATATCATTACTGGCAGGGCCAGCTTTTTAACAGTAAATAGATTGTTTTTCATTTGACTCACCTTTTAATTTAATAGATCACTAATAGCTGACGTTGCAAATTCAGCCGCTTTTAAAAACTACTACTTTGTTGCTGATACCATGTATGCGACGGCCGCCTTAACTTCGTCATCTGACAGTGCCGCAAAACCGCCCTTCGCAGGCATATAGCCCTTAGAACCCTGGTAACCCTTGACCGCATGGTCAACCATTACATCCATACCTTGTGCCTTACGCTCACCCCAGCTGCTATCGTCCAGCTTTGGTGCACCTGCAGCACCCGAGGCATGACAGACAGTGCACTTGCTGGAATAGACCGCCTTGCCGGCTTCCAGATCCACCGCTGGTGCCTCGGCGCTCGTGCTAGCCGCACCTGTTACGGCTGCACCAGCAGATGAATCAGCCAGCATACTTCCGGCTTTTTCCTTTACTGTGTCTACCGCTGAGGTTGATCCCGCAGGGGCAGTTTCAGGGACTACGCTTTCAGGCGTTGTAGTTGGCATCATATCTGCGGCTTTTTCTTTCACAGTATCGACGGCATCTGATACACCTTCTTTTGCTTTTTCAACCACGCCTTCTGTTGTTTCTTCAACTTTCTCCATAACCGTGGTGCTGCCTTTCTTAACGAAAGACGATGCTTCCTCGGCTGCAGACTTGGCTTTTTCGGTACCTTCTTCAATAAGCTCTTTACCCTCTTCCATGACATTTTCAGCTGTCTTGGCCGTGCTGTCTTTCATCTCAGTAACGACATTGGAAGCCTTATCAACCATCGACTCAGCCGCACTCTTCGCCGCATCATCGTCAGACTTACTACATGCAGCAGACAGGACGGCAATCATGCTTAAGGATAAAATCATATTCGTTTTCATTTTTAACTCTCCGATTAGCTTTTTATAGTTTAATACCAACTATCAATTCGGCAGCGCCCATAATAGTCAGCTTAATTCTTAATTATAGCTGATTTACATCAATCTTTAATAAATACTGCAACAAAACTGAATACTCTGTAACTAATAACTCACCTTCGGATCCAGACTCTTGGCCTGCTCTACCCAGGACTGAATACTTTTCAGGCTCGGAGTCTGCCTAACCAATTTCTTTGCAGCATTAATTTCCTTGACCTTATCTGCGAGGTTTTCCGCATTTCGATTTCTCAGTTCCTTGACGGTATCTACACCGGCCGCTTCCAGTAATTCCGAATACTGGGTAGAAATACCCGAGATACGACAAAGATCACACAGGTTTACCCATTTAAGGATTCGCGAATCGTCGATACCCGTTTTCTCTGCCAGCGTCTTACGCCCTTTCGTAGTACAACCCTGGTCAAGTAATTTATTAGGATTGCTTATGCCCTGGTTACGCAATAATTCGCCAAACTTGGGACCAATACCTTCAATATCTTCTATTTTCATTGACATCATTATTCTCCTGGCAGTGTGATATTTTCGTCTTTAATTGTTATTCGCACTAGCGTCATTTTTTAAAATATTAGAAATGCTTATAGCCACTCAACACCTCACCCATCCTATTACCGCCAAGTTGGCTGAATATGTTGGGCAAAAGATAATTCATACCACTTTGAATCAACTTATTATCTACACCTACTGTAAAAGCGATAGCAGCCAAATCCATGCTATCGAGAATCGTATTGGCGTCTGTAATACCGTCATTCTTATCAAATACGGCAATAATCTTGCTACTAGCCTCGGGCAGGAACCTTTGCGCCTGTTCCTCGCTAAAACCCCGGCCGATCAGTCCTGAGATCAATAGCCCAGCTGTTTTGTCACCAATAATCGATTGTACTGAATTCATCCAACATCTCCTGCCAGCCTTAAATCCTGTCCGTGCAGCTGTCTGTCTGTACATTTGATGAGTATTGTAGGCCTGTCGGTGATGAAAACAATGCTCAACACAAACATTTAACAATTTTTTTATAACTGTTAATATTTGTAACATTTACGTCATTCCAGAATGAATGCTTAACTACATCAATTACAATAATTATCTGTATAGTAGGGTAAAATTGGCACCAGGAACCAGGCCCATCAGACCATACCTACCGACCCATAGGAGTAAAGACGTGACTAACAACAACGGCATTTATATAGGCAAGGGAGAGACCGACATTTACCTGTCGCCTGCATTAGCCAATCGTCATGGTTTAATCGCGGGTGCCACCGGCACAGGAAAAACGGTCACGCTGCAAATCCTCTCTGAAGGATTCTCGAAGCTGGGCGTCCCCGTCTTCATGGCCGATGTCAAAGGCGACCTGGCCGGCATCAGCATGCCCGGGAAGACTCACGCCAAACTCGAGGAACGGGCGCGCGATATCGGCATGCAAGATTATAAATACGAAGGCTTTCCAGTCATATTGTGGGATTTGTTTGGCGAGCAAGGACATCCAATCAGGACCACCGTGTCCGATATGGGGCCGCTGCTGTTATCACGACTATTGGACCTGAATGACACCCAGGAAGGCGTTATGAATATCGCCTTCAAACTCGCCGACGATGAAGGCCTGTTATTACTGGACTTCAAGGACCTGCGATCCATGATTCAATTCGTAGGCGAAAATGCCAAGCAACTAACCACTGAATATGGCAATGTGTCATCGGCATCCATCGGCGCTATTCAGCGGCGTTTGTTAGTTCTTGAACAACAAGGTGGAGAAAACTTTTTCGGTGAACCTGCACTCGAGCTCAACGATTTGATGCGCACGGATACCAATGGCCAGGGTTACATCAATATCCTGGCAGCAGATCAATTAATGATGAATCCGAAGCTCTACTCAACCTTCCTGCTATGGCTGCTGGCCGAATTATTCGAACAGCTACCGGAAGTGGGCGACCCCGACAAGCCAAAACTGGTGTTCTTCTTTGACGAAGCTCACCTACTCTTTGATGACGCACCGAAGGCTCTGATCGATAAAGTCGAACAAGTTGTACGCCTGATCCGTTCCAAAGGTGTGGGTGTTTATTTTGTCACGCAGAACCCGATGGATGTACCCAATGACGTGCTCGGCCAACTCGGCAACCGCATTCAGCATAGTCTCAGGGCCTTTACCCCACGTGATAAAAAAGCGGTCAAGGCCGCTGCTGACACCTTCCGTGCAAATCCTAATTTTGATGCCAGTGAGGCCATCACTCGCCTCGGCGTTGGTCACGCACTGGTATCCACATTAGAAAAGAAAGGTATACCAGGCATTGTCCAGGAGACCACCATTCGCCCTCCCAGCTCTCGCATGGGGCCCATCAGTTCAAGTGAACGCCAGTCCATGCTCGGCGGGCCCATGCAGGGACGTTATGACAAGCCAATTGACCGTCTGTCTGCGCACGAACTGCTGCTTGAAAGGGCTAAAAAGAAGGCGCTGGAGATCGAACGACAGGAACAGGAAGAGGAACGGGAAAGACTAGAAAAAAAACAGTCCTCTGGACGTAAAAGTAATCGCCAGGGTGTCGGTGAGGCCATGCTAAAAAGCCTGGTTCGCAGCATCGGTAGTGGCCTAGGCCGTAAAATAGTACGTGGGCTACTTGGCTCACTACTGAAATAATCAGATAATGACCGTAATGGGAGATACAATGTGCGCATAGCCCTTCTCGAAGACGAACCCGCTCAGGCAGAACTGGTCCTACACTGTCTGAAAGCAGCAGATCATGATTGCCATCATTTCTCCACTGGTAAATCATTTCTGCACAGTGTGACCAACGATACTTATGATTTATTGATCATGGACTGGAATGTACCCGATACCAATGGCCCTGATGTACTGAAACAGATACGCGACAGACTCGACTGGGAGATCCCGGTACTTTTCGTCACCAGTCGTATTAGTGAGGATGATATCGTCTATGCCCTTGAGCAAGGTGCCGATGATTACATGACCAAGCCGGTCAAGCAAAAGGAAGTCATTGCCCGCGTTAATGCCCTTGAACGTCGAGCAAAGGCAAAGACGCAAAAAGCCACCGAAATCGAGCTGCCTCCTTATGTTATCAACATCAGCAATCGAGAATTCAAAAAACACGGCAAGCCGATTGAACTCACGCAAAAAGAGTTTGATGTTGCCTTATTACTATTCACCAATCGCGGGCGCTTATTGTCACGAAAATACTTGCTGCAGAACGTCTGGGGGCATACCGCAGACTTAAATACAAGGACTGTGGACACACATATCAGCAAGATCAGGACGAAACTGGGTATTAATCCGGCCGAGGGCTGGCGCTTAAGCTCGGTATATCAGCACGGCTATCGTCTGGAACAGAACGAAGAACTGTAATAAAATCATAAGATAATAACAATAACATCAAGACCACTGAAGAATGTTTAGGTAGTTTTAGCAACCATGCGGGGCAGTATGAAGACGATGACTTCTAATACAGTATCTATACGCAAACCAGGCGCGGCAGCGTCCTGGCCGCTAGCATGGCTAGTGATATGCATCAACATACTTCTGTTGGCCGGCCCTGGCACAGCTAACGCCGATGACTGGCTCTACACCGTCAGGCCCGGAGACAATCTTTCCACCATCAGCAGTAAATACCTGACCAAGAAAAAACAGGCCGCCGATCTTCGCAAATTAAACAGGATAACTAATCCATCTGAGCTACAACCTGGCAGCAAAATACGGATTCCGATAACGTGGTTAAAACAACAGCCTTCGTCCTCACATCTGGTACAGGTACAGGGCGAAGTCATCATCATTCGTGCAGCCGGTGAACAACCCGAAAGTGTTAACGACGAAATCAGATTGTATGTCGGTGACACGATAACAACCGGAGCGAATGGTACGGCAACACTGGAATTTGCCGACAAATCACGCTTATTGATCCAACCCGATTCTGAGCTAGTGATGGACACGCTCAGCACCTTTGGTGACAGTGGCATGGTCGACACCCGATTACGGCTACCGGCCGGTCGGGTAGAAACACAGGTGACACCGAAAAAAGGCCCCGCCTCACGGTTTGAAATCACCACCCCGGCGGCTGTCGCGGCCGTTCGTGGCACCGATTTCCGCGTCGGTGCGGATCACGATCAGGCCATTAGTCGTAGCGAAGTGCTTGAAGGCAAGGTCAAGATTAAAGGCGCACAGGGAGATCGTGACATCCCAGCCGGATTCGGCACCGTGACAAAGGCAGGCGCACCGCCGATCGCACCTAAAAAATTACTCGCCGCGCCGCTAACCACCAATACACGCAATCATTTTAACGCGATCCCCATCAGCTTTGAATGGCAAGCACTCAAACTGGCAACGGCCTATCGAGTACAAATATACGCTGCAGACAATGCCGATAAACTACTCATGGATAAACAGATTAAACTTAACCGCTTTGAACTAGCCGACCTGCAAGACAATGATTATATACTAAGGGTACGCGCTATCGACGACCTTGGACTGGAGGGCCTCAATCAGGACCACTCATTCAAGGTCGATGCCCGCCCTTTCCCACCCGTTCTGAATAGTCCTGAGGACAACAGCCTATTACGCCAGCAGCGGCCTGTTTTCAAATGGAGCGGACAACAAAATGTTGGTGCCTATTTTTTGCAAATAGCCACCGATAGGGACTTTAAAACAATCATTCTTCAGTCGGATAAAATTAATGGCCTGGAATACTCTCCAGCAACAGCACTACCGGATCAGCCATTATACTGGCGTGTTGCTGCAGTCGATCACTCAACCCAGCACGGCCCATTTTCCGATACCAAGCAATTTTCAATCAGAGTGTTACCCGATACACCAAGCATAAAAGCGTTGACATATGACAGTCAGAATATGAATGTTAGTTGGACTGAAAGTCGCCAGGATCAGCGCTATCATTTCCAAATGGCGACGGATGAAAATTTTGAGAATATCGTCATCAACAAAAAGATCAAGGCGACAGACAGCTTGGCATTAAAACGGCCGCAATCCAACATCTATTATTATCGCACGCGAGCCATCAATAGCCATGGAGAAGCAAGCCCTTTCAGTCAATTAAAAATTCTCCACGTCAAACCCTTGAACTATAATAATCCCAAGCTTCGTTAAGTCAACAGCCTAATGGCGACAAAAACGAGGACACGTCAACCAGGAAGACCCGAACGGGTATTTTTCTGGCTTGCTATTATCATTCTGACGCTGATACTGATTAAGGGTAATTGGTTATGGCGTCTGGATTTGATCCTTTATGATGCACACCTACAATTGTGGGACCGTCCCTCTCCTGATGACATTATTATCGTCGCTGTTGATGATGAAAGCCTGAAAAAACTGGGGCGCTGGCCCTGGTCACGAGACATACATGCCAGGCTCATCGATAAGCTAACGAAAGAAAACGTCCGCGCTATCGCCCTGGATATTATCTTCGCTGAACCATCGCAATATAACAAACACGCAGATCGCAAACTTGCAGACGCCCTTTCCCGGAACGGTAAAGCCGTATTGCCTGTTTTGGTTGAACAATCCAGAAGTGGTGGTCAACTGATCGAAACCCTGCCCATCAGCATACTGGCCAATGCCACCAAGGCGCTCGGCCATGTCGATGTAGAACTCGATCAAGACGGCATTGCCAGAAGCGTCTATTTAAAGGGCGGTCTGGGTACACCACATTGGCCTAACCTGGGCCTGGCTATACTGCAGATTGCCGACCCTGCTTATACAAAATTGACCATGGGGTCGCGTAGACCTGCCGAACAAACTGATTCTCCGATGGTATGGACGCGTGATCATAAAATTCAAATCGCATACGCAGGCCCACCTGGACACTTTCAGCGAATCTCCTATGCACAGGTACTGGAGGGACATTTTTCACCGGGTACTTTTACCAACAAACTGGTTTTGGTCGGCGCCACCGCGACCGGTCTAGGTGATGTATTACCTACCCCGGTCTCTGGTTCATACCACCCTATGCCTGGCGTGGAGATTAATGCCAATATCATTGACACTATTCGTAATAATATCGATTTACAGGTCATGCCGGTGATGCTGCAAATGCTGACATCGGCCCTGATCATCCTCATTCCAACCCTGTTCTTTGTCCAACTGACGCCACGTTCGAATCTGATACTCACCGCCACGCTTCTGGCCTTCACCCTGCTGGCAAGTTTAGTTTTATTGCGCACCGCATATATCTGGTTTCCACCCTCTGCTGTGTTGTTGGCGCTGATTGTGTGCTACCCACTATGGAACTGGCGCAGACTGGAAAATACCATGCATTATCTGGACCATGAATTAAACCGTTTACACGCTGAGCAATCCGGAACACCGACTCATAACCTTATAGACGTTGCAAAAACCATGCAATTTCTGTCACAGATGCTGCCTATATCAGGCTGGACCTTGTATAGCAAACAGGGCAATGTAAAGAGCACTGACGGCTCACAACCAGCACCGATCAATCTAGAGGACGTTGAGTTTGATGCCTGGCATAGTCAAAACAACAGCCTGTGGCTGAATATGTCAGCCGATAACAAGCTTGGCTACCTTGGAATAAGCTGGGATAGCCCAGAAGCACCGAGCCAGGCGCAGCAGACACTATTGAATGATCTTCTGGAACGCTATCAGTCACAATCGCAACATGTGCCAACGGACACTGTCGAACTTGTGCAGGCAAGAATAGAACAAGTTCAGTTAGCCACCGACCGACTACAGGCCTTACGTCAATTCATACTCGATGTAATTTCACAAATGAGTGATGGTGTATTAGTAGTCGACCCACTAGGGAATATTGTTCTTGCCAATGACAGGGCCCTGCATTATTTGGCAGACAAGCAACAGTATAACTTAAATGATATGCTGCTGACTGAAGCCCTTTCGGAGTTACAGATACAAGGTACCCAGACCTGGTCAACTTTACTGAAAGAAGTCCTACTCGAACACAGGAATATTCAAATCAATGCACAACATAAAGATGGCCGCGACCTTCTTGTACAAATAGTCCCTTTAGATAGAAGTAAACGCGAATTGGGCGGGCTAATCGTCAATCTATCTGATATATCCCCGCTAAAATCAAGTGAACGCAAACGCTCAGAATTACTTGGCTTCTTATCTCATGACCTGCGCTCTCCATTGGTTTCACTGCTTGCACTACTTGAAATTTCTCGTAGCAAGAACCCAGGGACGGAGTTGGAAACACTACTCGATAGAATGGAAGGCTATGCTAATAATACGATCAATCTTGCAGAAGAATTCCTGCAACTGGCGCACGCCGAAAGCGGTGAAAATATTCAGTTAAATGACGTTGATTTGCTATCGGTTTCATACAATGCCTTGGAACATGTGTGGGCCCAGGCCGAGAGAAAAGACATATCACTGCAACAAAGTTTCAATATAGATGACGCCTGGATATATGCCGATGCCAATCTTATTGAACGCGCATTGGTTAATCTACTCAATAATGCGATAAAGTACAGCGACAGACAGACTCATATCACTCTAAGCCTGGACAAGAGCGGCAACACATATTGCTGTTGTATTAAAGACCAAGGGAAAGGCATTCCCCAGCATGAGCTGCATCACTTATTCGACCGCTTTTACCGTGTAACCGATGACAACAATATGGCACTAGAGAGAGGTGCTGGTCTTGGCTTAGCCTTTGTGCAGGCCGTAATGGATCAACATAGTGGGCAAGTCACTGTAAAAAGCACCCCTGGTGAGGGTTCGGAATTTTGCCTGATACTACCTATCCCAAGCACTTAGCATTATAACAACGGTGACAATTCAGACTTTGTGGCTTGCGCCTGATGCGTGATCTTCTGCCACAGATCAATAAACGATTTTATACCGAATATTCCACTAGACTTTTTGCCTGCTTAGTTATTTAGACAGGCTTGCATCAACATTGGAAAATTCATACTCAGCTTCCATAGTGGCTAATGGCTCACTGTAGTAATATCCCTGGGCCTCATCGACACCAAGCTCAGTAAGAATGGTATGTATCTCCTTGTTTTCAACAAATTCCGCTATTGTATAAATACCAAGGCCATTAGCGATATCACAGATTGCCTTAACAAAAACACGATCGCTCGTTTCTGTATGTAAATTACGTACAAAGGAACCATCAATTTTGATAAAATCAACAGGCAAATGCTTGAGGTAGTGGAGCGTTGAGAAACCGACACCGAAATCATCCAAAGCAAACTTGCATCCCAAAGCCCGCAATGATTCGATAAAACTACGTGCCTGCGACAGATTCTCAACTGCCGCAGTCTCGGTTACCTCGAAAATAAGGTTCTCCGGTATAGCTTTGTAATGTTGCAGCCAGTACTCAAGTTTCCTCAATAACTCCGTACTACCGAAATTTCTACCCGACAGATTCACAGCCAGGGAGATAGGGTTACCGCGCGCGCTTTCTTCGCCAAGTTTCTGAATGGCGTGCTCCAACACCCAGGTATCGATGTCTTTTATCAGCCCGAATCGTTCAGCGGTGTCGATAAACGCAGAAGGCATTATCAATTTATCATTATCCTTATCATAGATACGAAGCAAAGCTTCATAGTGAGCAATGTCACCACTATTTATCTCGATTATTGGTTGATAATGAAACAAAAACGAATCTTCGCTCAGCGCACGTTTGATACGATCTTCCCAATGCACTTTTTCCTGCATATGTTGCAATTGGCGATCACTATCATGATATAGATGAAATCCATTTCGACCTTGAGCCTTAATGGTATACATGGCGGCATCCGCTTTTGCCAGTAGATCACTCACTTCGTTACTATGATCTGGAAAGATTGCGCCACCAATACTAGCACTAATATGTGCCTGCAAACCCTGTGAAACTAGTACCTCCTCTGAAAGCAGGGCCAATAGCTTGGTAGCTACTGATTCAATATCGTCATCATTTATTTCGGGCAGGATAATACCAAATTCATCACCGCCCAATCGACCTAAAATGTCAACGTCTCTTATCGATTCCTGCAGACATTTCGCTACTGCAATAAGGTATTCGTCTCCACCCTGATGACCAAGTGAGTCGTTGACATACTTAAATTGATCAAGGTCGATAAATAACACAGCACCCTTATGCCTAAAACGATCAGCAGACCTGATGCATCGGTGCAATTCTTCCTGAAACCGCCGGCGATTCATTAAACCCGTCAATGCGTCATGATTTGCAAGGTATACAATCCGCTCTTCCGCCTTCTTTTGATCAGTAATATTGATCATTAGACCACGTAGAATAAGCCCAATCTTGACTTCGTCCACGGCAGTCAAAATACTTCTCACCCAGAGGTACTCGTTATTCTTATGCTGCATTCGATAATCGAAAGTATAGGATTGACCTGCGATAATATTATTTTCTATTTTAGCCTGCATCACAACTAAATCGTCCGGATGAATATGATCACACAGGAATTGGTCACCGAACCATTCACTGGTTTCATAACCTAATAGATTCACCGCCTCTTTGCTGACATAGAGGGATTGACAAGATGCTGGATCAAATTCAATGATTACAGCATTTACGCCATTCAATAAAGTATGTAGACGGCCTGTCTCACGTCCCAGCTCAGCATTTTTATATTGCAACTCTGCCTGCATGTCAAACAGGTTCTCTGCCATAAGATTAAATGACCTGGCTACATCCGATATCTCGTTATTTCCCTTTATAGCTATGCGATAGGACAATTCACCTTTCGATAGCTTTTGCGCACCCATTTCCAGATCATACAGTCTTCGTTTTAGGAAGATACCAACAGCGATGGTAAATACGATTGATATCAGTAGTGCAATCACTGCTATAATTGTATTTTGAATACGCGTCTTACTGGTTATATCTTTAACTTCACCTTGTGTATAGCTCGCATATAGGGTCCCCATGTATTGACCCGCCAGATTGATTTTTTGCGCAATGGTATACACGCCATCTACATTTGCTACGCGCTTTTGATCCTGTTCCTGTGGATTGACTGTTTGAGAGTTTTTATCGCCAATATAGCTTAGTAAAACTCCATCTCGATTATAAACGGCTGAGTAGACCAGGTTCTTTCTATTAGTCATCAACGACAGTGAATCAAGCAACATTGCACGGTCATCAACCGCAAGTCCCGGGGCCAATGAATTTGCCAGAACGATGGTTTCCTGCCTTATTGAACGTTCAAATAATTCCATATGACTGGAATTTATTAAACGCACACTGTTCCAGACCAACATCAGCAACATCGCCGTAACAACAACAGCGATACCGATGACCAATCTCGTTGATAGCCGGATACGCATTATTTTTTCGTATCCACATATTTACGCAGCACATCAAACTCCTGTGCGCTGGCAATACGATAACCGGGATAAGATATAGCCCTGAGAACACGCCTTCCATGATGTTGCTTGTCCATGTCCACCAACACGTCCCGCAATTGCGTGCGCAGTGGCAATGGTAAGTCTTTCGATGCAATAATTGACATATTTGGAAATCTAAAACTTGAAGCAATAGAACGAATAGCCTTTTCTTGCTTTATCGCTTTATTGTAAATATTAACCGATATCAGCGCGGCATTAGCCTGATCAGCCAATACAGATTCATAGGCTGCATTATGCGTTTTATATGGACGGAAACTGGGTTGATTCTTGCCCTTCAGCGAATGTTTATCAAACATTTCCATGCCAATTTTAGTAATAATGGCACGTGGTGAGGGCGTAGCTATGAATTTACCCTTCAACTCATCGATGTTTTTCACCGTACTATTCTTCTTGATCACAAGCTGTACAGACAATGGCTGAGTAATTGTAGTCAGCACCACATAGCGACCACTATCAATGGCAGGCAACACAAAATGGGGGGCAGTTTCGAGAAAGTCATATTTACCCTGCCCTGTACGCTTGATGAATTCTTTGAAATTACTTGCTGTTTCCAATACCACCGGTCGATTTAAGGCGTGCTGTAGATATTCCCTGAGTGGCGCATAGCGTTTAAATTTCGTAACCGGACTTTCCGACGGCAACAAACCGAATACGAGCGCCTTCTTTTCAAGTGCTGGGCCAGCGTCATGATCCTGTGCATGTACAAGAAGTGAGGAAGAAATTAAACAGCAAACAAATAGCGCCCACAGTAAAGTGGTACGCATCACACCGATGATCAAGATATTGCCCCTCATTATTCTTTATTAAAAGATCTCCATTATTTTTATATCGGTTTACAAGGCCAATTCCTTTAATGCAGGACCGGTTAATAATGAGGGTATTCAGGAGGTATTTTATCTTATTGTTTTATATGTTATTTATAAGGCCGGAGGTACAGGTTCCTAGACACTTCCCCACCCTGATATGATAACGACAAATCGCAGGCGCTCCTCATCATCTACTTCCTCTATCGATTCATCGTTGAATTGCATCTTTGCCCCGAGTTGCCTGGCTCGCTGCTGCAACGACTCGAAACCAGCCGTCGATTCAATCTCATCGCGTGTAATGTAATCGTTATCTTGCCACTCTGTTTGTAATTCAGCCCCTGAGCGATCTTGTAGTACATATTCAATAGTGGCATCGCTAGTAGCGGCAGCCGACTCTATACTTGACTGCAGTTCGTCAGCAAATGTCTGCAACTGTAAACTGACATGTTTTAGCAAATCCTCGGCTGATGCCCTTTTCGACATTTTGAACAGTGCACGCATTCTTTGTATAAAACTCATCTCAGGCATACCTCAATAAATTTTTTCTAAGTTCAACATTATTAACTCAAGCTGATAGCGAGATTATTAAACAACGCCTGTCAGCTAGGTGTGATCTTACATGTTATTTGTAATCCAGACAGCGTATAGATCATGACAGGCCAGAGTAAGATCCAGTATATAACCAAAAACTTAAATTCCTGCATTAATTCATACTTCTTAACAATTACCCTATTCCCACCACCCTCAATTACCAGTAGTATTCGTGATGAAAATTATAAACCCTTCGGAGGAATTACCTATGGGAATGTTAAAAGAATTCAAAGAATTTGCCGTCAAAGGCAACATGGTCGATATGGCCGTTGGTATCATCATAGGCGCGGCCTTTGGCAAAATCGTATCATCCTTGGTTAAGGATGTTATCATGCCGGCTGTTGGGGTGATGGTCGGCGGCGTCGATTTCAGTAACCTGGCCTATACCCTACAAGAGGCTAAAGAAGGCGTTGAAGCCGTTACTATCAAATATGGCGCCTTTATCCAGACAATAATTGATTTCCTGATTGTTGCAATGGCCATTTTTGTTGCCGTCAAGGTGATCAATTCCATGAAAAAGAAGGAAGAAGAAGCCCCTTCTGCTCCACCCAAGCCATCCAATGAAGAAGTACTGCTTGGTGAGATACGTGACCTGTTGAAAAAATAAATCAATTCACATTTCACGTTGATAAAAAGGCCGGATTTATTCCGGCCTTTTTTATGTCATCAAATAATATTTACCATAAAACATTATTTCCTGAAATCATCGCAAGCTTTGTAACTGTAATATATTGTTATTTTTACTTACACGGTGTTTAAAGTTTGTTCATTCTGCCTTAAAATTCAACGAATAACCACGCTGGAGATGAGACCATGTTTAAGCGTATTTCCCTGTTCATGATAACCAATATGGCAATATTATTTGTCCTTAATATAACTATGCGCCTATTGGGTTTTGAAAGGATTCTCGATGAACAAGGTGTTGATCTCAATCTGAATGCATTACTCATTTTTGCCGCTGTGCTCGGATTTAGTGGTTCATTAATTTCCCTGGCGATGTCGAAATGGACCGCCAAACGCAGAACCGGCCTGCATATCATCGAGCAACCCAGCGATGAACAACAACGCTGGCTGATGGATACCGTCAAACGCCAGGCGCAACTGGCCGGTATTGGTATGCCCGATGTCGGCATTTACACTGCACCGGATGTCAATGCCTTCGCGACCGGCATGAGACGTAATAGTGCCCTCGTCGCCGTCAGTACCGGCCTGCTCAACAATATGACACGGGATGAGGCCGAGGCCGTGTTGGGCCATGAAATATCGCACGTCGCTAACGGTGACATGATCACACTGACCCTGATTCAGGGTGTCGTGAATACCTTCGTCATCTTTTTATCGCGCGTCATCGGCCACCTGGTAGATCGAGTCGTCTTCAGAAACCAACGCGGTCATGGGCCTGCCTATTGGATAAGCAATATTGCTGCCGAATTCATGTTGGGTATCCTTGCCAGCATCATCGTCAGGTGGTTCAGTCGCCAACGCGAATTCAAGGCAGATGCAGGAGGGGCCAGCCTGGCCGGCAGGGAGAAAATGATAGCGGCCTTGCAGCGTTTACAACTGGGCTCGGGGCAGGCGCAGTTACCGGAGGAAATGGCGGCCTTTGGCATCTCGGGTAAATTTGGTCAGGGCATCAAGCGGCTACTGTCCACTCACCCGCCCCTGGAAGAACGCATCGCTTATCTGCGTAATAGCTAAAAATACACCTGGGATATGACTGCTTATTTTACTATACCACTAGCTAACCACGATGTCTAAATACCACTGATTTTGGCAATAGTCACAGGGTTGCCAATGAGTGTCGGTTCTGCGATAGCATACCCTTGCGCGTAATCAATGCCAATGGAGCGTAATCTTTCCATGGTTTCAATATCTTCGACAAATTCTGCAATGGTATCAATTCCTGCAGCAGATCCAAGTTGATGTATTGCCTCAACAATGGCGATATCCATTGGGTCCTGAAGCATTTTCCTGACAAAACTACCATCAATTTTGAGAAAATCTACCGGTAAGGCCTTCAGATATGAAAATGAACTCAAGCCACTACCAAAATCATCCAGTGCAATACGGCATCCCAGCTTCCTGATCTCACTAATAAATATCGATACGCGCTGTAAGTTGGCGATAGCCGCAGTCTCTGTTATTTCGAAGCAGACTCTTGAAGGGTCAAGTCCAAACGTATTAAATTGTTTACGAATGTAGTCAACCAGATCTTCATCATTCAACGAGGTGCCCGATAAATTAATAAACAACATAGACGACGGCGTGCGCGTATCTGAACCGGAACAGGCATATTCGAATACTTCACGAATAACATATCGGTCCACATCCTGCATCAGATTGTAACGTTCTGCTGAGCTAATAAAAGAACCCGGTAAAATCACCTCACCACCCTTGGCACGCATACGCACAAGATGCTCATACATAGGAGTCCCTGGGCTATCTGCATCGAGACTGATAATCGGTTGGTGAAAAATGACAAAATTATCATGGTCCAGCGCCTCACGGATAACCGAAACCCAATTCATCTCACTCCTGCGTTCTGCCAGCTCCGTATCATCTTCACTATACAAATGATAGCGATTGCGGCCGGCATCTTTAGCAGCATAGCAGGCCAAATCGGCGGCTTTCATTACCTCAGCGATAAAATGACTCTGCTCATTGATCCTGGCAATGCCAATACTGACGCCCACAGCGAAAGTACGGCCCTCCCAGACAAAACGAAAATTACTAATTAATTCTACTAGTTTACCTGCAACCTGCTCTGCACGTTCCAGTGGGCAGTTTTCCATCAACAAACCAAACTCATCACCACCCAGGCGCGCCATGGTATCGCGCTCACGAATATTCTTTAACAGTATAGTGGCCAGTTGGCGTAACATTTCATCGCCTGCTGTATGGCCACAGGTATCATTAATGACCTTAAATTGATCCAGATCGAGGTATAATAAGACGTGTTCATGCTTATGTTTATGCGCGCTACTTAAAGCATTGGTAATACGTGCTTCAAATTCATTGCGATTATAAAGGCCCGTCAAGGCATCACGATAAGCCATAAATCGAATGGTTTCTTCAGCCTGTTTGCGCTCTGATATATCAGTGGAAATAGAACATATCCCAAACGGCACGTTTTGGCCAGATCCAAGCACGGGAAATTTTAAGGTCAGGTAGGTATGCATGCTCAGGTCTTTATGCTCAACCACCTCTTCCACCTCGACTGAGCCATGCTTGTCGATTTCCTGTAAGTCATTCTGCCACTGCTCCAATGCCAACTCTTGCACAGACAGATCAGTAATATCTTTACCGATATACTCGCCAGCGTTCGCTCCGGCAAGCATATCAAAACGTCGATTGGCCATCGTAATACGGCCATCCATATCCCTGATTGAGATCAAGGCCGGTGCATTATCGATGACGGCTTGAAATTCGCCTCACTTTCACGTAAGGAATTTTCCGCTGCATGGCGCTCCAGTTCCATCGAGATGCGATTTGCAAATATCTCCAATAACAGATCCATCCAGGGTTCAACAGATAAGGGCTGCACGTGTGCAACGACGACCACACCTTTCTTTTTACCATTCGCATATATAATCGGCATACCAAAGTATGCCTCTAAACCTAACTCCCGCAATAATTCGTCTTTTGGGTACAAACTGCTGACATCAGAGGGTATCAGCTGTTTACAAGTTTCAACCACCTTTTCACAGGGCGTATGCTGTAATTCAAAGCTGAAATTTGGGGCAATCTCACCATTGACTGCTATGGTCTTGATATGCGCTTGAGCATGTGTCTGCTCATCAACAAGGGCGATAAAAGCAAACTTTGAAGCAAAGGTTGTACTCAGCATCTTGACTGCTTCTTCGAAAAAATCATTACCGCTCTCACCAGACGTGCCGGCCAGCGCTTTCAATGCGGATTCAACATGCATGCGTGTAGCCGCCATTTCATTAAATGCATGCGCTGTCTGTCCTATTTCATCTTTATTTTTTTCAATAATACGCACCGACAGATCACCATCTGACATTTTTTGTGCGGCACTAGTCAAATCCATCAGGTGGCGAGTCAACGCCAAACCTAACAGAGTTAATAAGACAATACTAAGAACCACTTCGACAGTGGCAATTATCGCACCTTGCGCACGCAAGGCCTGAACTGCCTGCACAATATAGGAAACATTGAATTGAACTCGCATAGTGCCAATTGGCCGGGATGCGACAACAATGGGTGTTGTTATTTCCAATACATCACCAAGCTTTTCTTCCGATAAGTCAATACGCTGATTATCGAGTGTACGCATGACCTCTGCGAAACCTGGTTGACCATAGGCAATTACTGGGCGGTCATCACCCGTCGATAATTCGACGTGACGCACACCCTTGTCAGTGACGATTTGTGCCAACAACTCCTCAAGCACGGCGACATCATAATCCAATAGCGGCACAGCGAGGCTGGCATTTAACAGAGGCAGGATTTCGTTGATGCGGTTTTCGGTTTGTTGCAAGAGATGTGTTTCAGCGATACGTATGCTATTCCAGACCAGAACGCTGAGCATAACCACTTCGACAATAACGCTGGCCAATACGAGTTTGCGTCGTAATGATTTTCTTATATATTTAATAATCACTGTGTGCCAAGTTTATTTTTCAGAAGATCTGCCAGCCTGGTCAATTCCTTTATTTTCTGATCATTTATTTCTTCCATGTCTCCAAAGGCCACACGACTGAAAAACACATTACCTGGCCCCTCTTTGGTAAAAGCCAGCATCGCTGCCGAGAGTGCTTCAACATCCTCTTTTGCTAAATCCTTGCGCGCATGAAACATCATATGTGGAATACTGTTCGTGCTTTTCAAGACACGCAGGTTCTTTTTAACGACTTCAGGCATATTGTCATAGATCGTGATACCGACTACGGTAATATCCTGCTCACCCTTGGCTACCAGAATCATCGCGTTATTATGTGTTGTAAAATGCCTCACAAAGTCTCGATCAGGGTCCAGGCCTTCGTTTAATAACATCTCTTCGCCAAGAAGCGTTATCACTGCCAGTGGATCCGGATAGGCAAAACGCTTGCCTTTAAAATCTGCCAGGGACTGGTATGGTGAGTTTCTGTGGACAACAAAATGCCCTTTTAATTTTCGCGTAAAACTGGAAACACGTTGCGCCTGGTGCTCACGCTCCATGTAGGCAGAGATATGCGGGGCAGCATGAAAAATATCATATTCCCCTTTAATCGCTCGCTCGATATAGACCTTGAAATTGGGCGCCGAACGTATCTCTACTGGTCGCCCCAGTGTCTGCTCCAGATAGGCAATCATTGGATTAAATTTTTTAACCAGTGTGGTTTTGGTGATAAAAGGAAGCAACCCGAACCTGATAGCGCTACGTGGCTCCGGTTCCTTAGCAATAATGGGCCGTGCATATCATCAACAGAAGTGTGAGTAAAACGAGCGAGAGAATCTTCAGGGGCGCATTGATATAACGCTCATGCTGATGCTTGCTCTTATTATAATGATCCGTTTGCATGACTACTGCCTGTTAGCAAGGCCGATGAATCGGTGGTCTATAGTATGTATCGTGTCACAGTGTATTAAACTTTAATAAAATCTCGTTCACCCTGTAATATTAGACCAAACACATTAATAATGAGCCACGCTGGAACATTTAACATAAATTACAATGTTACAAATGTATTATTTTCTCTAACTTTCATATACATAGAGGATTTTACAAGAATACAGCATGCGCTGAGACGGTGAAATTTAGCTGCGCTCTAGCATAAACAGCTCATGCAACAAGGTCGTCGCATACTGGCCCGGGCCTAGCTCAAACATCAGTTGTAGTGCGTTTGTGGAGATCATGTTAAGGCCGATGGACATTGGTTTCATCCTCAGCGCGCGCCGATCCATTTTCAGTCCGGCGTCTGCAAGCCCCTGCTGCAATAAGCTGTCATCCTTAAGGATATCACTCTCAAGCTCCAGCGCGTCCAGACTTGTCAAAGCGGCGCCCGCTCCCCACAGCGGGCCTGTCGGGTGGATATCAAAACGCTGTAATCTTGACAGAATTTCAGCATCAGGCTGCTCGATGGCAAAGAAACTATTGCTACCATCCAGCATCATGCAGTCACCGGCGAGTGCTGTATGCCAATTGCCCTGTCTAACACGCTCAGCCAGGACCAGATTATACAAATAGCTGCGCGCAGCAGACAGATACAGACCTTTTTTTTGCCGCGACTTAACTTTAATTTTACCCGCAAACAAATCTCTGGCCTGGACAATATTATTGGCATCATGACCAAAACGTTGCTCACCAAAGTAATTAGGTACACCCTGTTGCTGAATCAATTGCAGGCGTTCATGCAAGGCCTGCTCGTCGAAATTATCTGCATACAAAGTGATAATGAATTGGTTTTTTTTCGCCATACCCGGACGCAACTTGGTGCGGTGACGCGTCACTTGCAATATGTCGATACCATGTAGAGTGAATTGCCGCCAATCAGGCTCTTTGTCGGAGTGTAATAACAGGCTAAACCATTGCGTCGTGACTGCATTACGGTCTTTAAGACCAGCATAGCTAACATCGCGTAATTTCATGCCAGCATAGTGGGCCAACTCACGCGCCAGCCACTGGGTATTTGTATTGCGTTTTTTTATGTGCAGATAGACGTGCTCGCCTTCACCATCAGGCTCAAACACCAGACTTTCGTTGACAATAAAATCTTCAGGAGAACGACGAAACGCAACCTTACACAAGGGCTCACCGTAGGCCCTTGGGCTCGAGATATCGATGTTATTCATATTCACTTCCATCTTTTAGGACTACGAAGTCACATCAATCAAGATTAAGCTTATAGGCAAGACAAGTATAATAATGCATGCTAGTGGAGAACTATTATTCTATTAATAACACCACGGCCTCTGCCGCAATCCCTTCTTTGCGTCCAGCAAAACCCAATTTCTCGGTTGTTGTTGCCTTTATATTCATGTTCGCACTATCGACCCCGCAATCTTCGGCAAGGTTAAGACGCATTTGATCAATGTGGACAGCCAATTTTGGTGCTTGCGCGATAATGGTACAGTCCGCATTACCAACACGCAGGTTCTGTGCAGACAGTTTCTGTATGACGGCTCTTAATAATTCGCGGCTATCGGCATTTTTAAAACGATCATCGGTATCGGGAAAATGCTTGCCTATATCGCCAAGGCCGGCAGCACCTAACAAGGCATCGCACAAGGCATGTATCAATACATCACCGTCTGAATGCGCCTCAAGTCCCATTTCATAGGGAATGTCGACACCGCCAAGAATTAGTTTTCGGTTTTCGACCAATCGATGTACATCGTAGCCCTGCCCTATTCTCATACCAGACGCCCCTGCTGTTGTAGATAAAATTCTGCCAGAGCCAGGTCTTCCGGCCGGGTAATCTTGATATTGTCACCACTACCTTCGACCAGGCGAGGTTTACGTCCTGCCATTTCAATGGCCGATGCCTCATCAGTAATTAATATATTCTCTTGGAGTGCCTGCTTGATGGCATTAAATAATTCACCGACGCGAAACATTTGCGGCGTTAATGCATGCCAGAGCTGATCGCGATCAACCGTGCCCTGCACGCGACCATCGGTACCTGCTCTCTTCATAGTATCTTTGACCGGCATCGCCAACAGGCCGCCTACAGGATCATCCAGCAGCGATTCGATCAGATACTCAATATCATCCTTACGCAGGCAAGGGCGTGCCGCATCGTGTACCAGGACCCAGTCATCGGCATCCGCATTCGGTAATAGATGCAGCAAGGCATTAAACACGGAATGGCAACGCTCCTGGCCGCCATTGACCTCGAACAAGGTATCATGTCCTTGCAAACCCAGTGTTGGCCAGAATGGATCATCATTGGCGATAGCTATATAGGTTGCTGTTATTTGCGGATTACCAAGAAAACAATCCAGGGTGTGTTCCAATACCGTTTTTTCGGCCAGGCGCAAATACTGCTTGGGGCGATCGGCCAGCATGCGACTACCGCTCCCGGCAGCCGGGATGATAGCCCAGTAACGTGGCTGCTGCTTGGCGCTTGCATCAGTCATCTATGAATTTATTTTGAACCCTTGTCTTCAACGATCTGGTAAAAGGTTTCATTTTTATTTTTTATCATGCCCAACTCGCTACGCGCACGTTCTTCCACTGCACCAAGCCCCTGCTTCAGATCCTTGACTTCAGCCGCCATTGAATCATTTCGTTCCTTGATTAGATGGTTTTCCTGACTTTGCGCCTCAACCGCCTTACTGAGTTGATTGACCTCGGCAAGACTGCCATCACCTACCCACAATTTAGCCTGCAGGGCGAAAAACAGTATAATAAGCACAAGTGCTATCCATTTCATCATACGCGTCTATCATCCGCCAAGGAAAATGTTTGCAAGCTTATCGATTAAAGGCCTTCATGCCTGCATAGCTGGCACGATCACCCAGGGCTTGTTCGATGCGGATCAACTGATTGTATTTGGCCACACGGTCAGAACGCGACAGCGAACCGGTCTTGATCTGGGTCGCAGTCGTGGCTACCGCAAGGTCGGCAATGGTCGTGTCTTCAGTCTCACCGGAACGATGTGATACCACTGCTGTGTATCCAGCCTCTTCTGCCATGGCGATGGCTTCAAGAGTTTCTGTCAGGGTACCGATCTGGTTGAACTTGATCAGAATGGAATTGGCTATGTTGTTATCAATACCCTTTTTCAGGATCTCGGTATTGGTCACAAATAGATCATCACCAACCAACTGTACCTTTGAACCCATGGCCTTTGTCAGCAGGTCCCAACCTTCCCAATCGTTTTCCGCCATGCCATCTTCGATGGTAATAATAGGATATTTATCGACCCAGGCAGCCAGATAATCAACGAACTCGGCCGACGTGAATTGTTTGCCTTCAGAGGCAAGGTCGTATTTTCCATCTTTGTAGAATTCCGAGCTGGCGACATCCAGCCCCAGATAAATATCCTCACCTGCTTTATATCCGGCGGCCTCAATGGCTTGAAGAATAACCTCAATGGCCTCTTCATTGGAACCCAGGTCTGGGGCAAAACCACCCTCATCGCCAACGGCTGTATTCATACCCTTTGCATGCAATACGGACTTCAGTGCATGGAACACTTCCGTGCCATAGCGCACTGCCTCGGCCAGACTTGGAGCGCCGACCGGAACGATCATAAATTCCTGCAGGTCGACACTGTTGTCGGCATGCGCGCCGCCATTGATGATATTCATCATCGGTACCGGCAATTGATAATGCTCACGCTCAACCAGAGACTGAAACAGCGGCTTGCCGGCATCATTGGCCGCCGCATGTGCCGCCGCCAGCGAGGCTGCCAGTAGTGCATTGGCGCCAAGCTTGCTCTTGTTATGAGTTCCATCCAGGTCCAGCATACACTTGTCGATACCCTGTTGGTCCGATACTTCCATGCCGATCAGGGCATCACGGATTGTCGTATTGACATTACTGACTGCTTTCAGCACACCTTTGCCACCATAACGGGCCTTATCACCATCACGCAGTTCAAGCGCTTCGAGCTCACCGGTTGACGCACCGGAAGGCACCATGGCGCGACCGCTAACACCATTTTCCAGCGTTATATCCGCCTCTAAGGTCGGATTACCTCGTGAATCTATGATTTCTCTGGCGTGAACATCTTGAATTTTGGACATTTTATCTCCAGTCACCTTTCTTACAGTTATTGCATCTATATAAATGCCGCCTATTGTACTGAAAAAGCGCAAACGTAGCGAGAGATCATCACACCTCGTTGCACAGTTCGGCAGAAAAGATCGACTCTGAATATTGATAATGTAACCAGCTCTGTATGATGAGACTGCTCAGCATTCCCGACCGAAGTTCTAAGCTATTTATCAACTGGATTTATAAGTAAATAGGCAAATAACGCCAGATTGAGTTTTCTGCCGCTGTTTTTTCGCTGTACTATTCACTCATCTACATTCTTGTGTTATATAAGGAGAATACTCTTATTAAACGTAAGAGTATAAATATAATACTAAAGCATATAAGAAAGGTTAATAATGAATCGATACCTACTATCAATCATTGTACCTCCCATCGCAGTTTGCCGGTATGGCTGCGCGGGCTGTTGTGCAGCACCCATAGCCGTCTTCTGGCTTGCCGGGATGACCAGTCTCATCTATGGCTATCTTGGAGGGCCGTTGGAATTGGCAGGGGTCAGCTGGTACACGATCAGCCTCGGCGGCTTACTATGGGCCATCGCCTCTGTCTGGGCCATGATTACCGTTCACAATGTCAATAGTGAACAATGCCTGTCAAAATCCAGGAGCAGTTCCCTGTGCGGGAAAATGTCACCCAAGCTTGACGAAACCGATCCGCTTGATGAGATACGTAAGGCGCATTAAAGCAGTTAAGCTGTTAGTGTCCGATCGAATTATTTAGCTGTCATATGACAGCGAGGGTTCGCTATAGACCCACTAAGATAGCGCACGTAGCGTATTGCAGGAAATGTTTTCTATAAACGAGCGACTGCGTTACTTATCGCCCTATTCAGGGGCTGTCGAATTCTTCGCCTTCCTTTTTCACTGGCATCAGATCTACTTTACTGACACCCAGATACAGGGCGACGGTGCTGGCGACGTAAATGGAAGAGTAGGTACCGATCAGCACACCGACAAGCAATGCGACTGAGAAGCCATGAATCACCTCACCACCGAGAAAGAACAACGCCAATAACACCAGCAAGGTTGTCGTTGAGGTAACTATGGTACGTGCCAGCGTTTGGTTAATTGAGGTATTCATCACATCGACAGGCGTACCCTTGCGCATTTTTCGAAAATTTTCACGGATGCGGTCATAGACCACGATCGTATCATTCAGGGAATAACCAATTACCGCCAGCAGTGCAGCCAATACGGTCAGGTCAAAACTCATCTGCGTTAACGAGAAAAATCCCAAGGTCAGCATGACATCATGCACCAGGGCCGCAACCGAGCCGATAGAAAAGCGGTATTCAAAACGCAAGGTGACGTAAATGAGGATGCCAATCAGGGCATAGAGCATGGCTAGTCCACCCTGCTCTGTCAGTTCCTCTCCAATTTGCGGGCCGACGTATTCACTGCGACGCAACTCGACATCGTCCGAAACGGCTTGTACTGCCTGCTTGACATGAGAACTAATATCATTTTGTGATACCCCTTCGCGCGGCGCGACACGAATAAGCACGTCACGGCTGGTACCGAAATGCTGTGTCGTGGCATCATCAAAACCCTTCTCTGCCAGGGCAGCCTGCACCTTAGTCAAGTCAGCACTGGTCGGGTAACGCACCTCAACGAGTGTGCCACCGGTAAAATCAATGCCAAAGTTGAGTCCGTTTATTACCAGAGAAGAGATCGAGACCAGTAACAAGATACCGGAGAGCAGCATCGCGTACTTTCGCTTCGACATGAAGTCGATGTTACTTTTTTTTATGAATCCGAACATGATATTTCCCGTTTAATTCTGTATGCAATCAAATCGACAGTTTCTTGACCTTTTTGCCACCATAGATCAGATTAATGACAGCTCTGGTTCCCATGATCGCTGTAAACATTGACGCCAGGATACCCAGCGACAGAGTCACGGCAAAACCCTTGATCGGTCCGCTACCAAAACTAAACAGCACGACCGCCGCAATCAAGGTGGTGATATTGGCATCCGCAATGGTTGAGAATGCCTTTTCATAGCCGGAATGGATACTGGCCTGCGGACTGTTACCGACACGAATCTCTTCGCGAATACGCTCAAAAATAAGCACATTGGCATCCACCGCCATACCGACCGTCAATACGATACCAGCAATACCCGGTAAGGTCAGGGTCGCCTGAAGCAGGGACAGCAAGGCCACGATAATGACCAGGTTCAGGAACAACGCGACATTGGCAATAATGCCAAAGGTCTTGTAGTACAGGGCCATGAATATCAACACCAGGATGAAGCCAATCACCACCGAGTTAAATCCCTGATCGATACTGTCCTGACCGAGGCTCGGACCGATAGTCCTTTCCTCGATTATTTCTATCGGTGCCGCCAGCGCCCCGGCTCGTAACAAGATCGCCAGATTGCGGGCCTCAACTGGCGAATCCAGGCCGGTGATCTGGAAACGTCGTCCAAGACGCTCCTGGATAACGGCCACATTAATGACCTCTTCAATTTTTTCCCTGACCTTGACCGGCTTGCCATCAACCAGTTTGGTTTTCACCTTGCTCTCTATATAGACGACGGCCAAGGAATCCCTGACGTGGTCCTTGGTGAAATTATCAAAACGGCTACCGCCACGGCTATCCAGATTAATGGTCACCGCTGGTTTATTGCTACGCGAATCGAAACCCGAAGAGGCATGGGTGATACTTTCGCCGGTCAGGATCACTTCCTTACGTAGTAATACAGGGTTGCCGTTGCGCTCATAGTAAATACGGGTTCCCGGTGGCGCCCGACCCTTTTCCACAAACTCACCAACACTTAGATTGCGCTCATCGACCAGACGCACTTCCAGTGTTGCTGTCGCACCGAGGATATCCTTGGCTTCATCCGGATTCTGTACACCTGGTAACTGTACGATAATTCTGCGGTTACCATTTTGCTGGATAACCGGCCCGGCAACACCGAGTTCGTTGACACGATTTCGCAGGGTTGTGATGTTTTGCGTCAAGGCTGCCTTGCGTACCTGTACCGCAGCTTCCTCGCGCAATACGGCCTGCAGATAGGGATCACCATTGCTTTCAGTCTCGCTGAACTGTAGATCGCGCAATTTGCTCGACAAGAAGGACAGCGCCTTGGCGCGGGCTTCAGTATCACGGAAACGGATACTGATGTCCTGATCGAGGTTAACGCCGGCATGGCGAATGGTCTTGTCACGCAAGCTGGTTTTGATCTCGCCGACAAAACGCTGTTTTTCCTTCTTGATCGCAGCATCCATATCGACATCCATCAGGAAATGGATACCGCCCTGCAGGTCCAGACCCAGATACATCGGCCTGCCGTGAATAGCACGCAGCCAGTCAGGTGTGGATGGCGTCAACGTCTGCGCAACAATAAATTTGTTTTCCAGTAATGGATTTAATTTATCGGTCGCTTTGAGCTGGTTCTCGGTATTGTCAAAGCGAAGCAACAATTTTTCACCAACACGCTCGACACTTTTATAAGCAATGGTCGCTTGATCGAGTGATTGCTTGATGTTGGTGACCTGCTCTTTGTTCATTTCATTCGCACGTAGCGGCGAAATGACCAGGGCGGGATCCTTACCATAGAAATTCGGCAGGCTATACAGCGCACCGAATATCAATACAGCAACAATGATCACATACTTCCAGGCGGGATATTGATTTAACATTAAACGACCCTGTTATTATTTTACTTGAATGTGTTTTAACTACTTTGAATCGTACCTTTGGGTACCAAGGCAGACACGGAAGGACGCTGGATCTTGATGTCTACATTGTCAGCGATTTTCAGCGTGACATAGTTTTCATCGATATCGGTAATCGTGCCCAGAATACCGCCATTGGTGACCACTTCGTCACCTTTGGCCAGACTGGCCACCATGTTCTTGTGTTCCTTGGCGCGCTTGCTTTGCGGACGAATCAGCAGGAAATAAAACACTGCGAACAGAATGATCAATGGCAAAAAGCTGGCCAGCCCACCCGGTCCAGCGGCAGCGGCTTCAGGTGCTGCCATGGCTTCAGATATAAAGAAACTCATGATATTGTCTCAACTTCTTGATTATTGGATTAAAAATTACTTTCCCATGCCCGGCTGATGAAAACCTGCCGACAGGCGGCTGATATTATGCCATATAACCGGGTAATTTCATAAAGCTTATCAAGCCTGTGCCAGGCCTGCACCTGAGCTTGAGCATCGCCCGCACCAGTACAGGTATGGGGCTATTGTTGATTTATTTCAAGTGCTTGGGCATCTGATTGTCGCAAGGCATAAAACTGAGTGATAAATGCCTGCAATTGACCCTGGGCGATGGCGTCTCGTAGCCCTGCCATCAGCTCCTGATAATAATGCAAATTATGAATGGTATTCAGATGTGAGCCGAGAATTTCACCGCATTTATCCAGGTGACGTAGATAGGCGCGGCTGTAATGCTGACAGGTATAACAACCACACTGTGCATCCAGCGGCTGTGTGTCACTGGCGTAGCGGCTGTTCCTGATTTTGATTACACCCGTGCGCGTAAACAAATGACCATTACGGGCATTGCGTGTCGGCATAACACAGTCAAACATATCGATGCCGCGAGCCACAGCCTCGACTATATCCTCGGGTGTACCGACACCCATCAGGTAGCGTGGATGATCAGCCGGCATCTCGGTGACAACTTCGTTCAAGATCTGTTCACGATCTTCTTTCGGCTCGCCTACCGACAGACCACCGAGGGCATAGCCCTCGAATCCAATCTCAACAAGGCCTTCTAATGAGCGCCGACGCTGATCGACATACATACCGCCCTGAACAATTCCAAACAACGCCGCCGGATTATCCACATGCGCATCGCGACTACGCCTTGCCCAACGTAATGACAGCTCCATGGATTCGCGTGCTTCGGTCAAGGTCGCCGGATATGGCGTGCATTCATCGAACACCATGACAATATCCGAACCCAGTTCACGTTGTACCTGCATCGATTCTTCCGGACCCATGAATATGGAGCTACCGTCGATCGGAGACTTGAAAGCCACACCCTGCTCGGTGATCTTGCGCAGCTTACCGAGGCTCCAGACCTGAAAGCCGCCGGAGTCGGTCAAAATGGGGCCTTGCCAATGCATGAAATCATGTAGGTCGCCATGCGCGCGGATGACTTCGGTACCCGGGCGCAACATCAGATGAAAGGTATTACCGAGGATAATTTCCGCCCCGGTCGCAAGCACGTCCTCCGGCGTCATCCCTTTGACCGTACCATAGGTACCGACCGGCATAAACGCCGGCGTCTCGACTTTACCGCGCGCAAAACTCAGTTGCCCACGCCGTGCCTTACCATCAGTCTGTTGTAACGTAAATTTCATCATCTATTCTTTAAAATAATTAATAATTAAATGAGTCCCCGGCAAAGCCGGACAATCCACTTTTACCTTTTACCTTTAACCTTTCCCCTGCCCTCAATAAACATCGCATCGCCATAACTGAAAAACCGATACTGCTGTTGCACCGCATGTTGGTAGGCATGCAGGGTATTATCATACCCGGCAAAGGCGCAAACCAACATTAATAATGTCGATTCCGGCAAATGAAAATTGGTGATCATGGCGTCCACCGTCTTAAAGGTATAACCCGGATAGATAAAAATATCGGTGTCACCACTAAAACTGGCGATGGTGCCGCTGGCAGACGCGGATTCCAGCGCCCTTACCGCCGTGGTACCAACCGCAATCACACGCCCTCCGGACTGTCGAGTTTGCTTTATTTTTTCACAGGTTTCTTCGGTAACCTGCAACCATTCACTGTGCATGTGGTGATCGGCAATATTATCCGCGCGCACCGGTTGAAAGGTACCGGCGCCCACGTGCAGGGTCACCTCGGCCTTCTCAACACCCATCTCCTGTAGACGATCAAGCATGTCCAGATCAAAGTGCAGACCGGCCGTCGGCGCCGCGACCGCACCGGGCACGCTCGAATACACGGTTTGATAGCGCTCGCGGTCATTGTCCTGATCCCGCCGTTGTATATAGGGTGGCAGCGGCATATGCCCAATGGCATCGAGCATGGCCAATAAGCTTTGCTCGGATTCCAATTGCAGGTGAAACAATTCGCCCTGGCGTCCCAACACCCGCATCAGCGTACCGTCTTCGAGCACCATCGCCGTGCCGGCACCGGGTGATTTACTCGCTCTGACATGGGCCAGCGCCTCGCGCTCCGTCATCAGTCTTTCGATTAAAATCTCGGTCTTGCCACCGGTCTCTTTACGTGCAAACAGACGCGCCGGAATCACCCGGGTATTATTGAATACCAGCAGGTCGCCAGCCTGCAGCAGTTCCGGCAGCTGCCTGAATTGCCTGTCCTGCAGGGCACCTGATTTGCCATCAAGACACAAAAGCCGGCTATCGGCCCTCTCCCCGGTGGGAAACTGGGCTATCAGTGCCTCGGGCAGATCAAAATGAAAGTCCTGACGTCGCATGGCGGCGATGTTACCAGTTGGGCGGGGCAAATGCATCCAACATGACTATTTGCCCTGGGCGCAGAATTCTTTATACTATGCGACCTAGCCCGCAGGGATGGATATCCCTCAGGACCCACTTATTATTCAGTCGGTCTGATCAGACATGCGGTTTATGCCGGTGTGGTGAAATTGGTATACACGATGGATTCAAAATCCATTGCCAGAAATGGCGTGGCGGTTCAAGTCCGCCCACCGGTACCATTTATTTTAAATCGCCTTGAGGTGCAATCAGACTATCGAGTTCGCATCGGGTAGGTTGTTGTAAACATCCAGATAGGTTTCACAGCTATTTAGTACATCAACGACTGCCGTCAGAGGCTGCGCCAGGATGTCCTCGAAATCAATCTCGTTTTCATCCTGTATGGCAAAGGCCAGTTGTTCGCGCGGCGGACAAAAGTGCGCATCAACTCCTTCCTTGTTACCCCTTGCATCGATACGGTACCAACCGATGTCTGGCAAATACACCGCATTCAGGCCATGCAGGCAATAGGGTGTGCCATCGTCGTTGACACTAAGACGTTGATAACACAAACCGGCCGGTATGTGATTGGCACGCAGCAGTGCTGCCAGTAAATGACTTTTTGCATAGCAATAGCCGGTACGGTATTTCAATACATCAGAGGCTTTACAGGTCACCGGATTCATACGGAAATCCATGCTATGTTTTATATTGTCGCGTACCCACACAAAACAATTGCCTGCAATCTGCGTATTATCAGTAGAGTCCGCACGCAATTGCCCGGCCAGGGTCATAATATCGGGGCATTTCCAATCGATGATATCGCTATACCGTAAAAATTCCTGCATTGTTGGTCGTTATACCCGGCATCAATATAAATAGCATAATATGCTGTGGCAACATCGCATGCTTGTCAAGTTAATTCAAATCAATGGCAGCTGACTGAACGCTATTCTTTAATTGCATTGATGGAAGGATCATACATCAGGATACTGATACCGGTATACTTAGCCTTGTACATGGCTAGGTCGGCATGGCGCATCAATTCTTCACAGCTTTTACCATGATCCGGATACAAGGCAATGCCAATACTGACACCGAGATTGCAATTATGTCCGCTCACCGATACCGGCTCCTTCAATACCTCAACCAGTTTTTTTACAATTGCAACCACATTTTCGGCATGCGAGAAACCCCGCATCAATAACACAAATTCATCACCGCCGAGACGCGCCAGCGTATCAGTTTTTCTTACCACTTCGAGAAAACGCTCTGCCACCTGCTTGAGCACCTTGTCACCCATCTCATGACCCAGGGTATCATTGATACGCTTGAACTGATCCAGGTCGATTATGGCTATGGCAAGTGGTTCATCGTTCCTGTTGCTGTTATTGATGGCTTGATGCACCCTGTCCAACAATAAGCTGCGATTTGGCAAATCGGTCAATGTATCATGCAAGGCCTGATACTTGAGCCTGCCCTGTAGCTCTTCCCTGACAATGATTTCACGCTCTAGTTGCTTGTTGGAAAATACCAGTCGTCGATTACGACCAATAAAATACGAACTCAGTACTGACAGAGTAAACATAGCTAGCAGAATATAGACAAACCATTGCCAGTAATGTGCCAGTATATCCGTCACTGCTATTTCGCCATAGTTCTCATAGGGACCAACCTGCAGTTCCTTCATCAGAATATCCACTGACTGATAATCTAGCGGTGCAGTCCAGCCCATTATCTTTGCCGAGCGTGTCGCATAATGATCTTCCGGGATACCCAGCAGGGCCAGGGCCACATCCTGGGCCAGATCGACAGATACTTTTGTTGTCGCGGCAAAGGGCCATTCTGGATATAGGCGGGTACTGAGATGGAGTGGAAAATAATGATATTCTTGTCGATTGATTATCTTGAATTGCTGTATGTCTATCAGACCATCACTATTCATGCGCTCCAACAGGCTGGTACGTACTGTACCGGCATCGACTTCGTTATTCAGGACCGCATAGACAATCTTGTCTTGCGGGAAGCTGGAAAATTTTAATTGCTGAAAATCCCGATACGGATCGAGGCCGACGCTTCTGATTTCACGCTGTGCCATCCACCATCCGCCAAACGCATTGCGGTGCACGGCCATAAAACGCTTACCCTTGAGATCGCCGATATCCTGGATATCGTTACGGTCCTGGCGTGTAAAGATGACTGCTCCAAATTCAGTTGCCGAGCCACCATTTGATCTGTTTAACATGGTTGCCAGGCGCCTGACATGGTGTTTTTTCGCAAGCATCGCATAGGACGCAGGATTTGATAGTACAAAATCAATCTTGCCCTGCTCGACGATCGACTCAATATTGTCATTGTTCACCGTAACAACGGTGAAATGATAATCAGGTATTTGCTCGGACAAATAGTCGGCCATCGGCTGCCAACGTTGGCGTGTAATCTCGGCCCCACGAAAGGCCAGCACACCAATTTTAACGACGTTTTCTTCATCGCCGGATTTTACTGTGCGCGCAATTGAAAGATCGACAAACATTGCCGTAAGCAATAATATGCCTAACCAATAACGCATCATAATCACCTATATATAATATAGTAATTATTATTAATTATTTATATATAATTGATACGACAATATTGTTGATACGTCAATGAAGTAAATCAAATTCGGTGAATATATTTCCAAAATCTAATGACCTATTTACCCCGCCATGCTGACACACACTTAAATCTCTAGATCCCATATAGTAAGAATTAAATTATTAAATTTATATACCGAAAAGCCATTTGACATATACATAGAAAACTATCTGCACTACGCGACAGATCTAGTCAGTGATACATGCGCACTAATCTCTGGCAATCAACCGGATATTCAATAATATTCGACTCATCGCAAATATTATTAAAAGCAGACTGCGCAACACGCCAACAGGAATACTATGCAATGGGTAATTCGATATAGAATGTCGAACCCTGGCCTTCAATGCTAACAAAACCGACGCGGCCTCCCTGTTTTTCAATCAGGGTTTGTACAATACTTAATCCCAGCCCGGTACCCTTAAGCTTAGTATTCGACACGCTATCCAATTGCGCAAATCGGCTAAACACACGGGGCTGATCAGACAACGGAATACCTGGACCGTGATCCGTTATTTTGACACACGCATAGCCCCCCGAGTGCTCGATGGAGATCAGGACCTTGTCCTGTTTGGCACCGTATTTCACTGCATTCGATAACAGGTTCGACAGCGCTTGCTCGAAACGCGACGCATCAACGTTGACTGCAATATCATCCTTAGGATTCTGCAAAGCGAAACTGGCCTTATGCTCCTCTGCATACGCCTTGTTATTTTCAATGCATTGACTGACCAGGCTATGCAGGTTTTGCCTTTCAATATTAAACGTCATCTTGCCGGCCTCGATCTTCTGCAGATCGAGCAAATCATTTATCAACAGTGATATACGTTGACAATTATTGCTCGCGATCGTTAAACATTCATTCATCTGCTCATTGGTTTCACCGAGACAGCCACTATTGATCAACTCCACTGAGCCACGAATGGCCGTGATCGGCGTGCGTAGATCATGACTGACAACGGCAAGAAATTCATCCTTGTTGCGTTCGGCCGCAATACGTAAGCGCTCCTCCCTACGCACAATCATATAAAAAATAAAACTAGCGAGTAGGAATAGCATGAATATCAATGATGAATATAAAACCAGGGTATTTCTGAAATCGGCAAGCAAACCGGGCAAGTATAAATCGACAGCATCCCAGGCCGTATTGTCGACTTTGCTTACATAAAGGATCCTGTTTTTCTCATCGGTGGATAGGCGATAATCATCGCGCTCCCACTTAATCCTGGCGCCATCAACGGTGACTTCAATCAGGTTCGCAGTTGGTTCAATCAACAATAACTGATGCCCAAGTGCTTGAGCATTGTGCAGTACGCGGCCGAGTATATCTGCATGAAAACTGATGAACAGCGTCCCTGATTGCAACTCAGCCGGTAGTGGCGCAAGAATATCGAAGTGATAAACTGCATTATTGGGGTGAATACGAGGCAATTGCTTATCATGCTCGGCAAATTTCTTCAGATCTACCTTGCATAAATCACCAACGTAACCTTCGAAATCCTCCCTGACAGGAATACCGGCAGCATCAGCAACCGTAAAGGTAAAGAAGTGTGGAAAATAGTTGGCAATGGCGCTATATAATCGTTCATATAAAGCATCATCTTCAGGGTCTTGCATGTATTGACTGATCTGATCCTTGTGTTCGTTGACAAATAATGCAACCAGACGTTTTTTTTCTGCGATAAAACTGGAAATAGCTTGTGCGGAAGAAGCAGTGGATTCCTGCGCAATGGATATATGATAGGCCTTGAAATCGCGATAGCGCTGATTACCCATCCAGGTCAGCAGGACCAGAATCAGGATATTGATGACTAACAGATAAATGGTGTATTTGCGCATTCTTTACCAGATACAAATAAAATATTATTTAATTCTATGCCAGGTAGTTTCCACTAACTCCACTTCATAACGAACCTTACTGGCAAAATCCTCGCGTGTCATGGTCAGGTATTTGCGACGATTCTTGCCGACCAAAATACGGAACCGAATGATATCCCGCTCACACAATGCTTCGTCTTCACAGGAGTCGACCGTTATCTCAACTACCTGCCAGACGTTCCATTTCGCCCCGAACTCGCCATTACTGTAACAGGCTCCCTGGCGTATACTGCTTACTCGAACTGCCATGCTCATTCACTCAAATCGACTTGCCCTGACACTCACTGAGCTTATTTTTTCGCACGCGGACGAAACGCCTTAATAAAGTCTTCATTGGCCACCAGGAATGGGCCTTCGATCAAATCAATACAATACGGTATTGCCGGGAACACAGCATTCAAACAATCGGCAATGGCCGAAGGCTTGCCAGGCAAATTAACAATCAGGCTATTACCGCGAATCACGGCAATCTGTCGTGACAGAATGGCCGTCGGTACATATTGCAACGAAACCGAACGCATCAATTCACCAAAACCATCCATGATCTTGTCGGCAACCGCCTCAGTCGCCTCGGGTGTAATGTCACGTATTGCCGGCCCGGTACCACCGGTAGTCACCACCAGGCAACAGCCCTGCTGGTCACATAATTCCTTCAATGTCTCCTCAACCAGTGCTTGCTCATCGGGAATTACACGGCTGACCGCCTGCCATGGCGAACTCAATGCATTATTCAGCCATTCGTTTATTGCCGGACCACCTAGATCCTCATATTCACCGCGACTGGCGCGGTCAGATACGGTAACAACACCGATACGTGCAATGTCCTGAGCCATAGACACAAACCCTTATTTAATAGCCATAAATGGCGATCGAGTTTAACGTATCGGGCGCCGATGAGAAAGCGATGGCCTGAAAAAATAATACAATCATGAGCGCTTACGCCGCCGACATCAACATCCGTGTCATTGAATTAATCTCTTCTCGGGCCTCATACAGTAACTCGATACTGGCATCGGGGCCGATCGTGAACAGCGGCAATTTCCGGAACGAGGCAATGTCCTCTATCACCGGCCTGTCAGTATCTTCCTTGCCAAACTGGCTGTGCATATTGGCGACGATAACGATGTCGGTATAATCGACATCGTTATCCGGTTCATAGTCATGATTGTTGACCATGCTCGGAATTTCCACCAGTTCACTGTCAAAGGACCATTGCTGTAACACCAGGCTGCCGAGTTTTTTCCCCAGGCGCTCGATCAGATCATTGATCAGCGTGCGATTTTTACTGAGCTCAGGGTAATCTGCTGCATAACGTAATATCGGTATCGCGCCGATATTGTGCACCAGGCCTGCCAGCAGGGCCTTGTCGGGCACCATACCCATGGTCACCCTGGCCAGCACATAGCTAATGGCAGCCACTTCGCTGCTTTTATTCCAGGTATTACGGGCGATATCCCTGACAATGGCCGAGCCGATCTGGAAGCTTTGCCGTAACGCGAAACTCATGACCAGGTTGCGGGTCGTCTTCATTCCCAGGCGCGCAATTGCGGTACGGCAATCTTCAACTCTACTGCCCCTGGCATACAAGGCACTATTGGCAACCTGTACCAGCTTGGCCGCCAGGGCCGGATCCATCTGAATGACCTTGGCCATATTCGCCATGTTGGCATTCGGGTCGCCAACATATTTATTCACCTTGATCGCCACTTCCGGCAAGCTGGGCACCTTTAAGCGACCCTCCTTGAAATCCGACTGGATCCGGGTCACCAGTTCCTGAATCTGTTGCACGCCACACTCCCTAACTATAGTTATCCCACCCTATCGGTCAGGAACTGGAATCATTTAATAATAGCGTGACACGGAAATATAATTTACTTTAATAAAGATTATTATATCTTTGTTTTTATTGATTAATATAGAATTATCTATCAAGCATGATTTTTCAGGTAAACCGGCTGGCGTTTCGCCCCCCAAGTGCCGGCCTCAGCCTCGAAGATACCGGCGCAGGGGCTACCACATTTTTTACAGCGACCCTGCTCATCCAGATTCCAGTCCGACAGTACATACCAATCACGCCCGATCAGCCGTTCATGGCATTGGTGGCAGTAAGTACTCTCACCGGCCTTGTCATGCACATTACCGGTGTAGACATAATGCAGACCGTTGGCCAACGCAATCTCGCGCGCACGAGTCAGAGTCTGTGCCGGGGTTGACGGTACATCCATCATCTTCCACTCGGGGTGGAACGCAGTAAAATGCAAGGGCACGTCCGCACCCAGGTTTTGCATGATCCAACGGCTCATCTCATCCAGCTCCTGCTCGGAATCATTGTGCCCCGGGATCAACAAGGTAGTAATCTCAAGCCACACATCGGTTTCATGCTTGATGTATTGCAAAGTATCCAGAACCGGCTGCAGGTGACCGCCGGTCAGCTTCCAGTAAAATTCGTCGGTGAAAGCCTTCAAATCGACGTTGGCGGCATCCATGTATTGAAAAAATTCCTTACGCGGCGCTTCACTGATATAACCTGCGGTGACGGCAATGGATTTGATATCGCGCTTGGCACAGGCCTTGGCCACATCGATAGCGTACTCCAGGAATATCACCGGGTCATTATAGGTATAGGCGACACTGCGACAACCCAGCTCCTCGGCTACCCTGGCAATTTTTTCTGGCGAGGCCTGATCGGCGAGCGTGTCGATTTCCTTTGATTTACTGATGTCCCAGTTCTGACAGAACTTGCAGGCCAGGTTACAACCGGCGGTACCAAAAGACAGCACCGGTGTGCCCGGCAGGAAATGATTTAGCGGCTTTTTCTCTACCGGGTCGACACAGAAACCGCTGGAGCGACCATAGGTGGTCAATACTATCTTGCCATCCTGATTGGCGCGCACAAAACACAGGCCGCGCTGCCCTTCATGTAGCCTGCATTCGCGCGGACAGACATCACACTGCACCCGTTTATCATCCAGTTTATGCCAGTACTGCGTCGGATAGGTATCTTCTAATATTTCACGCATTTCTCCACCTCTGTTCAATACATAGGTCCTGTGGCCGCGTTAATCAAGTCGGATTAGGTCTACGCACCTTGAAAATCCCAGCGAATGCCTATAATTAATAGTAACAGGATAGATATCAATGGGTGATTGCCATGCAAGATCGACAAACGGCTGTAGCCGGAATGTTTTACCCCGAGGACCCAACAGAACTGACGACGGCGGTTAAGCAGTATCTGCAATCTGCCGCCGAGGTTGCGGAAACACCCAAGGCCATTATCGTTCCACACGCCGGTTATATCTATTCCGGCCCGGTCGCGGGCAGTGCCTATGCCAGCCTGCTACCGCTGAAAAAACAGATCACACGTGTCGTTCTGTTGGGCCCCAGTCACCGTATACCATTACTGGGTATGGCCACCAGTAGCGCAGACCGCTTCCTGACCCCACTTGGTGCGATCGAGATCGACAAGGACGCCGTCAACGCAATCCAGACACTACCGCATGTGCATACCATGAATGAGGCGCATACACTGGAGCATAGCCTGGAGGTGCAGCTACCCTTTCTACAACTGACCCTGGATGATTTCAAACTGGTACCGGTCGTTGTCGGCGATGCCTCTGCCAGCGAAGTGGCCGCCGTGCTGGACGCCCTCTGGGGTGGCCCGGAAACGCTGATCGTAATTAGCTCCGATCTCAGTCATTACCATGACTATCAGACCGCGCAAACCATGGACAGTCGCACATCGGCGGCAATCGAGGCACTGAACCCGGAAGACATCCAGTATGAAGACGCCTGCGGCCGCAATCCAGTCAAGGGACTGCTGGCAGTCGCTCGTCAACGCGGCATACAGGCACGTACCCTCGACCTGCGAAATTCTGGTGACACCGCCGGCTCTCGCGATCAGGTTGTCGGCTACGGCGCCTACCTGTTTTATCAATGAGTTTTCAGCAGTATCAAGCCCTGATCATCGACACAGCACGAAAGTCGATCGCCTATGGCCTTGAGCATCAGCGCGCCGAAGTACCGGACCTGGAAACCACACCACCTGCCTTGCAGGAAATGGGCGCCTGCTTCGTCACCCTGGAAATTAATCAACACCTGCGCGGCTGCATCGGCAGCCTTGAAGCACACCGACCGCTGATAATGGATATTGCCCACAATGCCTATGCCGCTGCCTTCAACGATCCCCGCTTTCCGCCATTGCAACAGAGTGAACTCGAGCTGCTCGACATCGAGGTGTCGATACTGACACCGAATGAGGAAATGCACTTTAGCGACGAAGAGGACCTACTGAAGCAGGTACGCCCCGGCATTGACGGCTTGATCATCGAAGACAGCGGCAGACGCGGCACCTTTCTGCCTACGGTCTGGGAAGCATTACCCAACACACAGGATTTTTTCAGACACCTGAAACAGAAGGCCGGCCTGTCCGAAGACCATTGGTCGGATAATGTTCGAGTCTATCGTTATACGACTGAGCTTATTCAGGCGTAAATCATATATACTACAATTATTTAAATCATGAATGCTTCAGATAACTATTAATACTAATAATCAACCCAAGCTTAGAAACTACTGCGCTCTAACTCGGTTTTCTTAAAAACTTTCTTCGATCATATCCACCTGGATATATCTATTTAGAGATTGCTTCACTCACGCTCGCAATGACTCGGATTCTTCTTTTTTTCGCTTAATCAAGGCGCCAGAGAATAAGTAATACCAATAAACAGTTTGGTTTATAATTGGCAGCCTTTATTATCCGGGGAGCCGTGTTTCTATCGGGCCATGGGGCGATACATGCGACAAGCATGCGTGTTATCCTGCTTGGGTACCGCGCATCACATCGACATAGGTTTCGAAGTTTGCTCATGACCATGCTACCGCCCTTGAAGACCTTCCTTTTTTTCAGTTTACGGGTCATGGTATAGTGACTTACCGCTATTGATCGTGATGTGTTGTTATGAAAAATAAATTATTACTGGCACTTCTGGCTGTGCAGAGCTCACCTGCCCTGGCATTGAGCATTGACCTGTTTAAAGATGAACACGGTAAGCGAAACTGGCAACATCTGGCCAACTTCACCGGTTCTATATTGCTGATTTTATTAACGATTGTGACCATTTACCTGTTTATTGCCCGACGCCGAGCCAATCGGGCAAACCGCGAGTTGACTACTATTCGTAATGAGCTGGAGATGCGCGTACAGGAGCGTACCGCCACCCTGGAGAACGAGGTCTCGCAGCATGTGATCACAGCTGAGCAGCTACGTTCCTCTGAATCCTATATCCAGGACATACTAACATCCATGCCATTGATCCTGGTGGGCTTGGATAAAAGTGGCCGGGTCACCCAGTGGAACAAGCAGGCTGAAGAGGTGTCGGGCATATCATCTGAAAATGCCTTGGGTAAAACGCTGTGGGAGGCCTATCCACAGATGACAGTTCGCCCTGAGCATGTTCAGCAGTCCATCGAGCAGAACAAAACCATTCACCTCAAGCAGAGCATGCGCAGCCTCTATCACTTCGACATTACTATTTACCCATTACAGGAACAGGGAACCGGCGTTGTTATCCTGGTCGATGATGTCAGCAAAGAGGTTAGCGCGGAAAACATGCTGATACATAATGACAAGATGTCGTTTATGGGTGAGCTAGCCTCGACCATGGCGCATGACATTAACCTGCCACTGCAGGCATTGATGATGGACCTGAAACGCTTTCAGCATATTATCGGCATACCCGGTACCAGTGAGCCGAAGATTAGCTCGGATAGTACTCAGGGGCAGAAACTGAATAGCATCATCAATGATATGTCCGACAAGACCGAGCAGGTATCGACCATTATCAGTAACCTGCAGGCCTTTGCCCGCAACCGTAAAGGCAAAAAGCAAATGGCGAATATTGTCGACGTGATGGAAAACACTATCGGCCTTGCTAATGAAGTGGTCTCTGTCTCAGATGACCTACCCTTTAATACAATCAAGCTTGAGCGAGACTTCGAAAAGAACCTGCCCCTGGTACCCTGCTATATCACGGAACTGCAACAGGTATTCCTAAGCCTATTTCGTCATGCCTGTCTCGCACTGGAACTGAAAAAAGGGCTTGAAAATTTTGAGCCTGTCATCAACATCAAGTTGGCCGAAAATTATGACAACCTGTGGATTCAGGTGCATCACAATGGCACCGGGCTGACCACTGAAGAACAAATGAATCTGTTTGAGCCCTTTTTCACAGACAAACCGGCAGCTGAGGATTTTGACGCCGGGCAGCGTCTGTCTTTCTCGTATTATATTGTCACCGAACAGCATCAGGGCAATATGACCGTGACATCCGATGTTGATCTGGGCTCTACCATCCATATCCAACTACCACTACGGCGTTGATGGGTTAATTATTTCGATGCAGAATAAGTCACTACGCAAATGACCTATGCACAACAATAACGCATCAACATTACCGCAATTCAGTAATCCCCGACTTGTCTACGAACATCAGAATGACAGAGACACAATCACGGTGCTCGAAAACTATCGTTACCGCTGGATACAATCGAGCGATGGTAGTATTCAAAGTGCGATGAATCTGGCTGAGCCTTACGCCCCGGTACTACCCTATTTCCCGGTATTACTATCGGCACTGCTATTTACGCCGCCTCCGTCACGTACGCTGGTCATTGGCCTTGGTGGTGGCGAGCTGATTCGTTTCTTCAGTCATTACTTTCCACAAAGCCAATTGACCGCTGTCGAAAAAAGTACGCACATGAGTAATGTGTTCAGGGAATATTTCAGCCAGGAAACAAATGAACTTGAATTGATTAACGGCGATATATGTGAACAGTGTGTCAACGACACATCGGCCACATATAAATTGATTTTCCTGGATGTCTACGCCGATAAGGCATTACCAGATTGTTTTAATAACAGCGCCTTTTTTGAGTATTTGGCTAGACTACTTGATAACGATGGTGTTATCGCCATCAATCTCGTCGTCAACAGCGAAACTGAGGCCGTCCAAATATTGCAGCTGATCAGGCAGGCATTCGACAGAAAAACATTATGCCTGGCGGTCGGTTCGCACATGAATCTGGTCGTGTTGGCCTTTAAACAGACCCCGGCGACTTTTGCTGATGACGCCTTGCAGGAACTCGCTGCGGAACTGAGTCAGTCCCTGGAGATAGATTATCAGGCCTTAGTCACCAATATCCTTAGTAGTAATCCCAATGATGATGGTCGTTTGTCATTCTACTGAACGAGGTATCGGATCGGGAGTAGCAAGCTATTGTACTAAGCCTGACGCTGATGAGGCCGTTAACGTCTAAAGCACTATTGTGTTACACAGCGACCGATGGAATCAGCCAGACAGATGTTACCATCGATCCAGATTGTTTTGTAAAGTACGGCACCCTCAAAAATCGCTCCCTCTATATCCGCATTTCTAAGGTCGGCATAGGAAAGATCACTCTGACTGAAGTCAGTGCCGCGCAAATCTGCATTGCGCAGGTTAGTTCCCTTTAGACTGGCTTTGGGCAAGCTTGCTCCTTTCAGCACCGCGAGTCCAAGGTTCGCATAGGCAAGATCGGCATTGCCTAACTGTGCCCTACTGAAGTTGGCTGCGGTCAGATTGGTATTGTTAAACAACGCAGCTTGCAGGTCATTATCTGCCAGCTGCACACCTTCCATCTGGCAGTGACTCCAGTTCACTCCCGGTCCGGGCAGGCTATTACAATCCGGTGCGTTGGGATTGAGTTTATTGGATTCAAGATAGACATAGGCCGCGAGTATCACCAGGCCGACCAGGAATAATGAAGCCATCCTGACCGGCATGATATTTTTCCTGGTGCTGTCATAGTTGCCCTGTACTTTGGATTTCATCTCTCGGTGAGCACGTATATTCATATCTTCGTGCTGCCGTCTGTCGACCTTACTGCGACGGCCCTGGAACTCATCCAGTTCGGAGCGGCGTCTGTCCTTCAGACGTTCATCTTCCCTGAGCCGTGCCTGTAACAGGCGCTGCTGATCCTCTTCATTATGATTATTGCGCATTTCTTCCGGTATCACCGCCGGGGTATTCTTCACGCGTGTCCAACTGGTCTTGTCATTGCTGACTTCGTCGTCCTGACGCAGGCGGCCAATCAGCACAAAGCGTTGCACCATGCCGACCGTAAAAGGCCCTTTTACCTCATTACCATTGCGGGTATACAAAAGATAGGTCGATTTTTCTTTTTTACGCATAGATTAAACAATGCAGATATTATGCCGATAATTAACTATGGAATAAGACTATTCCTGCCCAAGTTGTATACTATGATAATGAAGCCCATATGCGCCAACAACGACCCATAAATCGATGAAAATACCGCCATCGAACACACATTTTCAGTCCTTGAACGTTACCAAGGCCTCTAGCGACGTACGTCACTGGCAACCAGGGCAGCAACTGAAGGCAACGGTGCTGTCGAATGCCACCAACGGACAGGTAAACCTGCGTATTGGCGCCACAATTCTGACAGCAGAAGTCGATGCGCGCGTCAAAATCGGCGAGAAATTGATGCTTGAGGTCATGTCCACTGGTGACAAACCGGTGCTACAGGGCGTCAGGAATGACAATATCCAACGCATACTGGAAGCGGCGCTACGCCAGACCCTGCCTCAACAACAGAGCCATGCGCAGCTAATCAGTGACATCAAGGCCTTATTACAGCAAAGTCAGCTGCCGGCGCTACCGGCAAAAGTTCAACAGGCATTGAAACAACTCTATCAATCCTTCACCGATCGGGCAGCGCTGAGCACGGCCGACGGTATCAAGCAGGCACTGAAACAATCCGGCTTGTTTCTGGAAGCAAAATTGACTGGCAAAACGGCTGTCAGTAGCACCGCCCTGGAGCAAGATTTCAAGGCAGGACTGTTACGCCTGCAAAAGGCAATACAACAACAATTGAATCAGACAGGGGCTGTAGGTTCGACACGACCGTCCGAGGCTGCCGGTAAAAATTATCCACCTGCGCCAGCAGCAGCGCCGAGCGTTGCCGCAAACCCTGCTGATGCTGCAACTGTCCGTGCCGCGCCTACGGAAGCCGGCGCTGGCAAACCACTGACAACACCGGTACCGCACCTGACACCAGGCAAACCGGTGCCAGCTTCGATCAGTACTAGTAGCACCCCGGTGAGTAATAGTGCCGCTACAGCGAATACCCAGACCAGTACCCGTGCCCCGCAGTCCACAACGTCGGCTATCCCGGGCAGTATTATCAATAAGCCAGGCACGACAAACCCTGGTAATCCAAATGCTGCAACGGCTCCCGGCAGCAGCGCAAATACTCAGGCGGTGACCACAGCAGCGACCAGCACAACAACAAACCCAGCCGTGACACCTGGCTCTGCCAACCCACCGAGTAATCCGACAAGCGTCAGCGCTCCCGGCAGCAGTGTGAACACTCAGGCCGCGGCCACAACAGCGGCCAGCACAACAACGAATCCGGCCGTGACACCGGGTCCCGCCAATCCGCCAAGTAACCCCACTGCCGCCAGCACCTCCGCTAGCACCGTTAATACTCAGGCGGCGACCACAGCACCGGCGGCTACAACGACAAGTCCCGCTAGCACGCTAAATCCAACTACCACTACAAACCCAGCCAATATGGCGCTTGGCAACAACATCAGAAGCGCCGATCGCGTTGCCGTAGACAGCAGTACGCCGAAACAGGCCATAGCGGCCGCACGGCCACCAACAGACAGTGCCTTAGCAACGCAAAAACCTGCACCGGCTGCGGCTGCACCAACAACGACCCCGGCAAACACGACGACACCTGGCCCTGCTAATTTATCCGGTCTACTCCTGCATCAATTAGCGAGCCGCGAATTAGCAGCTCCCGGACAGATAAGCAGAACGAATGCGCCATTCATTTATAGTGGCAATATGCCGTTCAGAATCGGTCAGGACATCGACAACAGCCGGCCCTCTGCGCGCTTTTCCAAACTCGATAACCTGACCAAAATCTTGACACTGTTTCTTAAGGATGCCGACTCCTCGCTGGCTCGCATCCAGCTAAATCAACTGTCACAGTCGCATGTTGAAGCGGAACAAAAACAGTCATGGTTGTTTGAAATTCCGGTAAAGCATAAGGATGCAATAGACCTGTTCCAGTTCAAAATAGCAAAAGATCATAAGCATAATCAGGATGAGTCCAACGATGAACAAACAGGCTGGACGGTAAACATTTCATTTAATGTCGAGCAATTAGGCCAGGTCCACAGCAAAGTCAACATTCATCAAAAACAGGTATCAATCATTTTCTGGACAGAACAACAGGAAACTACCTCCACCTTCCAACAGCATTTGCAGACCCTACAGCACGACCTGGAAGATGCAGGCTTGATGGTGACCCATTTGAATTGCATACAAGGCAAGCCACCAGAGACTACCGATACGCCGATTAATAAAGGCGTTGTGGATGAGCAGGCATGAGTACCAATAAAAACATGGCCGATATTGCGGTCACACTTCAGTATGACGGTAAAAATGCGCCCAAGGTCACCGCCAAGGGTGAGGATGAGATTGCCAGACAAATTCGGGAAATCGCCAAAGAACATGATATCCCTATGTATGAAGACCAGATCCTGGCCCAGGTACTTTCGCAAATAGACCTTGGTGAAGAAATACCGCGCAGCCTGTATGTCACGGTCGCGCAGGTCATCGCATTTTCATATCTGATGGCCGATCGTATTTGCATGTTGCCGCCTGAACGGCCAACCGCAAACGCGACAGCGACAACTGCGTTACTTACCCATGAAAAAAAGAAGGGGCCAAACGGCCCCTGAAATTGAGGAATGTCAATCTGTTGCTGCTAGTGAATGTGACTCGCTGAATCTTCTTCAGAATCTTCTGCGCTATGTACCATCATGATCAGGTCGGCCTCACCGCGACTAAGCTTGCATACGGCCATCAGATCTTCGACTTTAGAGCCTTGATGCACCATACGAATAGCCTGCTCATAGGGCCGTTCTGCTTGCCTGTTGTTTTCGAGCTGCTCCTGCCGTTCAACCAGTCTGCGCGTGCGCGCTTCGAGTTGATGAATGCGTGAATCGTTACCGACAGCGCCGGCGAATAAACCTTGACTATCGTTATACAGTTTTTCTATTTTCTGACTCTGTGCGTTGAGTTTGTCATGCATACGCTTTAGTTTGCGTTGCCCGTAAAACATCAGGGTCAACATAAGGACAGACATCAGTAAAAAAATCAGTAACTGTATATTTTCCAACATCATCCTATCCTCTATACATATTCATCGATATGACCATCATCATTTTTTCGTGCCTTATCGTCTTTTTCCGACTGTTCCTTTTTAGCACGCTCTTCTTCAGCATCACGACGTTTCTTTTTCGGTTCTCGCTGTTCAGGCCGCGTTGGCCATAATGGTTTTACCGGATTAATATTAGGCACATCATCCATCTGTGCATTACCATGTTAATAGCTTTCTATATCCTGCCATTCTTCATCAGATAGCAGTTTGTTAATGTCGATCAGGATCAGCAATTCGCCTTCCAGCGTTGCCACACCTTCAATATATTTTGAACTCTCGTCATTACCCACATTCGGCGATGTCTCGACCTGGTCGCGTTTCAGGTCTACCACCTCGGCGACACTATCAACCAGGATACCGACGACATTGTCATCCGATTCCAGTATGACAATACGTGTCGAATCATCGTTTTCCGTCAGCGGTAAGCCAAAACGGGAGCGGGTATTGATGACGGTGACGACATTGCCACGCAAATTGATGATGCCCATGACATAATCTGGCGCTCCCGGAACCGGTGCTATTTCTGAAACACGTAGCACTTCCTGGACCTGCATCACGCGGATACCATAGGTTTCATTATCCAGTTTAAATGTAACCCATTGTATTACATGGTCAAATTCAGTATCCACAGCCTGATTCATAAGCCTATCCTCTTCTTACTTCAGTAATAACGGTGAATAAATTCAGTGATTCCGACCCTTTCACCTTAGTCAGAATCCTGTCACCGTAATCGGTTATACAGTAATAATGCAGAATCCATGCCATTTGTGGCCGGTCTGCGCCAGATCGATCAATAACTATAGCCTGGGCCTTCGCCTAGGCCCCTTCAGTCAATATCCGCGCCATGACATCAGTATCCAGTAACGCGCACAGCCGTTCCGAGATCGTCCCTGCCAGCCATGGACGGCGACCAGCCTCGGTGCGCCAACGCACATCTTGCGCCTGCAGGGTGATCACCTCACCGATATCATCACAGGCCAGGCCCCAACGTCCTTCGTCCATTAACATGATTTTGTTAATACGTTCCTCAGCGGTTGCGACCTGTTGCAGCTGTGCCTGTGGCAAAATCACCTGCGCGGTATCCATGATCTTCACATTTTGACCCAGGTGCCGCAGTAGTCCCAGAAAAGCAGCACTATGTCCGGGCATCGGGGTTAAGCTATTGTCCCAGGGAATCACCCCGTTCAATTTCACCAAGGGCACGGCCAGACTAATCCCGACCACCTTGAACATCAGGCATTGAAACTCCTGTTCGGCCCAGTCTGGTGCTCCTTTGACCTTCGGTTTTGTCTGAGCCTGCTCAAGGTTTTCTTCCTTGTCTGTTGCCAGGTCCGGCTGCGCTTGCTGTGCTGGCTCAGACTGTTGCGGAAATGCAGTAATAACATTATCCGGAATCTCATCAGGTACTGTCTCTGGTACTTCCAACAACAGGTCTTCGAGGTATGACATTACCGCGCCTTGTTGTTCCATCAGTTTTGCATCTTTGTTATCTGCGCGACTCATGCTCTTACCGCCCTTTTCGTTAAGCTCTTATCTACAAGAATGTCATCCAGCAACGCCGAATAAGCGCGTGCGCCACGCGTACTGACCCGATAATGACTTATCGGCTTACCCTCACGACTGGATTCCCGAAAGCGGGTATCTATCGGAATCATTGAATGCCATAAACGATCCGGGTACGTATCGCGTAAAAATTGTAAACTCTCTACAGAAGCTCGTGTACGCTTGTCATACATAGTTGGAACAATCGTATAGGCAATGTTGATCGACTTCGCTCGTTCAACCATCTGCAGCGTATTCAACATACGCTCAAGCCCCTTCATGGCCAGGAATTCGGTCTGCACCGGTATAATTAAATGATCGCAGGCGGCCAAGGCATTCACCATTAACACCCCCAGCATCGGCGGACAATCAATAAAGATATGATCATAGTGGTCTGATAAATGCTTTACCGCATTGACAACGGCCAGACCCATACCACTTTTAGCGCCTAGTTGTTTATCCAGTGTGGCGATGGCCGTTGACGCAGGCAAGATATCCAGGTTTTGCAATTTAGTATGACGGATGATCGATTGCGTAAACGCCAGGTCTGTCTTGCCGGCCTGGAATATATCGTACAGACTGGGTTGAATACTTTCAGGATCAAAACCAAAATAGGATGTCAGTGAACCGTGCGGGTCCATATCAATCAGCAAGGTTCGTGAGCCATGCAGGACACTCAGACCGGCCAGCGACACGGCCGTCGTTGTCTTGCCGACACCCCCTTTCTGGTTAGCAACACTCCAGATTTTCATGGTGTCACCTCCTCACTGCTAGCAGCCGGTACACGCAGTCCCTCGATGGGCTCTCTACCTATATGAGGACCGTCTGTATTGGCACCGGTAGTCTGTTGTATTCCTGTCTGTGCTGGCTCGGTAACCGGCAACGGCTGATCAAAACTGTCGCCACCTGGCTGTGCTGATGTGGCATTAAAGAACCTGTTTTCACCCACTGGCGAGCCAAGGATCGCCGGGCTATTGTCGCTTACACTGCCGCGTATGCCTTCGCTGTCTGCCGGTCTGGCCGGTTCGTCAAAGGTGATGCCGCGGTCCAAACGTTCGCCCAGCTTCTCGATAGCATCCAGCACCTGCGCCTTGTCTTTCAATACCGGCACAAAAATGACAACACGGCGATTGGCCTGTCGGCCTTCTGCAGTCGCATTATCTGCTTCCGGCCGATACTCACCAAAGCCTGTTGCAGACAAGCGTGCCGGCGACATACCGAGTTGGCTTAATAACTGCACGACACTGGCCGCCCGAGCAGCTGAAAGCTGCCAGTTGGACGGAAAAATTGTGCTTTGAATCGGCACATTGTCGGTATATCCCTGCACATTGACCTCATGCGGGAAAGGCATTAATACTGCTGCCAGTTTAGCCATGATCGGCCTGGCATTCTCAGACAGCTCAGCCTCACCACTATTGAAAAGAATACTGGTACTGATCTCGATCTCGATACCGAACTCATTGGTATTGACCTTGATCAAACCTTTGTCGGTTATTTCCGCCACGGCAGCGCGTAAGCCATCGAACAGAACCTGCAATGGTTTATCGCCGGCTTCCTTGACCTCACCTGTACGCGGCTTAGGCACAGGTGCTGGCGTATCCGAGCGATCTATGACCACTGGCCGTTTAATAAACTCGACAGATTTTGGATCACCACTGCGTTTGATCTCGCCAACCTGGATAGGATCAAGCGTATGTGCTGGCAGGCTAAAGGCTTGCGTTAGCGACTCAGACAACACCCGATACTTACCTTCATTAACAGACGAGACCGCATACATAACAACAAAGAACGCAAACAACAAGGTAATAAAATCAGCATACGACACCATCCACCTTTCCTGGTTGTCTGCAGTGATTGTATGACTTCGTTTGCGTGACATTGTTATGCATATCCAAAAATAGATTTAGTACAGCAAATAACCTTGTAATTTGATCTCAATATTTCTTGGGTTTTCACCTTCAGCAATTGAGCTAACACCATCCATGACCATTTCATGGTAACGTGTCTGCGTACTGACCAGGGATTTCAGCTTGTTCGATACTGGCAAAAAAAACAGGTTAGCCAGTCCAACACCATAAATTGTAGCGACAAAGGCAACCGCGATACCGGCACCAAGGGCCGCAGGATCAGCGAGGTTATTCATGACGTGAATCAAACCCATGACAGCACCAATAATGCCTATCGTCGGCGAATAACCACCCATGGCTTCGTACACCTTTGCCGCATTCATTTGTGACTCATCCATGCTATCGATATCAACCTCCAGCACATTGCGTATCGTTTCCGGCTCACTGCCATCGACCAATAATTGCAGCGCCTTCCTGGAAAAATCATGTTGCTCCTTCTCTGCAATCGTTTCTAATCCGAGCAGGCCTTGCTTGCGTGCGACTTGACTCCAACTGACAATCTTTCGGATTGTAGCCTCTGCATCGACAGTCGGCGGTGTGAACACCCAGCGAAACATGCGCATTGCACGATAAAAAGTGGGCCGCTGGGTCTGCACCATAATCGCGCCCAAGGTTCCGCCAAGGACAATAACCAACGCCGTTAATTGCACCAGGGTCTGGGTCTTACCACCTTCCAGTATGTTGCCACCGACAATGGCAGCTATTGCCACCAGCAAGCCCAACATCGTCAATGTGTCAAAAGCCTTAAACATAACTCACAATCTGTTTACTGACATCCTGCAGTGGCAGAACTTTCTCGGCCAGGCCGGCTTCAACAACGGCCATCGGCATGCCATAGATGACACTGGTCTCTTCATCCTGGGCCCAAATGGTTGAACCACCCTGTTTAAGTAACTTGGCACCTTCGCGTCCGTCTGCGCCCATACCAGTAAGGATAATGGCCAGGGTATTCGCCGGCACCACCTTGGCAATGGATGTCAATGTCATATCAACGCAAGGCTTATAGCTTTGACTAGGATCGCTCTCATGTATGCGTACACGCAACACATCGCCACGACCCTCGATGGTCATTTGTTTACCACCTGGAGCCAATAAAGCCAGACCAGGCTGCAGTTGATCGCCGTCCTTGGCCTCGCGAATATTAATTTCGCTCATCTGGTCCAGGCGCTTGGCAAAGGCCTGTGTAAATGACCCTGGCATATGCTGCACAACGACAATAGGTAGCGGGAAGTTGCCCGGTAAAGTAGTCAATACCTCTTGTAATGCAATCGGGCCTCCAGTGGAGGCACCAATGGCAACCAGTTTACTTTGGGATTTACCTCCGGATACCGCCGAGCGCGCTACTCTTGTCGCTGCAGAAGCAGGTGTTTGATTCGTGCGAGCAGCTATTCGGGAGGCCGCTGTGCCGCTCCCTGAAGATGGCGCTGGCGCCTTCTTTTTCGGTAATCCACGGATACCGATAGACCAGACCCTGGAACAAAGTATTTTAGCTACTTCATCACGATTATTTGATAACTCATCGAAATTTTTTGGTAGGAAATCGACTGCACCCGCATCCAGTGCATCAAATGTGGATTGTGCGCCTTCATGCGTCAACGAAGAAAACATTAAAATCGGGATCGGTGAAATGGACATAATGCGACGAACGGCAGTAATACCATCCATCACAGGCATTTCTATATCCATGGTGATTACATCTGGCTTTAACTCCTGCGCTTGCTTGATCGCCTCGCGTCCATTAGCTGCGCTACCGACAACCTCGATGCGAGCATCTACCTTCAACATTTCCGTCACACGGCGTCGAAAAAATCCCGAATCGTCTACAACCAATACACGTACAGACATTCATTTTGTCCTTAGCGATTCGTATGTGCCCGCATCAAGCTTGGTACGTCAAGTATCAAAGCTATACGGCCATCACCAGTGATTGTTGCACCGGCAAACCCATCAAGACCATGCAACAAATGGCCTAACGGTTTAATAACCACTTCTTCCTGACCTACAACCGTCAACCACATTGGTCTTGAAGGATTCAAGATGGAAAATCTCATTAACACTGGACAAAGGCAGGGCGAAATTACGCGCACCGACCTTAACCATCAATGTCGGCAGGATAGCCAATGTCAAAGGCAATTTAATACTGAGCGTCGTACCACTTCCCAGGGTTGAATCGATATCAATTGAACCATTCAATTGTGCAATACGCGTCTTCACCACGTCCATGCCGACGCCGCGTCCTGAGACGTCAGAAATTTCTGTTTTCGTTGAGAAGCCGGGATGGAAAATCAATTCGTAACATTCTTTATCTTCCAAACGCGCCGCGCTTTCACTGTCCATCAGGCCTTTTTCAACAGCCTTTTCCCTGAGCACATCCGGGTCCATCCCCGCACCATCATCGGTAATCATCAACAGGATGTGGTCGCCCTCCTGGGCTGCAGACAAAACAACGGTACCGGCACGCGGTTTACCGTTCTCATCGCGTTTATCTGGCATCTCTATACCATGATCGACCGAGTTGCGCACCAGATGCACTAATGGGTCGGCCAAGGCCTCGACCAGGTTTTTATCCAAATCTGTTTCTTCACCAACCAGTTCCAGATTAACTTCTTTTTTCAGGCTGCGAGCCAGATCGCGTACCACGCGTGGGAAACGTCCGAACACCTTTTTGATAGGCTGCATACGCGTCTTCATCACGGCTGATTGCAGATCGGATGTCACTATATCCAGGTTGGAAACCGCTTTGGAAACCTGTTCGTCGTTCATGGCCTCCTTCAGCGTATGCAGGCGATTACGCACCAACACCAACTCACCGACCATATTCATAATGTCATCAAGCCGGCGTGTATCCACACGTACGGTTGCCTCAGCAACCGGTTTTGCAGGCTGCTTGGTCGCTCCGGCATCTTTCGCATCAGCTTTACTGGCCACCTTTTTAACAGGCGCTTTTTTCTCAGGCTTTTTCTCAGCAGCAGGCTCGGGTGCTGCAGCAGCTGGTTTATCTGCCGCTGCTTTGCTGCTTGGCGCTTTGCCACTACCATGCATTTGATCCAGCATATTTTCAAATTCATCGTCTGAAATCTCATCAGAAGCTGGAGCTTTGTTATCTTCTTTTTTCGCCGCTGCGGCCGGTTTATCGCCCTCACCTTGCAACTGATCCAGCAGGGCCTCAAACTCATCATCAGAAATTTCATCCGATCCGGCCTTGTCTTCGGTAGCAGGTTTCGCTGCCTTTTTGTCAGCTTGTACAGTATCCAGCAAGGCCTCAAATTCATCGTCGGTAATATCGCCTTCGGAAGATTCCTCAGCACTTTCCGCCTGCGCCGGCTCTGGTTCCGGGGCCACTTCTGCCACTGGCTCTGCGTCGTCGGATTCATTGGTCATTTTTTCCAACGCAACCAATAATTCATCGGAGGCCGCTGTAGGCTCCTCGCCCGAGGTGATTTCTTCAAACTGGCCGTTTAGGATATCGAGCACTTCAAGGAAACGGTCCATCATGCTCGCATCGAGGACGGTTTCTCCTGTGCGTAACACATTGAATACGTCTTCCGCCCTGTGGCAGACTGCCACCATCGGATCCAGCCCGAGAAAGCCTGCGCCACCCTTGATGGTATGAAAACCGCGAAATACCGCGTTAATCATATCCAGGTCTTCTGCGTTTTGTTCAAGCTCTACGAGCTGCTCATTCAGCTGCTCAAGGATCTCCCCTGCTTCTACGAGGAAGTCCTGTAATATTTCGTCATCCGCTTCAATTGCCACTGATTATCCCCTTAAAATCCCAGGCTTGACAACAGGTCATCGACATCGTCCTGTCCGTCTACAGTTTCACTTGCATGCGCCACTCCCGGCACGACTGGCCCTTCCGCAACAATGTCTCGGACATTGTCATTGCCTTTTTTACTGCTTTCTTCGGCCTTAGCTTGGGCACCACCAGACATTTTAATTAAATCAACCAGGCCTTCCTCGACATCGTGCACGAGTGTAATCACGGTCCTGATTATTTGCCCTGTGAGATCTTGGAAGCCCTGCGCCATCAGTATGTCATTCAACCGCTCATGCAGGACAACGGTGCCCTCAGAAATCTTCGGGAAAAATTCATCCAGATCTCTTGATAACTCACGAAACTCATCTGCAGTCAATTTTCTATTCTTGAATTTGTCCCAACGTGACTGTAATTCTAGCGATGATGCCTTGATGTCATCAGACAGCGGGATGGCATCTTCAACAGCATTCAGTGTTTTTTCTGCAGCTTCCTCGGTCATGCTGATAACATGATTCAGCCGCTCCTTGGCATCCGGAATTTCGGTCTCGGCCAGACCGGCCATTTTAGAGTCAAGTTTGAAATTATTTAAGGAATCATGCAGTTCACGCGTCAATTTACCCATTTCACAAAATAGATCCATCTCACGCATACTGGCTATTTCATCCATGATAGCCCGCGCACTGGATTCATCGCCCGATTCAATACTATCGATCAATTCATGTGCACGACCTAATGTCGTATCATTTATCACTGACTTAGAGTCACTCATTTATTATTCCCCTGAAGGTTTTATGCGCTCTCAAGCCGCTCAAAGATTTTGTCAATCTTTTCTTTAAGTGTGGCCGCTGTAAATGGCTTGACGATATAGCCGTTGACGCCCGCTTGCGCAGCCTCGACTATCTGGTCGCGTTTCTGTTCCGCCGTCACCATCAGCACAGGCAATGAGGAGAGCTTTGCGTCTGCTCGGACCGCCTTGAGTAATTCAATACCGGTCATGCCTGGCATGTTCCAGTCAGTGACAAGAAAGTCGAATTCATTTGCCTGAAGTATTGGTAAGGCAGTCTTACCATCATCTGCTTCTTGTGTGTTGTTAAAACCCAGCTCTCGCAACAGATTTTTTATAATGCGACGCATTGTTGAAAAGTCATCAACAATCAGGATTTTCATATTCGTGTCCAAAACAACCTCCTAACAAGGAAACTAAACCGCTAATTAACCTCTAAAGACCTGATACCTTAGGCATCTTAATCTTTGGATTTAGGGAAAAACTCAGACATCCGTGCCCGTAGCCTGATTAATGCCTGGCCATGGATCTGACAGACCCTTGACTCACTGACTCCCAAAACCTCTCCAATCTCTCTTAAATTCAATTCTTCATCATAATAAAGTGACATCACCAGGCGCTCTCTTTCCGGCAGACCAGAGATAGAATCCGATAAGCCCTGCTGGAAGTCCTCGTTCTGCAATGACTCCATAGGTCCCTGCTGTTTAGTTTCGACAACAGAATCACAACCACCGTCTTCACCGAAAAAGCCTGGATCCTCAAAGCTGAATACCCGACAGCCAGCCGCATCCTGCAGGATCTGATGATATTCTTCGATATCCATTTCCAGTTTCTCTGCCACTTCGTGATCACGTGCATCACGTCCCATTTCGTTTTCAATCTGTCTTACAGCTTCAGACACCATTCTGACCTTGCGATGCACCGATCTTGGCGTCCAGTCCGAGCGCCTGATCTCGTCCAGCATTGAACCGCGAATACGTATACCGGCATAGGTCTCGAAGCTGGCACCCTGCTGCGGATTATAGTTTTTCGAAGCCTCCAACAGTCCAATCATACCGGCCTGGATCAGGTCTTCGACCTGCACACTGGAGGGCAAACGACTGACCAGATGGTAGGCAATACGCTTTACCAGCCCGACGTGTTTCTCGACCAAATTGTGTTGTTCAGTTGGGTCCTTAGTCACAAACATAGCGTATCCGTTCATATCCTTGACTCCGTTTTTACCTGATGTGAACGTATTAGTCGTTCTACAAAAAATTCCAGATGTCCTGCTGCTGCATCGGGTCTAGGCCACTTATCGGCCTTTTGTGCTAGATTCTTGAATGCCATGGCTGATCTACTCCTCGGATAGGCATCTACGACCGGCTTTTGCTTCTTGATGGCCTTACGTAGATAGTCGTCATAAGGGACTGTGCCCATATTTATTAAGGTTGCATCCAGATAACGATCTGTGACAGCAACCAGTTTGTTATACAACTCACGGGCTTCCTGGGCCGAGTGAGTCATATTTGATAAAACCCTGAATTTTTGTACGCCATATTCGCTGTTCAACACCTTGATTAAGGCATAGGCATCAGTCAGCGAGGCCGGTTCGTCGCAGACTACGACAACCACCTCCTGAGAGGCCTTGGCAAAGGCGATGACGCTATCTGAAATACCTGCCGCGGTATCGATGATCAACACGTCAACGTCATGACTGATTTCGCTGAAGGCCCTGATAACACCTGCATTTTCCATCGGTGTCAGCTCGGACATCTGCTTAATTCCTGAGGCCGCCGGGATGATTTTGACCCCACCGGGTCCTTCGACAATGACCTCTTCCAGGGTGCGCTCACCCTGTAAGACATGATAAAGATTATGTACGGGTTTCAGACCCAGCATGATGTCGACATTGGCCAGACCCAGATCGGCATCCATGATCAACACCTTTTTACCGGTATCGGCAATCGCCAGCGCCAGATTGACGGACACATTGGTCTTACCGACCCCACCCTTGCCACTGGAGACGGCGATGACCTGTACCGGTTTTGGCTGCGAGATACGGCGCAGTCCTGCTGCCTGGTCAAGCACTTCTTCAGACATTAGCATTAGCCACTTTCCTGTTTAAAATCGGTTGGTTATAATATTTTTCTGATGTATTTTCTTGTTCTTGCATCATCTGCAGTGCACGGCTTACCAGGCTATGGGCCCTGGCCGGATGCATGTCTTCCGGCACCCGCTGGCCATCACTGATATAGGCCACTGGCAGCTGATAGCGAAGAATGGTCGATAAGGCCCCACCCAAACTGGTGGTCTCGTCGATCTTGGTCAGGATGCAACCTTCAAGTCGGGCGCGGCCAAAGGAACGCATCACATCCTGCAGGCTACTGGACTGGGTATTGGCGGCCATGACCAGATAGGTCCTGATATCAAATTGGCTGTCATTCAAGGTTTGCAACTGCTCTGTCAGGTGGATATCGCGCTGGCTCATGCCGGCGGTATCGATCAGTACCAGACGTTTATCGGCCAGATCACGCAGCCGTTTTGACAGCTCTTCAGCATCATTGACGGCATAGGTAGGGACGTCCAGGATGCGACCAAAATTCATTAACTGTTCTTGCGCGCCAATGCGGTAGCTATCGGTCGAGATCAGAGCCACCTGTCGGTTTCCATGACGCAGGCTATAACGGGCCGCCAGTTTTGCCACACTGGTGGTCTTGCCAACACCGGTCGGTCCGACCATGGCAACCACACCTCCATGACTCAGAATATCGTCATCGGTGACATCAATTTGTTCAGATATCAGGCCCAGGGACTGTTGCCACCCGGCCTCGGTATCCAGATCTGCGGACAACATTGACGCAATCTCCTGACTGAGATCCGCATCAATACCCAAATTTATTAACTTCTGAATGGTCGCTGCCCTGGCAGGGTCACGACGTTGCAGGTCTGACTGGCTGAACTGTGACAACTGGTTTTCAAGTACGCCACGCAAATGTTTCAGTTCCTGCTTCATCTGAATCAGCATCGGGTCTTCCAGCCATTCGGCCTGCGATGCGGTAGCGGCGGCTGTGGCCTGTGGACTGACGCTGGTCGCTTCGGTGTCTGGCGTGCGTTGGCTTTGTTCTTGTGTAGGACTTTCCTGCTGGTCTCGATCCGCAGATTCATTCATTTTAGAGAATAATGACTCATCATAGTCAATCGCAGAAACAATCTCGATGCCGCCATTGAGCTTGCGGTTTGATAGTATAACCGCATCAGGGCCCAATTCCTCGCGCACATTTCGAATAGCCTGTCGCATGTCTTTGGCAAAAAAACGCTTGATTTTCATACGACCATTAAACCTCTTATGCTTAGGGCAACGTGTTGCCTGTTACTCGATCTCAACATGGTTGTCTATGCCGCCGGCAAAGTCTCACCTAATGTTGCAATCACCTTAATCTGTTTATCATCGGGCACTTCGTTATAAGACAGCACATGCAGACTCGGGATAGAATGTTTGACCATTTTCGCCAGCCATTCGCGCAACATGGGTGAAATGATCAATACCGCGGGTTTGCCGCTCAATTCCACCTGTTGCACATTGTCCCTTAGAGATTGAAACAAAGTTTCTGCCAATCCCGGTTCTATTCCTGCATCGCCTCCTTCGCTTCCCTGTATACTCTGTAGCAATAACTGTTCCAATCCAGGATCCAGCGTCATAACCACTAATTCCGGATCCATGCCATTGATATTCTGTACAATTGCCTGTTTCAGTGCTGCCCGCACAGCCATCGTCAACATGACGGGCTCTTGACTCTTTGGCGCCTGGGCCGCCAATGTCTCGGCAATCGAGCGCATATCCCTGATCGGCACCTTCTCTTCCAACAGGTTCTGTAACACGCTGAGAACCGATCCCAGCGGCAATAATTTCGGTACCAGGTCCTCGACCAGTTTTGGCGCGGTCTTGGCCAGAGCATCCAGCATTTTCTGTACTTCTTCATGACCCAGTAATTGATAGGCATTACTCTGGATAATCTGACTCAGGTGCGTGGCCACTACCGTGCTCGGATCAACTACGGTATAGCCCAGGGTTTGGGCCTGCTCACGGTTTGCAGCATCGACCCACACAGCCTCCAGACCAAAGGCGGGATCGACGCCTTTAAGACCGTCAATTTCCCCGTATACCTGACCCGGGTTGATCGCCAGGAACAGATCAGGGTAGATCTCGGCCTCGCCAGCGGTGACACCATTAATGGCAATGCGGTAGGAATTAGGTGCCAGATCCAGGTTATCGCGAATATGCACAGCCTGGATAAGAAAACCCAATTCCTGCGATAACTTGCGACGCACACCCTTGATCCGATTCATTAACTCGCCATCCTGGTTACGATCAACCAACGGGATCAAGCGATAACCCACCTCCAGACCGATAACATCGACCGGGCGCACATCGTCCCATGACAAGTCACGCATTTCTGCCGGCACCTCTTCTTCATCGACAGTCTGCTCCTCCTCAACTGGTTTCTGAGACGCCGTTAATTGGTAATAGCCAATACCACCGATAACCGCCGCCAGGCTCAAGAAAGCAAAATTCGGCATACCCGGGATAATCCCCATCGAGCCGAGGATACCGCTGGTAATGAACAGGATTTTCGGGTTGCCAAACAGTTGGCTAACGGCCTGTTTACCCAGCTCCTGTTGACCTGACACCCGAGTAACAATGATGGCTGCAGATGATGAAATTAACAGCGCCGGTATTTGCGCCACCAGGCCATCACCGATCGTCAACAGGGTATAATTTCTGACCGCCTCGGACAGCGGCAAATCATGCTGGACCATGCCTATGGTCAGACCGCCAATAATATTGATAAACAGGATTAGAATACCGGCAACGGCATCACCACGAACAAATTTACTGGCACCGTCCATGGAACCATAAAAATCAGCTTCACGACGCACTTCATCACGACGTTCACGTGCCTCTTCCTGCGTTAACATGCCAGCATTCATATCCGCATCGATGGCCATCTGTTTTCCAGGTAAGGCATCCAGGGTAAAACGTGCTGTCACCTCTGCGATACGGCCAGCACCCTTGGTGACCACGACAAAGTTAATAATGACCAGAATAGAGAACACCACCAGACCCACGGCATAATTACCGCCGATAACAAATTCACCAAAGGCTTCGATAACCTTACCGGCGGCCCCGGTACCGGTGTGACCTTCGAGCAGGACCACGCGTGTCGACGCAATATTCAGGGCCAGCCTGAACAAGGTAGTGATCAGCAAAATAGCAGGGAAAATGCCAAAATCCAGCGGCCTTAGCACATACACGCCGACCAACAATACGATCAAGGACAGCGAGATACTAAAGGTGAAGAACATATCCAGTGCAAAAGGCGGTAATGGAATCACCATCATCGCCAGCAATACCAGGATCATGACCGGCACACCCATACCTTGCTGACTGACACGTTGGAAATTTGCTGCTATGCCTGCTTCTGCCATAATGACCCCTAATTAAAACACTTATAAAACATACTGTTAGCGACTCTATTTGTGCAGAGACCTGGAATTCGTCAAAAACCGGTCACTCTAGCTAACTAGTGCAATAACTGTACCGGGATTTAATAGTGGCTAGTGGCTAGTGGCTAGTGGCTAGTGGCTAGTGGCTAGTGGCTAGTGGCTTGTGGCTAGTGGCTAGTGGCTAGTGGCTAGTGGCTAGTGGCTAGTGGCTAGTGGCTAGTGGCTTGTGTAGGAGCGGCCCTTGGCCGCGATAAAACTCAGACTTGTAGGGGGTTTAATAAGAATAAAGTACTTAACACTAGCTAAGTCAAACCTTTCGCTAGGTTTGTATCTCTACCTGATTATCGCGGCCAAGGGCCGCTCCTACAGTTAGCTTGAAAGCTATTGGCTTGGTTCGTGGTGAGCTTATACCTTGCCTAAGTTGACTTGCCTAGCCACTCGCCACTCGCCACTCGCCACTCGCCACTATTTTTTACCTTTCCACATGTCATCGGGTACATCCAGATCGGTTGGCAGATCAGGCGTTTGCATGCCTGCGGAGGTCGCCTGCTTGAGTTGGTAGATATAGGCCAGGATTTGCGCCACGGCCAGATACAGGCGTGACGGTATTTCCTGCTCCAACTCAGTTGAGAAGTAAATGGCCCTGGCCAGCGGAGGTGCTGAGACGATAGGCACTTCATTTTCTGCGGCGATTTCCCTGATGCGTGCCGCCACCAGTTCCGTTCCTTTGGCCACCAGTTTCGGTGCGCCCATCTTGCCGTCTTCATACTTCAATGCAATTGCGTAATGCGTCGGGTTGGTAATGACCACATCGGCCTTCGGCACCTCTTCCATCATGCGGCGCATAGCAGCCTCCATTTGCAGACCGCGTATTTTACTCTTGACCTCAGGACTACCTTCCGTACTCTTACGCTCTTCCTTTACTTCCTTCTTGGTCATGCGTTGCTGCTTTTTATGCTGCCAAATCTGGAAGGGAATATCGATGGCCGAAATAATAATGATCGTCGAACAGACCGCAAGAAAATACCAGGCGGTCATCTCTGTTGTCTTCGAATATGCAGTAGCAAATTCGTAATGACCGATACGCAGGATATCATCAAACAATTTAATGATAAGCAGCGCACCCAAGCCCCCTACCAATCCCACTTTTAGCAGCGATTTGGCCAACTCCATCAAGCCCTGGGTGCCAAAAAGTTTTTTAGCTCCCTTAAGCGGGCTCATATTCGACAACTTGGGTTTGATCTTTTTAGCGGAAAAAGTAAAACCGCCAATCATCATGGGGCTAAGAAATACAGAGATGACCATCAAGCTAATCAAGGGTGAAATCAGAATAAAGGCATCCAGTAATGTACTAAACAGGTTCTTAATTGCCATCATCGGCTCGTAGATCATACGCCGATCAATACTCAAGGACGAGCGCACTATTTCCGCCAGGCCATCACCGATGCCACGCCCCATGGTCAACAAGCCGATTGCCGATGCCATCAGGATCAAAGTCGTGTTTAATTCACGTGACCGCGGAACCTCCCCCTTTTGTTTCGATTCCTGCAGCCGTTTTGCGGTGGGTTCCTCACTTTTTTCTTGACCGTCTTGGTTTTCTGCAGCCATTTAGTTGGCCTCCAATATTAGGCTCATGGTGTCGAAGGCCTGTTGGATTAATTGCATAAAACGCGGTAAGAGATTCGGCAAGGTCAGGAAAATAACCAGGAATCCTGCTGCCATAGTTGTCGGAAAACCAACAGCAAATATATTTAACTGCGGCGCTGCTTTGGTCATGACACCGAAAGCAATATTAATCAGCGTTATAATCATGATCGCAGGTAATGCAATCAGGATACCACCCATAAATACTCGACTACCCCACAAGGCAACCTGCAGCAAACTATCGGATGTTAAGCCAACTGGAGCGACCGGCATGCTGGTAAAACTATCAACCACCACCTGGATCAGGATCAAATGGCCGTTTACGGACAGAAATAACAAGGTACCAATAATAGTAAACAATGTACTCAACACCGGCACCTGTACGCCATTGACCGGATCAACCATATTAGCAAAACCAAGACCCATCGGCATCGCAGTGCTGCTACCACCTAATGTCAGTGCTGTGAAAGCCAGCTGCAGTAAAAAACCCATGGCCAGGCCCAGCAAAATTTGCTGCAACATCACCAACAGGCCGGCCGCAGAAAAAGGATCGATATAGGTGATGGGTGGCAACAAGGGAACAACAAGCGCGGTAATCGCCAGTGACAAAATCAAACGCACCTTGACCGGCACCACATTGGTCGCGCCAAACACCGGCGCGGCCATTAATACCGTACTAATACGAACAAAGGGCCAGAAATAGCTACTGATAAGATTAACCATTTCCGTGCTACTAAAGGTCATCGACAATCAGCCTATAAGATCAGGAATATCTTCAAACATCTGAACCATAAAATCCGAAATCAGGTTCAACATCCATGGGCCACCGACGGCCAGCACCAAAGCCAGAACAATGAGTTTAGGTATGAAACTCAGGGTCATTTCCTGTATAGAGGTTACAGTTTGAAACATACCGACTATCAAACCGACAATAAGCACAGAGATCAACATGGGTGCAGACAATAATGCCGTCACCTTCAGTGCTTGCTGGCCTACCTCAAGTACTGTATCAGGTGTCATTGACGTCTCCTAGACAGCAAAGCTGGCGACCAGTGTGCCCATAATCAGGGACCAACCATCTACCAGAACAAATAACATTAATTTAAACGGCATCGAAATCAACATCGGCGACAACATCATCATACCCATTGACATCAATACACTAGCAACCACCAGGTCAATAACAACAAACGGTACAAAAATCAGAAAACCGATTTGGAATGCTGTTTTCAATTCACTGGTAACGAACGCAGGCACCAGAATCGACAGTGGAATGTCCTCGGGTGTTTCAAAACCTTCCTTGTTGGCAAAACCGCTAAATAGCGCCAGGTCTGACTCTCGGGTCTGCTCCATCATGAAAGTGGATATGGGCGCCTTGACCTTTTCGAATGCAACTTCCGCTGAAATCTTATCGTCCATATAAGGCTGTACGGCATCCGTATAACTCTTTTCCAGAACCGGCATCATGATAAAAAGACTCAGAAACAAGGACAGACCCAGGATAATTTGCGAAGAAGGAACCTGTTGGGTTCCCAGTGCAGTCCTCAATATAGACAGCACAATGACTATGCGGGTGAATGAGGTCATCATCATCACGGCTGCTGGAATAAACGTCAGCGCCGTCATCAGGAACAAAATCCTCAAAGTAACCGAGTATTCCTGGCCACCGGATTCTGTTGGCGCCGAAGTTACCAATGTAAGACCCTGCTCCGCCATTGCTACATTACTGCACAACAGCAAGAATACGAAAAATAGAAATGATCGTTTCATATCATTTCTCTTTATTGACAATTGATTTAAGACGATCTGCAAAACTGCCGGCAGAAAAATCGCTAACATCTGAATCCTGTATCGGCTTATCAAGCACATGCAGTGTCTGTATCCTGCCTGGTGCAACACCCAGCAATAACTGCTGTTCACCTACCTGGACGAGCACGACGCGCTCACGCGTCCCCATCGACAAGCCACCGACTACCTTCATCAGGGCATTGGGCTTGGGTGCCGTCCCATTCATGCGCCGCATGATCCATGCCAACATAAAGATAACTGCAATGACAATCAGCAGTGAAAAGACCACGCCAAATACACTGTCACCGGTAACAGCCGACTGCTTTGCCGGTGTCGACTCAGGTAATTTAAGCGTTTTAGCGGTTTCTGCCAGGACTTGCTCAACATTTACAACTAATAACGATAAGCCGCCAATAAATTGCGCCAAGCTGCGCTTAGCTAGAAATTGACTGAATACTTTTGCACTTCGCTTCATGATAAATCATCCAATGACGTTAACTTTATTTCAAATTACTGCACTGTTGTTAACGTAGCTTTTTAACTCTTTCCTGCGGACTGATAATATCAGTCAAACGGATACCGAATTTCTCATTGACGACGACTACCTCGCCATGCGCTACTAGTGTTCCATTCACCATCACATCCATTGGTTCACCGGCAAGACGATCCAGTTCTATTACCGAACCCTGATTAAGCTGCAAGAGATTGCGTATACTGATCTCGGTGCGACCAATTTCCATTGACAAGGTAACCGGGATTTCGAGAATCACATCCAAATTCACTTCATCGGCACTGATCACTGCATCGGCCTGTAATGGCTGCATCTCTGCGGTCTCAATATTATCTCCAACTGCGTCTGCTTCCGCATCGGCCTGCTCATTCAAGGCATCGCCCCAGTCATCAGCGGCTCCAGCTTCTGCGTCGGCCTGCTCATTCAAGGCATCACCCCAGTCATCGGCTGCTGATTCCTGGCTTTCTACTTCATCCACTTCATCACTCATTACATTTCTCCTGAATGTATCTCAGGTTTAACTTACCAGTTTAATTTTTTCGGTTATCTTGACGGCCTTATTCCCGCGTGCGACCCCGAATTTCCCTTTATACAACGGCATATCCTTGACACTGATCAACACATCATCCGGCGTATCAATCGAAATAATATCCCCTTCATTGAAATTCAGAACATCTTGCAAACTGATTTTCTTGTCAACCATTGTTGTTGTCAGAGCAATTTTTGCCTCTTTCATTTCTTCCTGTAACGAAGCCGACCAACGTTCATCAATATCAGAGCGGTCACTTTGCACACCAGCGTCTAACTCTTCCCTGATTGGTTCGATCATGGAATAAGGGAAGGCAACATGCATCTCGCCACCGCCACCATCCAGCTCGATATGAAAGGTGGTGACAATGACGACCTCAGTAGGGCTGACGATATTGGCAAATTGCGGATTAACTTCTGAATTCAGGTATTCAAATTCTACCGGCATAACAGGCAACCATGCCTCTTGCAGATCTTCAAATGACTGCTTTAACAGCATCATAATGACCCTGTTCTCAGTCGGCGTGAAATCCCTACCCTCGATTTTTGCATGCCTGCCAGAACCACCAAAAAAGTTATCTACGAGGATAAAAACCAACTTGGGATCAATGACGAACAGGCCAGTACCGCGTAGCGGATTGACCTTGACCAGATTCAAACTGGTCGGTACAAAAAGACTATGAATGTATTCACCAAACTTCATCATCTGCACACCGCCCACGGCTATCTCCGCAGTACGGCGCAGCATATTGAACAGACTGATGCGAAAATATCGAGCAAAACGCTCATTGATCATTTCCAGGGTTGGTAAACGTCCGCGTACGATCCGGTCTTGACTATTAAAGTCATACGATGAAGCTGAACCATCTTCAATACCTTCATCACCACCGGTATCGACCTCATCTCCGCTTACGCCATGGAGTAATGCGTCAATCTCGTCCTGTGATAGTAGGTCTGATCCCATGTTATTGTCCTACAATACTATTGAAAAATATGGCCTTGACGACCGGCTTACCCGCAGCTTCTTCCAAAGCATCTCTTACTACTTTAAGGGTTTCATCAGTTAACTTGTTTTTACCTTCACGATCGCTGATATCATTAAAATCGAGACTACTGAACAACATATTTAAGTGATGCCTTAGTACCGGCATATGCGTTTTAACTATTTCCAGATCGCCCTCTTGCTCAACCATGACACTCATGGTGACTTGCAGGTAGCGAACTTCACTTTCCTGACCATCGAGATTAACAACAAAGGCTGGAACCAGGTCCAGATAGGCAACACTCTCACCAGCGGCAGCGGCTGCCTCATCGTCTTTTTCCTTCGATGCAGCTGCCTCACCCTCCGTCTGTTGAGCTTCGCCTGGGGCCGCCTCCTTATCACCGCCGATCAACACCAGGGTTAGCGCCACACTCAAGCCAATGATTAAAATGCCAATGACAGAAAAAATAATGATCGACTTCATTTTTCCCCCGCCCTTCTTTTTGTCGGACTCTACATCCAGATCCAGATCTTCATCGACTTGTGCCATCTTGCTTTCCTCGGATTAATAATTCCTGCAATTCAGATTGCAAGACCTGTGCCAGATTGGGGGTAATAAATAATCTATTACAATCAATTACTTATAGAGGCTAAATTCCAGCGTGACGAGATGATGACAATATTTCATCGTGATTTCGCCAGCTTATTGGCAGAAAGGGGCATTTGCTACTAGAGCGGTAAGCAGATGAATTGCTCGAATTTTTTGCTATCGAGCCGTTCTCTGCAAGGCTAGGTGATCAATATTGTTCGCAGACTAGTCTGATCACGCTGATGTTTGCGGGGCTATTCCAAGAAGGGCTGCAGCAAACAGCATGCATACCCGACTGGCAATTACAGTAGATTAGCTGTTTGTTGCGGAATTTCACTCATCTTTGATTTCTACGCTTCAGGCATAATAATCGATAGCTGATAGTACGCCGTCATGCTCCATGTCGGTCATGTTATTGGCAAGGCTTTCTGGTTCTTCAGACATTGAATCAGACTGGTTTTGCGCAAAATGACCCGGCGCCCTTTTATCATCCTGACGTTGTTGCGTTTCAGTTTCTCGTTCACCACTGGAAACATTGGCCTGCTCCATTTTCACCCCAGCCTCCTGCATCATTTCACGTAGCCTTGGCAAGGTGGCCTCAATCGCATCGCGCACGGCACCATGTTGCGATACGAAGCTGATATTGGCCTGCTCATTCTGTATCGTTATCTTTACGTCTATCGTACCGAGATTTCCCGGCGTCAGACGTAATTGCGCATTCTGTATACCTTCCTTACTCATCCATACCATACGGCTACCAAATTCATCTCCCCATTTTGGCTTATCGATGGGCTGCTGTAGCAACAGATTGGTGTTTGTTAATTTCATCCCATCCAGGCTTGCCCTGGCCGCCGGTTCTGTCAGTGCCGCTGCAGCTGCTGTCGGCATTTCTTTTCCTAGTTGGGCCAGTCCTTTTTCTACCATGCGACTGAAATCGGAAGCAGACTCCGTTGCTGTCATCCTGGCTTCCGTTAATAACGGCTGCGAACCCTGTTCGGCCTGACTGTTCATAAAGTGTTCGCTGCCTGCTGATTGCTGCGCTAGCGGATTCTGAGCAAGCTGGTTTGAGACTGCTGGGTTAGGCGCTGACAATGGTCCACGCTGAGTTTGCATAGGTTCGACTAATTGCGCTGCTACCTGCATATCCGCAGCTGGAATTTGCGTCGAAAAAGTATAAGCTGCATGTGGGACTGCAGGTCTTAATATTGGCGAGCTTGGGTGCTCACTGTTTATTATCGCCGCCTCTTTCGCTAACTGCTGAGCTTCCGTTTTTACTTGTATGTCCCTGGCGGCATCAGTATTGCTGACTGCCACTGCAGCTCCGGGCTTGGTGCTTATATTGGCTGTCGCTGATAGATCCTCGGTTTGGGTGACTGGCGATGTTGTCACGGCACCGTTATTAATGATGGCAGTTACAGGCGCGATAGCAGCATTGCTTTGATTCTCAGGTCGATTAGTAGCAATGCCGGTAGACGTAATGTCTGCGCTGACAGTCGCAGTTGGCCCTTTCGCGGCTATCTGTGCGGCCTGGCTTTCATCAGCGCTTAATGCAACGGTTGACGTCAGCGGGCTTGTGTCAGCGATGAGCTTGTCTGCAGTATCTATGTGATGAGTGCCAGCCACTACTGACGTTGAAACCTGGGTGTTGATGTGCACGGATACCGCTTCTTGTACCTCAATACTGGCTATCAGGGATTCGGCCGTACTCATCAACGCCTGTTGTGGCTCGACTTGAACGCTTAACGCTGGCATTGATTCGCTATCGGCATCTGTGGCGGCTATAGGCGGCAGACTTTTCCCCGTCAGCGGCAGTTCTTGCCTCAATTCTGGCAATGCAATCTGCAATAGTTGCTGAGCGCCTTGCTCCGCGAGACCTGGCGGACGACTGCCCAGGTGGCCATGCTGCGCTAGGGAAGTTTCCAAATGATCATTAAATTCAGATAGTTGCGACCCAATTATAGGGGCAGACAGGCCTTTGTCTTGGCCTGAATCGGCAGTCGCTGCGGTATTAGCTACCGTGATCGGTAATAAATTCATATCGGGCTCACTCGTCTGAAAGTCTCTTGTCAGTATCAGGAGCAAGTACTATGCCAATTGTGCCCTATCCCTTAGTCACTATCCCGCACCAGGCCAAGTTGCATGGCGCGCTCATCGAGTTCCTTTTGTTCCTGGCGTTCCATTATTTTATTTTCATCAACACGGCAACGATCAACGACCTTGTCCATGGCCTTACTATGGACTCGCGTACTCAACCAACTTTCCTGATAAATCGTACATTCGCCGTGGACCTGATTAATGCGATCACGCTGCTGCACAATCGCCTGATTGAGTTTTTGCAGGAAAACCCGATATTCATGCAAACGCCGCGCGTCCAGTCCGTTCACCCCCTGCGACTCAAATTTGCGTGCATATTCTTCACGGTATGAAACCAGTTCATCCAGGCGCTGGCGCTGCTGTTCCAGTTGTTGGCGTTTCTGCCCCAACATACGCGCAGCATCCCTTTCCTTGTTCTTTGCTATATTGGCAACGGATTGCATGCGCTTACTACGTTTCACTCATTTCTCCATCCCAAACAGCCAGCTCATCGCCAGGCCGTTAACATTATTGTGGTAACAACGTCGCCAACTCATCCAGGCTATCTTGTAGATGAATTGGTTGATACATATCTTGCTGCAGAAAATCCAGTAGACGTGGGTGATATTGAATGGCCTCATCAATACGTGGGTCATTACCTTGCTGATAAGCACCGACGCTGACCAGATCGCTGTTCTGCTGATAGACTGAATATAGTTTCTTAAATTTTCTGGCGGTATCCTGGTGATCGACTGCAGTGATGTCGGCCATTGCGCGGCTGATGGATGCCTCTATGTCGATAGCAGGATATTGTCCCGATTCAGCTAATTCCCGCGATAACACGATATGTCCATCTAAAATTGCCCTGGCGGAATCGGCTATCGGATCATTCTGATCATCGCCTTCAACCAGCACAGTATAGAAAGCCGTGATCGATCCGCCACCTTTATCACCATTACCAGCACGTTCAACCAGCTGTGGTATTTTCGCAAACACCGATGGCGGGTAACCCTTGGTCGCAGGCGGTTCGCCAATCGCCAGCGCGATTTCGCGTTGTGCCTGCGCGTAACGGGTCAATGAATCCATCAGCAGCAAAACCTGCTTGCCCTGATCCCTGAAATGTTCAGCAATACTGGTAGCCATCATCGCACCATGTAATCGCAGTAAGGGCGGGTTGTCTGCCGGTGTCGCGACCACCACCGCCCGTGCCATACCCTCTTCACCAAGGATTTTCTCGACAAACTCCTTTACCTCACGTCCACGTTCACCAATCATGCCGACGACTATCACATCTGCTGTCGTATACCGAGTCATCATGCCCAACAAGACACTCTTGCCGACGCCACTGCCGGCAAACAAGCCCATGCGTTGCCCACGTCCGACAGTTAACAAGGCATTGATAGCGCGCACGCCGACATCGAGGGGCTCTTCAATCGGACTACGTTGTAAGGGATTGATTAAACGACCTGTGAGTGGTGCCGTTTGTTCGGTTCTTAGAGGTCCTTTGCCATCCAGTGGTTTGCCGGCGCCATCGATGACACGGCCCAGTAATTGTTTACCGACAGGGGCATGCGACACGGTATCGACTGGCACGACCTTGGCGTTAGGCGTCAGTCCCTGAATGTCGCCGGTCGGCATCAAGTAAAGCTTTTCCCCGGAAAAACCTACCACTTCGGCTTCAATATCATCATTATCTGGTCCGGTAACGACGCAACGGGCGCCGACGGCTGCCTGACAGCCTACTGCCTCCAGTGTCATTCCCACCATACGCGTCAATTTTCCCTGAACGACATACAGCGGTTTATTTTCTATCTTGCCTTCATAGGATTTGAGTCTTTCGATCCAGCTGCCGCTGCGATTTAATTGTAAAGTCGGCTCAGACACAATAAATAATTCTGTTATCACTCATCAACATCTTGTTGGCGCTCGCCGAATACCTGGGCGAACAATTGATTCAGCCTGGTTTCCAGAGTGGAATCAACCTGGGTGACAGCGGTAACGACCTTGCAACCTCCCCTGCTGATTAATGGGTCCTCGACGATAGCCCAGGCCAGGTCCTGTTCGCCGGTCTTATAGAATTCATGCACCAGCGTAGCGTCTTCTGGATGCAAGCGTAGTTGCAGTTCTCTTGATGCAACCGGGAGTGACTCTATGGCTTCGCGAATGACCGCCATAATCTGACCCGGGTCGGTTTTGATTTCGCGACGTACCATTTGTTTGACCAGGGCTTGCACCAGGATAACCAACTCATGGTCTACCTGTTCATCCAGGTCTTCGAGCGGTGCGGCAAGCTTGTTTAAGGTATTCTCAAGTACCTCGGTGCGTGCCTGGGCTTGCTCTTTGGCGGCCTTCGCACCTTCATCATGACCGGCCTTGTAGCCTTGTGCATGACCTTCCGCATAGGCTTCTTCATAAGCCTGCTTTTGTACTCTCTCCAGTTGACTGGCGGTCAGGATCGCACCATGGCTATCGCCGGTATCACTAATAGTCGGCAATATCCAGGATTCGCAATCCTTCGATTCATCAGTCGACTTCGCTTTAGACATATTGTTCGGTTCCCTTACCACCCAGAACAATGTCACCACTGTCGGCCAGTCTTCTGGCAACCGTTAATATTTCTTTCTGTGCCCCTTCAACTTCACTGAGCTTGACCGGTCCTCTGGATTCAAGATCATCACGCAGCATCTCCGCAGCACGCTTGGACATATTTGCAAATATCTTCTCTTTAACACTCTCATCGGCACCTTTCAAAGCAAATACCAGTGATTCGGTTGAGACTTCACGCAACAAGGCCTGTATGCCGGTATTGTCAACATCGGCGAGATTTTCAAATACAAACATTAGATCCTGGATCTGGTCTCCTAATTCACCATCGGTTTCACGAATATTCTCCATGATCACAGTTTCCTTACTACTATCAATAAAGTTTAGAATATTCGCAGCAGATTTGACGCCACCAACGGATGATGATTTCAGATTACTATTACCCGAGAATTGTTTTTCCATGATCTCGTCCAGTTCACGCAAGGCCTGTGGTTGAATACCATCCAGTTGGGCGATACGCATTAATATATCCGGCTGGGTCTTTTCCGGTAACACCGACAAGATTTCAGATGCCTGATCAGAATCGAGATAAGCCAACACGATAGCAATGATTTGCGGGTGCTCAAGTCGAATGATTTCAGCTACCGCCCGTGGATCCATCCATTTCAAGGCCTCGAGCCCCTTCGAACTCTGACCCAACAGTACTCGGTCAATCATCCCGGAGGCCTTGTCTTCGCCAAGTGCCTGGACCAGCATGTTCTTGATGTATTCTTCGCTACCGATACCGAGGGCGGTCTGTTCCTCAACTACCGACATGAACTCATCGAGCACATCGCCCACTTGCTGCTTGCTGACATTTTGTACGGTCGCCATTACTTGTCCGATTTTCTGGACTTCTTTTGGTCCCATCAATTTAAGGACCTCGGCGGCCTCCTGCTCACCCAGGCTCATTAACAAAATGGCAGCACGTTCGGCCCCTTGTGAACCTCCTGCATTATCAGCCATCACTTGCCACCCATGTCTTCACTACCTGTGCCACCTGTCCAGGATCCTGGCCGACCATCGTCTTCGCCATTTGCAATTTATCATCAATCTGGTTGGGCGATGCCAATTGCGGCACAGCCCCACCGGCTCCTCCAGCAGCAGCTGAAATATTGACATTATCATCGCCCAGCTCATCGACTGGAACACCATTGGCCGCGGCCAAACGTATTTTCTGTTCGCTCGTGCCCTTTTCAGTCAGGCTACGTAGCACGGGTCGGAGTACAGCAAATATCAAAATGAGTACCACCAGACCGCCGAGCCCCTGCTTAATCAGGTTATGTACCCAAGGTTTCTCAAACAATCCAACCTCCGGCAATTCTTCTGGTTTTTCGGGCACATAGAATGAGGCATTGATGACATTGACACTGTCACCACGGTTGCTGTCGAAACCGACCGATTCCTTAACCAATGTTTGCAGGCGAGTGATCGCGGCGTCGTTCAATGGCGAACGGCTTACCTTACCTTCTTCATCTGTCTTTTGCAGGTCGTCTACTAGCACGGCAACCGATAATTTTCGAATTTTACCTACCGATGAGCGCGTGTGACTGATGGTTTTGTCCAACTCAAAATTACGTGTCGTCCTGCTATTACGGCTTGAGGGTCCGGCACTATTCTTGGCTGCATTGGCATTGGCTTTTGCTTCAGATTCAACGGTTGTGCCGCCGCCAGGAGGCTGGTTGGTTAGTGCACCGGGAACACCCCCGGCGATTGAGTTCGCACCGCGACTGCTTTCTTCAATGAGCTGCTCACTACGCAGCGCTGGTTTTTCCTGGTCATAGCTTTCACGCGTGTTTTCCGTCATGGTAAAATCCATGTCGGCAACCACTTGTGCGCGCACACGACCTGGCCCGACGATTGGCGATATCAGGTCTTCGATACGTTTCTTATAGGTATCTTCCAATTTTCGGGTAAATTCGAACTGACCCGCTGACAAGGCGAGCAAATCGTCCTTGGCCACTCTCGATAACAGTCTGCCGCTCTGATCGACGACCGTTACATGCTCCGGCATCAGGCCCGGAACACTGGAAGAAACCATATGTACGATAGAGGCAATATTATTATCCGTCAGTCCATGGCCAGAATACAGGTCGAGGACAACGGATGCTGTTGGCTTTTCTTTTTTACGCACAAACACCGAACGTTTCGGAATGGCCAGATGAATACGCGCATTTTTGACACTACGCATAGTCGTTATTGATCTTGCTAATTCGATTTCAATGGCATGCTGGTAACGTGCACGTTCTATAAACTTGCTAGTGCCGAGTTCCTGCTCTTTATCGAACAACTCAAAACCAACACCATTGCCTTTTGGCAGCCCTTCAGCGGCAAGTTTCAAACGCGCATCATGTATTTGCTCGGAGGCCACCATGATTGCACCACTCTGCTCTTCAACCTGATAGGCGATATTCGACTTCTGCAGTACATTCAGGACCTGGCTACTATCATTGCCTGACAAATTGCCATACAAAAGACTGTAGCTGGGTTCCTGTGACCACATCACAACAGCGACACCCAGTGCGACGCTGGCAGCCAGGCCGATCATAAGCCCTAATTGTCGGAGCACTGGCAAGCCGGTAAAACCTTCTGCTGTTTCAGCTTTTATAACTGCCATAATATTTTTTCCAAATGGTTATTTATTGACGATACATGCTTAATCACAATGCCATAACTCAGACCTGCATGCGCATGATTTCCTTATAGGCATCCACAAGCTTGCCGCGTACCTGCTTCATGGCCTCAAAGGAAACGCTGGCCTTTTGTAGGGCCACCATCACATCCGCCAGATCGGTATTAGGGTCGCCAGCCTGAAATGCCTCGGTCAGCTGACCGGCTTGTTTCTGTGTGGAGTTAACTGAATCCACAGAATTCTTCAAGATACTGGAAAAATCTGCGCCCTCGGTCGGCTGTGCCTCAGTGGCAGGAATGGCCTGCGCTTGCGCAGCCATCACGCGCATTTGATTCAGCACTTGTGAAATATTGTCTATGTCGCTCATTTTCTCTCCTTCCTCTGACGACCTGGGCAGAACACAGGCGTCAAACAACCATCACTTGAATTACTATGCATCTTTCGCACCAACTAAGCCGGTATCTCGACACCAAGATCACGTAATCGGGCCAGTTTGTACCGTAGTGTACGTGGACTAATGCCAAGTTTTTCAGCCGCATCCTTACGACTACCCTTGACTGACTTAAGCACATCCACAATCAGACGTTGCTCACGGGTTTTCAGGTCCTCACCCAGTTTCAGATCATCATCGCTGATGTCGGCGTCATTACTGGCCATCGTCATACCAACAGGTCTACTGGCATCAGCCGTCTCGAAGCAGATGTCCGCCTCGTCAATACTGTCACCACTCATCAGGATCAGGGCACGCTGAATGACATTATCAAGTTCACGAACATTACCCGGCCAGTCATAAGACAGTAATCTCTCCTGAGCCGCTTCAGACAATACCGGTCGCGGTTTACGATTCTTGGCCCAGCGGGTTAACAGCTTGTCGGCGATTGGCAGGATGTCATCCTTTCGTGAACTCAGCGGTAATAAATGCAGTGGAAATACATTCAGGCGATAATACAGGTCTTCGCGAAAACGGCCCTCGGCCACTTCGATAGAGAGATTACGGTTCGATGTTGCCAGCACGCGCACATCCAGCGGAATCACTTTTTTACCACCCAGGCGTTCGACCTCACGTTCCTGCAGTACGCGTAATAATTTGGCCTGCAAGGGCAAACTCATTTCCGAAATTTCATCAAGTAACAAGGTACCACCGTTGGCCTGCTCAAATTTTCCAGGCGTTGCCGAATAGGCACCGGTAAAGGCACCCTTTTCGTAGCCGAAAATCATCGCTTCGAGCATATTTTCCGGTATAGCGGCACAGTTGATCGCTATAAAGGGTCCGTCCTTACGTTCGGATGACTGGTGAATATACTGGGCAAAGACTTCTTTACCACTACCGCTTTCACCCGTGATCATAACCGTTGCATCACTATCGGCGACACGTTTGGCTAGCTCAACCAGGCGTCGCGTCTTCTCATCTTCTGCGACCAATGAGGAATACTCCGCTTCGTTATCTTCGAGTATGTAGCGTTTCACCAGGTTCAACAGTGAATCTGAATCGAATGGTTTTACCAGATAATCAGATGCACCTTCACGGATGGCCTCGACCGCTTTCTGGATCGTGCCGTATGCCGTCATTAATACAACGGGGATTTCAGGTCGGCTACTTTTGAGTTTTTTCAGTAAGCTAAATCCATCCATGGGTTTCATTTGCACGTCACTGACAACAACACTGATATGTTCCTGATCTATCAATGAAAGGGCCGCATTTCCATCAGTAGCGGAAAGCACTGGATATCCCGCTAATTGCAAGGTATCGCACATTGCCTCTCGTAGTGACAGGTCATCTTCAACAACTAAAACAGAACCTAATGACATACTTTGATAACCTCTATTTATGATCGCGTGGATCTTGTTTGTTGAAATTCTTCATTCATGTTTTCACAACCACTGGGCAACAGGCTGTTGCTGTCGGCAAGTGGCAGGCTTATTTCGAATCTTGCTCCAGGGCCTTGCTGTGCCAAATACTTGATTTCACCATGATGGGCGCGCAAGGTAGCCTGGGCAACTGCCAGGCCAAGACCGGTTCCTTCAGATCGGGTTGTATAAAAGGGGGTAAATATTTTTTCTGCGATTTCAGCTGCGATTCCCGGTCCATTGTCGGCAAACACAATAATGATGCTATTGTTAACAATACGTGATTCAACTGTGATCGCGGTATTTTCGCCACAGGATTGCAAGGCATTGTTGGCCAGGTTGAGAAAGACGCCGAGCAGTGCTTCATGATCACCCTGCAGCTGCATCAATTGACCATGATTTGGCAAGGCCAGGGAACCACTTGCCTGTTCTATTTGTGGTTCGATGATTTGTTTGAATTCATCCAGTAAGGCATGTAAATCAATTGTCGATGCAACAAATGTGTTACCACGGGTAAAACGCAGCATGTCATTGACCATATGCTCAAGGTGTTTAAGACGCTCGACAACTTTGGTCGACATTCTCTGTCGATCATGACTACTTAAATGTTCTTTCTGGTTATTGGAGGCATACAACAGGGCCGTGGCTAGCGGTGTACGTATCTGGTGCGCCAGACTCGCCGCCATCTCACCCATAACAGCCAGTCGATCTTGACGGTTCAACATCATCTTCAGGTCATGTTGGTCACTGACATCCATCAGTAGTACGATCTGACCTGGCTCGGCACCCAGCGGACGCATGGAGACAGTCACATGCTTACCATTTTTCAACATCACTTCGCCATATTCAGTCAAGCGATGTTCAAAATGTTCAGTCATGAGCGCCGACCAGTCCTGACCGCACAAATCAGGCTGTAATAATGCTTCGGCCAGTGGGTTGGTCTGGCTGATTCGACCTTGTCCATCTAAGACCAGGACGCCACCCGGCAACAGTTCCAGCAGTCTTTCCAGACGATCCGCCAGTCTTTCCTTTTCCGCCAGTTGTTGCAGCCTTTCGCTTCGGGCAGCTGCCAGTTCTTCGGTCAGCGTACTGACTTTGAGTTCAAGATCACGGTAGGAAGATTCCAGCTGCACAGACATACGATTGAAGGCCGAGAAAGCCTGCTCGAGATTACGTGCCTGTTCAATACTGTTTTGCGACATGGTCGCGCTCCGCTGTATTCTGTTAAGTGTTACAGAAAGAGAGCAAGAACTATGCCTAAATAGAAAATATATATATTACAGTAAGATAGAAATGCTACTGTTTAGAGGAGTCAATTTTACGACGCTTCAACGTTGCGATTGAGACCGTATTTACGTAGTTTTTCCACCAGCGTGGTCCTACGCATGTTCAATAATTTGGCGGCATGGGCAACCACACCATCGGCCTCACTGAGGGCCTGGCGGATTAAGCTGATTTCCATGTTGTTCAGGTGTTCTTTCAGATCGATGCCATCGCGGGGAAGACGCGCATCACTGGAAAGGCCCTCAGGTACGGCGGCCACCGCCGCGACTGTATCGGCATACACCGGAGCTGTGGCCACACCGTTCTCGGGACGGAATTTTTCCGGCAAATCCTGCACATCGACAAGTCCAAAAGGAAACAGAATAGCCAGTCGCTCAATCAAATTGGCCAACTCACGCACATTACCCGCCCACTTAAATTGACACAATGCCATGACGGAGGCCGGTGTTAGTCGAACCGAGCCGCGTTTTTCATGCTCGATCCTGGAAATCAACTCATTGATCAACAGCGGTATATCTTCGATACGTTCACGCAGCGGCGGCATTTCTATCGGAAATACATTCAGGCGGTAATACAGGTCTTCACGAAACTTGTTAGCCGCAATCTGTTCCTCGAGATTACGGTGTGTGGCAGCGACCACCCTGACGTCTATTTTAATACTCTTGGTGCTACCAACCCTTTCAATTACACGTTCCTGCAGTACGCGTAATAATTTCACCTGCATGGTCAGGGGCATATCACCAATTTCATCGAGAAAAAGTGTGCCGCCTTCTGCCATCTCAAAACGGCCCTGCCTGGCACTGATGGCACCGGTAAAGGCGCCCTTCTCATGGCCGAACAACTCACTTTCCAGCAGCTCGGCCGGGATAGCGCCACAGTTAATCGGCACAAAAGGCTTATTGCGTCGATTAGAATAATAATGAATGTTTCTGGCCACGACCTCCTTGCCGGTGCCGGATTCACCCAGAATCAGTACCGTTGCATCGCTTTCCGCCACCTGCTCAACCAGGCGTCTGATTTCCTGGACCTTGCGGCTACTACCGACCAGACTGCGGAACAACTCCACCGGCCGCTGCGACGCAGATTGTTCCTTGCTTTCCCGGTAAACCTGGGCATTATGCAGGGCACTATTGATATTAGAATGCTTAAACGGGTATTGAATGATGCCGATAATGCCTGGCTCGTCGCTTTGCGTTTCATCCGATTTGGCCGATATCGTAAATTTGGGCAAGTTACTATCAGCATTGCTAATTTGTTCGAGTAGTTCAGTACGCCGTTGTTCTGTTGGCTGTTCACCGAGAATCAAGGCATGAAAGGGACCGGACTGGCTCAACATTTCAGTGGAAAATTCATCGGCATTGGTGAGCGTAACGTCGTATTCAATAAAGGTGAGGATTTCCTGTAATTGCTCTCCCCTGGCGGAATCGGCATCGATGATCAGGATTTTATTGTTCTGCATATTAGTCTCTCACACCCGCTTGCGAAAAATGCTCTTAATTTAGTAACATCTTGTCTTTATTAGTTATTACATGCGTACTTATAGCGCTAAGTAAAACACTACTTTGCAGTTATGTCAAAATTTTGTCAGCCATAGGGTTGTAATCCGCGAAATTTCTAGGTGAATAGCGTCATCGAGGTATTTTGTAGGTCAGCGCCAGCAGGAGCGCAGCCGAAAATATGCGCCGAAGTTGACGACAAAATCGCTATCCGGTGTGCTTGCCTACTGGCACCAGCCCTTGATTAGCTGGGTTTGTTGTTTTTACGACTGGCGGCAACCTGGCGGCGATGATTCAGGAAGATAAATTTTTGCATTAATTCCTGCACAGCGCTATCCACATGACACAGATTGAGCCGGCATAGACCCTGCTCGACATCACTGACTTCGCCATACAGACTCAATGCCGATACTGAATAGGGGTGCAGATACAACTGCAAAGAGACCAGTTGGCCTTGCTGTAACTCCTGTGCGGCAGCTGCTTCCCACTGCACACTATCGCTAGTCAATTGCACGCGGTATTGTTGTATGTCCTGCTGGTTCTGCACCATGGATCCTAACAGGCTCAGCAACAAATCAAGTTTCTTTTCTATTCTTGCTGTATCGCGATGATCACCGACATGCTCATCCATACCCGTGAGGGAGAATTCATCCAGTAACAAGGCCTGCTTTAAAATTTCAAGATTGTTTTCGCGGGTATGCGAGAGCGTATCATTATCTGGAGGGGTGTCGATCAGCTGCCATTGTAAAGGCAGTCTGGCTTGATAATTTATATTACTTTCATCCATCCCTGTTTGTCTTCTTCAAGCATTAGCACGACAGGCTTGCTTGTCGATATTTGCTTTTAGGCAAGTTTCTGATACGCGAACTGTGCTTTTTTTCCACGCTGGATCTGTGCCAGGTTCTGCCCCAGCTTGTTGATATCGGTTTTACCCAGCTGCATGATCTCACGGTCTTTCTTCATCACTGTTCTGATACCGTCGACAATCCATTCGGCGTCTTCGAGCTGAGGTGCCGTAGAAAAATAATTCTGCATCAGCACTTGGCGGTCGGCCTCTAAGTCAATAACGGAATTCCATTCACCTGAGTGCGCATGAGACAGCATGGTGTCTGTCATATTTGCTATCTCTTTCCATGCATCCTGTCGGCTTATTGAATTGGGCATCTTAGTATCTATCTAGTATTTATAACTTATTGGCTTCGGCAGCAATGCCATCCCAACCAGTTTTTATTTCACTCATCAGGCCATGCACTTCATCCAGGTACTCAAGGTTATTCTGAACATTGGCTTCGAGTAAACGTCGATTCATATAGTCATACAGGGCATCAAGATTTTCAGCAATCTCACCACCCTTGTCGAAATCCAGACTGGTTCGTAATCCGTCTATGATCGATATAGCCGAACTGATAAAACGGCCCTTCTCGGTAAACTGGTTACGCTGCATATGCCCTTTGGCACTGTTAATACGGTCAAGTGCTCCTTCCATCAGCATTTGCACCAGCCTGTGTGGTGAGGCATCGACGATATTATTTTGTACGCCAACCTGTTTGTATTCGTTCAATACTGTCTGGATATTACCGTGATTCATTGGGACACCTTTATTTTGCATGACAACCCTATTAAAGTGATGCTTTTATTAAAATCTACAACTAACATTTATATCGACATTCATTTACTTATACTGTAGCTCATCTACGCCATTATTGATTAAGACCCGCTAACTGGCTTAACTGCGACTGTAGAAAGTTACCCGTACTAGTTAAAGTGCCTACCAGCGAATCGAGCGCGGTAAACTGTCTGCGTAGACGTTTTTCAACCAAATCAAGCCTGTAACCTTCCCTGTCGATTCGTGTTTCGGTCAGATCGATAGAACTGTTGATACCATCCTTTCTTGCATCGATCAGACCGTCAACATCCAGAATCGAATCTGCCGCCGCCTTTAGGCGGAAGGCGTAACCCTGACTATCATTGGCAAAGATCTCTGCCAGACCATCGTAATCGTTATTAATTGCATTGTTGAGATCTTCCGAGTCCAGGGTCAATTTACCTGTCTTATCAAAAGAAACACCGATTTCCACCAGGTATTTATACTGAGTCGTCAAACCTGTCGGTGCAGTATTAAAAACATTACGTAATGAGTTTTCAATGCCCAGCAAGGCGCTGTCACCTTTTAGCTCACCAGTCCTTAGTCCATTCAGGGTTTCTTTCAGGGCATTATAGGTATCGACGAATTCTTGCACAACCTCGGTAACCGCTTCGGAGTCACGTTCCAGCTTGAGGTTGACGTTGCCGGTGCTAACTGCATTCAGTTCGAGTGTTACACCGGTAATTGCATCGGAAATCGTGTTGGAACTGCGCGTAACCGTAAAAGAATTATCGACAATGATTCTCGAATCCAGATCAGCTGCGACATTAATACTGGTTGGATTCAGGTTGGCGACATCGGCTGCAGTACCCGTTAAGGTAATGGCATTCTCAGTACCGGTGTTTTGCGATGTCAGTACCAGGTAGTTGTTGCTGCTGTTTTCAGAAACAATACTGGCGGTGACACCGACATTGTCGGCTGCATCATTGATGGCATCGCGCAAACCGGCAAGGGTTAAAGAGCCGGCGCCGGCTATCGTAAATGATTCTGTGCCAATATCCAGGGTCAGATCGCCGCCTCCTACCAAGGCAGTATCTGTATCCGCAAAGGCTTTGGATTTAATCTTGTGTGCTTCGGCCAACCGGTCGACCTGAACATCATAGGTGCCTGTTGCTGCCAGGCTTGATGCCGTCGCAGTAAAGACATCTTCATCAGCCGAAACACCGCTAAATAATTTGAAATCAGACAGGGAATCCAGCTTACCCATCGCTGTCTGAAAAGTAGAGACCGCGCTACTCAGGCGGCCGTAGGCACTCAGCTGGCTTTCGTAATCGTTTTTCTTACGTTCCAGACGATTTAGAGGTTGTCGCTCAAACGCAATAAGCTGGCTGACGATACTTTCAATATCGAGCCCTGAGCCTACACCTGCTGAAGTTATTGCCATAATACTGTATCCGAATATTTTATGAGTTACAGTGCAACTTTAGTGCCAATCAGACCTTAACTTCCAGTAAAGTACCTTCGAATGACTCTTCAATGGATTGTGCAACTTGTAAAAACACCTCTTCCGGTATTTGCCGGATGATTTCTTTACTTTCAGAATCAATAACTTTGATAACTGTCCGTCCAGAATCATCGTCAACACTGAACTGCAAATCACGCTGAACTTGCTGTACATAGCCGTTGATTCTGCTAACGGCATTTTCCAGCGTTTCATCCTTTTGTTCGGCGTTGGCTTTTGCATCTGGCACAGTATTGCCGTTGACGGCAGCATTTTGCCCTTTTGCAGGGTGTACGGGAGTGTTTTTGGAAGTAGCAGGGATGGTGCTTGTTGCATCAGACACGACCTTCTTCAAAGGTGTATTAGTAGTAGCAACGACCTGTGCTTCTAAATTTTGACTAGTGACAGTATTCATATATATACCTCAGAGCATATATAAATAGTTTCAAAAACTTTATGAGACCAACCCGGGGAGAATGCCCCGGGTTAGTATCGACCATAAAGTTACTGTAGCAGTGACAATGCAGCCTGTGGCAAGGTATTAGCCTGAGCCAGGATAGAGATACCAGCTTGTTGCAATATCTGCGAACGAGTCAGGTTAGCTGTCTCTGCAGCAAAGTCTGCGTCCTGAATACGGCTACGTGCAGCTGTCAGTGATTCATTGAAAGATTCAAGGTTAGATATAACTGCCTCGAACCTGTTCTGTACCGCACCAAATGTAGCACGTTGGTTAGTGATTTCCGTGATAGCAGTATCAACACTGGCAATAGCGGCAGAAGCAGTAGCTGATGTAGTTACATCTACTGTACCTGTTGCAGCCAGATCTCCACTATAACCTGCGATACCTGTAACCGTAGTGGTATTAACAGATACACGGTTGGTGTCTGTACCTTCGTAACCGACCTGGAAGGTCAATGTGCTAGTCGCACTCAACAGGGCCTGTCCATTGAACTCGGAAGTCTGGATATTACGTGACAATTCCTGTGTCAGCTGATCAACCTCTTTCTGAACCTGTGCACGCTCTGTATCACCGATCGCACCATTCGCTGCCTGTACCGCCAGCTCACGAATACGCTGCAGGTTATCAGCAATCTGACCGAGTGATGTTTCAGCAGTCTGACCCAGGGAAATACCATCACCGGCATTTCGGATCGCAACCGCGTTACCACGGATCTGCTTGGTAAAGCCTTCAGCAATGGCCAGACCGGATGCATCGTCCTTAGCGCTGTTGATACGCAGACCAGATGAAAGACGTTGTAATGAAGTTTGTAATGAAGACTGGGTCTTGTTCAGGTTCCTGATGGAATTGATTGACGCCAGGTTACTATTGACTACTAATGGCATGATAAGCCTCCAAACTCTCAAGAACCGACAAACTTAGTTATATATATAGATTGTCAGTCCTGTTTTTCTTAGCGGATATAGTAATCACATTCGTTACTATTCACCGCTCCCACACAGTTTAACGGCCAGGTGGCAATGATCTTTAATTTTATTTAGAAATAAGTTAAGGATAGATCTACACGCCTGTCAATTTGCATCTAACTGTTTTCCAAGGAAATCTGGGCTAAACCCTGATCATATCAGTGGAATTGTTCATATTTTTTTTAGGTGACAATCTTATTTGTAAGTAATATTTAACAAAATGACCCGCAGCAGGTCGTTCGTCCATGAACGTTTCACTGCGGTTTACTTCACAGCAGAACGTGCGTGCGTATGCTGAGAATCCATACCTTTTATATTGAGCGCCCGTGCCCAGGCATCGATGTTACTACTGAGCATAAAGTTGTCCCGCACCCATTTTTGTAAAACATCACCCTCTTGATAAGCGGCATCGAGATCATAAATGCGCTCACGAATGGCTTCAATCCAGGCCTCTTTTTTGTTCTGCACATGTTTGACCGGGGCATTCTGGTAGGGATAGATATCCGTGCATATAACAGGCCAACCAAGTATTCCGTACTCTAACAGCCTTAAATTACTTTTTGCCTCATTAAAGGGATGTTGTGCCAATGGCGCAATGGCGACATCCAGATCAAGGCTGGCCAGTTTTTCAGCATAACCGGTAAACGACAGCACAAACTCATGTTCTTCGGCAATGTCATCCTTTATTTCCTCAGGACACATGCCAAAGAATACCCAATCCACCTCATGTGCCGTTTCCTTGACAACATCGATGATAAAGGCAAGGTCATCTGCATGTTGTTGCGCACCCGCCCAGCCAACTCGTGGCTTGTTACTTCTACCTCGTTTCGAAGTCAGTTCCGCCCAAACATCGTCCTCCAGACAGTTAGGAAGTACCTGGATATCATTGATCATGTTATGGCACAGGTCAGCTAATGGCTCAGTCGATACAATCAGACGATCACAAAAGCCCAGTGCATTGCGTAAGCGCTTTCTTGGTTCTGATGGAATCGCTTTTCTGAAATTGTTCCCCTCTGGCACGTTGGTGATCAGATCATCCAGGGTAAACACCTTGAATACATCGAGGTATTTTTTGTATTCTTCCAGAGTTACAAGTGAGTTCTTGGCAATACCTGCATGCGAAATAACGGTATCTGCTCCTGAGCGGGCCAGCTCCGTTAGTCTTAGTATACGTTGCTCATTAAATCGGTACGCATGTGTGCATTCGGTTTGCGCCAGCCCCGCCTTGGCTATTTGCCTTAGCGGTCCACGGATTCGATATTCGCCACTACCACCAAACAACGGCATGCCAATAATTTTCTCCCTGTCTTGAAAAACCGGATCCCAATTGATAATTACACCGGTTTCGACCTGGTAACTATTATTGATTAAACTGAGATGACGATTATAGGCTGGATCATTGGCAATTTCAGACATCCAGGTAGACATCATATACTGACATTCAGCCCTGAAACCGTCTTCGTGCTGCTTACGTTGCTCATGGGCACGATCTATTTGCGATGCATTTCCATAATGCAATAATGTTGCAAATGGCGTCCACACGATACGATGACCTGTTTCTCTGATTTTAAGACACAGGTCCACATCATTATAGGAAACCTTGAGATTCTCGGCATCCATACCATCAACTGCATCGTAGACCGATTTTTTAACCAGCATACATGCGCCAGTGACCGCGGAATAATTCTGATCAACCTGCAGGCGACCCATATAACCGCCTTGCTTAATATCTGCATTACCAAGATAGGGATGACCGGCAACGCCGTCCATACCCAAGACGACACCGGCATGCTGAATGTCAGATGTTTCAGGATAGGCCAGGCGCGCGCCGACAACACCTACGTCTTCACGCATTGCATATGACATCATCCTGTCCAACCAATTATCCTGAATGATTTTGGTATCATTATTCAGGAATAACAGATAATCGCCATTGGCTTCTGCAGCTGCCATATTGGATATGGCCGCATAATTAAACGCCTCGGGATATTTCAACACGCGTACGTGGTTATCAGGAATATTATGCATATCCTCAAGGTATGCCAGGCTGTCCACATCTGTTGTCTGATTATCGATAACAAGCACTTCATAATTTTGATATTGCGTGCGCTCCAATAAGGAGTTCAGACAACCGGTGATACAGTCGAATTTATCTTTAGTTGGTATAATGATGCTGACCAAGGGGCTATGATCATACAGATACTCTACTCTGATAGTATCCTGTAGGTAGCCATCATGAATGTTGGCCTTGATCTTTTTGGTTTGCAAGAAATCGCTGACCAGTTCTTTCCTGTAATGATGCGTATCCAGTCTGCTCAGCTGTGTCGGTACGTGATACAGGATGTTATCAATATGCAATATGCTCTTCTCATCATGATGAGCAAGTACTTTCAGGAGCATGTCGTAATGCTCAAGACCAAAACAACGACTGAGCCCGCCAATTTCCGTCAAAACAGCATTTTTGATCATACAAACCGGACCGATATAATCACTTGACAGCAAATAATCATAATTAAAATCCGGCTTCAACTGAGGGCTCTGATATGAGCCATCGGCTTCGATAAGATCGTGATCAAAATAAACAAAGCCGATATTATTGTTAAGATTAATATGATCAACAAATGTATTCAGAAAATGCGCTTCAAATTCCATTCCAGGAAGAATGACCGATAGCCAATCGTTATCAGCCATAGCAGTCATCGATGTAAGACTTGCATCCAGATCCTGGTCATTGACGACCTGACACCACTCAATACTACCTTTGGAGGTATTCAGCATGCCTGGCCGAGGCAATTCACTGATCACCTTAAGCGTCCAGCCTGTGTAGAATGATAACTCAAGGCTTGCCATGGTCGCACGCAGCATGTCTTCCTGCCCTGTACTCAGATACATGACAAACGTGACTGCCGGCCTGCTACTCCATGTATACTGCATCCTTTCTGCCATTAATTGTGCGTCAATCTCTTCGATCGAATGCCCTTTTTGCCACTGCCTATACTGCTCACGCCGCGAATACAATTCATGAACGCGCTGCAACTCCGATATAGATACTGTTTTGTCGCCGGACAGAGAATCGTCCGTGATCCAGTGCAGTGTTGTAAATTTTGTTATACGTTTAAGCTTATATTTCTCACCCACACGTAACCAGAATTCCTGATCACCTATGGCCTTGTATGATTCATCGAAATACCCCAACTCGGCATGTAGTGACTTTCTCCACATCGGGTGTGGACCAACCATCGGCCTGGACAATAATTCATTGAATTCATACTTGGGCCAAACATAGGTACCGCTGACAGAATTTTCCTCAAAAGTTTCATGCGGAACTGGTGTCAGAAAAGCATTACCATAAGCAATAGCAACTTCGAGATCGTCATCCAGTGCACGCATAAGCTGTTCACATGCCTCGCGATGCAGGCGGTCATTGGTACTACAGGATATAATATATTTACCAGATGCATTCCTGACAGCGATATTCCAAGCCTCATAGATGCCAATACGTTCAGGTGTACGTATATATTTTATATTGGAATATTGTTTCTGGTATTCCTCGACAATTGATTTTTCATTCTCGGGAGAGTTTGCATCGACAATAACAATTTCAATATTGTCCGCAATCGTTTGCGACAACAAGTCATCAAGGCATTCACGCATAAATGACTCTGATGCGTAGGTTGATACGATAGCACTAACGACAGTGCCTGAAAGTCTTGTGGCACTACTGCTGCGATCCTGCTGAGCATTAATCTTTGCTTCGGTCGCAGACAGCCGACTTGCCTCTTCATGCTGACCACTCTGCTTAAGAATTTCTGCCAGGTTCTTTAAAATGACATCATCATTTGGATTGATTCCGTAGCCCATTCTGAGATATTTCACGGCCGTCAACAGATCCTGACACTGCCAAGCTAAGATACCGAGATTATTATAAAATTCACTGTTATAGGGCCAAGACTCTATCGCCGCTATAAAACATTGATGCGCCTGATCAACTTCACTCGAATAGAAGGCCTGCTCACCCTGCTCATTTAGTTTAGCCGCCTCATTGTAACTGGCTTCAAACTCATCTATAAAGGCCCTATTGACAAATAGTGCGTCACCATGGACCCCGGTATTCATCATGTCTTCAAAACCAATAAACACAAAGTCTTCATGCAGGTATTCAACTACATCATCCAGTAAACGTGCACCTTCATACATTTCCACGGTACTGGCTTCAGTATAAATCACCTTGACGTTTGCCAGCAGTTTCCTGTCAATGCCTGTGAGCACCATATATTCCGCGCCCTGAACATCAATGTATAACATGTCTGGCACTTCAAGATCTGAATGCTCAATGATGTGCTGTAACGAAACCTGATCGACTTCAATTTCCCCACGCATATCTACGTCAGGAAATATATTCTTATGCTCTTTCATTGGTAACAGAGAACTGGAATATAAATTATTACTGATATTAAAAGTCACCTTGCCAACGCGATCGGATACGGCATAAGGAAGCACCTTAACCCTTGAATCATATTGGAAAGCCTGATTCAATTGTTTGTACACGTCCGGAATCGGTTCGAATAACGCAATACTTTCCATGTTCTTATACAATGAGAAGAACCATTCACGCTCCTCAAACAGGTGCACGCCGACAAAGAAAATATTTTTGATGTTGTCCGCAATATATGCCCTTTCCATATAGGCTTTAAGTGTTTCATTAGCCGCCAGGCTGCGTAAGTTCAGGCCTTCATTACTCTCTTCCTCCCTATCCTCGACCTTGTCATCTATTTTCTCTATTTGAACAGGCTCATTTGTATCTGCACTTGACGAGGTTATTTCTTTAAACGCATTAGCCACATGCTCATCATCTGGTTTTGCATCCAGATAAACCTGGCAAATGTTAATGGCATCGGCATGCTCACCCATAGCCATCAGCAGGTTAGTTAAATTAAGCACGGTATACTTGTTATATTGATCAAGCGCATAGGCCTTACCGAGATACGCCAATGCCGTACTGGCATCGTCTCCTTCCCAGTAGTAAACAGCGAGGTTATTCAAGGTGTCGACATTATGTTCAGATATGCTCAGGGCTTCATTCAGCTTTTCCAGCGCGCCCTGCCTGTTTCCGGACTGGTACAGCTCCTCAGCAAACTTATTCAGTTCTGCCAGCTTGGCTTCGTCACCCGGAAGCGAATGCTTCGACGTTGCTTCGATACTATCATTTGTATCAGCAATAAGCGCCTGATTGTGAAGGCGTGTCTGACCTTTAATATTTTGCAAGGCCATTTCCATCAACAGACCAGATGCTATTTTCGCCATATTATCCCAGGAAAAATGTGCGGCTCTGCGTAGTCCGGCTATCGCCAACTGCTTTCTGTATTCCGGCTTCTGTATGTCCTGTAACGCTGACAGCATCGCTGTGACATCATTGGCTGCTACATAATAGGCCGCATCTCCAGCCACTTCCGGTATAGAACCAGCCTGACAGGTGATTATAGGACATTCGCAAGACATAGCCTCAAGCAAAGGCATGCCAAATCCTTCATACAAGGACGGATAAACCAGGGCCAGAGCCGCGCTATAACAGGCAACCAGATCATTTTCGGGCAATGACAGCACATGAACTCTACTGCCATGCTGACATTCCTTTAATTCTGTCTCAAGCTCAGAATCCCCGCCAACACAGACAATCTCGAAATCTTCGCTATTTTCGAGTAATTCCATGGCCTTGAAAAATTGTACTGCATTCTTGTAATTTTCACGCCTGCCAACCAACATGAAAAATGGCTTTGTTATGCCGTATTTTTGTCGAAAGGCATTACAACGTTCTTCTCCGGAATTTCTAAAATGTTCGCCGACGCCATTATAAGTAATATATAAAGGCTTATTGTTGACATGTGGAAAATATTTGTACAAATCATCTGCAGTATTATTTGAAACTGACATATATGCAGAGGCATACTCTATGGCTTGATGCTTTTCTTTCCATACGGGAGACGACATATCCCAACCGAAGATTTCTGGTATCATGTCGTGCACCAGCAAGACCGACGGCGTACTGACTGGGTGAGAATAATAAGTGGAAACGAACACATCGGCTTCCAGCTCATCGCAGATATCCTGCAATAATCGCCTGTCATGTTCACCGCAGCCTGTATAGGCCGGCGCATCAATATAATTGATCCCACGTATTCTGTCTGCGGTGAATCCACGGTCTATGACGTGTACATATCTTGAAAAGCCACTCTGCAACCAGCTTTTCAACAAAAACTCCCATACCCTGACAACACCTGCATTTCTCATATGCAACAATACGCCATCGACGACAATGGTTGGCATATGTATATTGCTGAGCATGGGTTGTAGCGGATAATTACTGACCCGATCAATTTTTGTTTCATCAGTTACCCATGCAAGATGCTTTTTCAGTGTGACCGGATAGTCATTATCGGTCAATAAGCCATGCCATTGCTCCATCGCATTATGGTAACCGTAATATTTCTCCTTAAACCATAGCTGTTGAGGTATAGCATAGGCATAGTGTTGGAACACTAACCCATGTTGTTCGGTTTCATCATGCATAAACGGATTGATTGACGCAACATTGACCTGCTCTGCATTATCATTTTCCATAACGAGAACAGGTGGTTCATGCGCCGCCCAGTACATACCAGGCTCAAATTTCCATGTCCGCAACCACTCAAATGACGGGTTTTGTGAATAGCAATGTCGCGTGCTGACAATGTTTTCCATGCCCACAAAAAACCAACACCAATAAAATGCAGCTGTTTTGTTCGGCTCGTCGATAAACATCTTTCTAGCTGTTGAAATTTGTTCAACAGTCCAAAGCTCATCAACATCGACCTGCCATAACAAACACGTGGTCTTGATAGTGGATAATGGCGCATTGATCATCTCGCGCTTACCATCCCAGAAAACATTATCGGGTTTGCGGTAGATACTTACATTGTCAGGATAGGTAGCCTGCAGCCAATCCAGGTATTCTGTTGTGCCATCATTACTTCGGCCCTTTTCATGAATATCTTCGGTAATACCGCCGCCATTATGCAGGCCCCAGGCGGTATCGTGCTTAAGATCCGCAACACCCTCTATAATGTGCCAATGCCAACTAAATGGTAGCTGTAGAAATCTTTCAATATGTTTAGATATATACGGTTCGCCATTCAGTACTATGGTAAAGAAGTGTACCGGCAGATCATCCTGGCCTGTTTTTTTGTCATTAATAGATACTTGCTCAGCTCTGGGCGAGGATGCTTCCACAACACTCGGAACAGATTCCTTGCCTATTAGTTTAAACACCGCAAAGCCATTTCTGGTGGTCCAGTTCTCCTGGATTAATTCATAATGTTCGTCTTGTTTTAAGCGTTGATAATTTTCATAATTCTTGAACGCGTTGACATCATCAAGCAAGATATAATTAGCCCCGTAGACCTGATTGAGTTCTGCCTTTCCGGTAAACTCCGAGCCATCGATCAGCACTAGATCGAAGGTATCGATACCCGACAGGCGTTTAATCTTCTCAATACCGTTTTCATTTGCGTTATGTTCAAGGACATATCGCATGTCCTGATTCAGCCAGCCTATGACTTGCTCAACAGGGTACTGACTGATAGTTGTCTGGTATCTGCGGTGAAATTCAGCGACCTCTTCAGGCTTCGGAAATTGATCTATAGATACAGACGAAAGTTGATAACAATGGACAAATTCATCATTGGCATAACGCTGTTTCAAGGCATTTGCCCTTACTTCGGAAACCTCCATGCAATACATCGCTGGCTTTCCAGGATTAACGCGGGCGCCAGTGACAAAGGCCTCGGTACTGCCGCCACCGGCAGAAGAACCGATTTCCAGTATCGTTGAAATCTCCTCTTTACGGGCGAGGTCTATAATCGCATAGTAAAATTCATCATCCTTGATTTCCGGCGGGATGATGTTATCCAGTTCTGATTTGCGTTCGTCCGACATCTGGCCCTCTCTTTGATAGCCTGTTATTTGTCTCATTTTTTCGTGTTTTGATACGATGCAAGAATTGATCCACAATATAAATAATCTATAATTACAATTACTTATAATTTTTAAGATCGTGTGACTATCAATGACGCCGGTTTTTTGTCACCGCAAAACCAACACGTTAAACAATCGATGGATGAACTTTTTGAGTATCGCAAGAAATCACTTATACGTGCTGATTGTGCCCAGCAGGGGCATAAAGCCGTCTATACAGTCTTAGAGGAAGTTAAATAGAGAGAGGCCTTGTACACGCACATAGGACTGCTGTGCCGCTTCAAGACCTGCACGTCTCAAATTGAGTTCAGTAATGGCCTCTGCCAGGTCCAGATCTTCCAGATCAGATAATAACTCCTTACTCTGAACGACAACGCCTTCATTGACATTATTTTGCACATCCACTGATTTCAGACGTGCGCCTGTCCTTGACCTGAAGTTCGATAAATTCTCCATCACTGCATCAATCTGCTCAAGATCAGTCCCTGATTGCGTATCAGACTCAAGATTAACGGCGAGGTTATAAATGGCACTGAAGGCATTTTCTGACGTATTTTCGACATTAAAGAACAGGTCAAAGCCATTATCACTGTCTTCTATATTCCGGCTTGGTCCAATTGCAACCCGCCTTTGTCCCTGATCACCGGCATAACTGTAGCTACCACTACCATTGTCACTAACCGGCGCAACTTCGCCATTAAAGCCGGAAAACAGGTATTCACCACTAACATCCTTGCGTCCGGACAGACTGATGATTTCATCCAGATGCTGACGTATCTCTGCCGCAATTGCATCGCGATTCTCCTGTCCCTGGGTATCATTCAGTCCCTGCACCGCGAGTTCCCTGATGCGCTGATAGACATCAACCATACTGGTCAATGTAATATCCTGGGACTCCAGGCGTGCCTGGACCATATCGGCGTTGCGCTGATACTGTTCGTTAATCTCCACGACCTGGCGTAAATCGAGAATCCGTGCCGATCCGGCTGGATCTTCTGAAGGTGTTAATATCCGTCGGCCTGTTGAAACCCTTTGCTGAATATCACTAAGGCGTTCCTGCTGTTGTAACATCCTGCTGACGCTTTCCATCTGGAATTGTGCTGTTGAGACTCTCATAATTTACCTCGATACTGCACCCAACAGGGTCTGAAATAACTGATCTGCTGTAGTAATAACACGGGCTACTGCCTGGTAGGCCTGTTGAAACCTGATCAGGTCAGCCGCTTCCTCGTCAAGGTTTACCCCTGATTTTTCTTGCTGTGATGAGACGGTACGATCAAACAGAACTTGATTGGCATCCCTTGCAAACTCGGCGCGGCTGGTCTTGACACCGATTTCAGAAACCAATTCAGAATAGGCCTCCTGATAATTGGCACTACTATTACCAATCTGTTTTTGCTCCTGCAAAGCAATCATCGCCAGCATATTTCGATTATCACTCGAGCCATTACTATTGATATCGATATTGATGACATCACCATTGGCAGGTGTGCCAGTCACTGTAAACTGATAATCACCGACACCAGCCAGGTTTACCTGGTATTGTATACCGTTATCTGTCGCCGGATTATAGGCAATAGTGGCGGCTGCCGGGGTGGTCGCTGCAGCAGGGCTGGCAATGAACTGATTTGTGGCACTGTTAAAGGTAAAACTTATCGTACCAGTCGGTAATGAACCCGTGCCGGTCAATAATATATCGTTATCAAATTTGGCATTACCACTATTCGAGGCGGCTCTGCTGGTCAGCAAGGGTGAAGCAGCGGCAATCTTATTGGTATCGCTCAGGACTACACTCATGTTTTCCGACGCCTTGCTAACCGGGGAAATCATAAAACTATCACCGACCGCAATGCTCGAACCGGCAGTTAATGCCAGGCTGAAGCCCTCGCTTGCACTGACCGCAGTAGATAGTGCTGCCAAACTACCGGCCGTGGCAACTTCGGTATTATCACTAATACGGGTCAGGCTATAGGTGCCACCTGATCTGTAATCGAGACGATAATCACTGGCCTTAAGTAAATTTGTATCGGTTACGGTAGCACTATAGACATGATCAGTGGCTGTCGCGTTATTACTACTGCTGCGACTCGTCGATGTAGTCAGATCACTGAAAAAATCCGAGCCGAATGTATTGTCCAGCGTATAACCAAGCTTGTGTTGCGTATTCATGTCCGCAGACAAAGACAGCGCCAGTCGGCCGAGTTGATTATATGCCGGATTTAACATCTCATCTCTAAAAGCCAGTGCCCCACCCAGCCTGCCACCGCTTATTTGGTCCGTAATATTGACAATCGACGTTCCAACCGCCAGACCAACCTCCAGGCGAGAACCATCAAAAACATTATTGGCGACAGCCAAAGACTGACTTTGCGTGCCAACAACAAGGCTGTGCCCTTTGCCTATAAAGACATTCATTGAGCCATCGTCCTGTTCAACGGTATTCACGCTCACCAGTTCAGCCAGCTTATTGATCAGAGTCTGGCGTTGATCGAGCAGATCATTGGCCTCGACGTTAGGCCCGGCACCTTGGGTAATCAATATACTTTTATTGAGTTTGGCAATGGACTCGGCATAGCTATTGATCTGATTGATGGCCGTGGAAACTTCCAGGTTTATACCATTCTCCAGGTCATTCAATCGTGCATGCGTACCATTGAATACTGTTGTCAGGGTCTCAGCTTCGCTCAGCACAACCTGACGTACAGGAGTAGAACTCGGGTCTGTTGACAAATCATGCAATGATTTAAAATAGGATTGCAATGCCGGAGACAGACCAACCTGGGAATCGGCCAGCATATTATCAAGATCACTAGCAAAGGCATGCATGATTTCCTGCTGCTTGTACAGTGATGTATTATTAGTTAGTTGTGACTCGATAAACTGGTCATAAGCGCGAGTAACACCGGCAATCTGCACACCACTGCCTTCAAAGCCTGCGCCATTAAATTGCGGTGGCAAGGTAGACAATTCAACACTCTGTCGTCGATAACCCTCAGTGTTGACATTACTGATATTATGACTGGTAGCAGACAATGATCGCTGATATGCCAGCAAGCCATTAACACCTATATTGAGTAAATCCGCCATAACGCTGTCTTATATGCCCCGCATCGTTGCTGAGTTGAAGAAATTTCCAAATTCCTTACTATTCATAATCTTCAAGACCTTGCTTGAGTAGTGTGGATCAGTGGCATAGCCGGCTTGTTGTAATGACTTCATATAAGCCTCGGGATCCTGCAAGTTCTTCAGTGCATGCTGGTAACGCTGATTACCTTTAACGAAATCGATATAGTCCTTGACGCTTTCCCTAATAGAGTTATAAGAACGAAAACCTTCCCGGGATTGGTACATGGCGCCATCCTTGAACTCCAGGGTATTGGCAATCACTTCATCGCCCTGCCATTGACGCCCGGACTTGATACCGAATAGATTGAAACTGCTGTCACCTTTTACAGTTTTGGCGATATGTTTACCCCAGCCTGTTTCCAGTGCTGCCTGCGCAATCAGTACTTTTGGATCAAATCCATTTTTCGTAATCACATCGCTGGCGACATTCCAGACAGTCTGCATGAATTCAACCGGGCTTCCGAATTTAATACCAGCGTGCTCCGCTTGAGCTTTCTTGATTGTGTCTGAATTAGTTTCGTTGTGCGGCTGTATTATCATGTCCGCATCCGCAGTTTTGCTAGTAGCCATATTAGAAACAGCAGGCAGTCCATCCGGCACCCTGCCAGCAGTATTTGTTAATTTGTCAGCAATGCCTGGTTGCGCCATCATGAGCTTGGCCAGGCCAATACCACCGCGTTCTGACAGATTCATGGCGACTTGTTTATCAAACAAGTCATAGTACATCGCTTTATCATTGCCATATTCTTCATCAACCTGAACAGTCTTACGCATACCGGATAGCATCATTTGCAGAAAAATAGCCTCAAACTGCTTTGCGACCTTTTCAATAGCTTCCTGATCACCCGCCTTCACTTGTCCTTTTAATGCCTTTAGTGAAGACATTTCAGTATAGACATTGGCATTTTGTGCGATGGCATTTGACATAGTCTTAACTCAACTCGAAGTAACCTAGATTACTATCAAGTCCGCACGCAAGGCACCAGCCTGCTTGAGGGCTTCCAGTATCGCGATCAGATCGCCCGGGGCGGCACCTACCTGGTTAACAGCACGGACAATTTCATCCAGCTTGACGCCTGGATTAAAAAGGAACATGCGGTTATTATCCTGTTTAAACTGAATATCGGTTTGTGGTACGACTACAGTTTCGCCATCCGAAAACGGTGCAGGTTGACTGACCCCCGTGGTCTCGGTAATAGTCACAGTCAAGCTACCATGGGTCACCGCTGCCGGCATGACCTTGACATGATTTCCAATAACGATGGTACCGGTGCGTGAATTGACAATGATCCTCGCCGGTGCTTCCGCAGGAATAACATTGATATTTTCCAACAGTGATACAAACGCAACACGTTGTGCAGCATCTTTCGGTGAGCTAACTTTGATTGAAGTCGCATCCATTGGTTTGGCGATTCCCGGGCCAATCACCTGATTGATGGATTTAGAGACCCTGTTGGCCGTTGTAAAATCGGAAGTATTCAGATTCAGAACAATCGAGTCTCCATGTAGAAATGCATTGTCGACAGTCCTTTCAACGGTTGCACCATTGGGAACACGGCCGACACTGGGCACATTGACCGAAACGCGTGAGCCATCATTACCGGAAACACCAAAACCGCCGACCACCAGGTTACCCTGGGCGACGGCATAAACGCGACCATCGGCCCCTTTTAGCGGCGTCATCAACAAGCTGCCACCTTTAAGGCTCTTGGCATCACCGAGTGAAGAAACAGTAATATCAATAGTCTGACCGGGTTTGATGAAGGCGGGCAATGTCGCATGGACTGCCACGGCTGCTATATTTTTGGATTGCGTATTAACATTGGCAGGCACGGTGATGCCAAAACGATTCAGCATGTTCTTCAGACTTTGCTGCGTGAACCCAGTCTTACCGCCTGTGCCATCCAGGCCCACGACCAGTCCATAACCTAATAATTGATTAGTGCGCACACCGGCTATAGACACCAGGTCCTTGATGCGCTCGGCTGAAGCATTGATTGAAATAATCGCTATCAGCAGTGACAGGACTAATTTAGCTCGTAGATGATATGTCATTATTTGCCCTGCCTTATTAGAATGGCCAGTACTTGCCGTTAAAGAACCTGGCAAGCCAACCCATTCTGTTGGAATCAGAAATAGCACCTTCTCCACTGTATAAAATTCTAGCATCGGCAAGCAGAGTCGAAGGCACAGTGTTATTGACCGCGATATCCATTGGCCTGACAATGCCACTGATCTGGATATATTCATCGCCCTGGTTCAGGTACATACGTTTCTGCCCACGTACAAACAGGTTGCCATTCGGATAAACCTCGGCCACTGTCACTGAAATAGTACCGTTAAGGGCATTACTCTGTTCACTGTCGCCTTCACCGGTGAATTCCTGCGAGCTATCGACATTGGCGCCAAGAACATTGCGTCCACCGATGGTTACGCCACCACCGAAAACACTGGGTGTACCCATGTTGACGTCAGTTTCTTTCTTGGTAGTAGTGGTTGCCTTCTTTTTGGCGTTAGTACTTTCTGACAGTACAATCGTCAAAATATCGCCAACCCTTCTCGCCTTGTGGTCTTCGAAAATAAAGCTGCTGGCCTGGCCACGATAAATGGAGCCGATACTGCTATGTGTAGTTTTGACAGCAACAGGTTGAGTAGCCGTAAAGCTGTTTTTACTGATTTTTTCCTCATTCATGGCACAGCCGGTCAACTGCATCAATGCAGTGACCACCACCAACACAAGTCCGGCTTGTCTACTATTGCTGTTTTTCATACGCTGAATCCTGACAATAATTTCATGATAATGAGAAATAATGCGATTATCGTGCCAACTACAATTGTTGTGACGCGAACTGCAACATATCATCCGTTGTCGAAATCGCCTTGGAATTCATTTCGTAGGCCCTTTGTGCCTCGATCATATTCACCAGTTCTTCAACTACATTGACATTGGAACTCTCCAGAAACCCCTGACTCAGAGTACCCAGGCCTGATGAAGCGGGAGCCGCGGTCTGTGGTGTGCCACTGGCGACGGATTCCTTGTACAGATTCTCACCGACGGCTTCAAGACCGGCTGGATTGATAAAATCAGCCAATTGCAAGGTTCCTAGTGTCGTTGGTGTTGATGTACCGGCCACCAGGGCCTCAACAACACCATCATTGCCAATCGTCACACTGACCGTATTTGCCGGCACGGTCAGGCCAGGCTGCAAACTATAGCCGCTTGAGGTCACTATCTGCCCCTGTGAATCAGTCTGAAAGGAACCATTACGCGTATAGGCTGTGGTTCCATCCGGCATTGTTATCTGGAAGAAACCTCGTCCCTGGATGGCAATATCGAGATTATTTTCGGTATTAATCATATTACCCTGGGCATGGATCTTCTGTGTTGCCACCGTCCGCACACCGGCGCCCAGGGACAGGCCTGATGGCAACTGCGTCTCTTGTGAAGACTGCCCGCCAACCTGACGAATGTTTTGATAGAGCAGATCTTCAAATACTGCCCTGCCACGTTTAAAACCATTTGTATTAACGTTGGCAAGGTTATTGGATATAACCGCCATACGTTTTTGCTGGGCATCAACACCCGTTTTAGCTATCCATAGTGCCGGTTCCATAGTCTACCTCCAGGTATTTAATTTGTTTAGCCTAATGACATTAATTTTGTTGAAGTACTATCGTTTTGTTTAGACTCTTTCATGATCTTGCTTTGCATTTCGAAACTGCGTGCCAATTCGATCATCTCTATCATCGCTTCAATGACATTGACATTGCTCCCTTCGGTGTATCCGGAAGCAAGCTTTACCGAAGCATCAGCATCTATAATGGTAACCGCCGGGTCCTTGTGATAGAAAAGTCCATCATTACCCTTGGTCAATGATTGATGCTCAGGTTTAACCAGCTTGATTCTGTCGATGACAGCCAGTGACGCTGAAGACTGGCCAACAGGGATGACAGACACGGTACCATCTTCGCCAATTTCAACTTTACTCGATGGCGGTATACTTATCGGCCCGCCATTACCGATAATCTGGCGACCCGCAGCATTCATTAACAGGCCATTTTGACTAATCTGTAAATTACCTGCGCGCGTATAGCCTTCACGGCCATCACTTGACTGCACAGCAATGAAGCCATCACCCTTGATTGCAACATCGAGATCATTGCCCGTAGCAATAATAGAGCCTTCAGAAAAATCAGTGCCGCCAGAAACGTTTTTATCCTGGCTAACAGAATAGAATCTGCTTTGCTGACCAGGTCCGTATACCTGTTCATCCTTGAACGCCTGTAGATCTGCCCTAAAGCCCGTTGTGCTGACATTAGCCAGATTATGAGAATTTATAGCCTGCGCTCTCATAGTCTGCTTTAGCCCTGACATCGAAATATAAAGCATCTTATCCATTACAGTCTCCCAGTACCCTTTTCGCTAAACAGAATCACGTTGATTATCGGATGTTAATAATTGTCTGCGTCACGGTATCCGCTGTCTGGATGACCTGTGCATTCGACTGGAAGTTTCTTTGCGCAGTAATCATATTGACCAACTGCTCTGTCAGGTCGACATTGGAACCTTCAAGCGCACCAGACTGGATCAAACCCATGGTGCCTGTACCTGCAGTACCTACCAGTGCTGAGCCAGACTCAAATGATTCTGCCCAACTGGTATCACCCAGTTGTAACAAACCGTTCAGGTTGCTGAAATTAGCCATGGCAACCTGCGCCAGTGTCAGCGACTGACCGTTGGTATAACGCGCAGTGATAACACCTGTTTCACCAACCTCGACGCCACTCAATCGACCAGTGGTATAACCATCCTGAAGTAATTCATTGACACCAAAGTCTGTACCGTATTGGCTAAGTGTATTCAGGTCGATATCAATATCGATGGGCGATGAACCCAGGCTTGCGATAGTCGCAGGATCATAATTGGCAACAGCACCGGTACCTGGAACGACGGTACTGAGCGCACCATCAGCCGTAAAGGTCAATGCCATTGGCGCCGGCGGTACTGAACCACCCGTGCCACCAGCAGGGACTAGTTCAGTCTCAGCACCTGAAGGATCGGTTAAGTAGGTATACATATTCCAGGTTGATGCACCCGTCTTCTGGAAGTACAAGGTTTGCAACAGAGAATTACCACGTGAATCATAGGTCGTTAATGATGTCGAATGGTTATAGGAAGTCGCATCAGCCCTGTCAAAATTCACACCCGGTGCTGTCTCTGACGAATCAAGATTAGCTGTCAGGGTAATGGAAGATGTCGCATTCGGGGCAAGATCCTGGGTAGAAAGTTGAATATCACCCAGCGCGCCAGTGATATTACCGGTTGTATCTGCCTGAAATCCTGTCAGGCGCTGATTCTCGCCATTGATCACAAAGCCTTCCCTGTCGACATTGAAACTACCTGCACGACTATATTTGACGGCTCCGTTCTCGTTCAATCTAAAGAAGCCTTCACCACTGATGGCCATATCGAGATTATTATTAGTAAAATCGATATTACCTTGGCCGAATTCCTGCTTGATTGAGGATACTTTTACGCCAGATCCCGTCGCGTTTGAAGCGGCACCCAGTGATGAGGCGGCAAATATATCGGAAAACTCGGTCCTGGATTCCTTAAAACCGACTGTACTTGAATTAGCAACGTTGTTACCGATTACACGAAGATCAGCTGCTGCTGCGTTTAATCCACTTAATGCTATTCTGAAAGGCATAGTATTTCTCCTGTGCTAGCTTATCTGTAAAATGTCCGAGAATTTTCTGCTTCCCAGATCACGTATGTTGACATTGATTTCATCTTGATTCCCACCGAAGGTAATACTATCGACAGGGAGGTTTGCATAATTCTTTACGGCGATACTTTCACCATTAATTTTCGCGTCCACGCTGACCTTATAATGACCTTCAGGAACTTCGGAACCATCAGGCAAGGTACCATCCCATTGGTAACGGGTAACGCCCTGACTTAAGGCGCCCAGACTAAAATTATGTACCAGTGTTCCTGCGCCGTTATAAACTGACACCTTCACATCAGAGGCAGCATCAGGTAAATCAACTGCTGCATTCATGCCATTCTGATTCAGCGGCAAAAAGTCCGCAGGTACCATGACGTTCCTGTTAATCAAACCGGCTGCCTGTAGCCCCTGATTAGGGACCATTGCCGATGAGAACTGCGAAAATGATTTTTGCAGATCCTGGATCCCTGATACGGTGCTGAACTGTGCAATCTGGCCAAGGAAATCACCATTCTCCATTGGTTTGAACGGGTCCTGGTTTTGCATTTGCGTAGTCATAAGCTTCAGAAACTGGTCCTGCCCAATTTTGTTCTTGTCAACTTCGGTAGCACCGGCATTCAAGCCCAGGTTTTGTAATACACTTGTGTCTATTGCTGTCATTAGTATCTAACCTCATTCACCGAGTTTTAGTGTTGCCAGCATTAATTGCTTGGCAGTATTCAAGACTTCAACATTATTCTGATATGACCTGGATGCAGAAATCATGTTAGCCATTTCCTCAATCGTACTGACATTCGACTGGAAGACGAAACCTTGCTCATTAGCCAAGGGGTTTTTCGGGTCATAGCGACGTATAGCTTCTTCAGTATTTTCCACGATGTTGCTAACACGTACACCGGCTGATGCTGAGTTTCCCAACGCGTCTTTCATGACGGTTTCAAATACCGGGTTTTTGGCGCGATACAGATCTTCTTCCCTGCCACTGACATTATTTGCATTGGCCATGTTGCTGGAGACGGTGTTTAGTCTGATCGACTGCGCACTCATTCCAGAACCTGCTATATCAAAAACATTAAACAAACTCATGGTCTATTCCTCTTTAAATGCTTTTATCATGCCGTTGAATTTTCTTGTCAGAAAATGCAAGGTCGTCTGGTAACGCACGGCATTTTCGGAGAAAGCGGATTTCTCCATATCCAGATCTACCGTATTACCATCCAGTGAAGGCTGACTTGGTATCCTGTATTTCAATTGCATACCCTTGCTGTCCATACCAAAAGACTGCAGATGCGATGAACTGGTTTTATGCATTTTCAACATATCGCCCTGGGAGTTCTTCAGCACTTCCTTGAAATCAATATCACGTGCTTTATAGCCCGGAGTATCTGCATTGGCGATGTTGGATGAGATCGCACTGGTACGCCGCGCTTGAATCATCAGCGCTTGTTCATGACTACCCAGTGCTTTATCGAAATTTATTGGCATTGCCTGTTCCAGTTAAGTATTTTCTAAGAATACTATTGCAACAGACGTGCCAGGTTAGTTAAGTACTTGTATTATAATAGGATAATGGTTTTTTGGAGGAGAAATGATAACGCCTGACGGCAATGTTTTCCGTCAGGCGGCAATATTTGTTTTCGTTTCCGCGGTAATCTGCCGCGAATCAGGGTTTCAGTTGATAGACTACGCCACCGTGGGTTCTGACCATATCCAGCTTATCCGTGATGCCGGCAATCGACTCAGAACCGCCGAGAAACAGGTAACCACCCGGGTTAAGACAACGACACATTTTTTCCAGGATTTCTCGCTTCGACTCCGTTGAGAAATAGATCAGTACATTCCTGCAAAAAATAATATCAAAACGCCCCAGTAAGGCATAACTCTGTAGCAGGTTCATGGTCTTGAACTGTATTCTCGATTTAACGATAGGATTAATTTGCCAGTAATTCGGCGTTTCCCGAAAATATTTTTTCTTTCTTTCAGGTGACAGGCCGCGGGCCATAGCCATATCGTCATATCTGCCCTTCTCTGCTGCAGCTAATATTGCCGGTGAGATATCGGTCGCTACGAGCTGCACATCTGAATTCAACATCCCTGGATTACTTGCCTGGAATTCATTGACCGTCATGCTAATCGAATAAGGCTCCTGACCTGAAGAACAGGCGGCAGACCAGATACGTATCGGTGCACGTCTGTTTTTTGCCAGCTCCGGAAAAATTCTGTCTTTTAATGTATTAAAAGGATGGATATCACGAAACCATGAGGTCTCATTTGTAGTCATCGCTTCAACCACTTTATTAGTTAACTCACGATTCCTGTCTTTATTCAGCTTTTCAAGCAGTTCTCCCAATGACGCTAGCTTATGCTCATGCAGCATTTTATTCAGACGGCTATCGACCAAATACTGCTTGTTATCACCCAGAACTATACCGCACATATTTTCGAGATACTTTTGAAAATCATGATAGTCTTTCGACTTTAATGTACTTTTTGTTGCTTTCTGCATCATTCTCTATGGCCTATATGAAACACTGGGGTGGAATCCGTTTTATTCTACTAATGTTGACTCTGGTATGAGCTCATTAATTCTGTAAATCATTGATAGCCTGCATGACACTGGTCGCCAACTCATCGGCGTCAAATTTGGCTATAAACCTGTTAGCACCGACCTTTTCCACCATCGCATTATTAAATACCCCACTTAGTGAAGTATGCAGCATAATATATAGATCTTTTAGATCAGGGTCCTTACGTAATTCGGTCGTCAAGGTATAACCATCCATTTCAGGCATTTCAATATCAGAAATTACCAGGGCCAGTTGCTCATTAATAGGTCCTTGTGCCGCCATTGCTTGCATCTGTTCGAGCGCATCTTTGCCGCTTTTGGCCAACACGGCTTCGTAGCCTATCTGTTCCAATGTGCGTTTGACCTGATTCCGAGCAACAACAGAATCATCTGCCACCATAATTCTCTTGACACCTTCAGCAGCACTGGGTGCTTCCTCGACGACAGACTCCGAGACTTCAACCGCAGATCCGGTCACTTCAGACATGACCTGCTCGACATCAATGATCTCAACCAACTCATCATCGATTTTAGTGACCGCCGTTAAATAACTCCCGCGGCCTGTCGCCTTAGGTGGCGCCATGATATCGTCCCAATTCATATTGATAATGCGGTCAACAGAGCTAACCAGGAAACCTTGGGTAGTTCGATTATATTCAGCAATAACGATAAAGGCATCTTTTACATCCTTGACAGGCCGCATACCAATGGCCTGAGCCAGATCCATGACACTAATAGTTTTGCCGCGCATATTAGCAACACCACGAATAACACTATCTGCATTTGGCATTTTAGTCAGCGGCGGACATTGGATAACTTCCTGTACTTTGAATACATTAATCCCAAATTGTTGACGACCACCTAATCGAAACAACAATAACTCCAGGCGGTTGTGCCCAGCAAGTTGGGTTCGCATATCCACACTGTCTAATAGTCCAGCCATTCCTTCTCTCCTGACAACCTATTTATCATTAATCTGTACCTTTCTTATAACGGCGCTGCCTCCGTTAAACTTGAGCAAGGAAGAGCGGCATAGCTCTTGCATAGATACTAGTAGACGGACATGTGGGGCAAGTTGTGACATAGTTTTGACGCCTAAGCCCCTTATAAAACTTAAGCTATTGTTTTTAGGTGATTTATAATGAAAACCGATGTGCGAATATTATTCATCAGTATGCTGGCTGGCATTTTTCTGTCGCCGACACTGGTACAGGCGGCTGCCCGTTATACCGATCACGCAGACATCAGAAAACACGCCAGTCAATATTTGCAGGACAAGGCCACTGCAATGGGTTTAAGCAATACCAAGATTGAGTTAGGAAGCATCGACAACCGTCTGAAACTGGCACATTGTGGCTCCGGAATTGAAGTCACGAGCAATAACAGCCGCTTACCCGGCCATGTCTCATTGGCCGTGCGTTGTAATGCGGACAAACCATGGAAAATATACCTACAGGCTACTGTACATGCCTATCAACAGATTTATACGGCACGCGCGCAAATAAAGCGCGGCGAAACATTGAAGGCAACAGACCTGGTCAAGAAAAAACACGATATCACCAAATTAAATGGTAATTACATTACTGATATAAAGGACTTGCAAGGTCACGTAGCCAGGCGGCATATCCGCAAGGGCGAAATCATTAACCCCTTTGCGATCGTTAAATCAAAATTAATAAAACGCGGCGAACAGGTCACGATTATAGCAGAGACCTCCGGTATCAAGGTACGCATGACTGGTAAGGCCATGAATGATGCATCCGCTGGAGAACAGGTGCGGGTAAAGAGCAAAAATTCCAAACGCATAGTCGAGGGAATTGCAGTAAACCGCGGAATTGTAAAGATTAATATGTAGGCAATATGACTAAAGGATCCGTCTATATTGACGTTAAATATAACGGTGTAGTACACCTTTAACTCAGGAGTATCCTCAATGACGATTTCGATCAGTGATATTAACAAGCCGCAGGTAAATACCAGCGCCAATACGACATCTATCAACAAAGATAATAATCGCCCCACTAATACCAATAGTACTGGTCAAGCTAATGACAGTATCACACTCACTGAATCAGCGAAATTAATACAGCAACTGGAAAAACAATTAGGCTCTGTACCGGTAGTTGACTCGGATAAAGTTGCCGAGGTCCGTGAAAATCTGAATAGTGGCAACTATTCGATTTCTACAGAGCGTGTTGCAGAAAAATTCGTTCGCTATGAATCCTTTCTTTTACAGGCAAGCTAAGGGCAATCGGCATGAATAAAAAAGAATGTTACCTTGAACTTGAAATAATGCTTGATGCAGAGTTGGCACACGCCAATGCATTGATAGATTTACTCAAAAATGAAGGTGAAACCTTGCCCAAGGAAGCCGACACACTGATTGAAATAAGCACGCAGAAAAACTGCCTTATGAAAAAGCTGGAACAGTATCACACCCACCGTACCGCCCTGATAAAAACACTTGGGTTTAATACCGACCTTCAAGGCTTCAAGGATTGTATAGCATGGTGTGATCGTAATAATAATTTGCAATCAAAATTCAATCGTTACACAGAACAAGTCAAAACATGCAAAACTCTAAACCAGTTAAATGGTAGCGTTATGGATTCTAGCCTCCGTGTCGTTAAGCAGGCCCTGTCGATTCTTTATGGACAGCAGATTAATGAAGACACCTATAATGCCACAGGACAAGCAGAGTCAGGCAATAGAGGACGAAGTATCGCCAAGGCCTGAATTCGCTATGTATCATGACCACTCTGGAACTACAATTAAAAAAGAAACTACTTTGAACGGCGAAACAATCACAAATCCGATAGAATCCGCCCGTCTACTAAATAAAGTTCGGGACAAACATTCATTGATTCAAATATCCATGCCGGGTGTACCGGAGATATTTTTTAGCGCCATTCTTTCGATTAACCCTGATAGTGAGTACATTCTGCTGGATGAAATCAACACCAAACATGGACACGAATTATTACTCATCCATAAAAAAATGCATGTTGTCACCAAGATAAATGGCATAGAGATACGGTTCTCTGCCAACTTGATAGACATAAATAACCAGCACGGAAGCGCTGTCTATAAAATTGCATATCCTGAAAGTATCCAATACCTGCAAAAGCGACAGAATTACCGCATCAATATTGGCCTTGGCATCAAAATCCCGATCAAATTAAAACGCGAAGATGGCATACCAGTTTATGGCCATATGATAAACCTCTCCGAGACCGGCGCCGGCATCGAGCTTGATAGTCCCTGCCCGGTGCAAAAAGCTGAAATCCTGCCGTACTGTGAATTAAGGATCCATGAGGACGATATTATTAAATGCCAGTTAGAAATCAGGTATATAAATGACAATAACAGCAAGCATATTCAACGGATAGGCGGGCAATTTATTGGTTTGGATGGTACACAACAACGTATACTGAGCAAATTAGTCATTGAATTACAACGCGACCTGATGAAAAGACTTCCTAAAGACGCCTTTTGAGCATCAGCAAGGGCGCAAGTAATTAATGTAATCAGATTTATTATCGATGTCTGGAAGACTTGTTAACAAACTATAGACAAGGCCCCTTCTCCTAGCTCGTGATATAGTCTGCTGCAGTACCTTCTCAGTGCTCCATTTCATATTACGAAATAAGGCAGGACATGGACCTGTCAATGCGATCAGCCCATAACCCCCATCCTCCGTCGGTAAAAAAACCACATCGCGTCTGTTCTTAAGCAAGGTAACAGATTGCCTGACCATAACGCTGTTGATTCCAGGTATATCCGAACCCGTCAATACACAAAAATCGAACGAAAGGTTCGCCTTAAAAGCATGCAACATCCTGGCACCCAGGTCATCACCTGTCTGGCGTTTTAATACGATGCCTAAGTCACGCGCACATTTGTGAAAAAAGGGATGATGGCTATCAGGATAACACCATAGCTGCACTGTTACATTGTCAGTTAAAACCATAGCCTGTAGGAAATTATATAGTATGTCCTGGTATATACGTGCTGCGTTTCGCATGCCCAGTTTTCTCCCGAGGCGGGTCTTTACTTTGCCGGGGATTGGTGCCTTGGCAAATACCATTAACACGGCTTTTCCGCTATTCTTGTTATTTTTATTCATATAGTCTTGACAACTTGTCAGTATCAACACCGACAAAATAGAGAAAACGCATTTTCCACATCAACAGAATTGTTTTGAATACGCCGCGCTTTTCCCAGCGTCGGCTTGATGTTAACAACGGCGTGGTCACGTTTATAGGCGCTGACTTTTTCTTCAATCTTTTGCAGATTTCAATATCCTCCATAATCCTTATATCCGCATAACCGCCTATGCTGTTGAACAATCCCTTGTGTACAAACAAAGCCTGGTCTCCAGTGCTAATCCCGGTGATACGTGAGCGGAAATTCATCATAGCCTCAATAATACGAAATATAAGCAAAGTTCCGCTCAGCCTGACATCAAACCGCCCCCATTGAGTATCCTTTAACTGCAACATGGATTGCAGATAGTGATCAATAGAATCGATAAAGTCGCTATCGGCATGCACAAACCAGAGCACATCCCCAGAGGCGATCCGTGCCCCCGCATTCATTTGCGACGAACGCCCCTTGTCTGCATCAATAACTCTTACATCAGTAGCACATAGGTCGTCGCAAGTCCCATCCGTACTACCACCATCAACCACAATAATTTCATGCCCAGCATCGAGCATTAATTGCAGTTTATCCAGCAACCCAGTCAAACTGTTTTTTTCATTATAGACAGGAATAATAACGGATATTTTCATCGTCTGCTGGCGGCCTGTAGCCCCTTTAAGTATTAAAAATGACTATGCTGACAGCATAAAATTGTCATATAATAGCCGCCATCATGCCCCGGTAGCTCAGCAGGATAGAGCAATCGCCTCCTAAGCGATAGGTCGGACGTTCGAATCGTCTCCGGGGCGCCAATTTAAAACAAAAGAGTCCACCATTAAAACTCTCCCATACAGCACATTCGAGCCAGATTCGAACGTCCAGTATATAGCCGTTGGCTGAGAGCCGCGCTCGAACCATCGTCTCCGGGGCGCCAATTTAAAACAAAAGAGTCCACCATTAAAACTCTCCCATACAGCACATTCGAGCCAGATTCGAACGTCCAGTATATAGCCGCTGGCTGAGAGCCGCGCTCGAACCATCGTTTCCGGGGCGCCAATTCAGCTACATCAACATAAAACATCGAAACGAATCACTTACGTTTATAGCGCCCATCTCTGTCAACTACTCCGTTTCACATCCAGTACATTCGGTAGTTGTGACATTTTAGCCAGTAAACGGCTGAGTGTTTGTATACTACTTACTTCCACGGTCAGTTTCATTTTCGCCTTATGGTCCTTGATATCGGTCATGGTATTCATACTCAGGACATTGATCTTTTCATCAGTCATCAGCGTGGTGATATCACGTAATAACCCCTGGCGGTCATAGGCCAGTACGGAAATATCAACAGGGTAAGTGGTTTCCTGATGTTTGCTCCACGAGACTTCAATCAAGCGTTCATGACCCTGCCTAAGAATATTGGCACAATCAGCGCGGTGTATTGTAATACCCCTACCCTTGGTGATATAGCCGATAATCGGATCACCAGGAGCCGGCTTACAACATCTTGCCATGGTAGTGAGCAGATTGCCGACACCATAAATTTTTACATCACCCTGAACCTCTCTGGCTTCAGTTAATATTGTCTGTTGCAGTGCTTCAGTATCAGGGTTTCGAGGTGTAGACAAATCCTGTGCTGCACCAGCAATTTGTGCAAAGCTGATATCACCCTTACCGATCGATGCCGACAGATCTTGCGCATTCTTAAAACCCAGCTTGGTGGCTAAGGTTTCCTGGTTTAATTTACTCAGTCCAAGCCGAGCTAACTCTTTATCCAGGGCACTTTTGCCCTCGCGAATGTTCTTTTCGAGATCTTGATGGGTGAACCAGGCACGCACTTTGGCGCGAGCACGCGATGTTTTCAAATACCCCAGGTGTGTATTCAGCCAATCTCTGCTTGGGGTACCTGCCTTGGTACTCATGATTTCTATCTGATCACCCGTCTTCAACGTATAGGTCAGTGGCACAATAGAGCCATTGACCTTCGCACCACGACATCCATGCCCGACTTCGGTGTGTATGTGGTAAGCAAAATCCAGCGGGGAAGATCCCAAGGGAAGATCAACAACATTACCCTTGGGCGTTAATACGTATACCCTGTCTTCAAATACCTCGGATTTAAAACGGTCTACAAATCCGTTAGCATCTGACTCCTCGTCTTTCCATTCAAGCAACTGTCTCAACCAGGTAATCTTTTGCTCATAACCCGGATCGTAACGTGAGCCTTCTTTATAGCGCCAATGTGAAGCAACGCCTAATTCTGAACGCTCATGCATTTCATGTGTCCTTATCTGGACCTCAAGTGTCTTGCCTCCCGGGCCAATGACTGCTGTATGCAAGGACTGATAGTTGTTGCCTTTAGGTGTGGCTATATAATCATCAAATTCGTTGGGAATATGCGGCCACAAGGAATGCACGATACCCAATACGGCATAACAATCAGCTACTGTATCTACCAAGACCCTGGCAGCGCTAACATCAAAAATATCATGGAAGTCGATCCCCTTCCTTTCCATCTTTTTCCAAATACTATAGATATGCTTTGGGCGACCGGTCAATTCTGCACTTATATTTGCCTTAAGAAATTCTTTTTCCAGTATCGTGACAACCTTACTGATGAAATTTTCACGATCAAGCCGCCTTTCATCCAATAATTTTGCGATACGGGTATATTGTTCTGGCTCCAGGTATCGAAAAGACAGGTCTTCAAGCTCCCATTTGATCTGCCAGATACCCATTCGATTGGCTAACGGCGCAAATATATCCATCGTTTCAGCAGCAATTCGTTTTCGTTTTTCAACTGTCAAGTGTGCCAAGGTGCGCATATTGTGTAAGCGGTCCGCCAATTTGATCATGATAACCCTGACATCCTCTACCATGGCCAGCAACATCTTTCGCAAACTTTCTGAGTTATCCCATTTGTTTTTGGACTTATCCTGACTATCAGGTCTACCCCTGACTAACTCCATCTTGGTGACGCCATCAACGAGCGTGCTGACAGAACGGCTAAATATAGATTCAATCTGTTCCAGGGTGACCGATGTGTCCTCAACAACATCATGTAAGAGCGCAGCTATGATTGACTCATAGTCCAGGTGTTGACCAATCAAAATATCCGCAACTTCAAAAACATGTATCGCGTAGGGGTCGCCAGATGCACGTTTCTGATGTTTGTGCGCGACCAGCGCCATCGTCGCCGCCTCCCTAATCTTCTCTTGCTGATCTTGCGGGTAAAACGAATCCAGACCCTGCATCCAGTGGTCAAGCGAAAAAGCTTCTTGGTCGACTTTGCGGCCGTTTTTCTTGCTGGTACTAACCATCACATTTCCAGAGGCTTCGTAAGAACAAAGCCAAAATCGACACAAAGATTGGATTATATAAATTCATAGACTTCATATTAGTCAACTAAATGACATAAGTAAAATAACAACGGCATATACCGTAACGTTATAAACATAAGGCTCGACCGTACTAGAGCTGCACTCTAACAGCCTGCAATGATCGTCAGACTGGATTTACAAAAAACCCTAGTGCCTATTGTTCCATTCGGCAAGGCTCTTGTATTTATTATACGCGCCACTGGTTATATAGTTAAAAATATTATTTAAGCGATTGAAATGAGCGACGGATGCGAGCCGCAGGACTTCATTACCGAACTCATCATAAAACACCAGGGTTGGCGTATAAAATATTCCGAGCGATTCTGCCCAGCTAAGGGACGTAGTCTTTTTTCCGCTGACATCCAATACTGGTTCCTGGCTCCACATATCCAGTTGAACAATGTCAAAATTATGCATTCTACTGGCAAGTGCGGCTGACGAAAATGCATCAGCATGCAGTACATCGCATGCATGACAATTTGCCTGTTCGAATAAAACCATCAGCGGCCTCTGCGCCTTGATTTTATTTCGAGCCAGAATATAAGGTTTAGTCATTGCATACGGCATGTAATCAAGACTGTCTTTATCTGTCCTGTCCAGCTTATCGGCTCGAGCAAAATAACTTCTGAATGTCTCTTTTAAATAATGCTGGTCGGCAACAAACTCAAGCGCAGCACTAACGGTATATGGAGTATAATAACCAACCATGCGATGGACTTCTTTACCATCAAGATTATAGAAGATCAGTGTTGGAGTAAAATTTGCTTTGCGCTGAACGGAGAATTGCTTCTCTGTCATTGCTTCACCAGAAACAAGGGTTACACTTCGATTTCCGCGGACATCGATTGCAACCACATTAAAATTTTCCTGGGTATAATTAACGATATCAGGTTTGGTAAAATTCACTTCTAGCAGTGCTTTGCAGTAAGGACACTTTTCCATACCAAAATAGAGTATCAGGCCTTTTTTCCCCTCCATCTTGGCTTCATCTAGATCTTCTTTGATGTCGAGAAAACTTAATTTGAACCAGTCAGGCTTCTTAATCGGCTCATCGAGAATAGTATCATCAAAACCGGTCTCTCCTATTTCAATTTCTGCCGCTAGAAGCGTTTGCGATAAAAACAACGGCAGCAGTAAATAGATAGCATGCTTGAAAAATATATTCATAACTTTAAGGTAATACAACACAATTTCACCCTGATAATCTCTAAATCTATAGCCCAGGACAAACTCACTTAAACAACCCGTGTAGGCAACAAGGAATTCAGGCCATTATTTCAAAACTGGCGAACGCACCTCAAACGTAATAAATCCGTTCTTCGTTTCGATTGACTCTCCTAATCTAACCGGTAGATTATCTGACTTTCGCTTGATAATAACGGGCGATCCTTGTACAAAACTTACACCACGTGGCAGGATAATTTGCCAAATTTGATTCAGGTCCTGTATCAGTATCCCTGATAACTGATCTTTAATGCTGTGACCATGGCCCGGCTCCAAAATTCCTACCGCTTCAGCCAAGACAGACATCTTCACTAGCGCAACATCCAGCTGACCATCAGCGCTTCGGTCGAGACGCGTGATATAACCGATTTGTAAATCAGCTTGAGTAGAGTCCTCATGGTTTCGAAGAGCAACGACCTCTCCTACTTCAATAGCATGCATATACCTGGTTTCATTTGTTCGCATCAGAATACCAGTTTCACTTTCATTCACAATAAGCCATTGGCATTCCAACTCATCAGTAGGATTATCAACGAGCAATGATGAGTGTCTTGCGGCTGCATCATGAAATCCAGAATCTGCTCCGTTAGTACCTCTGTCAAATTCCATTTCGAATAACAATCGATAACATTCCGAAAATCCCGAATACAAGTCAACCGACCTACTACCGTATAAGGTCTGCCGTTCGCAACCGCGCTTAGATTCGGATAGCATTTTTCTTAATAAGCTCAACAGGCCTTGATTATCGCTGAGCTCTGCTACCTTCGTTTGTGGTTGCATACGCTTTTTCTCTTCGTCACCGATAAACAACTTCTTATGAATCTCTTCTATGTCCTGCTCAATCTGAGCGTCTAAACGGGTAAGGTTAATATAGCAACATCTTTCATTATTCAATTCTGAGAAAACCGGTGCCTGGTCCAAATCAGCGTAACTAATGATGAATTTCTGAAATGCTTCCTCCGGTTCACCGATACTAATATCAATCAATCCTTCGTATTTATGCAGGTACTGCTCCACCGTCTGATTGGAATTTGATGGCCAACTGGTAATATCCAATGAGCCAAAAATCTGCACCGAAACAAAAAGTGAAAACACACTACGACTGGAATTCGCCTCACTCAATATTCCTGATGCTGTGAACAAGGCCAGTTCGGGCGTTAAGGCGATATGCTTGGATGCGTCAAAAGTCGCTTCATAAATGAAAAATAGCGCATTAAAATCTTTCCATTCCTGAGCCGACAATTTCTGAAAGCGCAACGCCAACAAGCGCTGTAACCAAAGTGTTAATTCCATGATGCGCACAGCACAATGATCCACTCTAGCTATTTGCGCAGTAAGTTTACGCACCGGTAATCCTGCATCTGCAGCTAGACAGGTCTTGTATGACTGCATCAGGTTACGAAGTAATGATATAGTTGCCGTTAATGCAGTCTTGCGTTCATTGCTTTCCGGTAGACTGGTTCCATTGCTAAGATATTTTCGGTAAAGGTTGGCTATTGATTCCGAGGTTGTGTTCAGTACTAAATCGGTAAGGTCCAGGCGCAGTTGCGTTTTTATTTCATACCTATTCAACTGGTCCAGGTAATTCCCACCCTCCTGCACTTGCCGGCTGTTATCGATAACGAGGTCATCCAGTTGTTCCTGCAATCGTGTAGTGCTTATATCAAAGCCCTTGGGCTTGGCGGCTAGCCGGGGTAACTTGAAGTCGATATATTCTTCGCTCAACTCACAAAGCAATCGCACATCATCCTTGCGAGCAGATAACTTTATATTGGAAAGAAAATGCTTCATATCTCTTTTTACAATTAATTCAACAGGTTAACAATACTACACTCAGAATAATCTATTTATTGAAAAACTGCTATCAATTTCTCCACACCAAGAGAAACCTTTATCTGTTTGTTTTTTATGGTTATTTTTGCTATTAGAAATGTTTCAGACTACTTTGACCAGGGAAATTAGTTTATTCTCTGCGTTAAACACCAGTTGAAAACGACCATGCACACCGTTTTCACTGACAAAGCGCTGAATAAATTGTGCTGGAAACTGGATCCTTTGATTATCTTCTGTCGTGACCATTATCTGGCGAACATAACCCTTATAATACAATAAACATTCTGCATGACTTAGATTTAGGGTAAAAAATAATGTTCTCGTTTGTCTGTTCATTGCTGGATTATTATTATGTCTGAACTCGAATATTTTCTGGAACAAGATTCTACTGAGCAAGAAGCAGTCTTTTCATTTAAAGGTCACTTTCAACATGCACCTGTCACCTGGCATGTTCATTTAATGACGTGTCAGAGCGAGGTAGCACAAACACCCCCTCATCAGCAATCCAACCAACAGTTTATCGACATTGAGAAAGATCGGCAAGAAGGTCATTACCAGGCAAAAATATGCCTGAACATAGCCAAGGTCAATGATGCTGCAATATTAAAAACCATGATCATGCTCCGTCAGTATAAAAACCTGTCCGAGGGACGTCATGAATATAGTGCTACAATTCAAGCTCCCTTGGATAAATAAGTCTGCAATTGCAGCCACATAATCATTCCTGCTTCAGAAATATCCGAAGCTTTCGTTTTGCTGAAAATGTTCTTTAATTCTTTTAGAAGCAAAACATTCTGCGGCCGACCCTTGGGGAAATCCGCCTTATCCGTAAACAGGATAACGGTATCTATCTTTTCATTACCAATGACCTGGCGTAACAGTTCAACTTTTCGCTCAAGCTCAAAAAAAGGATTGGCGAATTTGTAGCTTTTACTTCCAATCACCTGGGTCCATTCGTTGATTTGTTCAGAAGCGTATATATGTCCAGCGTAATCCTTAAATTCAAGCACCAAAATACCATCCTTACGTAGCAGTATATAGTCAAAATAGGCGTATTGGTCCTCACCCATATCCAACGGAACTTCCTGCAGATGGGCGCCTGATATTTTATTGACAATACGTTTAGTACTTCTTTTTTGACTGTTATTTATAAAGCTCCGGGACATAAAATAAATACCCACCAACAATAACAGGCATAAAAGCGATAATGCAGCCATCTCATACATGTTTAATACATCCAGCATTCACAGCTTCCCATAACTTAAATCGATACTCATTACTAAAAAAAACCGTATTCTACTGCATTTATCCATCATATGACCACTCCCTCCATGCCTGTAACAATGGGAAATACAGGCCAAGCCGTATTGGCCTGGCATCCATAAGGCGGACTATCTGTGCATAGGTTTCCAGCTGCTGACGATAACGTTCTTTTTCCCTATCCAGGAATTCATTGACACCAGTACCCGAGTGACCGCCTGTCTTGTAATCTATAATCCAGCGCACACCTTCTTTATCAATAAAGGTACGGTCGATAACGATATGCTTCAATCCGTCGTCCAAGCGCCCTGTCAATGCATACTCTGAGCGCGCGTCTTGTTGAGAAAGGTCCATAATCCATTGCCCCCTTGAATCATCGATAATATTCTTTATTGCGGTTATCACTTTGGCGGTCGCGGTCTTAACATCTGCATGACCCACACCTAATTGCAATAATAGATTTTCACATCGAGGCAGGAAGGCTTCAGCATTACACCTACCAGGATCATCTGCAGGCAGAGTGCTAATTTGATTTAATACTTCATGCACGACCGTACCGACATGCCGGGCGGTCTCACTGGCCCAGTCAAATTCAAGTAATTCCTCCTCGGCTACGACCAATCCAGAAGATTGTTGCCAAGAGTCTGGCGCCTCCGGCAATATCCATTCTAGCGGTAATCGTCGAAATGATTGCGCATAAACCTGGTGTTTATTCCTTGTGTCCGTTTCTGAGACAGTCTCCAGACTGTCGACATAACGCGCAAACACTTCCTCATACTCCTTACGAACACTAGGCCAGAGAGCGGACAACAGCGAAGCGGATGCCGGACTACGTAACTCAGCCACATCGTCATTTATAACATAGTTGACATGCCCCATTAGGTGTAATCGTTGCCGCGCACGGGTTGAGGCAACATATAATAAACGACCATTTTCAAATAAGGATTTCTGTTTTTCGAAGTCAGCCAGCAACTGATATTTACGATTTAAGCCTGCACCCGCTTGCCTGATCGGTGCCATCAACAAATCATTAGCGTCAGGTTTACGTGGTCTCTCAAACCATTTCATCAGATCATTGTCATTGTTGGCAGGCCGATAGCCTAGCCCCGGCATAATAACGGTATCAAATTCCAGCCCCTTGGACTTATGCATCGTCATAATCTGCAGGGACTCATCGGCCTTGACATCCGGTAAGGCAAACAGTTTTTCAATCGACCTGAATAGCTCCCTACTTCTGTCAGATAAAGGAGCTGACTCTATTTTCTCAAGCAATTGAAAAAAGACTTCTGCATCTTCGAGGTCATTATCATTGGCCAGACTGGCCGGCCCTCCTAACATACACCAACTGCCTTCTATCCAGTCGCGCAGACTCCTGCGCTGACTATTATCCATAGCCTGCTGAAGTATGCCTGCAAGCCGATTTAGAAGCTTCTGACCCGTAGCGCTCAGCGATTCTACAACTGTAGTGTCTGACATTAATTCCACAACAGTACGCGGATCTTCGACTGCACATAAAGCATGTAAATCTGCCAGATCCAGGCCACACCAGGGCGCACGCAAAATTCCAAGCCAGGCAAGCCTATCCGCAGGCTGGGTCAAGGCCCCAAATAATGCCAACAAATCCTGGATAACGGCTCGCTGCGACAAGGCTTCTATTTCAACGGCTCGGTAGCTCAGAGATGCTTCCTTTAAAGTCCTGACAATCTCCAGCAAGTGAGTTCGCCCACGCACCAGGATTGCTATACTACCCTGCGGATTCTGCTGTCGGGCTTGCTCAATGATTTCACAGATCTGTTCTGCTTCTGCCGTCTCCTGTTTGCCGAAATAGGGATATAATTGGCAGGCGGGCCCTGGTAACGCTTGATGAAAGGCGGTTGAGTCGACATAGCGCACAGCACCTATTTCCATGTCGTCATGAGCAGGCATAATGCAACTGAAATGACTGTTGACCCAATCGATTATGCCTGCCTGTGAACGGAAGTTGACTTGCAAATTCACCGCCTGCAAACTGAGTTCGCCTATGCCGCTCTGCCATGTCTCAAGGAACAGGCCAACTTCGGCTTCGCGAAAGAGATAAATTGACTGCATTGGATCGCCTACCAGAAAAAGGCTCCTGCCATCGCCATCCTGCCAACCCACCGTTAAGCTTTTCAATAATTCAAACTGTGATTGCGATGTATCCTGAAATTCATCAACCAGGATATGACTGATTCGATAATCAAGGGCCAGCGCCAGGTCGGTCGGAGATTCCTCATCCCCAAGGGCCTGTATCGCCGCACGGGACATCGCGGTAAAATCAACGCTACCGGTCTCGCTGAATACCAGTTCCAGCTGTGCCGCAGACAGCCGCAGCAGCTCAAACAGGGCCTGCAAGGTTTGCCACTCGTCATCACTGTATTGTGGATCAGGTAAATGCCGTATTGTCTGTAATTTTTCAACAGCTTCAGGATAATCTTGCATTATTTGCAGTAATGCTTGCATGCGCGCCTTCATTTCGACAAATAATGCCTGCTCCGGCTCTGATGTTGCGGCCGTTTTGGCTGGAAAGCCCTGGCGTTTATTAACGGTCTTACGCACACGTCCTTCAGCAGTCAGGAGCATATTGGCAAGGGTCCTCCAGATAGGCAAAGCAGCGAGCTGGTCGTCTGCAAAATCCTCGCCCATAGTCATGGCCACCACCAAGCTTGGCGATTCACCCCCATCCTGATGTGCTAAGGAGAATCGTAAGATTTCCAACAACTCGCTATTGTGCTCACTGGGCCAAACTGACTGCAAATCATTCAGCATGGTCTCTATCAATCGACCCAGGGCCGCCTCCAGACTATGCCGGTCTATATCAGGGTGCTCGGGGTCAGCTACGTGCCGCAACCATTGCTCACGCTTGGACAGCATTTTACAAATCAAGCGCTGCAGATACTCCATACGGTTGTCAAGGTGTGACAACAAATGAGCGATAGACTCAGACCAGGCAGTATTAGACTCCAGTTCATCGATAGTATTTTTCGCAGCCCGACGATACAAGTCGTCAGCATCATCAGTGACAGCGGGTATAGCACCAAAATGAGACAACAGCGGCATCTGGCTAACGAGGCTGGCACAGGTCGCATCAATGGTTTGTATGCGCAATCTTGCCGGATTTGACAGCAACTGCCAGTCGCGTCGTTCATTCTGATCAAGCGCCTGCCGTGCTAACTGCCAGGTGCTTCGCAAATACTCATCTTCAGGCTCACCGTGAAGGGCACCTCTTAAGGCCTGCACAATCCTTTCCCGCATTTCACTGGCTGCTTTACGGGTAAAGGTGATGGCAAGTACTTCTTCAGGCTCATCAACACGGGCCAGGAGCGCGAGAATACGCTGTATCAACAGTCCGGTCTTACCTGAACCTGCCGGTGCCTGAACAATAAATGAAGCATCGGGATTGATGGCCTGTTCTCTTTGCGCGTGATCTACAACTGAAAATTTCATCAATCACCTTCGACCTGTAAACCGTCAGCTGCAGTCAGCTCGGATATGCGACATACCTGGTGCAGACGACAAAACTGGCAACTTCCTGGGTAATTCAGCGGATCAACAGCTGCATGCCCTTGTTTGTATCCCTCGGCCAATGACTCAATCGTGGATTTCCAGCTCACTAATAGCTCATCCCAATCACCGACCTCTTTCGCCTGCCGTAGTTGCTGACAGGATTTTACACCGGCAATCACGTCTTGCTCACGCGTGACCCCCCTAAAGCCAGTTTCGCCTGATTTTATCTGTGCAAACAACAAGCCAGATAACTGTTCAGGCTGCACCAAACTATAGAGTGGCAATTGCGGTTCTTCCGGTCTTTCCCCAAACCATTGTGCCGGTGTCACAGTGCCGGTTTTATAATCTATTAACAGACGCTCGCCATTCTCCAGTTCATCAATACGGTCTATTTTTAGCTTTATCTGCATACCTTTTATATATGCGCTGACTGTCTGCTCGGTTGCATATACGGAAAATGCCTGGCGTTGTTTTTCGATCTGCAACCAATCGTAAATAAGTTTCTCAAGTCTGGTTTTCTCCAGTCGTTTGAAACGCTCGTTGAATGTCTGCTGTGTGCTGCTCTCAAGCTTATCAACGGCGCGACTGACACATTCGGCGATCAATTCCTGTGATTGCTGCTCAGATAAATTCAGTAGATTTTTCTGATTCATGACCCGACGCCAAAAATATTCCATGACTTGATGCAACAGACTTCCCCGTTCAGCCGCATCGAGACCCATGCCGGGTTCGGCCATCGGCCTTGCACCTAGACGTAATTCAGCGAACGCCCTAAATGGACACATAGCCTGAAGTTTAAAAACCTGGCTACCTCCCCTGACATTATTAACATCGGCCAGTGGCACACTGCTATCACTCCAATTTTCTGTTCGTGCGCTATTAAAGATCAGGGTTTGCCACATGTCCTGCCGCCATTGTGGCAACTGCTCGTGATCAGACTGAGAAAATGCCTGTAATAAAGGACTGGGCCTTAGCACGTCATCATGCTTCCGCGTTGGATAACTAAATATAACCTCAATGGCATTGCCGGCTAATCTGGCGGTTATATGCCTGGCAACCTGCAACTGTCGTTGAGGGCTGGAATGCGGCATCATTTTCTGGCGTTGCAATGCTGCCGGTATAAAGGGGTTAGGCCTTGGCGCCGGCGGCCAAATACCGTCATGCATGCCCATGATCCATACATAATCAAACTCCAGGCCGGTCGCTTCCATTACCCCAAGCACCTGCACCGCCACATCATCTGACCTTGGTTGAAATATTCTTTCACTGGCCGTTTGCAATAGAATTCTAAAGGCCTGTTGAAAATTTAAACTACCGCCGAGCTTGTCCAATTTGACCAGATCGTACAATACAGTATTCCAGGCCTCGATCGTTTGGTATTCATCACTCGATAGTGTCCTGCCTTTGCTAAATTCAAAGGCTGCCAACAAGGCACTGAAATGCTGGCTCCAGTCAGTCGTATGACATCGTGACGGCAATTTAGCTAGTAATGAGCGATAACTTAGCAACATGGCATGCAACAATGGGCAGTGATAAACCTCACCCACCCTTCCGGCACAGCCCATCAACAGCCCCAGAGAAATATCAGTCGTGCCATATTCACGTAACTGGCGATCAAGTTGCGCTCGAGCAAAACGTTCATGCTCCCAACCGCCGAGAAAGGGCGACTGAACAATCAACGATACTTCTTCGATGCTGATACTATTTTGCTGTAGGCGCAACAGTTGCATAGCTGTCTGTACTAAAGGGTACTGAATTAGCGGCTCGCCGAGTGAAATATTATAGGGACGTTGAGCTTCAGTCACTCCTGGATGCAACGAGGATGGGACAAATATGCGATCAAATATCGTTTGCAGGGTAGTCTTCAATTCATTTAATTCTGGTGCGACTATTGCCACTTTGGAAGCCGGATTCGATTGCATGATATGGCGTGCCCAACGTGCAGCAGACTCGATTTCCTCCCGAGCATGGGTAAAACTTAAGGTGCTGACATTGGCTTTACAGGCACTTTTTTCCAGCCACTCGACCTCGCAGCCTTGTTGCCCTATTGCCTCCAATAATTGCTGCTGCTGCGGAGACAACTCATCAAATCCGGTCATGATGATCTTCTCTGGCAATGGTAACCCAGCGGAATTACTCTGAGCACACAATAACTCAGGCAATTGCGCAGGGCTTAGCCATGATGCAGCCTGACATCTGTTGACAAAGGCAGTACGCCAACGGAGAAATGCTCGACTATCTTCATTATGGAAATACTTAAAATCAGACTCATCTAATTGCCAGGCCTGCATTAAAGCCCAGGCACTGCCACACTGACGCGCGGTTGCAGGTATCTGCAATAACCCATGATCTCCGACCTTGTCTTCGATAGTCTGTTCCCATAATAAGCGTTCCTGCGTTTCGGATAGCAACAACGGAGGCTCAGCGTGCAGCTTAGAATTATTTATCGAATTTAAACAACGGCGCAACCAGGCATCCCACGGCAAAATATCTGGGGTTTCCCACACCTTGTTGGCAGTGCCCATGAAATAATGATCAAAACGCTTGTGCAGGGCACGAGCAAGACGCATGTTCCCTGTAATCACAGTCACACCCGCTCCAATCCTGTTAACAATCTCTTCTTGTTCTAAGTATTCAGGTCTAGATAAGTCTGTCATAGATGTATTGTCAGGTATGCGTAACAGCGAATTAAGGTATAGGAGTTATCAAAGCTAAGCACCATAACTCCCTGCCCACCTGCAAATATCCATATAGGCGGCGCAAGGATTCTGCAGAAATATTAACACTATTCGTAATAATGGGCGGGCTTATTTAATTGTGCAAAAGATATTTAACAAGATAAGCGTCCTTAAAGGTCTTATCTAAATTCATGACCTATCTTCGTCCGGCGACGGGTCTATGCAAAAACAGAACTAAAGACTGATCAAGATGGCAATCAGTGCGATAACAACAACCACCGTTACTGCAACGGTAATATACAATGATCGCATTTTGCTATTGCGCCTTTCACTGGCCTCGAGTGCGCCCTGTATTTCACTCATTTCCGCATATCTGTTTTGATTGTTTTGCTTGTTGCGACGGGCATCATGCGCACTGGAGTCTGTATCCATGTCAGTCTGCATGTCTGTTTCATCATCCATGACAAGAACCGTATCGCCTGACAGGGATTCGCGTTCCTCTAGGTCATAGTCAGGCTTAACTTGCGTCTGCTGTTCTGCGTCAGAGGCAGAGGCAGAGGCAGAGGCAGCAATCATTGCCTCTATTCTGTTATTACTCATCATTTCTGTTTTTTCGGGGGCTTTTTTGGGTGCACCTTGATCAGAATAAAACACAATCTGGTAACCGCCGGTTGTAATGATGTCCCCAGAATGCAGCGTATGCTTAATAACTCTCTTACCATTAACAAAGGTGCCATTAGTGCTGCCCAGGTCCTCGACGTGACTGGCAGTAAATACCGTTACTATTTTCGCATGATGGGCACTAACCGTATCATCATCCATTTGCACATCATTGTCAGTAGTTCGTCCAAGGGTAATGACACCATGCTCCAGAATGCGCTCATCAACCTGAAAAGTACCATGGTTTATAGTTATTTTGTTCATACACCGACTACCCTCTATAACATGATTTACCTACACCCATGCATTATGCCCTCCTTCAGCAATAACTCGTCCTGCCTTATCATTATAGTATGTATAAATGATAGGAATGCTGATGTTAATACCTGGCCATGCATTATATTATGATTATCTATTCTGGCAAACATAAGATCATCATTTGCAGCTATAATCACATGCTGCAAACTCCCAAATAGAAAATACTGTCTTTCTTGTAGATTTAGATTAAGAGACTATCCTAAAATGACTAGCCAGGCCAGCAAATAACTATGTTTTTTCTTTGTAATTACGGGGACTTACTAAAAAGGTCGGTGCAAATCTGTAGTCCCGCCACAGGCAACAAAGAAGATAAAGACTCAATTATCTTATTGATAAAGGACCACGAAATACGCGCCTACCTTAATAAATGCCCGCATGCATGGGTAAGCCTGAATGCCTGTGAACAACAGATTATTAGTGGCTGCGGCCAATACCTGCAGTGTTCAAGCCATTTTGCCCAGTTTCGTATGCAAGATGGCTATTGTGTTCACGGCCCATGCCAGGGGCAGTCATTATTCCCCGTGGAGGTCATTAAAAAGGATGACAAAGTATTCCTACTACAGGCGCTATAAGCCATGAGACACTATGCACAATCCTGAACAGCCACTGCCCATACTCTACTCTTTTCGTCGCTGCCCATATGCAATACGCGCACGCATGGCTTTAAAATATAGCCAGACAAACGTAGTGTTACGCGAGGTTAAACTATCCAGCAAACCTGAAAACATGCTCGCCATCTCGCCCAAAGGGACTGTCCCGGTGCTGCAACTCCCGGATAACATCATCCTTGAAGAGAGCATGGATATTATCCATTGGGCATTGTCCCACCAGGATCCAGAAGACTGGTTATTGCGTCAGAATGATGGCTTGCGATCGAAGGCGTTGACACTGATATCTGATAATGACCAGCACTTTAAGAAGCAACTCGATCTGTATAAGTATGCCGACCGTCACCCTGAAAGGCCGGCAACATATTACCGACAAACGGCAATGGCATTTTTACAGCAACTAGAGGGATATCTACTACAAAATAATTACCTGATCAACAAACATATCAGTATTGCTGATATTGCTATATTCCCTTTCATCAGGCAATTCGCTTTCGTCGACAAAGACTGGTTTGATCAGAGCAAACTACCTGGATTACAAACCTGGCTGCAACAATTCATCGATTCAGAACTATTTGCCAGCTGTATGGAAAAGCATCCTCCTTGGACTAGCGAACAGCCCGCTGTCATCTTTTGACTAGCAAGCTGCTGACTTCGGCGATGACCAGAGCCTGTTATTCCGGGGTAAATACTGGCGTACAGATTTCACAGCGGACATACTCAACATAAAATGCTAGGCTGAGATATCATAATTAAGTTTATGGAATATTGCGCATGTGTGGCGGTGTTGAATATACAAATCAGGACAAAACCTACACGGTCTACTTTCCGAACCCTGAAGCACGCCTGCCTGTACGCACAAAATCAGGTGAACTGGCATTGCTCAAATGGGGACGGCGTCGATCACAAGCAGGTCAATACCCACAAGGTGGTTGGGCACGCCTGGAATCCATACATAAGGGTACCTGGGATAAATATTTTCCGACCCCGGTAAAAATTATCGTCGACAGGTTTATGGAAAAAGACCATGACGGCACCAGCCATTGGTTTGATCTAAATAAAGGCGAATTTATCCAGGGACTACTGGTGGGTAAGGACAACGATCAGCGCATATACGTCGTTACCATCGAACCCGATCAAAAGAATGCGATCCATGACCGCTGGCCAAGAATTATTAGCGCCCACACCCCGGATTAAATCAGGCAACTAATCGTCTTTAAATTCCAGAACCTTAAGACGTTTAGATTCGAACAGACCCGGCATACCAATGCCATAACCCTGCACATAATCAATCGAAATGCGTTGAAGCTGCGTCAGTATTTCCTTGTCCTCGACATATTCGGCAATCGACTTCATATCCATGACATGTGACACATAATTGATCGCATGCACCATGGCCTGACTAACCTTGTTGGTGGCGACATCCCTGATCAATGATCCATCCAGCTTGACATAATCCACCGGCAGGTTCTTGAGGTAATCAAATGAACTCAACCCCGAACCAAAGTCATCGAGGGCAAAGCTGCAACCGATATCCTTGAGTTTCAGGATAAACTGTCGTGCATACTCTAGATTGGATATCACCGCGCTTTCAGTTATTTCAAAACACAATTTCTTCGGTGATACGCCGGTTTCTCGAATCTGCTCAATAATATAATCCACCAGCTCCATATCGCTCATGGACTGCCCGGAAAGGTTGATCGAGCATAGTTCCAATTGAACACCTGCGGTTTCATTCTTACTAATACAAAGCAATGAATTTTTGATCACCCACTTATCTATTTGCGGCATCAGATGGAAACGTTCTGCGGTCGGGATAAAGGCTGACGGCATAATCAACTGCGCATCCTCTTCTGTGGAAACCATGCGTAACAAGATTTCACCATGCAAGCCTCGAGTAGGATCCTTACCACTTGTCTCAATAATCGGCTGAAAGTGCAATTCGAACAGGTCATTATCGAGTGCATGCTGGATACGCTGCATCCACTGCATCTTGTCTCTGTGTTGAGCAACCTCGACATCCTTCGGTTTGAACACATGCACATAATTGCGTCCGCGTTCCTTGGCAACATAGCAAGCAGAGTCTGCAGACTGTAATAACTCAGTTAGCCCACTAGTGGTTTCCCCCATGGGTACTACACCGATACTGAGGCCAACCCGGAATACATCACCCTCCCAGACAAACCGGTATTCCTCGACGCTCGCACGTAATTTCTCTGCTATCTGCTCGGCCATAAACAACGGGCAGCCGGGCAGCAATACGCCAAATTCATCGCCACCGAGTCTGGCCAGGGTATCTGATCGACGCAACAGGTCCTGCATGAGATTGGACAATTGCTGCAGCAGCTTATCGCCGGCATGGTGACCGGCGGTATCATTAACCGCCTTGAATTGATCCAGGTCGATATAAAAGATTGCATGTTTTTTCTTGCCGCTTTGCGCTGTGCGCAAGGACTGCTCAACACGGTTTTCAAATTCCACGCGGTTCGGTAATCCAGTCAATGCATCGTGGGTGGCCTGGTATACCAGCTGTTTCGTCAGGCTACGTATTTTGGTTACATCACGAAACACCAACACAGCACCTGCGACCGTACCGTTAATATCGTTTATTACTGAGGCGGTCAGCTCGATTGATACCTGCCTGTTGTTGTCCCTATGGATCAACATAGCCGGCTCGATGCCCTCAATCTTTTTACCGCTTTCCATCCAATCCACTACGGACAATTCTATATGCTCACCCTTGTCTTCATCCGCCAGGTTCATAATCGCCATCAGCGGATTGCCTTCGGCACTCTGCAGGTCCCAACCCGTCAATTCCTCGGCCTTCGGATTCAGGTAGTCGACCAGGCCATCCAGGCCGGTCGTGATTACGCCATCACCTATCGATGCCAACGTGACTCGCAATCTCTCCTTCTGTTTAAATACCGCTTCTTCCGCCTTACGTTTGTCGGTTATATCCCTGGCCGTGCCTTCAAATCCGGCAATGGCTTCATCCTGATAGTAATAATGCGTATTCGCGGAAACCCATACATCTGAGCCATCCCGATGGCGTAAACACATTTCATAGTTATTCAAGCGCCCTAGACTATCATCCAGTGCGTTTCTGAAATTACCCTGATCCATTGCATTGACGAATAACATTGTCCATTCCTGATCGATTAACTCATCTGGAAGGTAGCCAGTTAAATGCTCGATAGAAGGAGAAATCCGCCAAATCACGCCATCTACACCGACACGAAAGTAGGTATCCTGCAGGTCATTGAGTATATCGCTCAACTCATTTTCAGAGGCACGTATTTGGGCCTCAGCACGCTTGCGCTCTTCGACCTGGTGTAATAACTCTTCGTTTGATTTTTCGGCAAGCCGTTTGCTTTGCAAGGCCTGGTCGCGGGTATCGGTCAGGTTTTGCATCAGCTGGGTGTTCTGACGTGTCACCGAACGTACACGAGTGAGTAAAAATCCATGCTTGTTTGCCACGATTGCCAGGATAATTGAAGCCAGCAACAGCAGGATCCAGATGGCCAATGCCTTGACATCCATTTCCTGACTGGCCAGATAAAGCGGCGCCCCCAATACCGGCAGAAAAAAGAAAACGAACGGCCATGGTCGCAGGTTGGCACCGATAAAACTTGCTATGGTGACCACCACCAGCACTGCCAGCAGTGTCTCTGCCGGCAATTGCGTAACACCCAATAACAAGCCGGGGAAGACAACCATCCCTCCCCAGATTATGCCCGTAGCTAAACTCATCAATACCTGCACCAGACCATGACCCAGGTTAGTGCCGGCAGTTGGTTTTAAAATTAACAGCGCGAGAATACGGAGGATGGCAACTGCCACTAATGGACCAATAAACAAGTAAGGAATCTTGATCGAGGACGTCGATATCAAACTACTGATCAGTGTAAAAGCTGCGATACCCTGTAACCCCAGCTCAACAAGAAGCAATTGTATTCTCAGGCGCAGATCACCCGTTAACGAGCTGTCATCTGTCTGTACAGGCTTATTCATGCAAGTGCATATCCAGTTGATCGGCTATGATCATAAGTTATTATGTAGTTGAAATTTCTATAGTATAGTGCACATAATCACTTGAATAATCAAGTTTGTTACAATAATACATATAGACAGATGGTCGTATAGTTTCCGACAATTATTACTGATGAGAGCGGCAAGATATAAACAAAAATACTATCATCAAAATATAAATAAACATGATTACTTTTGATGTTTTGAAAGAACACTTGATAATATGAGAAAACACATAACTCGGCTGGGTTTAGTGATCGCCAACCCCATAGAATTCATCCTGCGAGTTGCGTCAGCATTCAGGAAGAACCAGGGCCTCCTGTTATCCGGTGCCATAGCCTACTATACCCTGCTTTCAGTCATACCCATGTTCGCACTGTTTCTAGTTGTCCTCTCTCATGTCATAGATACCCAGCAATTACTCAATACCACAGCCAATTACCTGGAACTGATCGCTCCGGGCCAATCCACTGCCATCATTGAACAAATATCTGCGTTTCTACAAAACTGGAGAGTAGTTGGTGTCGTCGGTTTTCTGATATTACTTTTTTTCAGCTCTCTTGCCTTCACTTCGCTAGAAAATGCAATGTCAGTCATTTTCCATCACCGCGTGTCTATCCATCGACGACATTTTCTGATCTCAGCCATTATGCCTTATTTATATATATTGATACTGGCCATAGGTCTGTTAACTGTCAGCGCCATTAGCGCAGCCCTGTATGCCGCCAGTGATCAATCAGTCACGCTATTCAATTATACCTTCACATTACACGGCACAACCGCAACCGTGATCTATCTACTCGGGTTAATGGGTGAGATCCTGTTGTTGACTTCACTTTATATTGTGATGCCGGTGGGTCGCCTGTCATTCCGACATGCTTTGATCGGCGGCCTCACAGCGACACTATTATGGGAGTTAACGCGGCATTTTCTGGTCTGGTACTTTTCCACACTCTCCATGGTCAATCTCATTTATGGCTCCTTCACATCCACCATCATTATACTTCTGAGTTGTGAAGCCGCCGCAGTGATTCTGTTGCTTGGGGCCCAGGTTATCGCCAGCTATGAAAGCATCGACGTACAAAATAACCATACTTAAAAAATCTAACTCAGAAGCCGATACCCTCATTGTTTAATTCTTTCTAACATTCATGGATTTCTATACGGAAAGTTGCTCTACCGGGATAACTCACCACTATTAATGATGATTATTCTATTGTAAGACCCTTTTTATGCGATAAAGATTATACCTATTATTTTACTATCTATATGTTTTTATTATATATAATATCTATTTAGACACACTTTTTTACAACTTAGCGATGATCTCAATAAAAAGCAAATAAAGAGTGAAAAAAGACAAATTACTATTGAAAAGTGGGGTTTCTATTGCTAATATAATGTGAACGTTATCACAAAAACACTTAACACTATGAGGTAGGGGAAATGAGCGGGCAGGCAGATATAGCGCAAGACAGCATGGTTCAAGAAGTCACAATCACACCCGGAGAGCTAACCTTGGGTCGTGGAGAAGATAATAGCGTGACGTTCGCAAACACCTCTGTTAGTGCCCATCACGCTAAAATTACCACGCTCTTCAATGCCACTTATATCGAAGACCTTGGCAGTACCAACGGCACCATTATTAATGGTAAAAAAATCATCAAGCACACACTGCATGATGGCGATACGGTATTTTTAGGCGAACAACCTATCAAGATCGTGAAACCCAATTTGATGTCGGTCGTTTAAGCACGAAAATTGCAAGACCAATTAACACTGACCAGGTAATACATCACTATTGCCTGGTCAGGTAATAAACCACACTCACCGACTCAGTAAACTCAATCACTCCAGGCTCGAAGGCTGATTCAGCAGTATCTTGTGCGGCATAGGCCATGCGGGATTTTTGCATGAGTTGGCCTGCTGAATGGTGATTGATTGAGTACACGGCACCCAGATTCTCGCTGATATTGGAGACCAGTAACTCCGCTTTCAGACGGGCATCTTCGACGGCTAGCTGTAGTGCCTTTTTCCTGATCTCCTTTTCCTTCGTGGACTTAAGATAACTGTTATTGATCCGACCTACGCGAATATCCAGCAGTGTCTTCAGGAATTCATTATAATTAGCAAGCTCGCGCAATATAATTTCCACCTGACGTGAGACCTCAGTGCCCGCATAGACCTGCTCTTTGTTGCGCCAATTATAATGTGGTGTGATCCGCAGCTGCGAAGAAGTGATATCCTTTTTATCTATTCCCAGTGCTTTCAAGCTTGAGATCAATTTTGCAGAACGCGACTCTACCAGACGGGTAACCTTGGCTACATCTTTTCCAGTCTCGATAATACTAAGCGACATATGCAAAGTATCGGGTACGACTTTCATTTTATAATTGCCAGTCACAACGATATGTGGCGCTGACGGTAATGCCTCCGCAAAAGCCGTAACAGAAAATAAGAATAGGATCGTAAAAATAATGCTTCTCATTGTATCAGTCACTCTATAGCCGCTTTCAGGTCCCAGCTTATCGAGGCCTTTATGCTAATGACAGCGAAATAAATCAATTGGCTTTTATTTTCTTACCCAACTACCGGGCGGCAATTGCACAAACTGTCCAGACGGTGTTTTATCGATGGCCTTTTTACCGGCGAGCTTCTCAACGATATCAACTGAAGTCCCATTGCGTTTGGCGACATCTTCGTAATATTGTCTACGTGCCTTATTAATCCTTGCAACCAAGGCCTGCACCTCAGGAGAAGACTTGATCACTCCAAGGTAACCATCCGCCTTTTCTCCCACCAGACCCTGGGACTTGGCGTCCGGCAATTCAAGTGCCATTGACGCCGTTGGCCAGGCCAATAAACTTGTCGCTGAAACCAACAATATCGCCAGGAATGTCCTCTGCATCATTTCTTTCATATCAATAACCATCATCTCTAGAATAAACCACTGTCTTTACTGAACATCGCATCGAGATCCTTATCGACCTTAACCTTGATTTCATGTTCTATTTTAACATTGAGGTTGATTGTAATGGGCTTTTCGGGTGCTTCAAGCTGTACTCGCGGAGTACAGCCAGAGAGTATGCCCATCACCACCAGTAAGCTACATAGTTTGCTGCAAGATGTTTTCATCCCTTCTCTCTAAATAATGTTAATACCAATTACAGAATAGCATCAGATGTGCACGACATCCAGCATGGACATCAATCTTTTTGCTGTCGTTTAAGAACACGTTCACCGATTTTTTCGCTAATCACATCACCCAATTGCAGACTGCGAATAAGCTGCAATACATTCTCTTCGACATTTACATTCAAATGCACAGCACGCCCCTGCTGGAATTCAGGATTCGATCCTTTCAAGCGCACCTTTAACTTCAACTTACCATCCGCATCATAATCGGCATCAGCAATTAATTCATTATAGCTAAAGTCCGTCAAGGCTTGCAGTAACATAGCAATATTGGCATTGGATTTAGCCAGATTTTTAACGCGGTCATTGGCCTGGTAGTGTAATTTTCCACCGGGTGCACGCGCCTTCAAATTGCCATTTCTAATAAATACACCCTTGCGGTTGAAATCAAATGGCAGGCTGCCATCGATATAACCACTACCAGTGATTCCCTGATTTTGCTCCAGCTCTAGAATACGCGCAAGATCCAGATGCTTGACCTTCAAGGTCATTGGATTATGCTCTCGATTCAAATCAACGACGCCGCCATCTGTAGATATTTCTCCGCCCAGGAGCTTTGCACTGAGACTCTTAACAGTAAATTCCTGTTTAGCTTCAGGCGCGTAATCCATATTCGCAACAAGCTTGATCATTTTGACAGGGACACCAGGATTTAGTTCAGCGACATTAAGTATGGCAGGCTGCGCTAGCCTGATACGTTTCCAGCCATTAATCTGTATGTCTGTACTCAGGTCTTTAAAGAAAGTCTTGTTATAATACCCGGCCAGTTTTTCAAGCGTAATATGCGAACGCTGATCAATCGTAAATGCATCGCTGCCTTTGCCTGTCTTCCAGGTCATTCGCCCTGTAGCGTGTATACTTCCTTCGTGCAATTGCAATGGGTAGGAGACACGCTTAAATAAGAGATCGGTCAATGAACTGCTCTTGCTTATCTTAATCGGCACTAAGTTATAATTTATTCTTCCTTGTTTGGATGATAAGCGGTGCTTCATATCAAAGCTTGTTTCGAAAGCACCATTGGCAGCGACTAAGCGTGCTTGCGCGTCGAAGGATTTTGGACCTAATGCGCCATTGATGTTAATCCTGTCCACATGCAATGCTTGTTTGCCAATAGTCAGGTCAATATCACGCAGCTCTGTTCTTGAGTGAAGCTTCGCGATTGAACCCTTTAAGCTCAGCGCTTCAATATGGACAGCGCCATGTTTAAATTTAATAGAATTCTCTTTTAACGTGACAGCGGAACTGCTGACAGCCATATCAAAGGCCCCACACCTCCAGATAGTCGCCTGCTGTTTATATTGACAGTTTGCTATCGACTTCAGATTAAACAACGCCGAGTCGAAAGCAATACCATCATAGGTAAATTGTCGCATTGACAGCTTAGTGCTTGGTTGAATATCGAGATCGAGTACTCCATCATGATAACGAACTGCGGCCTCACCTTGTGCATGCAGCTTCTTTGCATGAATCAACGCAACATTATTAATGTCAGTAGAAAATGAAAGCCTGGAATTAATCTGAAATGTAGGAGACAGACTGAGTTGCGGGGAAATAAGCCTGGCATTAATGCCAAGTACACTGCTTCGATTGCCGTACTGAAGATGGATCACCTGACCTGTATTTAGTCCAGCTTGCTCGATAGTCCTATTCACAGACATTTCACCACGCAGACCTTTCGGCATTCTCACAGTGAGTCGTTGTTTTCCTTGTTTTCTTGCGATCTCAACAAGCTTTGGGTCATTCGCAACAAGGTCTTTGATAACTGGCACAAAGGACAATTGTGTTTTTTTATCAACATCCCATTTTATGATGCCATCAGTAACGTCCAATTGTAATGCCAAACGCGCATCAATCGCCTGTGCGACACCTCGCCAGGTCTCTGCTTCAAGCTCGGATGTCACCTTGGCCTGCATTCGTAGACGTTGCAACCATTGTGATAGTGTCGATTTACCCCAGGCAGGAAGCTCACCCTGCCCCTGGATATTGAGCGAACCCTTCATGTTTTCGACAGGAAGCGTAATTCCCCATGCAAGCAACTTTTTAGACATTTCATGCAGGTTAATATTGGCGGTCACGGCGGTCTCACCTGCTTGCGTATCAGTGGACTGCTTGCCAATATTCGCTGTCAGCAGGCTAATATCATGCACCGGATCATAGGCCTTTAATCGCAGCTTATTGGCAGCGGCCAGCTCTAAGTTGAGCGCCACCCTGTCTTTACCGGAGCGGGAAAAATTTAATTGCGCCCCAAGCTGGCCATTGTCTACAGCGGCCTTGCCCTCGAGGTTAAACAGATACACCTTACTCTGTTGCTGAATCTTATAGAAGTTGATGTTATTAATATTAAGCCGCTGAAAAGGGAGATCGATATGAGCTGGTAAGCTAATGGTCTCATCTTCGGCGGCAGGTGTGACCGTGGCTGCTGTCATTGTCTCTGGTTTGCTTGCCTGAATAATGATGTCTGCTTCAGAGACATTTATATCATCGACCTGTCCAGAAAATAGACTCGACAGACTATAGTCAATCCGCACCTTGCCGAAGTCAAAGTCTATACGCTGTTGCGAACCGCTATGATAGAAACTGAGCTCGCCAATAGCGGTCCCCTGCATTCCTATTTCGTCAACACTCACCACGGGATCGCGCAGACCGGCTTGCTGCAGTTGATATTTCAGCACTCCAGCTAAAATCTGCGGCAACATAAAATACAGTATCAGGGTGAAAGCAAGACTGATAAACACCCAAAGTAGCATGCGCTGGCGTCGAATCAAACAAACAGGTCCTTAATGGTTATGTATCTTAAGTGTGCCAGTATGCCATCATTAGCGACATAATTCACAATAGCGAATACGCTAGCGCACCAATATCAACATACAACTAAGCGCATCCAGCAATCGCCTTAGCTGTGGGCCTTGTTTAAGCAGACTGTTCTCTATGGGTAATATCATTAAACCGGGAGTTTGTATTCTAGCCAGCTTAATAATGTCTTCAATGCTAAAGTCCTCTATTGATATGCATCTGACGTTAAAATGTTGTTCTGGTAATTCCTGTAGTACCTCCTCCTCAGCAGATTGACTGGTGGTCAATGCCAACACATGTTTAATGCTCGGGTCATTATTCATCGATTTAATGACAGCAATGGCGCGTTTAGACTGTACCGAGCCATCATAGAAAATAACGACAGGATGACGCCTATCGGCGAGTGCAGCATGATGCCTCAAATTCGTCAGTCGTTTAGTCGGCATCATCAGGATTAATTGATACTCCTCAGCCTCCTTGAAAACAGATTCCAGTCGTGGCCCTCTGACTGTTCGAAATGAAAAGCCAACATTGGACATTTCAGCCAGGGCCTGCAATGACTCACGTACCTCGGCGGCCCGCGCCAGCAGATTGCGTTCTATTGAGCGGCTGCTCAGCTCACGTGAATGTGCTGTATGTAAGGTAATTTCGCGTGTAAATGGCAAATTAGCCAATTGCAGTAATTCCGTGTCCTCGATAAACAAGCCACACAGGTTCGCCTGCAACCGCGATGCCAGCACCACCGCAGACTCCATACTCGATACGCTAATGCTACCTGAATCCACATTAATAATGATGCGCTTAATGCTTGTGTCCATATCAGCCATCTTCTGAGTCACGTGATTCCGCTTGCGCAGAAGCACTGTATTGCGCCCTTATTTTGGTTAACTCCTGCAGGCGTTTCTGCACCCTGCCATTCACCGTCGCTGCCGGGTATTCTCCTTGCGTATCGAGCTCTCCTGCCTCAATACCGGTCAAAATCTCCATGGCATCATCAATCGTGTCGATAGCATAGATTGCAAACCGTTGTTGCTCGACCGCCTCGGCAACGTCACTGCGTAACATCAGGTGCGTGGCATTGGCAGCGGGTATTATCACACCTTGATCGCCTGTCAGCCCGCGTGCCTTGCATATATCAAAGAAGCCTTCCACTTTTTCATTGACGCCACCAATAGCCTGTATCTGTCCGTGTTGGTTGACAGAGCCGGTAATAGCCAATGACTGCGCCAGGGGTATGTCAGCCAGTGCCGATAACAATGCGCATAGCTCTGCTGCAGATGCACTGTCACCTTCAATCTGACCATAGGACTGCTCGAATACAAGACTGGCAGACAACGACAAAGGTTGGTCCTTTGCATAACGCCCGGCGAGATAAGACGATATGATCAACACACCCTTGGAATGCAAGGCACCGCCCAGCTTGACCTCGCGTTCGATATCGATGACCTTGCCAGCACCTAACCTGGCAGTAGCCGTTACCCTGGATGGCCTACCAAAGGCATAATCACCCATCTGAATAACAGACAAGGCATTGATTTGCGCGACCTTACTACCCGTTGTTTCAAGCAGGTAAATATCACGCAATATCTGCTCATGCATGCGTTCACGAATTTGGTCGAGGCGCTGAATGCGTGTATTAATGGCCTGCTGCACGTCTTCACAACCCACCAATGCATGCCCGTTCTCGGAGGCCCAGTAGTCTGATTCACGCAATAGATCGAGCAGGTTGCCCATATGCAATGATAATTTTTCACTGTCTTCCGCCTTACGCGCACAGGCTTCAATGATACGCCCGACACCGCTGGCATCGATCGGCTTTAACTGGTGTTCACGCTGCAGACTTGCTATCCATTTGGCATACAGTTGTGTGCTCTCGGGGCTACGGTCAAAGTCTTCAGCAAAATCCGCAGCCACCTTGAAAAGCTGATTAAATTCCGGGTCATACTCCTTGAGCAAGTAGTACAGCATACGATCACCCGTCAATACCACTTTGACATCGATGGGTATCGGCTCAGGCTCAAGGGAAATCGTACTGGCAATACTGATCATTTGCTCCAGCGATTCCATACGTATCTCGTGCGCCAACAAGGCCCTTTTCAGTCCTTCCCAGGCAAAGGGAGACAACAGAATCTTTCTGGCATCCATCACCAGGTAGCCACCATTGGCACGATGCAGGGCACCTGGCTTGATCAGAGTGAAGTTAGTCAACAAGGTTCCTAATTGCGCCTGGTGCTCAATTCGCCCCATCAGATTATTGTAACTTGGGTTACCTTCATAGATGACTGGCGCGCCTTTAACGTTACTGTTATCGACCAGTACATTGACCTGATACTGGGTGATAAGACCGGCCAATGAGGGATTTTCCTCGACAGGCAATTCAGCACTTCCATGTTTTCTGAATTCCTCAACATTATTGACAATATCTTCATTGACCGCATCAAGAAATGCCAGGACTTGAGGGTACTCGTGATACTTGTTTTGCAGATCGGCAATAAACTGATCCACGGTAATTTGCGATATTTCTCGGTTAAGCTCCTTTATCTTGCCTCTGCTCTCCTTGGCCCACACCGGAATCTGGCGGATCGCTTTCTTTATTTCATCTTCAATCTCAGATGTTTCCGCGCGGATTTTTGCTTGCTCACGCTCGGGCAGTTTATCAAACTCCTCCGGCGATAATATTTTATCTTTTTTCTTTGGCCCGATTGTGTAGCCGGTCGGCGTGCGCATTAACACAATGTTCTTGGTAGCCGCCACCTCGCTAATTTGAGCAAAAACACCTTCCTCTTTCTCAGCCAATTCATCATTGATTTCCTGTACACGCGTCCTGTATTCATCACCTTCAAATACAGATGGGATCGCCGCCAACAGGTCATCAATCAATTGATCCATATCATGGCTGAGCATATTGGCATAGCCCGCCGGCAGCTCCATCGCGATGGGCTTGTGGTAATGCTCGAAATTATTGACATAACACCAGTCCGCGGGTACCGGCGAATCAATGACCTTGGTATCAAGCAGACGCTTGACCATGGTGTGTTTTCCCAGGCCGGTGGAACCTGCTACATAGAGATTATAGCCTTCATGCTGGATACCGATGCCGAACTTCAATGCCTCCAAAGCACGTGGCTGACCGATACTCTCGACCATGTCACCAAGTTCATCGGTTGTTTTAAACCCTAATGTAGAAGTATCACACGCATGATAAAGCTCTGATTTTGGTAATGCATATTGTTGCTTATCTACTGTTGCCATATTCTCTCTTTTTCATAGTTTATTTTATTTGTTATACAAAAAAAGCAGCGCTACCGATTATGTGTCCTGCTTAGCTTTATCTATCAGTGTACTGATAATATCCATCGGCAATGGAAAAACGATGGTATTACTGTGTTCACCAGCTATCTCTGTCAGCGTTTGCAGATAACGTAGCTGTAATGCCTGTGATTGTTGAGAAAGAATCTTGGCTGCTTCCAGCAACTTAACCGAGGCCTGCATTTCTCCCTCTGCATGAATGACCTTGGCACGCCGTGTACGCTCAGCCTCTGCCTGCTTGGCGATTGCCCTGATCATACTTTCATCCAGATCAACATGTTTTATTTCGACGTTACTGACCTTGATACCCCAGGCATCGGTCTGTTTATCAAGAATGTTCTGCACATCAGCGTTCAGACGCTCGCGCTCAGATAACATTTCATCCAGTTCATGCTGACCCAACACCGAACGCAATGTCGTCTGCGCAAGCTGGCTGGTCGCCATATAATAGTTTTCCACCTGAATGATCGCCTTTTCGGGGTCTATCACACGGAAATACACCACTGCATTGACCTTGACGGAAACATTATCCTGGGAAATAACATCCTGACTGGGCACATCCATGACGATGGTGCGCAAATCAACCCTGACCATCTGCTGAATAAACGGAATAATGATAATGAAGCCCGGTCCCTTAACTTTCCAAAAGCGGCCCAGCAGAAACACCACCCCACGCTCATATTCCCGCAGGATCTTGATGGCACTGAAAAGAAACAGCGCAACAAACGTTATTACAATATAGAGTGTATACAGTGTCATGATCTTACTCCTGTGACGATGTGCTGACGGGTTTAACGTGTAGGATGAGTCCCTTGATACTGACAACCTCCACCGCTTGATCCTTTTGTAAAGGCAAGTCACTGGCCGCACGCCAGGTTTCGCCATGGATGGCCACCCGCCCTTCATGTTCGAAATCCTGTAATACGACAGCCTCACCACCCAGCAGTTCTTCAGCGCCGCTTACGACCGGCCTGCGTCTGGCCTTGATTGCCATGCCGACCACAAAGATAAACAACAACGCGCTACTAAGGGTGAAGGTAATAATTACAGAAAGATCGATCCCCAGGCCCGGCACATCGGTGTCCATCAGAATGATGGAGCCAATGACAAATGCGACGGTGCCACCTATGCCGAGAATTCCAAAGCTCGGTTGAAATGCCTCTCCTAACATCAACGCCACACCCAATAGAATCAGACCCATACCCGCATAATTGATCGGTAACAACTGAAATGAATACATCGCCAGCAACAAGGCGATGGCGCCGACCGTACCCGGAACAATCGCACCGGGGTTGGAAAATTCCAATATCAGCCCATAGATGCCAAGCAACATCAGGATATAGGCGACATTCGGATTGGTAATGACACTGAGCAAGCGACTACGCCAGTCCGGATTGATCTCACGCATCGTTAAGCCGGTCGTATCCAAGATGCGTTCACGCCCCTGAACATTGACCTTGCGACCATTGATCTGCACCAGCAAATCAGCCATGCCGGTCGCAACAATATCAATGACATTCAGTTTCAGCGCTTCACTGGCCTGCAGACTGGCGGCCTCGCGCACCGCCTTTTCCGCCCACTCCTGGTTGCGTCCGCGCATTTCAGCCAGGCCACGAATATAGGCCACGGCGTCATTGATAATCTTGCTCTGCATAGGATCCTTCTTTGCAGTCTTCTCTGTTTTATCTTTATCAGCTTTTTTGTCCTTGTCAGTGACATCCGGCGGTGACAGACCACCAATCTTAACCGGTGTGGCTGCACCTAGATTGGTACCTGGCGCCATCGCCGCGATATGACTGGCATACAGAATATAGGTCCCTGCACTGGCGGCGCGTGAGCCGCTAGGGGCTACATAGGTGACGACCGGTACAGATGAATTGGTTATATGCTTGATGATCCCGCGCATGGCCGTATCCAGACCACCTGGTGTATCCATACGAATCACCACCAGCTCCGCCTGTTGTTGCGCGGCCTGATCCATTGCGCGCACAATATAGTCCTCCGTTGCCGGACCAATAGCATCGTCGATCAGCAGACGATACGCCACTCGATCTCCATTCGCCGCGATCACCACTTGAGACAACAGTGCGGATACAAGCAACAACGCTGTAAAGGCTAATAATTTTATCGTATTGAACATATCGAGATTCCTTAACCACCTTGGTAAGCATAGTCAATGTACAGAATGCATGCGAGACCCTATCTACACAATTAGACCCTGCCTTCCTTATTTATACGGGATACTGGCGCTATAATTGATGATATAAATCAATACTCTTTACTATTCTTTATAGGTATTTTGATAATAGTCCGGCTGGCGGAATGCTCTACCCGCAGCGACGGGAATATGACTTATTTGCAGGTGATTAAGAAAACCCCGTTTACACAGCCAAAAGTGGTTAGATAGGCGTATGCCATAGTGTCGAGAATATGACAACTAATCAATAATCGACATCAGCAATGGTAAGTTTCAGGCATTAATCCACTTTCACGTTTTTACGCTTGGCCTTTTCAATTTTGGGCAAGGTAAGATTCAGGATACCGTCCTTGAACTGCGCCTTGGCCTTATCCTCATCGACGTCTGCCGGCAGGGCCAGCGTTCTTGAATAGGAACCACGCGACATTTCACAGCGATAGTAGTCGCCCTTCTCTTCTTTCTCTTCATGGCTGGTACTACCCTTGATCGTAACCGAATTTTTGCTCACTGAAATATCCAGGTCTTTCTTGTCAACACCCGGCAATTCTGCCTTGACCACAATTTCATTATCACGATCAATAATATCCACTGATGGTGACTTTCCTGCAAACGGCGCAGTTTTCTCGCCCCAGCTGGGCCACTCCAATTGAAAAGGACGCATCCAGCCACGTGGGAAACGACTCTCAAACAACCGCTCCATTTCATCGAATGGACTCAGATAATGTGACTCTTTCCTTTTTTTGACTGCCTTCTTTTCTTTAGCCATGACTATTCCTCCTGTGTTGCTGTTAACCTATTTATGGCATTCTTGATCACAAATAAGGAAACATCGTAAAATCTTTCCCTTCATTAGTGCCGCTAATGCCAATCAAGTAATTCCTTAAAACTACTTATCCTCAGTCACTAACGGTACAAAGGCCACGCCAAGAATGGAATCTGTTGATCTATGACCTTGTTGATCTTTAGTAACCAGCATCAGTTCCTGATGCATATACGGCAAGCCAACTGGGACCACCATACGCCCGCCCGGTTTTAGCTGGCTGACCAGTGCTTGCGGGATATGCGCTGCCGCCGCGGTAACGGTGATCGCATCAAATGGCGCCTTATCTTCCCAGCCATAATAGCCATTGGCACACATTGTCTCGACATTGTTATAACCCAAGGCCTGTAGCCTTGCCTTGGCTGACTCACAGAGCTCGGGAATCCTTTCAATACTGTAGACCTTCTTCGCCAATCTGGACAGGATCGCTGCCTGGTATCCAGAGCCAGTACCGATCTCAAGCACGGTGCTTTCAGGTGTTAGATCCAGCAGGTCCGTCATTAGGGCAACGATATAGGGTTGCGAGATCGTTTGTCCGTAGCCGATTGGCAGGGGGCCGTTGTCATAGGCAAAGTCCTCTTCGATATCGCCGACAAATTTTTCCCGCACTACATCACCCATGGCCTGCATAACCCGCTCTGAAAAACGTTCCCTGCCGGTATACGAAGCAGTAAACTTCGCTTCATTCTCGATGTCCGTGAGCATACGCTTTATATTGGTTTTCCTGGCCATAATCTATTCCTAGGTCGTGCCCTCTTGCCATGAAGACAGGTAGTGTTGTTGCTCATCGGTCAGTTGATCGATATGGATATTCATCGCCGCCAGTTTCAGTTTAGCTATTTCTTGATCGATACGGGCTGGCACGGTATGTACTTCATTGCTCAACTTGCCCTGCTGTTCAAGCAAGTAGATAGCCGATAACACCTGGTTGGCAAAGCTCATATCCATCACGGCTGACGGGTGACCCTCGGCGGCAGCCAGGTTGACTAGCCTACCTTCAGCTAGTAGACGTATTTTACGTCCATCTTGCATAACATATTCATCAACAAATTCACGTGGCCGACTCTTTGCTGTACTCAGGGATTCCAATGCGGGTATGTTGATCTCGACATTAAAATGCCCGGCATTAGCCAGCACACAGCCGTCCTTCATGACTTCCATATGCTGCTTGTCAATCGCATGTTTGTCGCCGGTGACCGTCAGTATGAAATCTGACTGTCTGGCCGCATCGAGTAAGGGCATGACTCGATAACCATCCATACTGGCCTCCAGTGCATGCAGTGGATCGACCTCGGCAACAATGACATCGGCGCCGTGACCCTTGGCACGTAGGGCCACGCCACGCCCGCACCAGCCGTAACCGACGACGGTAAAGGTCTTACCGGCTAGCAGGATATTGGTCGCGCGGATAATGCCATCCAGTGCGCTCTGACCGGTGCCGTAGCGGTTATCAAAAAAATGCTTGGTCATTGCGTCATTGACCGCAATGATCGGAAATTTGAGTGCCTTGTCGCGCGCCATCGCATGCAGGCGAATAACGCCGGTTGTGGTTTCTTCGGTGCCACCGATCATCGCATCCAGTAGTTCGGTGCGGGTTTTGTGCATCTCACTGACCAGGTCGGCACCGTCATCCATCGTCATAACGGGCCGATGATCGAGTGCGGCCTGGATATGCTGGTAATACACGTCATTGGACTCAGCACGAATGGCATAGACCGGGATCTTTTCATTTGCGACCAGGGCCGCAGCCACATCATCCTGTGTGCTTAATGGATTACTGGCGCATAACACCAGATCGGCACCTGCGGCCTTCAGGGCTCGAGCCAGGTTGGCGGTTTCTGTGGTGATATGTAAGCAGGCACTGATTCTGATACCGGCCAACGGTTGCTCGTCTGACAGACGTTGCATCAGACCCCTGATCACAGGCATCTCGGCTAGCGCCCATTCAATGCGCGATTGGCCACGTTGTGCCAGTGATGGATCCTTGATATCAGACATTGAAGCACCTTGGAATGACAATGTTAAATTTGTATATAAATTATAACGTTTGCACAACAAGTTAATATTGATCTACAGCAACTAAGCAAGCTTCCTTGAGCAACATAGTGATCTGACTACGGCATATGCTTATCTATGAATGCACGTATTGACTGCTGATAAGCAGGCTGACTTAACAAAAAGCCATTATTATGATCGCCTTTCATTTTGACCAATTGTTTCGGTTCAACGGCGGCATTAAACAGTTTTTCGCCGATATGGAACGGAATAATCTCATCCTCCGGGCTATGCAAGAGCAACAATGGACAATCTATTTTCTTGATCCTGTCCATTGAATTAAAGCGGTAACGGAAGATAAATAGCCGGTATATGATTGGAAAAAGAGTTTTCGCCATGTCACGTGCAGAGCTGAAGGTCGATTCCAGTATCAATGCAGCCGGTTGAACATCAGCGGCCAGCCGGGTTGCGACCGACCCGCCGAGCGAACGTCCAAATATAATAATGTTGTTTTTATCGACCCCTCTTTCCCCGGTCAGGTAATGCCAGGCGGCATCGGCATCCCGATATAGCCCTGCTTCATCGGGATCGCCCTGACTCTTGCCGTAACCCCGGTAATCGATAATCAAAACATTCAGGCCCAGACGATGAAAGATAGCGATCGATGCGCCACGGTGAGAAATATTGCCGGCGTTGCCATGGAAAAATAGCAATACCTTGTTCGAGTCTTTACGTGGAATATACCAGCCATGTAATTGTATGTTATCAGACGTGGTCAGATTGACGTCCTGATAATCCAGTCCCCAGTCCTCAGGTGTTTGCTCCAATTGGGCATAAGGAAAAAAGATCATTGACGATTGCTGTATAAACATAAAGCCATTAAATACCAACAAGGCAACGAGGGTCGTTGAAATGAGGGTCGTCATTTTTTTCAGCACGGCGGGCTTGTCGCCGTCTGCGCATACGCAGTCGACCTGATCCTGCTTATCAATGCGTTAACGTCATAGGGCTGCTCGGTATCAATGTTGATGGCAAAGCCCTGTTCATCTTCATGCAGTGCTTGCCAGTGCAGCAACTGCTGTTCAAGGATCTCCAGATTGGCATCGGATGCATCGTGCTTGCGCTCCATAATACGTCTGCGCAGGGTCTCAGGCTTTGCGCTGAATTCGAGAATAATATAAGACACCTGCTTCTGTTCCGCTAACTGCTGGAATATTGAGCGTTGTTGATACTTCAGGTTGGCGGCATCGACGATGACCGTATAGCCTGCATCGAGGATAGTCGCGGCCTGCTCCAGCAATCTCGCATAGGTCTGTTGTGTCGCTTCAGCAGTGTATATCCCCTCACCGCTTTTAGCCGTCGCACTCTGATCCGCACTGAGACCGAACAGTCGCTTACGTTCCACATCCGATCGAATGCGAATCGCGCCCAGCATTTCCAGCAAGGGTTGGGTCTCGGTCGTCTTGCCCGATGCCGATAGGCCCCGGGTAATGATCAGCTGTGGCATCGACGGGCGGATATAACTTTTAGCCAAATGCAGATAGCCGTCAAAATCCTGTACTGCCTCATCGGCCTGCTGCTGACTGATACCTTCCTGCGCAGCGCGAATAGCATCGACCTTGGCGCGCACCATGGCACGATAAACCAGATAAAACCTCAATACAGCAATGCCGGCATAATCGCCGGTGTGTTGTAGATAGGCATTGAGGAAGCGTTGTGCCAGTTGCGCCTGTTGACGATCCTGTAGGTCCATAACCAGAAAGGCCACCTCACTGATGACATCGATCCAGCGCAGGTTCGGATTAAATTCAAGACAATCGAATGCAAGTGGTTGGCCTTGATACCAGGCCAGGTTACGCAGATGCATGTCGCCATGACATTCACGAATATAGCCGTCGGCCTTACGTTGTAATAAAACCGGTTTCAGACTCGAATACATCGATTCACTCCAGCTTTGCAGTTCGTCCAGAATCTCAAGGTCAGCACGCCCCTCGATGCGTTCCCGGATCTGCGCAAAGTTTTCCAACACTGGCTGTAAAACCTGCTCAGGATCTCCATAGGCCATGTCCCTACCGGCGACGGCGATCGAAGCGTGAAAAGTGGCGACCATCCGTGCTATGGCATCTATCTTGTTAAACTGCAGGTCGCCGCGCGCCAATGCGCGATCCAGCTGTGCCTCCTGTGGAAACTGGCGCATCTTGACCGCATATTCGATGACATCACCGCCAGCCTGTAGCGAGGGATCGGCCTCTGTGCCATATATGGGTACCACATCCAGATAAATACCGGGCGCCAGGCGTGCATTCAGGCGTAATTCCTCATCACAATAAAAATGTCTTTTTTCGAGGGTGGAGAAATCAAGAAAACCCAGATCTACCGGTTTTTTGATCTTGTAGGCATACTCACCGGTCAGGATGATCCAGGAAATATGGGTCTCCAGCAGCTGGCATTGTATGACTTCATGGTCATACACAGCCGGGTCCATCAGGGACTCAATCAGTAGCGCTTGTGACGTAGACTGTTTCATTATTCAGGTGCTTATGGCTCCCCCACTACAAGCATAGCCTTTTAATCGAACCTGACTGCTATCATTTCAGTTTAGTCATTTCCAGACTAAGCACTGCTCCTAATAAATGATCTGCGCGTTTAATATTCTTTAACAAACAATGCCTAATGAACAACACTGAGCAGATCGGGCTATATCAGTATAAGCATTGACTACAATGAGGCTAGCTGAACTGAATATCATTGATTTGTATCAATACAGCGTATTATATATTCGATATATTTATTACTAATACTTAACGATATTATCGCTGGAGAATAATAATGGAAAACATTTGGGTCCTGGTTGCCGATAGCAGTCGCGCTCGACTTTTCGTTGCGGCTTCGCGTACATCACCACTAACTGAATTTGAAGCCCTGTCGCATGCGCAAGGAAAACAACATGAACAAAAAATGACATCCGACATGCCGGGTAGCCAGTCCGGCTCCGATGGTAGACATCATTCCGTTGGTAGCGAGACTGACCCGAAGAAATATGAATCCATCCAGTTTGCCAAGCAGATTTCTAAACACCTGGAAGATGCGCGCAACAAACATATCTTTACCCAACTGGTCATGGTAGCAGCGCCGGCATTTCTTGGCGTGTTACGCGAGCAACTGACGCCGAATGTATCAAAGTTGGTTACATTGGAGCTAGACAAGAATCTTAGCCAGAACAACGCAGAAGACATCCGCAAGCATCTACCGGATCGTTTACCTGGCAAAAGCTAAAACCGACTAATCTGTCTTTGTGCTCGATCTAATTCTAAAGAGTCTCTGATTATTTAGTCATTGCGAGCTTTTGCCAGGACGACCTTATGTCGCGCGGACCACGGAAGGCCGTGAGCGACGCAGCGCGGCAATCCAAAGGGCCATTCGTGAAGTGAAATATATAATCGGCCTGTAACTACATGATTCTACTTAACAGGTTGCCACGCTATCGCTCGCAATGACATGTAATTTTAAATTAACCAAGGGCTACCTAATTAATAATCATAGTGCATGGCTGGAATTTCGATCATGCTTAACTTAATATAAGTTAGATAGCTCAGATTGTTTCAATCGCCAATGACATAGTTTCTACGGGTGGAGGTTAGCAATATGAAGTTGGACAAAATGGATTTAATTACCCAACCTGACTCGTCGGAAAATGACGCACAGAAAATTAATAGCGCGCGTAATAAATCCAATTCAACACATGTATTCACGATAGAAAAGTGGCTATTCAAAAAAATATTGACCGCCCTGGGTAGGCCGCGCATATTTGCATGCTTACCTGATGGCTCTAACGTCTCTGTCTGTGATATCAAACCCACCACCGGTATGTCCATCCTGGATCGCGGCGCCATGTGGCGTTTTATCACCAACCCTGGCCTGCACTTTGGAGAAGATTACAGCTCAGGCCGCATCGAGGTTGATGGCGACCTGGTAGATTTTTTACAGACGATCATTAAGACCCGACCAAAACTGCATGATCAAAATCGCCTGGGGCGCTACCTGCTACAGGGATTTAAACGCCGCCAAAAAAACACCAGGGCACGCGCACAGGATAATATCCACCACCATTACGATATCGGCAATGACTTTTATAAACTCTGGCTGGACAAGGAACTGGTCTATACCTGTGCCTACTTTCCTGCAGTTGAGGCGACACTGGAACAGGCTCAATTTGCCAAGATGGACTATGTCTGCCAGAAGCTAAGATTAAAGCCAGGCGAAACAGTGGTAGAAGCCGGTTGTGGCTGGGGAAGCCTGGCCAGACACATGGCAAAACACTATGGCGTCAAGGTCAAATCCTATAACATATCGCACCAACAAATTATTGAGGCCAGAGAGCGCTGCAGACAACAAGGGCTGGATGGGCAAATAGAATATATTGAAGACGATTATCGTAATATTAAAGGAACTTACGATGTCTTTGTATCAATAGGTATGCTGGAACATGTAGGCACGACACATTACTATGATTTATGCGCTACCATCGACAAATGCCTCGCACCACACGGGCGTGGCCTGATCCACAGTATCGCACAAAATGAAGCCATGCCCATGAATCCCTGGCTGGTCAAACATATTTTTCCCGGCGGTTACACACCGACATTGAGAGAAATGATGCAGACACTGGAGCCACGCGGGTTTAGCGTTCTAGATGTTGAAAATCTACGCCTGCATTACGCCAGGACCCTGCAACACTGGCTGCAAGGTTTTGATCAGCATGAAACCGAGATCCGCAATATGTTCGATCAGGCATTTATTCGTGCCTGGAGACTATATCTCGCGGGCTCCATCGCCAATTTCACCTGTGGCGACCTGAATTTGTTCCAGGTACTGTTCACACGCCCGGCAAATAACGATATCCCACTGACGCGCGGTTACTTATACAATGATGACGACAATACACAAACGGATGTAAAGTCATGGAAACATGTGACGTCCTCATCATAGGCGGCGGTCCGGCAGGCTCTAGCTGCGCACGAGAACTGATTAAAGCGGGTCTCGATGTGATCGTCATGGACAAGGCCAGCTTTCCCCGCGACAAAGTGTGTGCTGGCTGGATAACACCCGCCGTAGTGGAAGAACTGGAGCTTGACCTCGACCACTATCGTCAGGGACGTATCTGTCAGGATATCCTTGGCTTCAAGACTGCAACAATGGGCGGTGCAGAAGTCTACAATGACTACAGCCATACAGTCAGTTTTGGCATTCGTCGGTATGAGTTTGATCACTATCTGTTGTCTCGTTGCGGCGCCAGGCTGGTCTTGAATACAGCGGTTAGCGACATAGCAAGACAGCACGATCACTGGCTGGTGAATGGCAACATCCGCGCCAGCATGTTGATCGGAGCCGGCGGCCATTTCTGCCCGGTTGCCCGCTACTTGGGCGCAAAGGTTGGCAAAACCGAGCAATCCGTTTGCGCACAGGAAATCGAGTTCAAAATGACAACGCAACAGCTCGCCCAGTGTAATATAGATGCCGAAACTCCCGAACTGTATTTTTATCCCGACATGTCAGGCTACGGCTGGATTTTCCGTAAAGATCAATACATTAATATCGGCGTCGGTCGTGAAGATACCGGCAAGATAGCCAACGCTGCCCTACAGTTCATGGAATTATTGCAACAACAGGGGAAAATACCTGCCGATATAAACGCGCATTTTAAAGGGCATGCCTATCTGTTATATGACCATGCCCAGCGTAAGATAGTCGATGATTCAGTATTATTGATAGGGGATGCGGCGGGACTGGCCTACACTGAAAGCGGTGAAGGTATCAGACCAGCGATTGAATCCGCCCTGCTGGCTGCAAATGTCATAAAAGACTCACAAGATGATTATCAGCTGCAGAAACTTCAGCCATACAATGACCTGATAGTCAGGCGCTTTGGTAAAAAACATTTTAAACAGAAAAGCTGGATACCCGATAAAATCAGGCTTGCGCTAGCCAATAAGATTATTACTAATCGTTTTCTGAGTCGTCACATTCTGCTTAATCGATTTTTTTTGCGCAGCGAGGTGGATACGCTATATAGGTAGCGGCAACAATAGTAAAGAAGACCGTATATGACAGCGTAAACACCCACGCAGGTGCGTCATAATATATCAACCAGCCCACCCAGTGACTGATAAAACTGGATGAGTACACAGCTTCACCTGCCAGTGTGCGCAAATAATTTTCCAGCAAGGTTAATGGGCAATAAAGCTCACCCCATACTTCTATCACGACGAGGCCAATGGCCGCGATGTGAAGCATGCGAAAAAGACATTGACGTGTCCAGCCCCACCCTCTTGACCAGCCAAGCAGGATCACGGCCTGCCCAAGCACGACAAACAGGATATAGGCCAAATGCACTATTGCGGTTAAATCTGCCAGAATCGCGAACATAGCTGCAAGTATTTCATAGTGTTGAAATCATGTATGCACCCTCACTTTTACAGGGAACAGAAACAATATAGCAATATATAATATGACTGCCAGCACGATGACCGTTGTAAACCCAAAATGCAAAGCGAGTAAACTGGCCAACACCGCACTGATCACCGACGCACAGCCGTTGATACCCCATGCCCAGGCGATAAAACGTCTGTCGTATTTATCCAGACTGGACAATGCACTCGGAAAAGGCATGCCCATAAAAAAGGCTAACGGTGCAATCAGCATGATCGTCAGAATAGTCCGAGTAGTGGCCGATGTCGTCGAAAAGCTGTTGAATATCGAGCCCAGGATCATCAGGTATAGCAAACTCAACACGGCGATAGCAACAACAGCAATGATGGCAACCTGATGATGCGAGAATTGCTGCGCCAGTCTTGTTGACCAGTGACTGCCGATACCGGCAAACACCAGAAATGCGGCCAGTGATGCCGAAATAGCATAGACAGGATGATGCAAAAACAAAATAAATTTTTGCATAAATGCGATCTCGATAAACAAAAATGCCAATCCGACCAGAAAAAAATACAACACAATATGGCTACGTTTAAGCCTGTCGGCTGTCTTTATATGCTCACGCGGCAGGAACAATAATGGCAACAGAATTAATAGTATGCTGACCAAAACTGCAACCACCAATGTCACAATCAGGATTATATAGCCCCATTCCACCAGCGGCATGCCGCCTTGCCCGCGCAGTTGAATGATTTCCTTCAGCGTCTTCCATTTAAAAAAATGATTGAAATAAGGACGGTCATCTGTCGCTGGCTCAAGATTGAATTTGTACTGATCTAGAAACTGCGCAGGCTCGTCCCCCAGTAGCGCAAGCGCGCCCTTGTAGAAATAAGGCTGCCGCAGCACATTATAGCGATTGACCTGCCCCTCTGATATCTCGGGCGCATAGGCAATATCAAATGAACGTTGATCACAGAAGGCGGTAATTGCCTGAATATCCGCCGGGTTCAACTCACCGTTCTTGATCAGTAATGTACTGGTTTGCCAACTACGGATCAGTACAAGTCGCTTGGCCGGTGATTGCACACCGGTATTTTTCAGCGCTGCTATAGCGGTCGCAAATAGTTTCAATGTATCCCGCGGCGGTACTTTTATCCATCGGGTAATGGCCACGTAGCCATCGACATTGAGACGTTCCAGGTACATCTGTAGGGCCTCGGTGGTATAAAGATAGTTTTCATTCAAGGCATACAAACCGGAAGCAGAAGCATTAAATGCATCCAGCAAGGCCAGCTGAATAAGGTCATACCGTTGCCCGCCCGTACGCATAAAATCACGTGCATCACCCATATGGATATTTACATTTTCTTTTTCATAGAGCCCATTGGAAAACACCCGGAATCGATCACTAACGAGACTGAGCATTTGTGGATTCAGCTCAATCGCATCAATCGTCGGCACATGATGTAGTCCGGCCTGTAAAATATCCGACCCACCTCCTGCCCCGACAATTAATACACGTCCCTGCTGAGCCAGATGATAGGGTAATGCAGAAGTCATTTTATCAAGATAAGACAAGGGCTGATTATCGCCACTGGATCGGGTTATCACTGTCATATTGTCAGCATCGGTGAACACACCCAACTGCTCAGGGGGTTCCTGACTTGCATTCAAGCTCAGTCCCGGCGCATGCCGAAGTGGAATCTGTGTACTTTCGATGACACTCAATAAACCCAGTGGGCTTGAACGCTGTTCGACAAGATTCGTCCCTGCTATTCTCAGGCTTTGCTGCAATCCCTTATAGGGAGAGATATGTAACTGAAAATACGGTGCAATTACGAGTAATATACTGATAGTGGCCATTACTATCAGGACAACCGGCATGCGTTTTTGCAATTGTAGCTCCGCTACACCCACCAGCACGGCAATCAAGCCGATGATACTGATAGCAATCAAAGCCGTTTGTGGAAATAACAGGAAAAGCAGGTAAATGACCCCAAGGCTGCCGATACCGGCGCCTATCAGATCAACTGCATACACACGCGAAATCCAGTTGCTGTACCTGATAAATGTCAGACAGATCGCACTGGCGGCAAAGAAAAACGGTATTGCCAATAATATAAATATCACCAGCAGAAAAATAGACTGGCGCCAGTCCCAGAGTATCTCTTCGGCATTAAATGGAATAAATTGTGCAATCAGGAAACAAACGACTGCAGATATTGAAAACAAAAACAAGCTAACGCTATAGACCAAACTATAACGAGACAATAGTGATTTTTGAAAAATGGCGACTACACTACCACTGATGCCGTAACCCAGCAGTGCCAGACCAATAATCATGTATGCAAAGTGATGCCATTGTATAATGGAAAACAAACGCATCAACAGGATTTCATAGGCGAGTGCACTCGCAGACAACAACGTAATGGACAGGTAAGGTGGGCGGTCTTGCACTCTGGATATGGCCTTCTAGTGTTCTCCCGTCAGCGGTACAAACATCACAGGTATGATCTGTCGGGTAATCAACTTACCATCTTGCTGTTTGCTGATCAGCAGCAATTCCTGGGTCATGAAACGGCTACCGACTGGAATCACCATCCGCCCTCCCGGCTTGAGCTGCTTGATCAATGGCGGAGGAACATGACTGGCCGCTGCGGTCACGATAATGACATCAAAAGGCATCTGCTCCGTCCAACCATAATAACCATCACCCGTCCTGACATGAACATTGTTATAGGCGAGACGACGCAGACGTTCGCGTGCCTGCTCAGCCAGTGGATTGATGATCTCTATCGTATACACACTGTCGACCAACCCTGACAGTATCGCCGCTTGATAACCAGAGCCGGTACCGACTTCCAGCACCTTACTGTCCGCTTTGACCTTCAGCAAGTCTGTCATCAAGGCCACAATATAGGGCTGCGAGATGGTTTGCCCGTGGCCGATAGGTAAAGGGCGGTTCTGATAGGCGAAACGTTTTTGCGAGGCCGGAACAAATTCATGCCGCGGTACCTGGCCCATTACCTTCATAACATTGGGGTTTAGTGCTTCTTTATCGAGGTAAAGACTGGTTTCCTTTACGTGTTCCTCGATCGATTTGAGCATGGCCTGGCGCGCGCCAGCATATTCATCCCTGGCGACGGTAGGCAGGGACAACAGCAACGACATCAATATCAAACTAAGACCGAAATAGCGTGTCATAACCAGCATGGTTTCTCTTTGTCATATTTTTACAATAAATAACATTATCAATATAGATCTAATATATAGAAAAAGTACTGATTATGATCAAATAGTGACGGAAAATTCGTAATTAAAATCATTGTAACTACATTGTTCGATTTTTTTATTTCAACTATTATCAAAAGATAAGGTTTAGAAACGGAAAACATTGCTGCAGACGAATCTTAATATTGAGGACAGGACCTTAAGCTTGCGTATTAATAACACAATCTCGAAATTTGCCTGGACACTCGCGACTGCCCTTGTCCTGTCTGGTTGCGCAAGCAATATACCCGAACAGATCAAACAACCGGCGACCAGCAATGTCACGCCGGCAGAGGCCCGTCAACAATCTGAAACTTTTTTAGGCCAAAGCATCCGTTGGGGTGGCGAAATTATCGCTATTGAAAACAAGCCGGATCACACGCAGATTATCGTGCTATCGAAACCGCTCGACAAGGATGGTGAACCACAAAGTACGCAGAAACATCATGGACGTTTTATCGCACAGGTAAAATATTTCCTGGAACCTTCACGCTATACCGCCGGCAGAGAAATCACTGTAGTCGGCAAATACACGCATACTATTGAAAGGATGATTGGTGAATATCCATACCGCTACCCGGTGGTGATGGCTGAGCACCTACACCTCTGGCCGGAGCCGGTAAAGCACGATCCAGACTATTGGTATGACCCCTGGTATGACCCCTGGTATCCATGGGGACCCTGGCATCACTATCCTTACTATTATTAATTGTTAAACACGGAAAACCGACATCATGATACGATATACAATTATTTTATTGCTGGTCATGCTCTCCGCATGCGCAACCAGCCCGGGTTTCAAGCTTGATCAGATCGATTATAACCTGACGCCCAACAATGCATTGCAAGTCGATGATCAAGCTAAGGGCCGCCAGGTACTCTGGGGTGGCACAATCTTGTCCAGCAAGAACTTTTCGGATCACACCCGCCTTGAAGTGCTTGCCTACCCGCTAGACAAGGAAGGTCGTATCGATACAGATGCCGAACCACTGGGACGTTTTTATGCATTGCATGACGGTTACCTGGAAACAGCAGAGTACCGCAAGAGCCGCTGGCTTAGCCTGACCGGCACCTATATGGGCCTGGAACCGGGTAAGGTGGGTAGCGCCGACTATACATTCCCGGTTGTCAATGTTAAGCAGACTCATCTGTGGACGGAGGATTCCATGTCCAACGGCTCATCCAATGTGCATTTTGGTATTGGCGTGTTATTTCACTAGTCAATACCTGTAGAACATGTAAAAATCCAGCTTTGCCAATCGACACAGGAGAGACAGCATGAAAACAAGACAAATAATAATAACCGGATTATGCTGCAGCCTGATCCTGGCAACCCAGGCAAGCTCTGCAGGCTGGCGTGATTGGCTCCAGCTCGGCAGTGAAGAAGACAAAGCCCCGGCAAGCAGCACACAAAGCGATGCCGGCAGCAGTCTATCAAATACCGATGTCATCGGCGGTCTCAAGGAAGCACTGCAAAATGCTACCCAATATGCCGTCAGTAACCTCGGCGCAGAAAATGGATTTCTGAACAATCCTCGCGTCAAAATCCCAATGCCCGGTGCGCTGGGCAAGGTAGAAAAAACACTCAGGTCCCTGGGCGCATCCCGCTATGCCGATGAGTTTGTCGAGACAATGAACCATGCCGCCGAAAAAGCGGTGGTCAAAGCCACGCCCCTTTTTACCAAGGCGGTTTCAGAAATGACCATTGAAGACGGCATGAAAATACTCAAAGGCGGCGACAATGCCGCTACTGAATATTTCCGCAGCAAGACGGCAACCGACCTCACTCAGAGTATGCTGCCGATCACGCAGGAAATGACCAATAACTCTGGCGTCACCTCTTCTTATAAAAAAATGATCGACAAGCTTGGTTTTGCCCGTGGCCTGGTCGGTGACAAGGATATCGACCTCGATCAATACGTGACCGACAAAGCCGTCGATGGCCTATTCGTGATGGTAGCAGAACAGGAAAAGAAAATTCGCAAGGACCCGGTTGCACAAACAACCAGCCTGTTAAAGAAAGTATTCGGTTCGCTATAGTGACTGACTGATGAGTATTGGCGAAGGTCATGCCAACAAACAGGATCTTCGCCAACACCCCTGATTACTTATCTGAAATAACCAACTCGCCATCACTGACCCCAAGGTAACGCTCGCCGGCCAACACGGCCTGCAGTTCATCACCTATCAACTGCCGACGCCAGCCTTGCAGGATCCGTATCTCTTTTTCACCTAACACCAGGCGTTGCAGATCCTTATGCGATGCCAGTTGTGCCGGGTTCAATTGCTGTTGTGCGGCACGCAAGTGGACCACAGCGTTGAGTAGATCAACAATCGCCTCCTGCTCTACCGTCGGCTTTGCTGATTTCACATAATCAGGCATGGCTTGTGGCTTAGAATTCCCATGCTGTTTGATGATCTGCAATATACTGTCACCACGCTGTTTTACCGTGCGTTCATGCAGGCCACGAATTCGCCCAAGCTCTGCCATATTGGCTGGCCCCTGCCTGGCGATATCGGCCAATACATCATCCTTGATCAGCCAGCCCCTGGGGATATCTTCCTGCTGTACCAGTTGTTCACGCCATTCCGCCAAGGCTTGCAAGATGGCCAGTGGTGCTGCACGTAATTTTCTGGCAGCTTTCACGCGTTTCCAGGCCTGCGCTGGCGGGTTTTGATAACGGTCGGCGTCAGTCAAGCTATCGAAGTCATCCCGTAACCACTCAAGCCTGCCGCGCTCATCCAGTTTCTGCCTCAAATGGGCATACAGGCGACACAGGTAAATCACATCATCAGCCGCATACTCTATTTGCGCAGGCGATAGTGGCCGATGCGACCAGTCTGCGCGCGTATGCGTTTTTTTCAGATGAACACTGAGAATATCCTCAACCAATCTTGCATAGGCGGCTTGTTCAGGATGCCCCAGTAAAGGCGCTGCGATCTGGGTATCGAATATTGGCTTGGGCACATCACCGCGAAGATGATAGAAAATTTCCATATCCTGTCCACCGGCATGCATGACCTTGGTAATGGCAGGATCATAGATCAGATCCAGTAATGGCCCGAGATCGGGCAAGGCCAGCGGATCAATACAGGCCGTCAGATCCGGGGTACCCACTTGCAACAGACAAAGCTTCGGATAATAGGTCTTTTCCCGCATGAACTCGGTATCCAGGGCCAGCCATTCACTGCCTTGCAGTTGCGCACACAAATCATGCAGCTTCTCAATCGTATCAATATATAAAGTATTCATAACCTGTCAGGATACCTTATGCGCCTACAATATATAAGTATCCCGGCGGGCTTATATAGGCTATAACACAAAATACATCAATTTATTATTTGTTACGATCGGACAATCGGATAAACATAACACTCATGTCCAGATGACTTAAATCAGTATCCGCATAATCATCGGCATGATGCACATTATCGATACCGAAAACCGCCATGTCCTTGGCAGACATAAAATAATAATCGGGTGCATTGAAGGGCGGCTGCTTGCCAACCCAGCACAAATACTCATTGACACCGATATGTTGAAAAAATGCCTTTTCAATCTCAACCAGTCGCTTAAGCTGAGCGCTAACATTGTGACTGGCCTGTGCCCTGCTTTCATTTTTACGTTGCATCCTTACGCTTATATCATCGCGCCACAAACCCGTTTGCTGCAAATGATGATAATTTCCATGCCAGGCGACAACTGACTGCGGCTTGATGGTCTTGTGCCGTCCGGCAGTGAACACATAATTGGCGCAGGATGACAGGCAATACTTTTCGACAACGACATCTATCTGGTTTTCATATACCCAACGCCCCAAGTCCACACCCGCGTCAACCTCACCACCACTGGAAGTAATGTGCAGACGTTTTATTTTTCTATCGGCAATAACCTGAAAGAATTCTCGATTGTGTTGCGCGCTTATCGGCCCCTGATAGTAAGCGCTGTGGCCGGCATTTGCGCCTGCAAGGGGCGAGCAGAAAAACAATGCATACAAGACCAGCATCACTGCCGCCTGCAATACATCTCCATTGTTTCCGAAGTTCGTCATGAGTTATTTAACAATGAAAATCCGCACTATCAAGATAGACATCACCCATTTTACACATTATGCTTGTTGTGAAACAGTTAATACTATTTATACAGAAGCGCCCTATAATAACTATTCACATTTCTACATATTTAGCACAATAAAAATATCCAACGGAGGTAGCCCATGATCGATATGAAACAAATCCGGGAGAATGTATCCAGCAAAATGAAAACCAACCAACAAAACGATACGCAGTTATTGAACGAAACCAGACAGGCCTCTAAACAAGGCGGAACTTCGGCCATTGGCAGCAGCATTCATATCACGGGCACCGTCAGTGGTGACGAAGACTTGATCATTGATGGACATGTTGAAGGCAATGTTGACCTCAAAGGCCATAATGTCATTGTTGGTAAACACGGTCAGGTACAGGCCAATATAGAGGCAAACAATATTGTCGTAGAAGGCAATCTCAATGGTGACTTGATTGGTGAAGAGAAGGTGATTATTCGTGAGACCGGCAACGTCCATGGTAACATCGTATCACCACGCGTAACCCTTGAAGATGGCGCCCTGTTCAAGGGAAGTATCGAAATGGAACCGCGACAAATGAATGTCGTAAAAAAGAACACATCATCAGGTGAAGCCGCTGATACAAAAAAGCAGTCCGCATAATAAAAATGCATGACTCCGGCACGAGGCTGGCAGACCAGATTCGACGGCGGCTCGAATAATGCCCTTCCTTGCCAGGTCGCCAGCCAAAACAAAGGTTCAGGACAGCAGGCTCAGTAGTAAAAGCCCCCTGCTATTCAGCCTGCTCGACAAACTCGACCCGGAAAAGCGTTACGAGATACTCGATTGCGGGCCAGCGAGTGCAGGCAGCATCGACACCCTGTCCAATTACCACTGCAAATTATATATTACCGACTCTCGCAGCGAATTATGTGCAATGGATACAAAAGAACTCGACAGTGCACACAAACTGAATCGCGCATTTGTAAAATCATTACAATTTTACAAGAGTCACAAGGCCAGTCTTGACCTGATATTACTATGGGATCTGCCCAATTACCTGCAGGCTGATATACTGTCGGCTCTGGTGACTTACCTGTTACCACATACCAACAAAGATGCCTACCTGCACTGCTACATTCATACCGCCAGCATGATGCCGGCTACCCCTGGCAAATATTCGATTATGGAGGACAGTCAGGTGCGGGTGGAGTATAATTCGGATGACAAGCGTCCCTGCCCCGCCTACTACCAGGAAGCCCTGCACAAATTAATGTATCCTTTCAAGGTCAAGCGCTCTATCCTGCATACCAATGGCATTCAGGAATACCTACTCAGCCAAAAATAAAACTTACTGATTTAAGCACAGCCATCAGGAAAATTTATCAGCTTAGGCTTTACACCAAGTCAATTTAATGTCTCGTTCTATCAATTTGCATCTATAGTTTAATTATTAATGTAATATTTATAATTCATAAGGGGGTATTGACATGGCCATCGCAATTACACTACACGAATATCTTGATAACCGCTGTATCGGTTATGATGTAATCGAACACCCCTATACCAAAGCCAGCATGGAAACTGCACAAGTGGCCCATATACCGGGTAGATTACTTGCCAAGAGCGTCTTACTGGAAGACGACCAGGGTTTATTGATGGCCGTCATTCCATCGACAAGCCATGTGGATCTGGGCTTGATACACCGTCATTTTAATCGCCATCTTGGATTATCGACCGAGGATAATGTGTCCCGCGTTTTCCCGGACTGTGAGCTCGGCGCAATCCCGCCGATTGGCGAGGCCTATGGCATTGATGTCATTGTTGACGATGCACTGGATCATTGTCCTGATGTATATTTTGAAGCCGGTGACCATACCCATCTGATACATGTTAATGGTAAGGACTTCATGCAGGTCGTTGAACATATCGAGCATGGACAGTTCAGCCGAGAAATCTGAACTCATTTGATGTTGCAAAGACAATCAGCCCCATAATGAAATCGCTAACAAAAAAAGGCGTACCGTCTGGTACGCCTTTCCTTTCAAGCCCAACAAGTCTGAAGCATTTACGCCGCTACAAACTGCTCTTTGGCTTCGCGGGCAGCCTTGGCCTGTTCGGCGTCATAAGCAGCACCAGACCACATCATGTCATAGGCAATTTCTTCATTACCGTTTTCACATAGCTCCAGTACTTTCTCAAACAGGGGCTGGAAGGTCTCAGATTTATGTGAATCCTCATGCTCCTCGAATGTTTTCCAGAAAGTGATGATCAGTGCTTCCTTGTCTTTCATCGGGCTATCCACGGCCTGACCGATAGTAGAACCTTCGTTAGAAATATGGCCACTATTCAATGCCACGAATCCACCCACAAAACCGGTCTCTGAATGATAAGTTTTGACATTCTCACACAGGAAAGCAACACGTTCCTGCAGGTCATCCATTGTATATTCAGGCTTCAGAATGACTCGATTAATAGTAACGACGCCATCATTAGGAAAATCTTTGATTAAAGACATAATACTGCTCCTTTCACTGTTTGATACAAATAGTTTAGTAATTTTGTATATTATTGTTATCTAATATAATAGCTGTCATTAGTATTGTCAAGCTAGGCATATACTTTTTTTATCAAGATAAGTCCGGCAGATTATAGCTATTACTACATTGTTTTTATTGAATATTTTTGGTTTTTCCTGGTGCACCGCGGTGAAATTATTGCCGTCTACGTCGCTAGTGCAGACAAAATTGATCTATAATTAGTGATTGACTTGACCGACCGGTCTACTATAATTGATGTCATGAATCGACCTAGTGACACCCAGGAACGCATCCTCAATTCAGCCCGTGAGCTTATCTATGCGAGCAGTTACGCCGATGTTGGCGTGGCCAGTATTTGTGAACATGCCGGGGTAAAAAAAGGCAGCTTCTACCATTTCTTTCCGAGCAAAAGTGATTTGACCAGAGCCGTACTGGAAACCTACTTTATCGACATTAAGGAAAGAATTATTGGCCAGGCCCTGATGGATGACCTACCCCCACTTCAGCAGTTACAGAATATTACCCAGATCGTCTATGAATTTCAGAAACAAACCAAAGAGCAGACAGGTCAGATCCTGGGCTGCCCCCTGGGTAATCTGGCGACTGAACTGTCTACCACCGATGAACCGATTCGTAACAAAATTGCGAATATATTCCAGCGCTTGCAAGAATCTTTTCAACTGCTACTGGAAAAGGCTCATGAACGCGGTGACATCACTGACATCAACACGGAAGCAACTGCGGCCGCCATGCTGGCCTATTTCGAAGGTGTCATCATGATGGCCAAGACGCGTAACGACGCTGAGGTGGTTAAGCAATTACTGCCTGCCATGGTAAACATTCGTATCACGCAATAATTGTTACAGACATCAGGAGGGACGATGACATAAGGAACCTTAATTGCATTATTATTTGACTGACCGGTCTACTATTAAGAATAAAACTGCTATCAGGAGAACAACATGAATCAAACTAGCACACCAACGGAACAAGCCTTAATCACACCTTATCCACCACAAGGCGAAGAAGAGCGGGTTGAAAATGTCCTCGGCGCCATTGGCGAACATATTGGCTTTATTCCCGACGGCCTTAAACTGTATTCCTTCAGCCCACCGTTATTGGAATCATTTGTCGGTAACATCAGTTACTTTAATGGCGGAACAAACATCCCGCCCTCTTTGACGGCATTGATACGCTACCTGGTTTCGGCAAAAGCGGACTGTCAGTATTGCATTGACCTGAACGAAGGCTTCCTCAGCAATATGGGAGTCGATTTGGACGCGGTACGCGCTGCCCGTAGTAATATTGAACTGGCCCCTGTCGACGATAAAGAGAAATCCTTGTTAAAGCTGGCGTTAAAGGCAGTCGATAGCCCACTGGACGTCAGTCATGATGACCTGCAATTGGTTAGAGAGCATGGTTGGAACGACCGAGACATTTTCGATGCCGTTGTCCAGGCCAATAATAACCGTGCCTTCAATAACATCTTGCGCACATTCAATATCGAACATCAGGGTGTATTCTCTTAACGCTTCGGATTGATTGCTAAACAGCCTATGGAATGAGTACGTTAAATATTCGGTATACTTTGTAGCGCAGCAAGCTCTATTAATCAAAATTGACAAGTGTTTGTTTGCGCTACAATCCATAGTTTTTGATATATATCAATACAACGCATTGCCACTACTGTGATAATTTAAAGTATAATTCGTCACTGTCCTTTGCGAGGTATATGTGCTTATGAATACTACAGTCCATACAGATGATGTCGGTGCGCCTGACCCGGAACAGAATACCTCCCCCATTGCTGAAGCAAGCGATGATGATATTGATACCCTGCGCCAGCAAGTGCCTGGCGAGCCGGTATGTTTCTTTAACAACAAAAGCTACCCGAATGGGGCCTATGTTAAAAGTGGAGCTAGCCTGCTACTTTGTGATTATGGTATCTGGATGCCTGGTGGACCTGCCGACCCTGAAAATCCTTAACGACTAACAGGCCTGAATAAAAACAATACTGCAAGCCTGGGTATGTCGCTATAACATGCCACTACTATTATGCTGATATACGAGCACATCGTGATCGATTGACATCCCCCCTCACCTGTTCCCCTTTATTGATCAAGTCCCAGTGTAGACAGTGTCTGCTTCCAGTTGGTTTGCCAGAATAATGTGTGATTATAATCTGGATATAGAATCACGGTGGCATTACGCTGCTTTTGTAAATAGGTTTGCGCGAGCTTGGGCGGAATATTAGTATCGCGCTCTCCCTGCAAATGCACCTGCCTGATAGTGTCAGGCAGTGCCGGCAGACGCGCTGGATTCAATGACGTCGACAACGGCGAATAGTAGTGATAACGGGTCCAGGCATCGGTATCCAGGTTACCGGCGATCGTGACGACGGTATGCACCTCTGGCAGGCGTGCGGCCAACAGCACCGCCAGTGTGCCGCCACCGCTATAGCCGAATAAAACAAGTTGCTTGTATTGGTGTTGGTCTATCAATAAACGTAATGCCGTACTCATGCTATCGACGATTTCCTCTGCGTAACGCGCAGAGGTCCAGTACTCTGGATTACAAGGAGATAGTCTCGCTAAACCCTGATAACAAGGACGGCCGAGAAAAATACTGGGCGACCTGTCCTGCGCCATCAATTGCAGCACCATTGGGCTATAGGGGCCAGGATCTTCTGACTTATGAATTAAATGATGCCAGGGAACGCCATCTCCACCCAGGTAAACATGCAATTTTCCACCGGTGTTATCCTGTTGCCTGCGGTAATACACTAATGGAAACCGACCGGCCCATAAGACATTCATGTCCAGTTGCTGTCGACTGACCTCACGATTAAATAATTCCGGCTTAGGTAATGAACAGCCTGTCATCAGCAGACAAAATAAGCCAATGACAGCACTGACAACCATTCTTGTTTTATAAATACTCACCATGACCTGAAATATCCGCTGCCTGGATAAATTACCCTGCTACCAACTAAATTACCATAAAAAACCGGCCTATAGTAAGATACAGTTTTTTCCTGGTCAGTAAATACTGACTGACGATATGAACATCATGCCCAAAATAATATTGACCAGCTTGAATGCCCGCTATATCCATTGCGCACTTGGATTACGCTACCTGCGCGCCAATATGGGTACATTACTCGATGAAACAGTTATCCAGGAATATATCGTAAATTCCCGCCCGATCGATATTGCTGAGGACCTGCTGTCGACACAAGCAGATATTATCGGTTTTGGCGTCTATATCTGGAACCTGGAACAGACATGCCAGGTCATCAAGCTGATTAAAACCATCAGACCCGAGGTGACCATTATTATTGGCGGCCCCGAGGTCAGCTACGAATTTGAATTAGAAGAAATCGTAAAACAGAGTGATTATTTGATCACCGGTCAGGCCGATCTTGTATTTGCCGATCTCTGCCAGCGCATCATTGCCGGGCATTTACCTAATGACAAAGTCATCCAGGCACCTGTCCCTACATTGAATGCTATCCAGTTACCGTATGCACAATATACTGATGAAGATATACGCAATCGCGTAATATACGTCGAGGCATCACGCGGCTGCCCATTCAAGTGTGAGTTCTGTCTGTCGGCACTGGATAAAACGGCATGGCCATTTGACATCGAACTGTTTCTGCAGGCAATGCAGGAGCTATATCTACGTGGGGCACGACATTTCAAGTTTGTTGACCGTACCTTTAACCTTAAAATCGATAGCAGCCTGCGCATCATGCAGTTTTTTCTCGACAAGATGGGAGAAAATAAGCTTTTTTTGCACTTTGAGTTGATACCCGACCATTTGCCAGAAAAACTCAAAGAAATGATCGCGCGCTTTCCCCCACAAAGTCTGCAATTTGAAATTGGCATACAAAGCATGGACCCGGAGGTTCAGAAACGGATTAGCCGCAAGCAAGATGCTGAGCGGACAATGAATAATCTTTGCTGGTTACGAGACCATAGCCATGCCCACATTCACGCTGATTTAATTGTAGGACTCCCTGGCGAAGATATAAAAACCTTTGCCCGCGGCTTCAACCAGCTGGCATCAATGCACGTGCATGAAATACAGGTTGGCATCCTTAAACGCCTAAAGGGTACACCGATCATTCGTCACACCGAAGCATATGGCCTGCGCTTCAACCCGGACCCACCCTATAACATCCTATGTAACGATCTTATTAATTTTGAAAATATGCAAAGAATGGTTCGCTTTGCACGTTATTGGGATATGATAGCCAACTCCGGCAGATTCAGCAGCAGTATAGAGCTGATACTTGGTACCACAGCATTTGAGAATTTCATGCGACTCAGTGATTGGCTCTATCAGCAGACAGCTCAGACGCACAAATTTTCACTGGAACGCCTGTTCGGATTAGTATACACAGCGATGACAGAGATACTATCTGTCGATAAGGAACTGGCAACACAATACATATTGCGTGACTTTAATCGCTCTGGCATTAAGGGTGCGCCTAAATTTCTATACGGGAAACAGAATACTGTCGGCAAGCGTTCTGCTAATCCGGCACAGCGGCAACAACAGCATACGCGTTAAAAAAATTACATTCTCCTACACAGCACCAGCTACATTTAGCATTATTCGGGCGATGTCGGCTTCAATTTCCATATGTCAGCATTATAATCGAGCATGGTGCGATCAGTAGAGAACTTACCACTATTAGCCGTATTTAAAATACTCATGCGCGTCCAGCGCTCCTTGTCCCTGTAAGCTTCTGCAACACGTTCCTGGGCATCAACGAAACTGCGGAAATCCGCAGCTGTTAACCATGGGTCGTGCTCATTGTAGATGCTGTCGATAATGGGATTAAACAATTCGGATTCAAATTGATTAAAGTGCCCGCTTTGCAGGAGTTGCATGACTGCCTTAAGGTCATCATCGCCATCAATAATTGCGGTCGGGTTATAATCTTTGCGCATTTCCTTGACTTCTGCGGCATCAAGCCCAAACAGGAAGAAATTCTCATCACCCACTTCTTCCCGGATTTCGATATTGGCACCATCCAGTGTTCCTATAGTGACAGCACCATTCATCATAAACTTCATATTGCCAGTACCCGACGCTTCTTTGCCAGCTGTTGATATTTGCTCAGAAAGATCGGCGCCGGGGCAGATTATTTCCATCGCGGAAACTCTGTAATTAGGGAAAAATACCAATTTAAGCTTATCACCCACTTCCTGATCATTATTGATAACCTTGGCAACATTATTGATTAATTTTATTGTCATTTTTGCCATAGCGTATCCGGGTGCAGCCTTGCCACCTATCAATACACAACGCTTGGTCCAATTGTCACAATCGCCGCGCTTAACCCGATTATAAAGATGTATGACATGCAGTACGTTCAGAATCTGTCGCTTGTATTCATGTATACGCTTGACCTGGATGTCGAACATTGCCTCGGTATTAAACCTGACGGCACATTCTTCCTCAACCAGGTCCGCCAGCTTCTTTTTATTAGATTGCTTTACCTGTAGCCAGCCTTGTCGAAACTCAGGATTATCTACATGGGTCGACAAAGTTCGCAACTGTTCCAGGTCTGTAACCCAGCGATCGCCAATATACTTACCCATTAACTTGCTTTGTAGCGGGTTACACATAAGTAACCAACGCCTTTGTGTTACTCCATTGGTCTTATTGTTGAATTTTTCCGGCCACAATTCATAAAAGTCATGAAACAGGTCTTCTACCAGCAAGCGCGAATGTAACTCGGCCACACCATTGACAGAGAAACTGCCTATAATCGCGAGATTGGCCATACGTACCATGGGTACTTCACCTTCCTCAATGATTGACATGCGACGTATCCTGTCAGCGTCTCCCGGCCAGTGATTACTGACCTCGGCAAGAAAGCGTGCGTTAATTTCGTAGATGATCTCCAGCAATCGCGGTAATAGTTTTTCAAACAACTGCACTGGCCATTTTTCCAGGGCTTCAGGTAACAATGTATGGTTAGTATAAGCCATGGATTTAGTCACGATACCCCAAGCCTTGTCCCAGCCGAGATCATAGTTATCGATTAAAATGCGCATCAATTCAGCGACGGCAATACTGGGATGGGTATCGTTTAACTGGAAACAAAGTTTGTCAGTAAATCCATCAAAATCTCTATCATGCACTTCCTCCCATCGGCGCATAACATCCAGAAGGCTCGCTGAGGCAAGAAAATACTGTTGACGTAAACGTAATTCCTTACCATTCTCACTGGCATCATTCGGGTATAAAACCATGGTGATATGTTCGGCGTCATTCTTCGCCGCTACTGCCTCAGCATAATCACCGGCATTAAATTCTTCCAGGTTAAATTCATCCGTTGACGTGGATTTCCACAAACGCAGGCTGTTGACCGTATCATTGCCATAACCTGGAACAGGAATATCATAAGGGATTGCCAGAACATCATCGCAGGAGTTCCAATAAATCGTAACAGAGCCATCCTGCTCCCTATGCGTTTCGGTATGCCCGCCAAATTTTATAGTTTGAGTAAATTCAGGGCGCTCAAGCTCCCAAGGATTGCCGTCGCGTAGCCAGTTGTCAGGTTCCTCTACCTGGAACCCATCCCTGATCTCCTGCCGAAACATACCATAATCGTATCGTAGACCATAACCCATAACCGGCAACTGCAATGTCGCGCAGCTATCCAGGAAACAGGCCGCCAAACGACCCAGACCACCATTGCCCAGGCCCGCATCATGTTCGCTATCTGCCAATTCCTCTAGCTTGATACCAAAGTCGTATAGTGCATCTGTAACGGCATCTGTGATACCGAGATTAAGAACCGCATTACCCAATGCTCGCCCCATCAAAAACTCCAATGACAAATAACAGGTTTGTCTGGCGTGGCTCTTTTCATAGGCATCACGGGTATTCTTCCACCGTTCCATCAGCCGATCACGTATCGTATACGCCAGTGCCTCATAAAGGTAATGATAAGTACAGTGATGCTTATCTCTGCCAAGGGTACGGTTAAAATAGCGCCTGAAATCCTCCGAAATGGCCTTTTCATCCAGGGCAAGTGGCGGCAGTTCGTTTATCAGAGAAGTTGGGCACATCGTCGCGGGTTTATCTGATTGCATCGTTATCCTTTCACATAATTTAATACAGGTATCATAAAAGTACTCATCTATAGCCTAGGCAACATACATGCCATTCAAAAACACATGTAAGTTATTGTTTTTATATATTAATACAGCTCTGTGTGCACTATAACAGCGCATTTGTACTATACATGAGGTGCAGTCAATGAGTCAGCTGTACAGTCGCACCATAACTACAGTCTATCAGCACAGCGCAATTCTTCCATATTTCTTACTTATCCTAACAACTGCTAATATGCCTATATCGACAGTTTCAGTGCTGACTTAATTAAACGAATAGAATTTAACTGGCTTTTAACAACAATCGAAACTCGGCACCGTGCTCGTGGGTAACGACGTCAACACTACCGCGCATTGCCTCGATTAACTCTTTAACCAGCGCCAATCCGATTCCGGTACCAGAGGTCGTACGCGTAAGCTCGTTACCGGGACGATAAAATAAATGAAATATTTTATGCAAACTGTCTTTTTCTATTCCCGGTCCGTAATCACGAACATAAAACTGTAATAAATTATCTTTACCAGGCCTACACCCTATATCTATTTGCTTTTTGTCATCTGCTGTAACAAATTTAATCGCATTATCAGTTAAGTTGATAAATATCTGGGTTAAATAATCTATATCGACATCACAGCTTCTTTGCTCGGTATTTTCATCACGAATAATGTTTAACAGGAAGCCATTTCTATCGACGTTTGATTTAACTTTATCCTCAACGGTAGACAGTATATCCGCGATGGTGAGTTGCTTTAGGTCAGGCTTGATATCATTTCGTGTCATTCTGGCCAGCTGCAAGACATTATTAATTAAACGCGATAGGCGTTCGCTTTCTTCATAGATATAATCATAATAACCCTGCTTTTTCTGTTCACTAACCCAGCCTTCACGCAACATCTCCCCATACATCCTGATCGACGTCAGAGGAGTTTTAAGCTCATGACTAACAGCAGAAACAAAATCCTGCTGCTGACGAGTAAGATGAATCTGCTTTAAACCCAAGCGATAAATAAGTAGAAATCCACCACATAAAACCAACATGATGATTATAGAAAGCCAGTTAATAATTGCACCACCCGGACCGACAGGGAGCTTGCTTACACTGAATATTAGCTCCAATTGTTCCAGCCCGGATGACAGGCGTTCTTTTAATAACAAAGTGCCCTGTAGATCACCGCCACGAGTACTTTGATAAGCAGTGCCTACATTCGCATCCAGTACTGACAAGACATTCCCTTGATAGGCAACCAGGAGATTACTGTTGTTGGATACGATGCTACTACTATAGGTACTTCCGATGATACTGGCAAGAAATGGTCCCGACTCGATCAAGATACCTTGTATATAACGTTGCCCACCACGCCAGACCTTACGAAATAGAACAAAGTGTCCACTATCAAGCATGCTGAACTCATGCGCATCTATCTCGCTTTCAAAAATATTGATACGAAAGCCAGTATCCTGCATGGTACTGTCTGCTGATAGCTCTGTCTCTTGCTTAAGACCAGGTAAAACATTACGCTCCTTTCGTAACACAGATCTTTTAGGAGCAACCCCCTGCCTCGCAACCTGTAGTTTCTTTTTATCCTGCTTATCCAAGCGCGAATAAGCTTCCTTTAATTTCAGGTTTTCTACTTTCCCGAGACTTCCGGAATAGGTTTTCTGCGATGCCTGCGGTGATCTTCGCTGTCTTTGCAGTTGGTCAAAACCTGCCTGGCTGTCAGCAATGTCACTTTGGCTTTCTGGTGCTGCTGTCATTTTCGCAGCAATGACAGCTTCACTGGATGGTAGAGGACTGGCTTCGACTTGTTGTCTCGACTGTTGAAGTAACTTATTTTCACTCAAGGTGGCCTGGATATTTTGTGAAAGCAATAGGCGTTGCTTGTAATCTTGTGGCGATAGCGTTTCATTACTACCGGGTCCATCGCTTGCCGGTAATAATGGCGAACTGAAATGGCCTGCACTATCTATTTGAAAATAACCTATAACACCGGGCATGTATGCCTTGGGTGGGAACGCTGACAATGGTGATCGCTGTAGCACACTCGATTTTCCAGAAGTGACTACATTCAGAAAAGTATAATCGGTAAATGCGCGTGCATTTTCCTGATTCAACAACTCAAGATACTGCCTATCAATCCTTTTTACCAATTCTTCTGCGAGCGTGCGCTGCTGATGAAAGGCTTCCCATTTCATTTGCCTGCTGGCTTGTTGAATCAACACGATCGTAGGTATAGTTAATGCCAGAAAGAATAGAACAAGCGCAATGCGTAAGCGCGTTTTACTCCAGTTTTTGAATAGGTGATAACGCAAATTATTCCACCACCAGGCGATAACCAGCACCACGAACCGTTAACAGAAACTCCGGTTTTGATGGTGTAGCTTCTATCTTACGTCGAATCTTGGCTATATGTATATCAACAGTCCGGGTGTCCAGGTCTATATTTTTTGCGTATCCCCATATTTTATTGAGCAGCTCGTCACGTGAAACCGGCCGGTCTGGATTGGCGCTCAGGTACTGCAGGATATCGGTCTCACGTCGCGTAAATACGATATCCCGGTCACCTAATCGGCCAGACATATTGCGAATGTCTATAACATGGTCACTGCCAAGGCGTATAAGATTATCAGTTTCGATACCAATGTGCGCCCTCCTCAGTACTGCCTGAATCCGCAATACCAATTGCGCCACAGAAAAAGGCTTGGATACATAGTCATCCGCACCCAACTGCAATCCTTGAATAATGTCATCATCCTGATTTTTCGCAGTTAGCATAATGATGGCCTGCTCGCGGTCTTGCTGACGGATCCGCTCGCATATTGTAAAGCCGTCCAGACCCGGCAGCATGACATCCAGCAGTATCAGATCATACTGTCCACTAAGGGCCATCTTCAGCCCTTGGTCACCATCTTTCGCTGACTCTGCGGAATATCCATGGTAAAGCAGTACGTCAATCAGGCCCGCACGAATCGCTTCCTCATCTTCGACAATTAATATAGTGGGTTTTCGCGTCATATCCTCAGAATATAGCAGTTTCTTGACACCGATACATGTAAATTTTATGTAAACTTCTGTATCGGTATTTTACATATTTCTGCCTGATATTTGTTCCCTGTCCCATCTACACTTTCTTCATCGCAATCGACAATCCTAGAGGAGAATATCATGGCATTGATTACACGCATCAACCGACTATTCCGTGCAGACATGCACGCCGTCCTTGACCGTCTGGAAGAACCAGATGCTTTGCTTAAGCAGGCCATCAGGGAAATGGAAGAAAATATCAATGACAACCAGGCCTATTTAAAACAGCTACAACATCAAAGCTTGCAAATGCTAGATCAGCATCGTGAGTTTGAACGAACTTTGGCACAAATTCAAAAAGAAATGGATGTCTGTTTTGATTCTGGAAATGAGGATCTCGCACGCAAGTTGATCAAACGCAGGCTAGAAACCAATCAATATTTCAAGCTTGCAAAACGTAAACTTGAACAAATAGAGTTCACTATCAATGATGTCCAGGAATCTATAACTGAGAACAAAAGCCGTCTGTTGACCGTAAAACAAAAACAGGAATTACTTGGCGAGGAAAATTCGGCAGACAATTCAGATCTCTACATATTTCAAGATAAGTTCCAAATCAGTGAGGATGATGTAGAAGTCGCCTTTCTGCAGGAAAAACAGCAGAGGTCGTCAACATGAACAGTAAACCGAGCTACTTTGAAGGTGTCGGCCTGGCATTGCTGATCAGTATTGTTGGAAGTGTCATATTCTTTGGATTGGCTAGCCTGTTCAGTGGTGGCTTAGTCTTCCGGCTATTGATTAATATACTGTCGCTAAGCTATGTCATTTATCTCCTTGTGCGTAGCACTGAGAAAACCGGTCGCGTTAGTCTATTCGCTATCTGGGCTTTATTAATGATCCTTAATACCATCCTCGCAGATTCACTATTATTGTATCTGGGGCTGCATATTCTGGCTATCTGGCTGATCCGCTCCTTGTATTATTATAATAGCCTTTTTTCTTCATTATCAGACTTACTTCTGACAGTTTTCAGCCTGACAGCTGCTATTTTTGCCTGGCAAACAAGCAATAGTCTACTACTCAGCCTGTGGACCTTCTTTCTGCTCCAGGCTTTATTCACATTTATACCCACTCGCTTCTTTAGCAACAAGAAAGATAGGACTATCACTACAAATAGAACAAGCCAGTTTGAACATGCCTACAGGAGTGCACAACTGGCATTAAACAAACTATCAACATTTGATCAAACTAACAGGAGAACATCATGAACAATAAACTTATTGCCACCGGCCTGATAGCCTTTACCACAGCCGTCATCAGTTTTTATCCGGATGCAGACTCTCCGGCTAATGCAAGAACCACCATTATTCAGCAACAGGAGGTGCCTCGCATACAGCTCGCTATCTTACTTGACACCAGTAGCAGCATGAGCGGTCTCATTAACCAAACACGCGACCAGCTCTGGCAGGTGGTCAATGAATTCTCGCGGTCCAGCAGGAACGGTATAAAACCAAGGCTTGAAGTCGCAGTGTACGAATATGGTAATAATAGCCTGTCACGGAATAAAGGCTATGTTCGTCAACTTAGTACGCTGACGAGCGAGCTGGATCAAGTCTCGGAGGCATTATTCTCATTAACAACCAATGGCGGCGATGAATATTGCGGTTATGTCATCAACAATGCTGTTACGGATTTACAATGGAGCTCATCAGATAATGATATCAAAGCCATTTTCATTGCCGGCAATGAGTCATTCTCTCAAGGACCCATATCTTTCCGCGAGGCCATCGCCAAAGCAAAATCAAAAGGCATAACAGTTAATACCATTCATGCAGGCAATATCAAACAAGGCATGAAAAGCGGTTGGAAGGAAGGTGCTGTATTGGCAGGCGGTGATTATATGAGCATTGATCACAATCACCGCATTGTTCATATCGACGCTCCGCAAGATAAAAAGCTTGTTGAGTTAAACTCGGCCTTGAACAAAACCTATGTTCCCTATGGGGCAGACGGCCAACAGAAAAGAAAGCGTCAGGACTCCGAAGACGTAAAAGCTGAAGAAGTATCAACTGGCTTATTAGCGAGCCGAACGCAATCCAAAGCATCGCCGATGTATAACAACTCCAAATGGGACCTGGTTGATGCGATGGAACAAGGAAATGTAGATCTTAAGAAAATTGAACAGGAGCATCTCCCTGCTGCGATGCAAAGCATGAGCACAAGCGATCAAAAAACCTATATCGGCGGCAAGGCCAAGGAACGCAAGCAGATACGCGAGCAAATCAACCGTTTAAGTAAAGAGCGTCAAGCATATATCAGCAAGAAAAAGCAGGAGCAAGCAAAGGCCGGCGTTAATACCGTTAATGACGCACTTATAGGCGCAGTTCGCAAACAGGGAAGCAACAAAGAATACGTCTTTGACAAGAACTAATCACAGTTATAACTGCTCCCGTCTTTACATATAGGTCCTACGGCCCTCTCAATCTTGAGAGGGCCTGCTGTTTATCGACAAGATGGTTCCCTAAGCCACACTCACACTCGCTAACTACGCTGCAGTACTGATGACCATTATTTTGACAGTTGCAGCGATTGCGTCAAAATTGCCGCATAAATATGACTTTTTAACCAAGCTTAGGCATTAAACGTATTAGCCTTGCACCTAAATTGAGCGCTATTACAATTTCACTTCCGCATTAATAGTACAGAATATATCTGAAATACTTGAGTCATCTCCTGTTTTAATTGTTTTACATTACAATAATAATTGATACACACCGATTAATCTCAACGCTGACTAACACTTGTAAACTTGCTGATGGTATTAGTTAAAAAGAAATTGCATATTTTTTAAATAATACTTTTATTTTTTGTGGCACATACAGAATAAACGAAACTATATTACTACATAAGTCGATACTAATTCTCATCAAAATGATTTCCGATTACAGGCAAGCTTATTGCATAATAGTTTGTGACTGCCCTATTAATTGAGCCATGGAGAATCTTTAAATGTCTAGCACAGATACGATCGAGCAACTACCGTTAATGAAAGCTAACTTGCAACAGGCACATTATCAAATCAATGACGAACTCGGCGCAGCATTCTTCTATATGCAACCTGAGCCCCGCCCCTGCTTTAATATTCAATTACTAAAGGAACTGCGCTTGTTTCAGCAAGCAGTTGCACGCAAGGTAATGATTGACAAGCAACAACAGCGGGAGCCCAACCTGAAATATATGGTCTTGGCATCATCCATCCCGGATGTATTCAATCTAGGAGGGGATCTAAACTTGTTCCTGCAATTGATACAACAACAGGACAGAGATACTTTATTGCGTTATGCCATTAATTGTATAGACATCGTTCATCAAATGTCTGTCAGTCTGGACTCCTCTATCACCACCATCGCATTGATACAAGGAAGTGCACAAGGAGGCGGACTCGAGGCAGCATTATCCTGTAATGTCCTAATAGCGGAACGTGGCACACAACTTGGATTCCCCGAAGTGTTATTCAATCTCTTCCCAGGCATGGGTGCTTACAGCTTTCTACGCCAACGCGTTAATTCATCTTTAGCTGAACATATCATCCTCAGTGGTAAGCTTTATAGTGCCGAGGAACTTCATGAAATGGGGATTGTTGATATTCTAGCAGAGCCAGGCAAAGGCGATCTTGCCTTACGGGAATACATACGCCAAACGAATCGGCGTAGCAATGCGCAAAAATTAATTAGACATACCAGAAACTGTTATAATCAGGTCTCATATCAGGAGCTGCATGATATCACCAATATGTGGGTTGATTCGGCGATGAAAATTTCTGAACGTGAGCTAAAAACAATGCATCGCCTGGTACGAGCGCAAAACAATAAGATCAAAAATATGAATACTGAAATGAGATCATCGACCGTAATTTAGTTCGCGTCGTACATCATTAAATGTAAAACTGCTTGCCGGCAATGCCGAAAAGACCACTTGAAGTGGTCGTTTCGGCTTTCCAGGTAACAAGGAAAAACATCAGTCATAAGTCATACATTATTACTTCTGACTTAATTAGAACGTTTAAATCTATTGGTCAAGTAAATCTTTTTCCGAACGCAAAGAATTCCCAGCACTCCGCTCGACTGCAGCAGGCTCTATCTTTGACTTTTCTATATAGTCCATCATTTCAATTCTTGATTGCCGCATTGCAGCCTGCAGTAATCGAGATTCATGCAAACAATTCTTTTTACCCTCACGGTTCGCCGCAGTGGCCTGTAGCTTTTTACATGCATCATAGACAGCAATAGCACCTAGATTTGCTGCACCCCCCATTAGGGCGTGAGCACTTTCACCAACTGTATGGTAATCTTCATTGTGACAGGCCTTTTCTATATCACGAATAAACACTATCGCATCTTCAAGAAAATTCTCAATCAGTTTAATGGCGAATTCCGGATTGTCATCCATCTTTCTGATATCATCTAGCACTTTCCGAGAAAGAATATTACTGCCGTCATCCACCATAATTCCCGCTTTATCCTCCGCTTCCCGATACATGGAATTCAAGTCAGGAATTTCATCTGTAAGCTGATCTATTACCTGCAATAATCGAGAGGGGTCAATTGGTTTAATCAAATACTCAGCCGCACCGGCTTCTTTGCTATCATCTGAAGCATCACTGGAAATATCCGCTGATAAGACTATAAACGGCATATCATTATTTGCAGGCTGCATAAAACGATGTAACTTGATCACTTCCAGCCCGCTTTTACCCGGCATGTGCATATCAACGATCGCGACATCAAATGTACTTTCTTCCAACAGATCCAAGGCTATTTCTCCATCCTTGGCCAAGGTAACTTTATGCCCGGCTTTTTTAAGAATAGTCGATATGACTTCCTGATTGACTGCATTATCTTCAGCGACCAGAATATTCCTGCCTACGCTATCTGTTTTACTCGCGCCTTGCCGTACCGACAATGAAAACGGAACCGTCCTGTCATCTTGCGGAAGCCTGGCATATATCGCATGCAAGGCATTAAACATAACTGACTGAATAATCGGCAACACCAACACTGAAGAAAATCCCGCCTCAAGTAATGCCTGCGCTGGCGGCTCTGACTTTCTGCGAATCAGAATAAGACCATGCCTGGATAAGGTGTTTCTACCGCTAAAATCATTTGCAAAGGTAATTGGGTCTGACAGACAATGCTCATCCATCAACACGATACGATTTAAATCGCCTGAAATAATATCTTCCATTTTTGCATGCGCGATCAGTTCTTGGTGGAAGCTTGCTTGCAGACCCCATGCAGTCAACCATTCACGCAGGTTATCTACCAACTCTGGATCCCTGCTGATGATCAAAACGTTCCCGTCAAGCTTGTGCTTGTCAGAATTATAGGTTTGTTTTTCTAATGGTATAGTAAACGATATTTTGGTGCCGACATCAGGCTTACTTTGCAAACCAATCTCTCCACCCAACAATGCCACTAATTGTTTTGAGATAGTGGTGCCCAGTCCTGTGCCGCCATATTTCCGAGTAATGGTGTTATCTGCTTGGGTAAAGTCCTCAAAAATGCTTTCTTGCACTTCCTCAGCAATTCCTATTCCGGTATCACGAACTTCAAAATAGATACTGGCATTACTACCATCTTCATGTACACAACGGACATGCACATCGATACTACCTTCGTGTGTAAATTTAATCGCATTGCCTATCAGGTTGATTAGCACTTGCCTGAGATGCATGTCGTCACCGAACAACAAATAAGGGGTATGCGGGTCAACATGTAACTGCAATCTCAGCTTCTTATCATTAGCCTGCGGAGAAAGCATGGTAACGGTACTATTCAAAAACGCATGCAAGTCAAAATTATTCTTATGGATAGCCAGCTTGCCAGATTCAATTTTAGAGATATCCAGAATATCATCAATCAACACTAATAGATTTTTTGCTGATGTGCGTATCGTCTTGGCAAAGTGTCCTTGTTCTTCATTAAGTGGCGTCCCCAGCAATAAGTCGATCATGCCTAGTACACCATTCATTGGCGTCCGGATTTCATGGCTCATGTTTGCCAGAAACTGACTTTTCGCCTTATTGGCCTGCTCAGCATCAGCCTTGGCTCGAGTCAATTTACCTAACAACGCTGCCGTATATAGCGGCATAATGAAGAGACCAAAAAATAGGCCATAGCCCACTGTTTTATTATCCGCCCAGTATGCATTCCCCTGTAAGACGATAAAAAAGCCGAGCAATGATAAGGACATCGCCATGTATAGGTATTTTTTTCCATAACGCATTTCGCCCATTGTCTAAAAAATGCCCAAGACATAATCAAAATTGTTTCATAAAAATCTTCTCGTTCACTATCTACGTCATCTTTATATCCATCGATAGGGTAACTAATATATTTTTCATAAAAAGAAAACAATTTTTGTCTATCATTTAATTGCTCTAATTCTACATTACAGTTTTTTAACGCGTCAGAAAATATCGTGACTGTAACATCAAAGATGTTGTCAATATCGAACGTTATTTTCAGTTCATTTAAGTTCATTTACTTAGTCTCTTAATCTTCTTCCATTCTCATCATATGTACCACTCCGCGGTTTTCCTTCCTTCCAATCACGATACCTATCCCATTTTTTCCATTTGCTACCGCCATGTGATCTGTCACCTGCTCTATCACCTTGAAACACTGGTTCTTTCTTCCCTTTCGGCCGATAAGCAGGAGGTCTTGAATGAGGTATCTTGTCCCAATTGTCCCAGTCGTTA